>CAZPMC010000001.1:0-33960 GCA_964587755.1 uncultured Oscillospiraceae bacterium
CGACGTTTAATTACACCGTGACTATAACAAATACAGGCAACAGAACTCTTAGTGGCATATACTTTTCTGATATCATGTCACATCCTGAGGGCGCTGTAGTTACTTATTACCCTGAACCGTACGATACATTTACTGATTCAGGCGGCGCTGATATAAGAACATATAGACCTGAAGTCACATATCTCAAACCTGGTGATAGCATAACCTTCTATTACAGCGTAGAGGTTGACAAACATGGAGAGTACATTAATACAGCCAATGTATCAGCACTTTTCATGCATGAAATACCCATCTGTGAAGATGAAGAGCTTTTAGAGGATAACACCGCTTACGGATATGTCAAGGCTCCGGGACTTAGCATAACTAAAAAAGTCATTGGCCCGGACCTTATCAGAGGAAGAAGCGGCACCTTCACATATGAGCTTCGCATACGGAATGACTGGGAAATAGAATTGCATGATGTAACAGTCACTGACGTAATGACAGGGCCGGAGGGTTCAACTGCAACTTACACATATAACGGCAGCATTGGTTTTGATGAGACAACTAAAACCTGGACTATAGGTAATATCCCTGGTACAGGTGGTACAGATACAGAGGATATTATTCTGACCTATACAGTTTATGTAAACTCTCCAGGCACATATAACAATGCAGCGACAGTAACAGGCTACTATTATGACTCAGAATTTGAACCAGTAGGAGTCAGAGCAACTGAAGCTGAAGAAGAGGAGGATCCTGAAGTTCCTGGCAGATATCGCTTGACTGACTCAGATAATGCCAGTGTCAGAGTTTCACCTCCCTATGTACCACCTTATAACCCACCGGTTGATCCTCCTGTTGATCCTCCGGTAGACCCACCGGTTGAACCACCTGTAGAACCACCTGTGGAACCGCCTGTGGAACCGCCTGTTGACGAACCCGAGGAACCTGTGGAGGAAATTCCGCCTGAGGAGATACCTGAAGGTGAAATCAATGTTTCAGAAGAGCATGTTCCTATTGGTACATTACCTAAAACAGGAGGCACGGCTCCATTCTATCTATATGGTCTTGGCGCTCTCATTGTAAGTGCAGGTATAGGACTTAGAAGAAAAAAATCCAAATAAATCTGGCTGACAGATAGAAAAAGCAGTACCAGCTTAAAAGCGGCAAAGCCAGCTGTGTAAAACAGTCGGCTTTGTTGTTTTAATTTAAGTAGCGATCAACATCGTCAAGTGTTATCCCCTGATGCAGGGCGATATTCAGCCCGTTTGCTATTACCTTTGACACCTTTTGCACCACCTCATCTATCTCCTTAGGTGTTACAATTAAATTGCCTACATAGGGCTCCAGTACCTGTTGAATCAATGCATATTTTTCTGCTCTGTCTATACTCTTCATCATCCTATAAAACTCACTTCCTGAAGGCGCTTGTTCAATCATACTGTCAAGAACCATATCTATCGTATCATTTGCCATTGTTGCTGCATCTACAACTGTAGGTACACCTATTGCCAATACAGGAATTCCCAGCGTGTCTACTGACAGCTCCATTCTTTTATTTCCGACACCGGACCCCGGTGATATGCCCGTATCCGCAACTTGTATAGTTGTGTTGACCCTCTCCAATTTTCGAGAAGCCAATGCGTCAATGGCAATTACATAATCTGGTCTTATTCTCTCAACTATTCCCCTTACTATCTCTCCCGTCTCAATTCCTGTAATACCAAGTACTCCCGGCGCAATAGCGCATACAGGCCGCACACCCTTATCCACCTGTTCCGGCACATATTCCAGCATGTGCCTTGTGACCATCATACTTGATACTACCTTTGGGCCAAGGGCATCAGGCGTTACATTCCAATTCCCCAGCCCCACAACAAGTGTCATAGTCTTTTCATTCAGCTTTAAAATACCTGTCAATTCCTTTGCCAGGGCTTTGCATGTGTTTTCATAAAGCTCCTGGTCATTCTCCCTAAGTCTTGGAATTTCTAAGGTGATGTAATTGCCCATGGGCTTACCGATTGCTTGCTCGCCGTCCGGTGAGGTTACTCTGACCCGTGTTATTTTTATATCCTCATCTCCGGCACTTTCCACCTCAACTCCGGGTATGTCCTGTTCCTCATTTTTCTCTTTTACTGCCTTCTCCTTTAGAAGCTCATGTGCCTCAAGTGTCAAATCAGTTCTGATATTCCTGAAACTATCCATATATTGAAACCCTTTCTTTTTTGTACTCAATTATTAGCATTCCACACAAAACAGTAAAAAATAAGTGGGTTTCTTGCTTTTTCATCTTGTTAGTGGTAAAATATCTGATGTTAATTTATATGAATAGCATCGCAGGAGGTGATAGGTTTGCCAAATATAAAGTCAGCTATTAAAAGAGTTGAAACTGCAAAAAGAAAAACTTTACGCAATACTGCAGCAAAGTCCGCTCTTAAGACATCAATAAAAAAGTGCAACGAAGCAATTCAATCTAAAGACGCTGCTGCTTCTGATGTTTTAAGCACTACTGTCAAAGCAATTGACAAAGCGGTTTCAAAAAATATAATTCATAAGAACACCGCTGCGAGAAGAAAATCAAAGCTTGCAAAGGCTTTAAATGCAGCAAAATAAAATTTCATTACTTATAAACAATAAACAAAAAAAGCTTCGAGCAGCATATGGACTCTCAAGTTCATAAGTGACCGAGCTTTTTGTTTATTTATACCCTTTATTTGGACATCTGTGTAATCATTAATTCCACAGCGGCTCTGTCTTTAAGTCTTCCGGTTTTAATAGCCAAATCAAGGGTGAGCCCTGTCTCAATTGCTTTCTCAAGCTTCTTAACCGGAAACATTTGCGCCTGACTGATTGTTTTTCCAGCAAAATATCTGTTGAGCTTAAGTGCCGATATTATAGAATCCTTAGTAGCCCCCTCCTTGAGCATAAGATTGATTTGAAGCATCTGGCGCAATTGCTTTGCTATTAAAAAAATTATTTTAGGAATAGGCTCCTTAAGGACAAGCATATCGTCCAAAATTGCCAATGCCTTATCTGTCTGCATCCTCGCAATAGCATCGGTCAGATCAAAAATCCTGCTTTTTACAGAACGTGTGCAAACCTTAACTATATCATCCACAGTTATCTTCTTCCTGTCGGCTGCATATGCACAAAGCTTATTTATTTCGTTTAGCACATCATCCATTCCGCTCTCACAATATTCTACAAGATGAGCTGCTGTATACATATCCATTTCATAGCCTTGTTTTCTTGTCATTTTAATTACCCAACCAGCCAATTCCTCAGGCTTCCTGAAGTCAAACTCCACAATAAGCCCATGCTCCTTTATAATACCAGCTGCCTTACTTCTTTTATCTATATCGGCTTCACTAAATATCAGGCAGGCATGCTCCGGCACATTTTTTAAAAACTGGGCAAGCTCGTCATCCCCCTTGCCTTTTGTGCTGCTGCTCTTTGTTTTTTTACTTTTAAACAGACCTGAATTTTTTACCACTACCATTCTTCTGTCAGAGAACAGCGGCAGTGTTTCGCAGTTGTCAATGATAGAGGTAACTGTAATATTATCCTCTAACACCACCTTGTTTAAAAGCTTTGTATTTTCATCTAAAAGGTTTTTTTCAATGTATTCGATATAATTTCTTTTTAAATATTCTTCGCAGCCATAAAAAAGGTACAGCTTCCCTATTTTTTTGTCCTTAATTGCTTTCCTTAGCAATGCTTCACTCATTTATTTCTTCTCTCTCTCCCTGAACTGTTCGTTTAATTTTTATCCTCTTTCCGTTGCTTTTCAATATTACTGCACCGCATTGGTCAGTCCTCAGACACTCAATATTGTTTTTTTTAAGCAAGCCCAAAATAGCATTTGCGGGATGACCAAAGTTGTTACTGCCTACACTTATAACTGCGGTTTTTGGGTCAACCCTTTCCAGAAACTCTTGCCCTGTGGAGGATGGTGAGCCGTGATGACCTATCTTTATTACATCGGAAGTAAGGCTTATGCCCCTATCCACCAGTCTTTCTTCAACCTCAATCTCAGCATCCCCTGTAAATAAAACACTTGTCTCATCATAACATAATCCTAACACTAATGAGGTGTTATTTAAAGACTCTTCATCCCATGGCCAATTTACCGGCGGGTTTAAAACCTCCATAAAAGTTTTGTCATCCAGCTTGATAATCTCGCCCTCATAACACCTTGATACCGGTACTCCTTTAGCACTGGCAGCATTAAGAAGCTCATCAAAGCATGTTTCATCATTAAGGCTAGGAATTATCAGTCTTTTAACCTTAAGATGCTCTAAAATGTCAAACAACCCCTCTGTGTGGTCTGAATGAGAATGGCTGGCTATGACAGCATCCAGCTTCATTACACCACTATCCAAAAGAAAGGGCAGCAATACTTTTTCCCCTATATCTGATGCCTGCTTTGGATTATTACTGCCTCCCCCGTCAATCAATATAGCCTTTCCGCTATAGGTCCTTATAAATGCAGAGTCTCCTTGTCCCACATCGAGAAAAGTTATTTGAAGCTCCTTTGGCGGAAAGCTTTCCGGCAATAATAAAACTGCTGCAACCGATAAAGCAATTGCAGCATGCTTAGGCTTAATGGTTATTTTTTTAGTCGGCCTATACCAAAGGACAAACCACACAAATATGTAGTACATAACAACGAAAATTGTGGACGGGGTAGTTATTCTTACTGAAGCATAAGGAATTTCAGATGAAAGTTTAGTTATGAATAACACTCCACTTAAAAAAATACTGTTTATGTATCCAAAAACCCGGGATAGAAGAAGTGAAAATTGCCCGGCTATTGCCATAATCATTCCCAATATTGTAATTAATTCAAGCATAGGTACAGCTAAAAGATTTGAAACCACTGAAATAAGAGATAACCTGTTAAAATATAAAACAGTTATGGGCAATACCCCAAGCTGGGCTGAGATTGTTGCAGCCAGAGTCTCACTGACCCATTTGGGCATAGGATACTTTCTAAACAATTCTTTTACATTTTTATAGAGCATAACAATTGAAACAGTTGCAGCATATGACAATTGAAAACCAACGTTGAAAAGCATACAGGGGCTAACAGACAGAAGTATTATACATGAGACAGCAATTGCAGCATATACATCGGGTTCTCTTAATAATATTCCGGCCAGCAATAAAATACAGGCCATTACAGCAGCTCTTAAAACAGATGGCTCAAAGCCGGTAATGAGAACAAACAACATGATAAGAAAAATTAAGGCAATATTTGCTGCCCTCTTTCTGACTTTAAGCTTCTTAAGTAAAAATGCTGCCGGAAGCAAGATAAAAGATATATTAGCACCTGAGACAGCCATTATATGTGTCAGACCGGCATTACTAAAGGCATCCTGCACCTGCCTGGAAAGTCCCTTTCTGTATCCTATTAGTATGCCGTTTAAAAGTCCTGCCTGCTGCTTTGGTAAGCTCTTTTCTATAACATTGACTATTCTGTTTTGCAATTTAATTCCCAGCCTGACGGCAAAATTCCCTTTCCTGGTATCTTTTGAATCAATGGCATAGGGGTAGGAAAACATTGTGGCGCCAACACCCTTCTGGGCTAAATACCTTCTGTAATCAAAACCGCCGGGATTTCTTACTCCCTTTGGCTGATAAAGGACCCCTGCGCACATAAGCTCATTTCCGTAATGGAGGAGACTGTCATCTTCTTTATTAAGTGTAGTCAGTAATATTTTCCCCCTTGCTTTTACAAAATCACCTGAATAGCCCAATCTAATGCTGTCTACCTTCACAATATAGGATACTCTTTCGTCCTTTATCTCCGGCTCCGATACTATATAGCCTTTGACCCCCACATGCTGTCCGTCATAAGCATCAAATGCTTTAAGCTGGACATGGTCTATATAAAGAAAATGCAGTGCGCCGAAAAGAAAAAATACCAGCATCCCTATGGGTACAAAAAGCCCCCTCCTAAGCCTTTTGAAAGTAAAAAGGCAGCATATAAACAGAAAAGTCAAACTCAATATAAAAAATATTGAATTTAACACATATGCGCTAATAATGCCCAATAACAAAAAAATGCAAAAAGCAACAGCCGGACGTTGAAAAATAATATCCATTTTGGCACCTTTTTGCATTAATTATATACTTTAAATATTAATTTGTAAATATTTTACATTTTGTATTAATCTTTTATGTACCTTCTTGCCCTCATATATGTCTTGGTGTAAAACTTATCGTTTAAGCTGGTTATGGTAACCTTTCTTCCAAGACTTGAAGAAGCGTGAATAAACTTCCCTCCGCCAATGTATATACCTACATGGTTTATTCCGTTTAGTCCTCCGTTAGTATCGAAAAATACTAAATCACCGGGCAGTAAATCAGCTTTTTTAATTGACGTTCCGCCATTTCCCATATCCCTTGAGGATCTTGCAAGCTTTATATTAAAATTATCAAAAACGTATTTTACAAAGCCCGAGCAGTCAAACCCCTTTGGTGTTGAACCACCGTAAACGTATCTTATCCCCAAAAGCTTTTTTGCATATGCTACTATTTGGGCTCTGGTATCACCTGTCACATCCGCAGGAGCTTCTTTTTGTTCAGGCTGGTCTGCAACGGCTGTATTGCTTTGGCCTCTGGAAACATTTTGACTGATAGTATCAAAATAATCGGCGTTTATCCAGCCATATCTGTTCTCAGCTATTGAAATACGATACCAATTGCCGGATTTCTCAAAAAAGTTAAACCGATTGCCCTTTTTCACCTTGGTAAGTATTTCTGAATTGATATCAGCCTTACTTCTAACATTCACAACCGAACCTGTAACGGTACCGACACCAATAGATTGATCAGAAACTTTAATATAATCTGCGTAAACCCATCCTGTATTGTCATTATATGTAACATTGCACCAATTATTTTCACTGCCTATCACTATTACCTTTGTGTCTTTTACCAGTTGATCGAGGATTTTAGAGGATGTATTGGGATTTGCTCTTAAATTGACTACACTTCCCGTAATAACACCGGTTTTGTTTGTTTCTGCATATGCAATATTGGACAGCAAAAAAATAGCAACCAATATTGCGGGAAATAATAGTAGTGTTTTTCTGACCATTTTCATGGTATCCTCCTATATGTAAGTACGGCATTATGTACCGTTATGTCAGAATTATACCGTTGCAGAAAATGTTTGTCAAACATATGTGTTAATTCGTATAACGCATATTATGTAAACAACCAGACATTTGTTACACTTAAAGGTGTTTTCTCATTATTACTACTTCAGAAAGCCCTTTTTCTTCAAACAATGTCTTTCTTACCCTTGTAATCTCAACAAAGCCATGTCTTGACCAAAACCGCATGCCTCCGCTATTTGTCTTAATAACAGATAAGAAAACCTCTTGTGTTTTATATATCAACATCAACTGTTCAAATATTAGCCTAATCGCCCTGCTCCCAAATCCCTTACCCCTGTATTCAGGCAAAACCGCCATCATCTTAATCCACAATTTATCTCCTGTTAGCTTGCCTGAGATAATCCCCACCAGCTTCTTTTCCTGCCCACATGAAAATTGATTTTCTCCAGGCAGGAAAATTCCCAATAGAAAATCCTCCTTACTGTCCATTTGCTCATTATAAAAATCGAAAAGCTCTTTATATGTAACAGGGCATTTTAAACCTGTAGCAAAACAAATATCCTCATTGCAGTTAAAAAGACCGACCGCATCATTCAATTCCCTTTTCTCTAAAGTCTTGATAACTATGTGGTTGTCACTGACATACGTATTAATAAGCCTGATTTTATTCACCCTCCGTTCGTTCATATATAAAGTTCTACAAAAAACATATATTCCCTTTAAGATATTCCAATTGATTAATAGGATACCGTTATGTATACTATAAATTGAATTACAGGTAAAGAGAGGCTAAACATGAAAGTTGTACATTTAATAGGCGGCGGTGACATTGGCGGTGCTAAGACACACATTCTCTATCTTTTAAAAGAGATTTCAAAGCATATGGAGGTTAAGCTTGTCAGTCTTCGTCCCGGTGTATTTGCAGATGAAGCGAAAGCTCTTGGTATTGACGTGACTGTAGTAAAGTCAAGAAATATATTTGCTGATATGAAAAAGGTAGCAGATATTATTAGAGACGGCGGATATGACATTGTTCACTCCCACGGAGCCAAGGCGAATATTTTTTCTCTTGCAGCACGAAGAAAAGTAAGCCCTCCTACCGTAACTACAGTGCATAGCGACTATCGTCTGGACTATATGCATAGCTGGCAGAAAAGGCTTACAATCGGCTTGGTAAATTCTGTTGCACTGCGTTTTATGCACAACTATATTGCTGTCTCCAGTAACTTTCGTGAAATGCTTGCCAAAAGAAATTTTAACCCTCTTGATATATATGTTTTATACAATGGAATGGATTTCTCTCTTCCTGCAGCTCATTATTCAAGGCAAAAGCTCATTGAAAAATATAACCTTAATATAAGTGATGACGATGTTATTATTGGCATCGCCGCCAGGCTTTACCCGGTTAAAAGCATTGACACAATTGTAAGGGCGGCAAAGCTCGTCAAAGAGCGAAACAAAAAGGTCAAATTTCTAATAGGCGGCGACGGCGAGGACAGAAAGCAGCTTGAGGCACTATCTGCTAAACTGGGACTTACAGATACAGTTTTCTTTCTAGGATGGCTAGATGACCCAAATGAGCTAATGAGCAGCATTGATATAAGTGTACTGACCTCAATCAGCGAAAGCTTCCCCTATTCGATACTGGAAGGCGCCCGTTTCAAAAAGGCTACTATCAGCAGCAATGTCGGTGGTATTCCCGATCTTATTGAACACGGAATAAATGGCTATTTGTTCAAGCCTGGTGATCATATACGCTTTGCAGAATATATTCTCGAGCTTTCTGAGGATGAAAAAAAGCGCATTGATATGGGTGAGAGGCTCTATGAAAAGGCACTTAAAGATTTTTCTGTACAGAGCATGGCAAAAACCCAGTGGAACATATACTCCAGAATTTTAGAGAAGCACTCTGCTAAAAAAAGAGGGCAGAAGCTCTATGACGCTATTATTTCGGGCTATTATGGCTTTAGAAACATCGGGGATGATGCTCTTCTCATGTCCATAATAAAGGATTTAAAAGAGTTTAAACCGGATATAAAACTAATGGTACTCTCAAAAATTCCATCAGGAACATCGAAGGACTTTAATGTAGCATCCGTAAGCAGATTCAACATGTTTAGAATTTACCAGAACATGAGAAAATCAAAGGCCTTTATATATGGCGGAGGAAACCTTTTGCAGGACAATACCAGTACCCGTTCCCTCATGTTCTATCTTGGAACTGTCTGGCTTGCCAAAAAGCTTAATCTCAAAATAATGTTTTATGCCAATGGAATAGGCCCTCTTAAAAAAAGGTTGAACAGGATAATTACAAGAAAAATTATAAATAAAGTAGATGTTATTACTCTAAGAGAAGGGCTCTCCTTTACAGAGCTTAAGCATCTTGACATCATTAGTCCCCGTATTCTGCTTACTGCAGATGCCGCACTTACTGTTGCAGAAGGCTGTCCGGATATCAATTTTGATATTTTAGAGCACCTTGGTATTGACGATAAAAAGCCTTTACTTGGTATTTCCTTAAGAAAATATCCCGGTCATGAGAAATTTGAGCATGAAAAATATGAAACTGACATTGCACGTGTGGCAGATTACATGGCTTCTACTTATGGAATCTTCCCTGTGTTTATCCCCATGCAGCATCCTGAGGACATACCCATACTTGAAAATGCAGCCGCAAAAATGAACCACGAAAGCTATATAGTTAAGGATAAGCTAAATATTTGCCAGACTTACAGTCTTTTCTCCAAAATGGATATGACTCTTGGAATGAGACTTCACTCTCTTGTTTTCTCTGCTGTTGCCGCCGTCCCCATGGTGGGTCTTGTATATGATCCAAAAATACAGGGCTTTCTAGACCTGATTAACCAACCCTCTGCTGGTGATGTCAGATTCCTCGAATTTGATAAGCTAAAAAGCCTTTTAGATGAAGTCTGGCAAAACCGCGGGCAAATCAGGGAACAGCTTTCACTTTCCATTCCTGAGCTTACGGAAAAGGCACGGGAAAATGCAAAGGTAGCGGTAGAATTAATCTGCTCGGCAGATTAACTAAGTTATTGCATGTATTTTTCTATTCTGCTCATTACCTCATGCCTCTTATTTTGTATGGCTTCAAAGTCCATATTGGGTATGTAAAATGTCTCCAGCTTATCGTGCAGCATTTTAGCACGGTGAATGGTTTCAACAGCCTTGTTTATCAAACAGTCAATGATGGATTGGTTGTAAGCAAGCTTTGATTCGTAAGCATTTACTTTTTCGTCTAGAAAATCAGCAAAGTTGATTTTTTTAATTGGGCAAGCATCAGTAGAATGATATCTGTTTGCAGTTGTAAATGAAGTTTTAATATCGGGAATGACCAAATGCTCCAGTTTATCGGGATTAAATGCACAATAATAGCTCTCCGTGTCAAATCCTCTCTCACAGGCTGCAGCCTTTATTCTCTCCAACAGCTTTTCTGTGCCTGCTCCCGGAAATCCCTTAAGTATATAAACATTGTCAGTTATTAAAATATCATCCAGAAAATCTTTTAAGCCATCTGGGGTTATTGCACTGGCAAAAAGGCACCTTTGCCGCCCTGCCTTATTGGTAAAGGGAACACCAGGCCAAATGTCGTCAATTATTTCCTTGGCAAATGTGATAACCTTAGATTTGTCCATAAACCTGTCGTTAATTTCGGCGCTGTCTTCATATAGATGACGGGCTGCCTTAAGATAACGGTAGGCTGTCGTAAATATTCTTTTTATTTCATTATTTATTTCAATTATTTCTTGACGGTGCTTAGCTATACCCTCTTCGTTCCAAAAGTCTCCCAAATTAATTATTTCATCTGTAACACCGGGATACCTGGGATCGACTACATGGGGGGCAGTACCGTCAAGCATAGCAATGCCTATACTTGGCACAGCGATTCCGTCTAAACTGCTATTGTCACTTGAACAGTGCATAAATTCAGCATCATGACCCCTCTCCAGCAATTCGGCTGCAATTTTCCTCATAAATGTACTCTTTCCTACTCCCGGCCCTCCCTTAAGAATAAAAAGCTTTCTTGCGTTCTCACCATCGATTATGTGATTGAAAAAGCTGATAAAACCCTTTGATGTATTTCCTCCTGCAAACATATGCCTGATTTTGCCTTTAGCCATATATTCCCCATCCTTTACCTCAACCTTCTAACCTATGATATGTAAAAAACACCTTTTTGATAACTTGGAAATTCGCGGTAGTAATACCAATGCAAATTGGAGCGGCGGTACCATTTATGGCTCAAAAAAACCAGTGGACAACCTGCTACGGTCATCCACTGGGACTAGCATTGAACCGAAATGAACCTAAATTTTGAATTTCTCCATTTGTGAAATCAGGTTTGCCGCCAGCTCATTAAGCTGCTGAGCCATATCGTCCAGTTGCTCAATAGATGCCAGCTGCTCTTCTGTAGAAGCTGAAACCTCTTGGGTTGACGCTGATACCTGCTCTGATACTGTTGATATATTTTCCATACTAGACATTACATTATCCTTATATTTGTCCATGCCCTTTATCATTTTACCTAAATCGTTTATAACCTCAATAAGTGCAGTTGTTGTTTCTTCTATTCTTGAGAATGCCTCTGCCGTTTGGGCAACCATCTCACTTTGTTCCTTTATGCTGGCCGCAGCTTCTCCAACAAGGTCGGTTGAGCTTTGCGCCTGTTTAAAGATATTCTCAATATGTCCCTGAATCTCCTTCGTATGGCTATTAGACTGTTCTGCAAGCTTTCTAATTTCATCTGCAACGACTGCAAAACCCTTTCCTGTTTCGCCAGCTCTAGCAGCTTCAATAGCAGCATTAAGCGCAAGAAGATTTGTTTGACCGGCAATACCATGGAGTACATTGGTTATAAGATCTATACTCTGAACATACTGATTTAATTGTGTAATATTCTCTACCACATTAGAGGCAATTTCATTAGTTTTGACGGTATTGCTGTTAAGCTTCTCAATTATTTTTATACCGTAATCAGAAAGCTCCTTCATGGTTTCAGAATCTTGTTCCATCAGCTTTGTCTTTTCTGCTGCAACAGTTATGTCATCTGCAAGTTGTGCCACACTCTTAACGCTGCTTTCTATTTCAATGGACTGATTGTAAGAGCCTGAAGCAACCTCAACAATCGCCTGGGATATTTCTGTTGAAATACGGGATGACTGTGTTGATATGGTTGCCATCTTCTTAGAAGAACTAACCACCTCTTGTGCCGCGCGTTTACTTTGTTCAACGAGTTCGCGAATTTTCGCCATCATTTTATTAAAGCTTCTGACAAGAATTCCAATCTCGTCCCTCCTCTTAATTTGCAGCGCCGATGTAAGGTCTCCTTCCTCAGCCTTTGCCATTACCTTCATGATTGATTTCATGTCACGGGACATGCTCACTGAGAACAACAGTCCAAAGACAATAGCAAGCAATCCGAATATTATCCCGGCAATGATGGTTGCTTCTCTTATGACTGAAGCTCCCTCAACAATGGCATATCTGGGCACTATTGTTATGGCAGTTATACCTGTACTGGGCGACTTGTGGTATGATACAAGATATTCTTGAGACAAATCTTCTGTATAGAAGAAATCAGAGTCCCTCGTCTCCAGGCGCTTTTGAACCTCTTTTATAAATTGTCTGCCTGCCAATTCCTCTTCTGCTTCCTTGCCCCGGGCTGAAAGTACCTTACCGTAGTCTGTCAAAAGATATGTAGAATCCTCTTTACCAAGGTCAATTTCAGCCAGTATTTTGTTTATGGAATCGTATGCTATATCAACGATAATTACTCCATACGTTTTATTCAAAAATACATCCTTATAAAGTCTGACAACAGACAATGCATACTGCATTTCAATTTTGCTTCTGGTCGCTTCACTGTAGTCAATCCATAAAGCAGTACCATTGGCTTCAACAACCCTGGAATACCATTCTGTTTGCTTTACTTTATTGATATCATCTGGTTTTGTCAGCTCACCTAACACAAAACCGTTATCAAACAGAACCTTTGCGTCCATGTCGGTAAAAGATGAGTTAACACCACCCAAAGCTGTTGTAGCTTCCTCCTGGGATTTCTGAATCACCCTTGGGTCCGCACCATCTAATATATCGTTTCCGTATTTTGTTATTACTGCATTCGACAGTACTTGTACCGACATATTTGTGGCCTTTTCTAAATACACATCGAAATAATTCGATGTTTGTAATGTTGCAGATATAACACTCTCCTCAGCACTTGCCTCCAAATGTTCAGATGCAGTCGATGTCGCTATATAACCTATAGTAGTAACAGGAATAACTATTAAAAGCAAAAATACAAATACCATTTTCTTTAGTATGCTTTGAACCGAGAAAAATTCAAAAAACATTCGAGAAAATTTCCTTGGGCCTTTACGCTCCTGCTTTTCGTCAACACTTGAGGATTTTGGCTTCTTAATCGATTTAATCCTTACGAAAAAATTCTTAAGCATAGGTCCTCCAAAAAATATTTTATTGAATTGTTTGTCACGAATTATTAAGTGGATGTGTACATATATAATTTATACTATAACGTGACATTTTTCAACATTAAACTTTGTTTTTAGGCATATATACCTATTAAATCATTTTATTCCCTTGTTCTAAAGGCAAGTTTAATATATTATAAATAAAGCACCTGGATTTCTTAAATAAAGTCACATATAGGGGGTTAATTTAATGCCGGATTATAAAAAGCGCTTCGGAGACAGATATGATGGAAGACGGTTGAGATCTCTAGACCCATTTTACAGAATTATACCGTTCATAATGAAAAATCGGGTAGATTCGCAAAACTATTTTGAGGAGAAAATAGAAATTAGCCGTGCAGAAGCTTTTTTGCGAAAAAAAAGAAAAACATCAGAAACTAATATTGGTATGCTGCATTTATTAGTTGCAGCCATGGTCAGGACAATAGCATTGAGACCTGCTCTCAACCGTTTTATCGCGGGACAGAGGATTTATGCAAGAAATGAAATCCTGGTATCTATTGCCATTAAAAAAGAGCTTAAGGCAGAAAGCCCTGAAACTACAATCAAATTCAAATTTGAGCCGACTGATACACTGATTGATATTGCAAAAAAAATGAATAAAAAAATTGAAGAGAACAAAGCACTGGACTCTAAAAATGCCACGGATAAAACAGCTAAGTTAATTATGCTTTGCCCTAATTTTATCGTAAGGTTTATTGTGTTCTTAATAAGTCTTTTGGACAATTTCGGTTTAGTTCCGAAAATTATTAATGAAGTCAGCCCCTTCCACACAACTTTTTTTATTACTGACTTGGGCTCACTTGGAATTGGACCTATATATCATCACCTTTATAATTTTGGCACCACATCAATTTTTGTATCCTTCGGCACTAAGTTTAGAGAAAAAGTCATAGATTCAAAAGACAATATTGTAGATAAAAAGTATTTAGGTGTTAAAATATCTACAGACGAAAGAATTGTAGACGGCCATTATTATGCATCTGCCTTCAAGCTGTTTAAAACATTTATTAATAACCCCGATAGACTCGATGTTCCACCGGAAAAAGTGGAATCTGATGTTGAATAAATTGTGGGGGACTGTTCTTCTGCTTTTATAAGAAAAAGCAGTAAGAACCGTCCCTTTTCATCAAGTCGTGAGGAACATTTACAGGCTGTTACAGCCTGTTTGCAACGAACTGTGCTGCTGTAATCCGCATCCTCATACCGATTTAATTATATTAATATTAATCTTCTTGTAAATACTTTTTGCTTCAGCTTCATTTTCAATCGTTAAGGCCTCTGCGTTATTATCCCAAGAAATCTTAATTTCCTTAAAGTCACCATTTTCATAGCCATAAGTCAGTTCGTCATCATCATATAGGATAAATTCAGCATCTGCACCTGGGTATACTTGAATATCAAGTATATCCTGCTTTTGGGCTGTACTTATTATTTCATTACCCATAGGTATGATTGAACCGGCTTTTACGTATAACGGCAGCCTGTCGAGAGGCGCCTCAGCTTCAATAACCTTCCCTCCACTGTATACTTCATTTGTCCAGAAATCGTACCAATCCGTACCGCTAGGCAAATAGACATCTCTTTTTGTCTGGCCCTGGTTTACTATAGGAGCCACCATTATTGCCTTTCCAAACATATACTGATCCTTGACATCAAGAACCTTTTTATCATAACCAAAATCCATAAACAGAGCACGCATAAATGGCGCACCTGTTTTGTAGGTAAAGTAGGCATTGGAATAAATATACGGGAGAAGTCTGTACCTAAGCTTCAAATACTTAACAAGTATCCGCTCCGCTTCTTCGCCGTAAGACCAGACTTCGTTTTCCTTCCTTTGCCCGTGAGTTCTAAATATGGGGCAAAAGGCTCCGTACTGGAACCAACGAATAAATAGCTCTGGATACTCGTCAGGATAGTATCCAAATCCCGCAAGAGGATGATCCAGTCTGTGCCAACCACCTATATCAGATGACCAATATGGCATGCCTGATGCGCAAAAGTTTAGTCCTGAAGGTATCTGCCTTTTATATGCATCCCATGTGCTATTTATGTCAGAAGACCAAAATGTTGCTCCAAACCTCTGTGCACCGGTATATGCCGCACGTACCAAAGTCAGGCATCTTTCTCTGGTATCCTTTCGATGTCCCTTATATATAGCTTCTGCATGGGTGTATGGATAAAGATTGAAATACCTTGCACCGCTTCCTACATGAAAATAATATTCCAGGGGCGGTATATCCGGCTCGGTTTCATCTAGCCACCAGGAAGAAAACCCATTCTTGTAGTAGCCGTCCCGGATTTTCTCCCACAGCCATTGACCACATTCAGGATTTGTTGTGTCGAGGTCAGGTCCTCTTGGGTCAGTAGGCGTCCCATAAACAGGTTTTCCATCTTTATCATGCATAAACCAACCCTTTTTTTCAAGGTATGCATAATTGGGAGATTCTCTGACCGCTCTTGGCCAAATTGATACCATTGTGCGAAAACCTAACTCTGTCAGCTCCTTGTTCATTTCAGCAGGGTTTGGCCAATATTCCGGATCCATTGTATAATCCCCAAGATGCTTCCAATGATACCAATCAACTATAAGCAGGTCACAAGGATATCCCTTTTCTCTGTATTTCCTTCCTACCTCAAGCAACTCCTGCTGGGTTTTATATCTTTCTTTAGACTGCTGGAAACCCAGAGCATATTTGGGTGGAATCGGTGTAACTCCTGTAAGCTTTCTATAACAGGAATAAATTTCATCGGCATTTGAACCACAGAATATAAAGAATGACAGTGCATCCCCAATATCGCAGATCCATTCATACTTTTGCTCCTCAACAGGACGTACAGTTATCCTTGATGTATTGTCAAACAATATTCCATAGTTCATACTGCTGACCAAAAAAGGTACTCCTACAGATTCTCCTCCCGGGGCATCATAGTCATGCCAGACCTTAATCTCTTTTCCTTTTTGGTTCATCAAGTAGTTTTGGTGCTGACCGAGTCCATAAAACGCCTCATCCTTATCACAGGTGAACAACGCCTTGATTTGGAAAGCCTCCCGCTCTCCTGGTTCCAAATATATGTCCTCAAGAGTTGTAATGTGTTTTCCGTCATTATTTTTGCATAATACGGTTATTCCAGGGTATTTTATTTCCTGCCTGCCATTAACCTTTTTTGTTTTAATATCAACGCTATTAGCAGGCAAAGCATGAATACCCCACATTTCAAGGATTTTTTCCTCACGGGCGAAATAGGAAACGTGCAAAATATTATCTGCATATGGTGTTATTCTATAAAAGCCTTCCTTATAGCAAACAGTAATACCTCCGTTCCTCTCCAATGAAATCACCCCTTTATTCCGCTCATTACAATACCCTTCACAATGTATTTTTGGCTGAATGCGTATATTGTCAACACTGGAATCATCGCAAACATAGAAGCAGCCATCAATAAATCATATCTTGTACTGAAGGAACCCTTAAAGGATGCCAGTCCCAATTGAACGGTATATTTAGTTGCAGTATTCAAATAGATAAGCGGGTTAATAAAATCATTGTATGACCCCTGGAAAGTAAATACTGCCAAAGTTGCAATAATGGTTTTAGACAAGGGCATAAATATTTGCCACCAAATGCGGAATCTGCTGCAACCATCTATAATTGCCGCCTCTTCAAGCTCAACTGAAATCGTCATAAAGAACTGACGCATCAGGAATATTGCAAAGGCACCACCAAACAATCTTGGTACAATGAGTGGTAGATATGTGTCTATCCATCCAAGCCCAGTAAACAGAAGAAACTGAGGAATCATCAAAACCGCCGCAGGAACCATCATTGATGCTAAAAATGTCATGAAAATAAACTGTCTTCCCTTAAACCTTATGCGTGCAAACGCATAAGCGGCTAATGAAGATGTAAGAATTGTAAAAACTGTAACAGGAATAACAATTTGCATTGAGTTAAAAAACATGACACCGAAATTAACTGCTCCTGCATTCCATGCCGTAGAATAGTTTTCATACTTCCATAACTTAGGGATTATCGTAGGAGGATATTGAAACAGCTCCCTCTGGCTCTTAAAAGAGGACAGGAACATCCAAATAAACGGCAGCAATACAATTAAAGTAAACGATACCAATAAAAAATATGAAACTGCAATCGAACGCTTTGATTTTACCATGCTCATTCTCTATCCCCCCTTATTAATCATAACTCATATTTTGACCGAGTAATTTGTTTTGTATAAGTGTTATAGACATAATTATAATAAACAGAATAACTGCCATTGCACATGAATAGCCCATCATACCATATTCAAATGCATTGGTGTACAAATAATATGATATGGTGTAGGTAGAATATCCCGGTTCTCCCTTTGTCATTATATAAATCTCAGAGAATACCTGGAATGCATCAATTACAGACGTCAGGATAATGAAAAAGAACGCAGGTTTAAGCAAAGGAAGCTTTATATACCAAACCTTTTTTAACGGTGTTACTCCGTCAATTTCAGCAGCTTCATAAAGTGATTCGGGTATGCCTTGAAGACCTGCAAGCATAATCAGCATGTTGTAGCCTGCCCACTTCCATATCGACATTAGCGCGATAGAGAAAATTGAAATTCTCGAATCTGTCAACCAACCAACAGGCTGTCCACCTAATTTGTCTATAAGGAAATTTAGAATACCGAATTCTTTATTATATATCCATACAAACAACAATGCCACGCAAATGATAGGAGTTATAACCGGTATATAGAATACGGTTCTAAAAAAGGCTATACCCCTTACAGGCATGTCCATAGCCAAAGCCATAATAAATGAAACAAGAATTGAAAGAGGCACGTAGAATATTACCCATTTAACGGTGTTTGTCAGCGAAATCAGGAATATTCTGTCATTAAACAACCTTGAATAGTTATCAATTCCAATAAAGCTCGGTTTGGTAAGAACGTTCCACTCCATTGAACTAATAACAAATGAAGCAATAATTGGATAAATCATGAAAACAAGAAGCCCGAATACTGCAGGTGCTATAAAAATATAGCCGGTTATAGCATCCTTTTGCGCCATAGTTCTATGCTTAGCTTTTGGTTGCAAAATATTTTGCATAGCCACACCTCCTTAATTTAGTATATCAAAATAGTATATTAATTTCAAAACAGAGGGGCTTGTAGGTTGGTGTTCCCGCAAGCCCCACTATAACCACATCTAGTAAATTATTCAAATATTATTATTTGAACACATCTCCGTTAACTGTATTGTCTATGTTCTTCATAGCATCCTCAAGTGACTGGTCACCGTTGAATGCAGCTGACAATTCAGCAGTAACTGCAGAGTTCAACTGAGAGAATCCGCCTGACATAAGAGCATTATACTGAACGTCAGTTCCAACGTAATCTGCTGACTTAATGAACGGTTCAGGAGATGGTGGAGGTGAAACGAATTCTGGATTAGCCATCATCTTAGTATATGCAGGCAATGCCAATGCTGAAGGCATAACGTGCTTGAGTCCGTCTTCACTCAACTGATAAGCGAGGAAGTCGCCAGCAAGGTCTTTGTTCTGACTCTTTTCAGACATACCAACCATACCGCAAATGAAAGCGACTGATTTAGTCTCACCAGTCGGTAATTCTATAGCCTCCCACTCAAAGTCACACTCTGCACGGAATGCAGGAATTGCCCAGCGGCCTGACGGCATCATTGCAACCATACCTGTAATAAACATACGGTCTGCTGAAGTACCCATACCTGACATAACTGCAGGTGATGGAGAGTATCCTAAATTAACAGCGTCAAACATTGGTTTGAGAGCTGCTATACACTTAGGATCAGAGAAGTTTGCTTTTCCATCCTTAAACCATTCAGCATTATATGCACCAAACCATCCAATCCAGTCTGCGCGGTAGTTGTTAACACAAACACCGTAGCGAGTTACACGGTCGCCTTCTTTTTTAGTCATCTGTTTAGCAACTTCAAGATAATCGTCCATTGTCCAGTCAGATGTCGGAGGAGTAACTCCGGCTTCCTTGAACAGATCGAGGTTGAGGTACATTACGTAAGATGTCCAGTCCTTAACAGCAGCAACTTCTTTGCCCTCATACTGACCAAATTTGCGAAGGCTTGGAATCATGTCATCTATCAAAGAAGGATATTTTTCATAAACAGGACCTAAATCAGACAGTATTCCGGCTTCTGCATATTCAGCAACACGGCCTTCTGCGAACCAGAAAAGGTCAGGAAGTGTATTTGATGTAACCATGGTCTGAACCTTTGTGTAATAGTCATCAGGAGTATAAATCTGAGTGACTTCAGTTCCTGGGTTCTTTTCCATGTATTCTTTGATTAGGGACTCATACATAGCGCGCTCATAATCGTCGCCCCAGTGCATGTAAGTAATCTTACCGCTAACTGTCGGTTTGCTTTCATCTTGAGTAGTTGGCGCAGTTTCTGTGGTCTCAGCCTGAGTTGTTGCTGGTGGTGTATCACCATCTTTCTTTCCGCAGCCTGCCAAACCAGTTGTAAGAGTTAAAGCAACTACGAGTAAAATAACTAGAAACTTTTTCATTTTCTTTCCTCCCATTTTAATTGATATTTGAATTTAGGTATTCCCTAAATACAGGAATGCCTACACTACTAACGACTGTACCCTCCTTTCTATACTGTATTTAAAATCACTGATAAATTATTATCAGTAATTTAAGTAGTATGAAACTCAGTTACAAACGACGAAGCGTTGGTCGGAGAAACTACTAAAGTAACCTCCAGTAAGGTTTCACAACGCTATGTACACATCCGGGAATTTTAAAAAATCTACTGATTTTTTTGTCCCATCTAAATTATAATTTAATAGGAGTAAAACTTCCACATAATATATTGTCATTTTGTTGTACAATCTTGTCATATTATATGGTATAATAATTATCGAAACTATTCAAGTTAGATTTTCGTAGTTTTCAATGTACATGCTATTATTATACTACATTTTTCAAAAATTATATACTGGGAGTTGAAATTATGGAAATACAAAACAATCCTCCGCAAAGATACAAAGAGACAAACCTGTTTGTTGGTTCTACCTTTAATTTAAAAGTTTTTGATGTCATTCACACTCACAATCCTATATTAAGGCTTCATTGGCATGATTACCTTGAATTGCTGTACTTTGTTGAAGGAAAGGCTGCTATAACAATTGGGTCAAATACATATGATGTAGAAGCGGGCGATATTCTGTTCGTAAACTGCAGGCAGCTCCACTCCGGCTATTCAACCGACAACTCGCTGGTAAAATATCATGTTATTGTAATAGACCCCGAGTTATTCCAAAACCGCTTCGAGGACCCTTATTTCAAAAAGTTTATTCTGCCATATTTTGACGGAAGGCACTTTTTCACAGTAAAGCCCGCTAGAAATTCCCCATACTATAAAAAGCTGAGAGCTCATGTGAAAAGCATTATAAAAGAATACAAGGATCAGGACACAGGCTACGAGCTTAAAATCATAACCAGCATATACTCTTTGATTATTGACTATGCGAGAAGCTATTTCCAAGCAAAACAATTTAAAATAAAATCTGAAGATTCTGCCAGTGAGGCAAATAGTATAAAAAGCCTTATATCTTATATTTATTTAACCTGTCCCAATAAAATGACAGTAAAGGAAGCTGCCGATTACGTTAAACTTAGCCCGTATTACTTTTGTAAGGTGTTTAAAAAGGTCACAAACAAAACCTTTATACAATTTTTAAATGAATATAGAATCACTCGTGCAAAAGATTTTCTTTTGTACACGAATGATTCCATATCTGATATTTCTAATGATCTTGGCTTTTGTAATACAAACTACTTCGATAAGGTCTTTAGAAAACTAAACGGCTGTTCACCCACTGCCTTTAGAAAACAGATGAGTAAGTAAAATTATTAGTAAACTATTAAATTTCCCTGGTATTTTCCCTTAGCCATTCCCTCTCTTCGTTGTTCAGGTTTGGCGACAATTTTTCAAAGACAGTTTTGTGGTATTCATTAAGCCAGTTTTTCTCCTGCTCTGTCAGCATTTTCGGGTTAATTCCCTTAAGGCTTATGGGACATAGTGTCATAGGCTCAAACCTCATGAACTGACCAAATTCAGTCTTTTCATCCTCTACAACCAAAACCATATTTTCTATTCTTATTCCATACTTACCTTCTTTGTATATGCCCGGTTCAATAGTAATTACCATATCCTTCTCAAGCTTTACGTTATTAGGGACGGGGCTGAATCTTTGCGGACCTTCATGTACACTTAGGCAGTAACCGACTCCGTGACCTGTACCACATTTATAATCTATACCAAACTCCCATAGAGGTTTCCTTGCCAGTACATCAAGATTTGAGCCAGTGGCGCCGTGTAAAAACTTGGCTGATGCTAGTGAAATGTGAGATTTTAAAACCATGGTAAAATCAAATTTCTCTTCTTCAGTTATATGGTCAAACACAACCGTACGAGTTATATCCGTTGTGCCGCATAGGTATTGGCCTCCGGAGTCAAGCACCATCAGGCCTTTGTTCTCGAGAGTGTATTTGCTGTCCTCCGTGGCAGAGTAATGCATCTTTGCTCCATGGTCCTTGTATGCAGCAATGGTATTAAAGCTTGGGCCGATATTATCAGACTGCTGCGCTCTTAACTCCTTAAGCTTTTCAGCCACAGTAATCTCAGTGACTTTACCGCCTTCAATATTCCTTTCCAGCCAGACTAAGAATTTGACCATCGCTGTACCGTCGCTTATTTGGCATTTCTCGAAATTCTTGATTTCTGTGCTGTTCTTTATGGCTTTAAGCTTTGTAATAAGCTCATCTATTTCCTCCTTTTTACATTCCGCAGGTATGGAATCATATAACCAGCAGTTAGTTCTTTCGACATCAAATGCTATGATTTTTCCTGCTTCTAAAGCTCCCAGCTTCTCAGTGACCATTTCATATCCTAAAATGCTAACCCCATTGTCCTTAAGCATTGATGATACTGCTTCAGGAACTTTATCCGGATTAATAAACATAAACGCATCAGACTGGGAAATAAGTGCATATGCTATGGTAACGGGAATATATTCTACATCGCCGCCCCTTATATTGAAAAGCCACGCAATATCATCAAGACTGCTGACCAAGTAATAATCTGCTTGTTCCTTTTTCATTGATTGCCTTAACAAATCGAGCTTTTCTTTTGTTGAAAGCCCTGCATATTTTATCTCGTGCTCAAAAACTTTTGCAGTCGGAATTTCTGGCCTATCGCTCCAAAGTTTTTCGATAAAATCATGATTTTTATTAATCATTATACCTTTCGTAGAAAATTTCTTCTCCATTTCTTTAAAAAGTGAAACAGAGACTGTCTTTGCGGAAAATCCAACGGTATTGCCCTTTTCCAGATTATCAGCCAGCCACTGGGTATAGGTCGGAACCCCCTGGGCACCCATTTTGCATAGCTTAATTTCTGAGCCCATAAGCTGCTCTTCTGCTTGAATATAATATCTGCCATCCGTCCAAAGGAGACTTTCGTTCATAGTTGCAACAAAAGTACCTGCAGAGCCGTTAAATCCGCTTATCCATTCCCTGGACTTCCAATGGTCTGACACATATTCGCTCATATGGGGGTCGGAGCTTGGTATTATATATGCGTCAATATTCTCTCTTTTCATTAATTCCCTGAGTTTTGCTATTTTCATATTCACATTCATTTTTAATCTCCTCATTTTGTTTAATAATACTAAATATCATTTTAGCAAAAGTAATAAATTATTCAATAATTGTGTACACAGATTTCATTTTCGGTTATAATAAATTAATAAAAGCTAACAGGGGGATATGGATGTTTTCGGAAATTGGCTCCAAAATTAAAAAACTGCGTGCAGAAAGAAATCTTACTCTCAAGGAATTAAATCAGCTTACCGACTTATCTGTAGGTTTTCTTTCCCAGCTTGAAAGAGGTCTTACTACTGTTGCGATAGATTCTCTTGACAAAATTTCAAAGGCTCTAGGTGTTGATATAAACTACTTCTTTGCAATGTCAAAGGAGCAGACAAGTGTTGTTCAAAAAAGCTATGAGCGTGAAGTTGTTCTGATGGATAAGAATAATTTTACTCAATTTTACCTGTCTAATAATCTTGCCGACAAGGCAATGCTTCCAAGGCTTATAGAGGTATATCCCAAAAAGGATGATGAAACTGTTCTGCCTTACGCCCATGAAGGTGAAGAATTCATATATATTCTCGAAGGAATTCTGACTTACTACTATGCCGGTGAAAGGTACGAGCTTTATCCAAATGATTGTGTTCATATAAAATCTACCTCATCCCATAACTGGGAAAACAACACCAATAAAATCGTAAAGCTACTAATGGTCAGCATTCCGAACCGTTTCGCAGAGAGCCCGGAAGACTAAACTAAATATTGAAGTAAAAGAAAGCAAAAGGACAGTTCTTTCTGCTTTAAAATGGTGCCTGGCACCTAAATGGCATCAAAATGGCATCATTATTTATATTTCAAATTCTACAGAACACAGCGGCATATGCTGCTGGGCTCCGTAAACATCAGTTTCACCCAGATCGCCTGAGCAGATAGGTCTTTCAATTGTTGCTTTTATAGCTTTTGCAGGTTTAAACTCGACTATATTTATTACCTTTTCCACAGGTATCCCATACAGTTTGGCAATCAATTCTTCATTGATAACTTTTTTTTCACAAACCTTATAAAACATATCCCAGTCCTTAAAAATTATATCGAAGGTTAGCTCGTAAGGGCCGGAATTTTTACTTCTGATTACGCTTGCAACGTCTGTGAGCTTCATTTTATCATTCCTCCAGAGTATTCATTATTTCGATCTTAAACAATTCACATGGGTCATCCACTTCAAGAATATTGTATATACTGAAAGCGTAGACCTCACCGGCATGAAAGTCAGACGGTGAATACGGGAATGCCAGGTTGCCGGCTGTTGAAATTCTTCCTTCATAGCCGTAATGAAGCATTGTAGATCTTGCAAAGCTGCATACTGTGTCGGCCTTTTCCTGACTGTCGGCAACGGCTTCGATAACAATGCCAAGCTCATGGGATCTGATTTCACTTTCAGGTTCAAGCTCCCCCATTACACCATTCAAACCGTAAATTTTAAAATCAAGCCTGTAATCTATTTTCATATCCCTGAAATTGTCACTAACCCTTACCTTCACGCCCTCAATAATTTCGTTTATTTTGCTGATGAAAATAGGGTCCCTCACACCAGCTATGGAAACGGTTCTGTATCCGACTCTTTTTACACCTTCAAGCTTGATAGTGTACTTTTCTGATTGTACAAATTTACTTCCAGAAACCTTTACAACCCCTTCAGCTACCTGTTCAAACTGAGTATTGGTTAAATCCAGTATGCCGCCGGGGCCCGGAAGAATATACGGATTAGTTTTTTCATAAAGAGTATGGGCTGCTACAGAGAGCGTTGTACATCTTCTGGCGGGGTTTAAAGGCTCCACAAGGAAATGTTCCTGCCTCAATGTCCCCAGCATACAGTCACTACCACTTCCTGGTGTAGCTGCAATACAGGCACACTCAAGAATTTTTCCCATGTGTATTGCCAAACCCTTATCAAAGCCTTTTTTAACTGGCAATGCTGCAAAAACAGAAGGATCATAGGCTCTTCCTGCCAAAATAACCTGAGCATCCATGTCAAGGGCCTTTATGAAAGGCTCCATACCCATCTGCCCGACTATTCTCACCGTCTCCTCAACAACAGCAGGATTAGTCTGCGGTGCCGGGGCAAGGGGCATAACCTTCCCATTCTGGAGTCCCTTGAGTACAACCTCTTTAGGTATTTCTGCATGGATTAATGCCATTTTAAAATTTAGGCTGTTTTCTAAAGCAATATCCTCAATTATTTTCGCACACCACTGAAGGTGCGGATCTCCGCCTGAACCGCCGGCTGTACCAATGATAACAGGTATATCTGCGGCAAGTGCCGCCTTTATCATTATTTCCAGGTCTCTTTTAACAGCGCTTCTATCAGTAAATGATTGGCCTGCCCCAAGATAATAAGGCCCGGGATCTGATGAACCGGCATCAACCGCGATAACATCGGGATTTCTTCTCATACCCTCTTCAAAGGATTCCATTGGAAATCCATAGCCAAGTATTGCTGTCGGAGATAAAACTTTGAATTCTTTCAAGAGAAGTTCCTCCTTGTCAGTTTATTTCTTGTGTATGCTAGTATTCTCTGCATCTCGTTATATACAATCATATATCCTTCGTCAACACCCATACCCGGCTTTGCAAGTATTTGATCCGGCTTTGTGGCCATGGCAATATGTGTACACACCTGTGCAGAACGGTCCGTCTCATTGCATGTTCCGCCCTGGTATGCCCCTACGCCCTTTGCTTTACAGTATAATACAGCCTCTGCAACATTATTTATTCCGCCCAGATCCGGAGTTTTAATCTGAATCATGTGACCTGCTCTGTTATCTGCAAAATACTTAATATCATCCAGCGTATTGCACCATTCGTCAGCAACAATCTGGATGTTTAGGCCTTCGAAGTCAATAATCGACGTGAGCTCCTTTAAAGCCAGCATTTGACTTTCCCTGTCGTCCATATCCATTGGTCCTTCAATTCTGAGCTTCAAAGGATGAGCTGCCTTTTCCAGTTTTCTAAAGTACTCAATTATTGCAATTCCGATAGTACCGTAAACATCAATGTGCAAAACTGGCTGGTAGTCCTCCGCTTTTTTAAGTCTCTCAATTCTGTCCCTTAACCATTCAATATACTCTAACAGCAGTCCGCCGTCCGTGCCCAGCTTTGTCTCCACATTATTTATAAGAGCGTGAGGCAGCACTTTTGCCCCCTTCAAAATCATCTTATCGGCATTTTCGTATCTGTTATCGCCTGATTGCATAAATATTGGTATTTCTCTATCGGAAACCTCTGTGTTGTATTCCTCTGCTATGACCTCAGCCATTAGCATCTTCTTGCTTTTGGCAACAGCATCAAGTATTGCCTGCGTTACACCATAGCGTATAGCAGTATGAATTTTTTTGCCTGTTTTTTCGTCGGTCAGGTTATCAATCTCTTCAGCTAAGCTGCGAAAGCTTGTTATTTCTCTATCCTTTAGTAAGGGAGCAATCCTTTTTTTTATGACTGGTATAAAATCATCTGCCAAAAACAACGGATCTCTTCCCCCTGCACCTGAATACTGAACTGCGGCACAGTCGCCGTATGCTATTTGACCATCTTCCAGTACAAGCATTACTGATATTGATTCACCCGCTTGACGCACCGATGTAAAGCCTTCTGTCTCAGGCTCCCCTTTATATGCTGCACCATCAGGGACAGCACCGTGCTTTATAGCCCTCTGATCGTCAAAGAAAAAACCTGTTTTGCCGCCTGAGCATATTATGTCAACAATTTTCATCTATAGCACTTCCTTTTAATTTTATCTTGGTCTACCTACTAGTCTGCCCTTGCTTATTGCGTATATATCATCGATTACCATTTGGAAGCTGACAGCTCGTTTTTCAAATTTTGCTCTTTCTTCCATTCTCTCCTTATGGAAATCTATTATATCCTTTCCAAAAGGAAGGTTTCCAAAGTCTAAGAATCTGACGGCGCCTTCGTTGTCTCTTGCCGGCAATGCCCGTCCCGCATTAAATTTACTAGGAGCAAAGGGCACATCAATGACTCCTGCTTCAAATGCCCTTATAGTTCCGACAGCAATATCACCCTCACCTAACTCGTATGTCTTATCAAGAATAGCTCTTGTTTCCTTGGCTATAAGGTCTGCCTCAGCTTCAAGCTGATGAGTTATGGGCAGCTTTTGGTCACGGAGCATTGCAACAAGCTGCTTTGTCGCTTTCATTCCTGATGCATTTGCTTCCTTAGTTGGTATTCCGAAAGCCTCATGTATTGACTTAACTATAACCTTCGTTGCTCCTGAAAGTACAGCGGCAGCCGCTCCCCATGAAATAACCCCGTATGCTTTTGACTCATCCTGAGGGAAGCCTCCCATCCACTGATGGAAAACAGTTGTAACAGAAACGTCATTGTAGCCAAATTTATTTAAATACTCATCGGTCAACTTCTCAAGGGTCCTTATTGCAGCCACATCCTGCAAAAGATTTCCGCATTGCCCGTATCCGACGGTAATATCCTTAACGCCTTGTTCAGCAGCCAAAATACTCTCTATTATGGCAACCGCATGTGAAATACAGGGAGGCACAAGGGTCCCGGTTAACGGGCCAAAAGGCTCTCTGTTTATGGTAACGCCAGCCTCCTGATATTTGCCTATAAGCCTGTCCACATACTGCCAATCGCTAATAGTCTTCTCTAATGAGTTATTTTTTGCATAAGGTATATTATATGAAATACCTCCACCCTCATAAGAGGTAAATCCGCCTGCTACACTTATTTCAGCAAGCAGTCTTGCATCTGGAGTCCCGTGTCTTACTTGAATGGGAAGGTTAAGAGCCTCATTAACCTTCCTGCATGATGCAACACCATGATTAACAGCAGGAAATCCGTTTAGAAGGGATCTGTTTTCCTTCATGCTTTCTTCAATTCCCTTTTCTGCCTCTTGGTATCTATTGTGTCTTGTGTAGCTGTCAATTGTTGTGGGTAAAAGATCAGCCTCTCCTTCATCCTGCAAGTACTGCAGCAGCTCTATGTGTTTATTTACCAAGGCTACTCCTGCCCGGGGCTGTATTAAAGTATCTGCAGATTTTTTTGCTCTTTCCAGTTTTTTTGAGAATACCTTTTGAGACGGTATAGCCTTTTGATATTCCACTGCCTCATCAAAATCTACATCCTTGCCTGTAATCCACTGATTTAATACAGTTTCCCGAATTCCCGAAAAAACATCATCCGGTATTTTTTTGTTTTTAATGTCCATCAGATCATCTCCAACTCTTTTTTCATTATTCTTATTGCAGCTTCAGGAAATCTTATACTAAGCAGCCCCATGGCTGCTAAAATGTATTTCTTATCCAACAAAAGCTCAGCCTCTTTAGGCTTAAGCACTTCCGGACTGGCAGGGTCAAAAAGGGCTTGCTTTAAAATTCCTGCAGGGTCTTTGCTGTTTATTATGGACCCGCCTGTACCAATAATTTTCTTTACTCTTCCAAGCTCCTTACCTGACTGAACAAATACCTCGCCAAGCATTGTAAAAGCTGATTTCAGTCTGCCTGCATGCCTTTCGACAGCAATTTTTACAGCAGCTTGAGCCAGAGCATTATCGATTTGTGCTATACCCTTGCAGTCGGAATCCAAAAGCTTTGGTCTGGTAATTATCATTTCAGTTTTCTCAAGCAATTCATCATGTGTCATTCCGGAAGCGGCACATACCTGCTCAACACCCACTTCCTCGAGTAATGACCTTACACTGTATCTTACGCCCAAGTCACCTTCAACGGTTCTCTTCTCATAGGGCTCAGGTAGGCCTCTTAATATAACCCCCGAAGAATTAGGAGCCCCATCTGCAATTGAATACACATCGGTAGTAGCTCCCCCCACATCGACCAGCAGTAAATCACCCAGCCCCTCCTCAGAGGGCAAACCACGGGAAAGAAGACTTACAGCTTTTAGTACCGCTGAGGGTGTAGGCATTATTATCCCCTCCAGAAGCTCCTGCACCTTTGTAAGCCCTTTTGCTATAACTATTCTCTGTAAAAAAATTTGTCGAATCAACTCTCGTGCCGGCTCAATATTTAAAACATTAAACTCGGGCATTACGTTGTCGCAAATTCTGACAGATTTACCGCCCTTTTCGAGTATCTCTTTAACCTCATCTGAAGCAGATTTATTTCCTGCAACAACTACGGGAAAGTCACCGTCAATTTTTGAAATAACTTTAGCATTGTGTAATATAACATCCTTGTTTCCACCGTCAGTGCCCCCGGAAAGCAATATAATGTCAGGCTTTGATGCAAATATTTCTTCTGCTTCCCTCATATTCAGCTCATAGGAATAGGTCTTAATGACCTTGGCACCTGCACTTAAGGCTGCCATTTTTGCAGCTTCTGCAGTAAGATCCGGCACAAGTCCTACCGAGATCATTTTAAGTCCGCCTGCAGCGCTGCTACACGAATACTTTGCAGAATAGTCTTTAATACCGGTAACCTTCTCCAGTTCATTCAAAGCATCAGAAAGACCTTCACTAATATCTGTTTCAATAGTTGTAAAAGATTTAGCAGTTCCTAAAACACGGCATTCACCAACGTCTACTGCAACAACCTTTGTGTAAGTGCTTCCTATGTCAATCAAAAGAAAGTTTTCCACTTTAACTTACTCCCAAATCCTTTTTAAGATCAGATATTGTCACATCGGGCATTGTTCCCGGAGGATATACCCTGTTAAAGCCCATTTCACGGAATTCCTTCTCCACTTTTTCAAAGGGTGTTTTTCCAACAACAAGATTGCCACCTACATATAGCGGGATGTCTTTTAATCCCGCCTCATCACATTTCTCGCGAAGTCCTCTGCAGTCAATCTCTCCATGTCCATACAAAGAGGACACAAGTATTGCATCGGCAGCCGTTTCGATGGCTGCCTCTATATACTCACTTTGGGATACCATTACTCCGAGATTTACCACATTGAAGCCTGCTTCCCTTAATGCATACTCCATTATTTTGTTCCCTACAGAATGCACATCCGCTCCAATAACCCCCATGACAATTGTTTTCTTTTCCAAATCTTCCTCTACCTCTTTTCATTATCTAAATAACGTAAATTCATTTAAAAACCAGCGTGCTCTGTTCTCTCAATTATTTCATTTTGCAATGCGGTATTTAAATTGCAAAAATAATCACTGTAGCCTGCAACCCTGACTATCAGATTCCTATGCTTCTCAGGTTGCTTTTGCGCTTCTATAAGAGTCTGGCGATCTACCACATTAAACTGTATGTGATGACCATCCATCTTAAAGTATGTTCTAATCAGACTCATCAATCTTGAAATGCCGGCTTCGTTCTGTAACAGCTGCGGTGTAAACTTCAAGTTTAAAAGTGTTCCGCCGGTTCTTAAGTGATCCATTTTGGCAGCCGATTTTATAACACCCGTCGGTCCTTCTCTATCTGCTCCCTGTACAGGGGATATTCCTTCAGACAATGGGGTTTCGTCGGTTCTTCCGTCAGGAGTAGCTCCTAATACAGAGCCGAAATATACGTGGCAGGTTGTAGGAAGCATATCAATCCTGTAAACCCCGCCCTTCATATTTTTCCTTCCATTGACTTCATTATAGTAAATATCGAAAACCTCTCTCATAATGCTATCAGCATAATCATCGTCATTACCATACTTAGGAGTCTTATTTAAAAGCATTTGCTGTATGTCCTCGTAGCCTTTGAAATTATTCTTAAGGACATTAAGCATCTTTTTCATGCTAATGGTCTTTTTGTCATAAACATGATACTTCAGAGCAGAGAGGCTGTCGGTTATACTTCCTATACCTACGCCCTGAATATACATTGAATTGTATCTTGCACCACCTGCATTGTAGTCTTTTCCATTTTTTATACAATCGCTTATTATTATTGACAGGAATGGTGACGGCATATAAAGAGCATATAGCTTCTCAATAACATGGTTCCCTTTTATCTTAATATCGATAAAATGGTTGACCTGCTTTTTATACGCCTCCATCAGTTGTTCGAAAGAGGTAAAGTCGCAAGGATTTCCTGTTTCAATACCTATCCTTTTACCTGTCTTCGGATCTATTCCATTGTTCAGTGTAATCTCAAGAACCTTTGGCAGGTTGAAATACCCGGTTAATATATAGCTTTCTTTTCCGAAGGCACCTGCTTCAACACAGCCGCTTGTTCCGCCGCATCTGGCGTCTTCTATGGATTTTCCCTGTCTTAGAAGCTCCTCAACAACAGCATCGGCATTAAATACTGACGGCTGGCCCCAGCCCTTCTTTATGATCTCGCAAGCCCTTTTCAGGAATTTGTCCGGGTTCTTCCGGCTCAACTGAATATTTGAGCTTGGCTGCAACAGCCTCATCTCATCAATAACATCAAGCAGCAGATATGAGACAGGGTTTACCCCGTCAGTGCCATCAGGCTTCATGCCGCCCACATTAATGTTGGCAAAATCGGTGTATGTCCCGCTCTCCTTAAGTGTTACACCTACCTTTGGCGGTGCATCCTGATTGTTAAACTTTATCCAGAAGCATTGAAGCAGCTCTTTTGCTTTGTCATCATCAAGAGTCCCTTCTTCAATCTCCTTATTGTAGAAGGGATATAGATGCTGGTCAAGTCTTCCTGGGTTAAATGAGTCCCAGGTGTTCAATTCGCTGATAACACCAATGTGTACAAACCAATACATCTGCAATGCTTCCCAGAAGCTTCTCGGTGCATGGGCAGGTACTCTCTTAGTAACCTCGGCTATCCTCTCAAGCTCTTTTTTCCTGACAGGATCACTTTCTTTTTGTGCAAGCTCGGTGGCCTTTTCAGAGTATCTTTCTCCAAGTCTTATAATTGCTTGCGCACAAATACGCATAGCTTTAAGCTGCTCTCTTTTCTCATAGCCTTCTGGGTCATTTAATTCATCAATATTTTTTATACTCTCATCAATATCGTCAATAAAGTCCAAAAAGCCTTTCTTGTAAATCTTATCATCTGCTACAGTATGCCCCGGTGCTCTTTGCTCCATGAACTCTGTAAAAATGCCGGCATAGTAGCAATCCTTCCACTCATCGGAAACGCTGTTAAAAATGTTATCCCGCATGGACTTTCCTTCCCAGTAAGGGCGCACTACATCTTTATAATACTGCTTCATCTCATCGCTGACCTTAAAGGATATCTTTTCACGGGTATCAATTATTTCCAAGTCTTCTTCCGTATGGCAGCAAAGCTCGGGATAAGTTGGTGTTGCATGGGGGCGCGGTCCCCTTTCCCCTACAATCAGCTCACCATCCTGAATATTAATTTCTTTATTCTCCATGATATTCATGAAGGTCAAGGCTCGCAGCACCGGTATTGATACCTTTCCCTGGTATTTCATATATGCTTCGGTTACAAGCTTTGCTCTCTCTTCGGTAAGATGAGGTACTCCTTCAAGAGTTTCTGTTCTGAGTTTCTTAATTCTCTCATTCATACGATTCAACCTCCTATACAAACAATAATTCCATGCTTTCTAAACTTTTCAGCTATGTTCTCCAATTCATCCTTGCTGGGACTACTTATATCATCAAGCTTATAATCGCGTGCAAGCTGCTCATATTTATACTTACCTGTATTATGGTAAGGCAAAACATCAACATTATTAATATTTATATCCTTAAGAAAAAGACATGTTTTTTCAATATTTTCATCATCGTCATTTATTCCAGGTATAAGCGGTATCCTGACACGGATATTATTGTGTATCGAAGAAAGCTTTCTAAGATTGTCTAATATAAGGCTGTTGGATTCGCCAATATATTTTATATGCTTCTGCTCATCCATCAACTTAACGTCATATAAGAATAAATCGGTGTATTGTGCGGCATCCCGGATGTATTCCCAAGCAGCAAAGCCTGAGGTTTCTACAGCCGTATGAATCCCTTCCTTCTTGCATTTCATCAAAAGCTCCAGTAAAAACTCAAACTGCATGAAAGGCTCTCCGCCTGTAAAAGTAACACCGCCGCCTGATTCTTCGAAAAACATCAGGTCCTTCAATATGTTATCCATCACTTCATCAGAAGTCATCTCGCCGCCGATCACCTCTAAAGCACCGGTAGGACATACATTTGCGGATTTTATACAGTCAGTACCCTTGCTTGTATCCAGTACAATACCATCATCTATCATAACTACAGAGCCATCAGTATTTACCTTTAAGCAATTCCCGCATAATATGCACTTGCCTTTATTGAAAATAACTTCAATTCCTATTTCATGGCTCTCCGGGTTATGACACCACAAACAGCGAAGAGGACAACCCTTTAAAAAAACAGCTGTCCTGATGCCCGGTCCGTCATGAATGGTATATCTTTGAAACCTAAATACTATTCCACTTTTCATATTGTCATTATCTTCCTATAATTATTTTATAAAAACAAATCGCTTTTTCACCTGGGTGAAAATTCTATACATATAATTCATAATATTCAAAGATTAAACTAAATGTGAGTAAATATTTTTTACTGTTTGTTAAATCCATTTTAGCACATTCATATAGGAAGTCAACAGTTTGCGTCAAAAAAATGCGCCTCAAAAAGCGGCGTTATTTTTTAGTAAATGCAACTGTTACAGCACTTTCAAAACCTTTTCGGCAATGTGCGCCAAAAACCCTGCTGCGAGACAAAAGGGTATTCCGATTAGCAATTTATATATGAAAAACTTAACACCGTAAAAAGC
>CAZPMC010000001.1:34060-50187 GCA_964587755.1 uncultured Oscillospiraceae bacterium
CTGTGTTCATTGAAATTGTCAATCCATCCAGTACGAGGCTTAAGCCGCCAACAGCATATGCCAAGATGATGAGAATCACTGTTGGAATCAAAATAGTGACTAAAGACCTTTTCACACCTATTGCCTCCCCCATTTAGTTTCTCATATTTTAGTGATTCTAACTGGTTTGCACCTCTTTATTTATATATCTTTATTCTAACACATTAAAGTGGAACAGGCATATTCAGGGCACTGCTGCTTTGCACGCAGTTGACGGGTAGAGACTGCAATGCAAAAGGGGCGGTTCAATTGAAGAACCGTCCCTCTTAATTATCCTATCCAGTCAATTATCTTTCCTGAGGCCTTCCTCATATCTAATCCCGCTGCCTCAAGCTTTCGCCTTATTTTGCCATACTCATCTGCTCTCTTGATTTTTAGTGTAGTTGTTTTAATTAAATCTTCATAGGTCAAAACAAAATACCTGATAATTTTATACTGAGGAAGCTGCCGGTTTATTTCTTTTATAGCAGATAAGAATTTTTCTGCCAGTTGCTCTTCGGACATTGGATTTTCTCCAGCCGGCCCTAACTTCTCCTTGTCAATCACCAATTCCGCACATATCTGTACGTCACCGTCATTTGCAATATTTCCCCACGCAAAGGAGTCGACTACACCAGGAATATTGTTTAAAATAATCTCATATTCCTCAGGGAAAGCCTTTTTACCGTTTGTAAATACAATCATTGACTTAGCCCGCCCTGTTATCCTTAAAAATCCTTCCTCGTCAATTACCCCCAGGTCACCAGTTCTAAACCAGCCATCTTTATCCAAAACCTCTGCGGTTGCTCCCGGGTTCTCATAGTAGCCTAACATAACATTGCCGCCCCGGGTAATTATTTCTCCCATTCCATTCTCATCAGGTGAGTCTATTGCTATCTCTATTCCTGCCAATGGGTATCCCACCGTTCCCGGTTTATTAACAAAGTCGTTATTTGTAGCAACTACAGGTGATGTTTCAGTAAGTCCATAGCCTTCAAGAAGAATAAGTCCCATTTTTTCAAATCCCTTAACAACTTCAGGATCTAGGGGCGCTGCACCTGATACAGCAAGTCTTAATCCAGGACCTAATTTTTCAAACACAGTTTTAAATATCTTTCTTCGAACGTCAATTCCCACCCTACGCAATAGCTCCGATATCTTCGTCATTACATTTATGAGCCCTTCTTTGCCCGATTTTTGTATACCCTCTTGTAATTTTCTGTACATTGCCTCTAAAATAGCCGGTACAGCAACAAGGAGAGTTACATTGTATTCTCTTAAATTTTGAGGGATATGTCTTATACCGTCACAATAAGCGATACAAACACCGGAGTGAACCATGAAAGTGAGACCTATAGTGTTTTCAAAGGTGTGATGCAGTGGCAGAAGCGAAAGATGTACATCATTGGGGAATACTTGGATAATTGTTGATACGCCTGTTACATTGCTGGCAATATTCGAATGGGACAACATAACACCTTTAGACATACTTGTTGTTCCTGACGTAAAAAGAAGTATGGACATTTTATCCCTATCGATTTGAGCATCAATGAATGACCTGTCTCCGTTTTCTAAAAGAGCTTTCCCTTTTTCAAGCAACTCTAGTAAGGAAATAAATCTTTCATCAGCAGCAGGCCCTTCCACTTTTTCCATACAAATATAATACTTAACTCTCTTATTTGTCTTTGAAATATCCTGCATCATTTGATGGTATGCCGGGCTGTAGAATATAGCTTCAACCTTGCCGCGTTCGACCAGCTTTTCCACTTCATTTTGCGGAAGGTATTTATCCAGCGGCACAGATATACCGGTACCATTTACTGTAGCATAGTAGCACACACCCCATTCATATCTGTTTTCGCTGATAATTGATATATGTGCGTCCTTAAGTCCCAGTGACATAAGAGCTGTTCCAAGTCTGTCAATATCGGTGTCAAACTCTTTATATGTTTTGCCTGTGATATTGCCATTCTTATCTTTAAACTTAAAGCCAATGGTATCTCCGTATCTTTTGGCGCTTCCTTTAACCATTTCTCTCAAGTCATTAAACTGTCTGGGTTCATAATATCCTAGTCCCTTTACAATTCTTCTTCCGTTTTGATTAAAAATCTTTATACCCTTGCTCATAACAATCATCCCTCCAGCATTATCAGAGAATTATATTCTGCACTTATCATCTGATGTTATCACTAGGTTATAATTATAGAGCATATTAAATCTATATGCAATAGGAATTTTATTATTCACAAAGATATTGTAAACATACCTATAACATTATCCTTATGTTTCCCGATATTTTATTCTTAAACAATATTTTTGAAGACTCTTTTGCCCAAAACGGAGCAAATTAAAGAAACTGCCAGTTCTCCAGTTTTGTTTGCATGATCTAAAATTGGATTCACCTCAACAAACTCCATGGACAAAAGCTTTGGACTTGTAGAAATTATCTCCGCTGCAAGATGTGCCTCTCTGTAGGTTATGCCCCCCTTTACAGGAGTACCGACGCCGGGTGCATCTGTTGGAGTCACAACGTCCATGTCAAAGCTTAGATGAAAACCATTTGTTCCATCCTCAACAATGCTCAGCGCCTTTTGCATTATACTTCTAAGCCCGTACATATCTATATCCTCAATTGTAAAAACATTAACTCCCGTCTGTTTCAAAAGCTTTGCTTCTCCATAATCAAGTGACCTGGCACCTATAATAACAATTTTTTTCGGGTCAATATATGAGACATCATCTGGTTTAAATCTTGTCATCTCGAACATACCTACTCCAGCAGCAGCAGCAAGTGACATTCCGTGGAGATTGCCTGATGGAGTAGTATCCTCGGTGTTATAATCTCCATGAGCATCAATCCAAAGTACACCTATATTCTTACAGGCACTCTGAACGCCCATTAGTGTTCCTGTCCCTATGCTGTGATCCCCGCCGAGAACAAGAGGCATATTACCCCTCAGCAAGCTTTTTTTAACCATGTTGCACAGAACTTCATTGACGCCTGTAATCTCATCAACATATTTGGGCTTGTTTGAATTGCCGTTGCTATGAGCTTCAGGTACCGGTACATTAATATTCCCTAAGTCTGTGTATTTTAAATTCAAATCCTTTAACGCCTGCATTAGCCCAGAATAGCGTATAGCACTTGGTCCCATGTCAACGCCTCTTCTGTCTGCTCCCAAATCAACAGGTGCTCCTATTACATCTATGCTTCTCATTTTAACCCCCAAAATCTTTTCACACTCCTATTTAGATAGGCTGTTTTTAATATAGTAACATAATATTGAGTACAATAGTCAACATTTTTCATACAAGGGGGAAGAGGTCAGGGGCGTTCACACAGGGATTTATGCATAACTTGTCGGGAATACAAACACGCACTATAGTGTCAATATACAATCATAAAAGGAAGCAAAAGGATATTCCTCCTACTTCCTTTTACTATATTTCAGAAATTTAATCTTATGGCATTTGAAAAAGCTTATTCCGTTAGCCCTGCATATGTTTCATATACCCGAACAGCTACAATCACAGCCTGTTCGCGAGTAGAAGTTGCTTTGGGTGCGAATCTATTGTTGCCCACCCAGTTAATAAAGCCATTTTTCGCCATGAACTTAACATTGCTTATGAAATACGGTGCGATTTCGTTTTCATCGGAAAAGGTTGGCGCTCCTGTGACGGATGTATCCGCATCAGGCCGAATGGCTACTACGGCGCGGTTTAGCATGGCCGCCATCTGCTCACGGTTGATTAGCACCTGGGGCGAAAATTTGTTGTTGCCGATACCATTGACAATGCCTAATTGATATGCTTTCAGTATCTCCACATTAGTTGTGTCCGTAAAGGTTGAAGAAGGAGCTGCGGTAGCTTTCCTTCCTGTTGTACCTGAATAGTGTCCTGGGTCATTATTTAAATTTTTGTTAATTGCCTGAACACTCTCAGGTACATCCATCGAAATGGCAAAGTAAGGCCAGTTGTTTTGGTCATACTTCAATTCCACAGCCAGATTTTTGGGGACATCCAATGTAAAGGGTGTAGAATTTGTGGCTAAGGCGTTAAGGGGCTGGTTGCCTATGAATAAGAACAAGACCAATGCAAATATCAAAACTCTAAATCTCATTATATCTACCTCCTAGATAAAATTTCTTTCAAGACAATATCTACTATTGCTACTGCTGTGGGTTGGTTATAGTACCTGAACCCTTCTCCGCTCTCATAGTTTGTTTTGATTGCTTTTTCGTGTCGCCCGCCTTGCTGCCTCCAACCTTTTCTGGATCAGGTTCTGTATATCCGGCCACGCATCCTCAAATTGTGCGCTTGTCAGTCCGCTTATGCCTTGTGCCAAAGCACAAGTGGTACAAATACCGATGCCATTACCCTTTCCGTCGTCAATTAAAAAGCAGTCCTCACATACCCACTTGCCACAACTGTCGCAGAACAAAAGCTCCCGTCGCAAATTCAGGAGCGTTTTGTAACGGCCACGGAGCCACGTTTCTCTTTGCTTCTTTGCCCGTCCACAGACAGTGCAATTCGCCGTAAAGGTTTGGGTAGCAGAGTCATAACGGGTTTGCCGCTCAAACACTTGCTGCGATGGCCGCATGGGGGGCGTTAACTCTTTACCGTTCAAGGGTGCTCACCTCTCTTTCCCGCCCGAATCCTAAGGTCAGAATAGCGGATTTTCTCATAAGTTCATATCCATAAGGTATGGATGAAAGGCAAGATTCTTTGAAATAAACTGGACGCCGTTGACTGAACCTACTAAGTTCACTATAATATATGCATCAAAAATGATTGAAAGGGGGGGAGGAATGAATCGCCATCCGCTGCTCGCCGAAAATGAAAATAAGCGGATAAACGTGCGGCTACCTTTGCTCCTTTGCCTTTCTATGTTTACAACGTGGCAGATGGGGGTCATGCTGTTTTCTGGCAAAACACTTTCCATTGGGGCAAAAACGCCAATCCCCTTTTCTCTCGACAGCAATGTTATCACCGCCCTTGTTGCGGCGGGGTTTATTGTAGATATTCTGTTTCTGATCTTTTTACAGCGGCACAGTGTTATGGCGGCAAGATTGAGCGTCGGTATTGCCTTGCTTTCCGCGCTGATGTTCTATTTGCCGCTCCCGTCGCATATAGCGGCTATACTTTTTTACATACAAGTCTTTTGCTGTGTTTTTTTAATTGGTAGCTTAATAGCGGTCATCGTTAATCTGCTTACAGAGAAAGCTGCGATTAAGAAGGTAATCATTTCCCTGATTTCCTCCGGGTACCTGATTGCCATCCTACAGAAGGATGTAATGCCCATACCCTTCAGTGTATTTCTCGGCTTCACGATTGTTGGCCTTGCGATGCTTTTGCTGTTTTTCTGCAAAATGCCGAAAAGCACTTGGCCGGAATATGCGAAAAAATCTGACAGCCTTATCAAGCCAAAAGCATTTATGGTTCAGCTTTTTGCCTTGATCGGGTTCTCGTCCGTCATCACCTTGTTTGGCAGCACCGTTGCATCCAGCGTCATTACTCCGGGCATCATAGGGCTTGGTTTTGCAGCATCAATGATACAAGCAGTGCTGCTTCACGCATTGCGTGACAATCTGACTTTACTGTATGTAGTGTATCTCGTCATTGCCGTTGCGCTTGTGATTCTATATCTGCTGTTAGAACCGTATTTAGGATATAGCCTCCGTGGCCTCACCTTAGAAGATTTGATTGAGGTTGTCGCAGAAGAAACGGACGAGAACGCTGTGCCGGAGCCTGTCACCGTACTTGCGACCTCCAGTGGGGCAGATAACATATCGAAAATTCAGGCAGAGCCGAAAGCGGTACGGGGGGCGGGAGAGGACTCCCCTCACACCCTGCGTATGAGAACCTTATTGCAGCACACGTTCTCTCCGCTAACTCGCCGCGAATATCAGCTGGCCGATTGCATCATGCGGGGGCAGCGCCGCTCTGAGATTGCAGAGGAAATGGGTGTAAAACCCGAGACTGTCACAAAGTATACAAATCAGCTGTATAACAAGTTTGGTATCCACAGGCGGCAAGACCTTTTTCGGCTTGCCGAACAGCTTGACCGCGATACGTAATGTGGTCACCTGTAGTTTATAATCCAAATAGTGCACGAAGCCTCTGCCAGAAGGTTGTCTTTTCCTTTGGTTCATCCTGCTTAACCTCCAAAGGCTTCTCTTCTATCCCCTTTGTTTGCATAATAAACTGCACCGCTTCCACATTTGAGTTTTGTGCAGATAAAAATGATACAGGTTCAAATTCCCCTCCTGTAAATGAAGTCATAAACTCATCAATTGCGTTTTCTATTTCGATGCCAATACTACCGGTCCCCTGCCTAAGTTGTCCCGTTCCTTCTGAAAGCTGCTGTGTGCCATTATATAGCTTAGATGTCCCCGAATACAGCTGATCACTTGCATACACAAGCTGGGAATAGCTTTCATTTAATGCTCCATAGCCCTTACTGAGCTCCTCTGTTGCCCCCATATAAGCAGCAAGACCGTTATGAAGCTCAGTATAGCTTTTGGCCATGTTTTCCAGTGCTCCTCTCAATTGCAGCAACTCCTTAGGCAAAGACTGTGCTATGGATAAAAGACCTTCTTTAATTTGCCCGGATCCTTCAAGTATTCCTGCATTTTGCATTGTCAGGCTATTAAAGCTGTCGTTTAGTTGGGTTAGCCCTGACTGCCAGCTTTTCATACCGTTTCTCAACGAGGCTGTTCCATCTGTAAGCTCAGCAGTTCCACTCTTAAGCCTTTTAGCTGCATTATCCAGCTCCTCTATACCTCCTGAAAGCTCGGTTAGCTTAGAAAGCCGGCCTTCAAACCCACTCTTGTCAATTCCCTCCAGGCTGAAAGAGAAGGGTACGGCAGCAAAGCGGATGCTGTCCATGCAAAAATCCTTAACATTGGCACTGATCCTGTATAAGGCTTCGTTTCCTGGCAGCATATTATATGAAATTGTTTTGTTTTTTCCTGCGTTTACAATAGTTGCTCCTTCTGCCTCGATTTCAGTACAAATATTTGAATCCAGGGTAAGAGTTGTCTGAATAGCATAATGCTTGCTGAAGCTTTCTCTTGCATTTAAATTCGGTTTTATTGAGATTAATATTGTCAGAGAACCGCTGGCCCCTGATAATTCCTGCGGGGGCAACTCCTTCCCGTCCAGCTCGTATGATATATCAAACTTCCATGGAAGCTCTATTGAGTTTATATTGCCCTGGTAATAGAACCTGCCTTTGGGTGCATTTACCGTAATCCTTTCTCCTTCGACCATCAAGCTGTCTACTGTAGTAAGATTTGTCACTTTGTCATAGACTCCATAATCCTCAATAGTTGCCGGTTCATTCAGTGTAAAGCTGTTAATTACATAGGCATTATTAAATGCCCCGGTATTTTCAAGAGATACATAAATATCCTCTTCCTTTTTTATGGTTCCTTGCGCATATGCAATCCCTGAGAACACGAGCCAAATTGCCATAAAAATCGCAATAGTAAATGTCAGTTTTGGTTTTCTTAATACTGTATTCATATTCACTATCCCTTTCATTTAATATTTGTTTTCAGCCGGCTCATTGTGGTCTTTTGAATGAGACCGTCAAATACTATCAACAGGGCAGGCAGGAAAAGTAATACCATCGCAGCTGATATTAAAGCCCCCCTTCCTAATATCGTTCCCAGCTCACTTATTATGCCGTTTGTCGAAACAAACCCCAAAACCAGTCCTGCGGTTGTCAGTATCCCTGCAGGTGAAAGTATCGAACCTGCCGTAAGAGTTATGGCAGCCTTTGCAGCATCCTTTTTATCCAAATTCTTTCTGAAATTAATATACTCCTTAACAAAAAGTATGCCGTAATCTACAGTTGCACCAAGCTGGACTGTGCTAATAATCTGATAACCTATGTAATTTAAGCTTCTGCCGGCAAAATAAGGCAGCCCGAGATTAATCCAGATTGCTCCCTCTATTGTCAAAAGCAGAATAAGTGGAATTGAGATAGATTTGAACGTCACTAAAATTACCAGCCCTATGGCTATTATCGAAGTTAGTGTTACAGGAAGATAGTCATTTGTTATGGTTTCCTTCAGGTCGTAATTAACTACGTTTTGCCCCAGCAAATGATAGGTATCTGCATAGTATTCTCCGGCTGCTTTTCTGACAGCCTCTACCACGGCAAATGCTTTTTCACCTTCATCAGGAACAGAAGCATTTAGAATTAATCTGCTGTATCCCCCGCTTCGCAGATGAGAAAGCTGCTCCCCAGACAAAAATTCCGAGGGAATTTCATTCCCCACTTGGCTTGAATACGATATAACCGACGTTACATCAGGTATGCTTTCAAGAGTCTCCGTCAGCTCTTTCTCCTCTGGAGCGTTGCCTTCGGGCACCAGCATCACCATCTGCAATGATTCTCCGAATATACCGTTTATATACTCTGCCTCCCGTCTTACATCTGAATCCTCAGAGTGCATTCCCGAAGAGCCGTACAAAAATTCGTTACGGCTTTGCGCCATAAAGCTGGGAACTAAAGAAATAACTATAACCATTGCCAGTGGAATACATATTCTGACCGCCCGTTCAGCAAATCCTTTGAACGATGGCAGCAAAGGCCTGTGCTGAGTTTTGTCCAAAAGCTTTGATGTGTAGACCGCAAGGGCAGGTAATATCACCATAACACAGATATAGCTTAGAAAAACACCCTTTGCCAATACAATACCCATGTCTGCTCCAATTTTAAATTTCATAATTGTCAATGCCAAAAAGCCAAATATTGTGGTAGCCGCACTTGCAGCAATAGCTGAAAATGAATTAGCCATAGCCTTCTTCATAGCATCGCCAACACATAAGCCTTCATCCTTTTTAAAGCGCCCATAGCTGTGAAGCAGAAAAACAGCATAATCTATAGATACCGCCAACTGCAAAATAGCGCTTGAAGCACGTGTAATATAGGATATCTCTCCTAAGAAAACATTTGTGCCTTCGTTAATCAATATTGCTACGCCTATAGTAATAATGAAAAGCACCGGCTCAAACCAGGAGTTTGTAGCAATAAGCAATATTATCAGCACAATCGGAATCGCATACAACATTATTTTTGATACTTCATTCATAGAAGTAGACTGTACGGTAGCCTGATTTACAGCCTCACCGGACATAACGCAGCTATCGCTTACGATTTTTCGTATTTCATCAACAATCCTTGTGCTGTTATCAGTATCAACGGACAGAACAAATAACGCTCCCCCATCCTTGTACCAAGCCTCTACTGTGTCTTTGTCCTCCATTTCAAGAGGCTTCAGTATATCTGTTACATCATCAAGCCATAATGCGCTACTGACACCCTCGACTTCCTTTAATTTTTCTTTGTATTCCAAAGCTTCAGGTATTGTGACATCAGGTATATACACATTCAAATTCGGTATTTCATTCCCGAAGGACTTCTCAATAGCCCCCAAGGCTAATGTCGAAGGTGCCGATTCGGGCAGATAATCCGAAAGATTGTAATTAATATTTACAGCCATCATCATAATTGCAGATATCACTGCAATCAGGATAGTTATTATAAGTATAGTTTTCTTATATCTGAGTAAACCTTCTGCAACTTTTTCCATAAAAAATCCCCTCATATTAAACATCGTGTTGATTTTAGGTCGCATGTGTATTATATTTAAAGATGGCATTTGATACAATAATCAATAAATCCGGATTTGTTTAATAATAGACAATTAACCGACAGAGTGTTGAATTATTTACAAATTATTAATATTAATTAGGAGATACATTTCATTATGGCTCAAACTGTAGACCGGAGAGTAAAAAGAACAAAAAGGCAGCTTACAAAAGCTTTGACAAAGCTCTTATTGGAAAAGTCCCTCAAGGATATAAGCGTTCTTGAACTCACTGAACTGGCTGATATAAACAGAGGTACATTTTATCTGCATTATAAGGATATCTATGATCTGTATGAGCAAATTGAAAATGAGATAATAAATGAATTTAACTCCATCATTAAAACAAATTTAAATCAGAATAAAAAAGGCGTTCCCTTTCCTCTTGTCCTTAAAACATTGGAGTTTTTAAAAGAAAATTCAGATATATGTAAAGCCATTTTACTAACTAACGACACTGCATTTCTATCAAGCCTCATTGAAGGCAACAGACCTGAAGACGATAAGACCTGGGAGGCACTCTTTGGTAAACAGAATAAAGGCTTGTACGAATACTGCTATTCATATATAACTTCGGGGTGTATAGGCTTGATTAAATCATGGTTTATGGGAGGTATGAAAGAACCACCCGAAACAATTGCAGCTTTAGCAGAGAGATTGATGTCTAAGAGTTATTAATGCTAAAACATAAAACCTATCCTCCTTTTTGTCTCAATTCGTCTGCAAGCTCTTTTAGTGCTTCTTCAGGTGTTTGGCTTTGCTCCATAAGGGCTTTAAACAAAACAGTTCTAGCTACACCAGTAGCTGCATCCGGGAACAATTCGCCGACATTCAGGGAGTTTGTTTCGTCTATAATTGACTTTATGGTTGGAAACAAATCCTTGCCAAAATAATCGGTATATTTATTACCTGCAAAAAGCGACGGATTCCCGTAAGCAACCTTGTAAACCGGGTCAAATCCCAAAATAACCCACGCCTTTACAGCAGCCTCTTCTGTAAGCTTCGATTGATCAAGAAACTCCATTGCCAGCTTAATATCAACACATTGGTTTGTTATAGACGTACCTGTGCCACCCATTCCGGCAGACCTAAAGCCTCCCGGCTCCCATGCCGGCATTGGCCGCGCTATCATTTTCCCCTTTAGGTTCGGCATATAATCAGTAAACCTTCCCATAAACCAAACAGGCATTATAACAGATGCAGCACCCCCGCTATTCATGAAGTTAAAATAGTCCTCCTGGTCGTGCTCACCTCCGGGAGCTACAATTGCGATTTTCTCTTCATAAATCAAGTTCTTTAAAAACTGTAAAGTTTTGATATTAATATCGTTATCTAGCTGGACTGAACCGTCTTTATTTAGATAGTCTGAGCCCTGCTGGCTTATGAGTGGATAATAACTCCACATATTTGTTACTTCAATGGTTGTCATTGGTTTACCGGTCTTTTCAACAACTTTTTTCCCTGCTTCAACGTAATCAGTCCAGAGCTTTATTTCATTAACATCAACACCGGCTTCCTGCAGAATTTCTTTATTATAAAATGCAACAGTAGCGCCAAGGTGGTAGTCAACACCGTAATAGTTTCCATCGTGTGAATAGTTTTCAAACCTTGACATAATCAGCTGATCCTTTATTGGCAGTATAATATTGTTTAGAGGCACTAAGGATATTTCACCCTTTAAAAAAACAGGGTATCTGGTAAGCTCTATGTCAACTAAATCCGGAGCTCCTGCGCCTGATTGGAGTGCAATTTGCAATTTATTATGCATGATATCATAAGGATAAAAATCACATTGCAAATCAATCTGTCTGTCTGGCTCGGAATTGTTCCAGGTTTTGGCTGCATTCTCCCAAAACTGGATATGCAGCTCCACAAAGGTCCACAAATCCATATGTGTAACCGTGTTATTCGTTTCCCCGCCTGCCTGGTTATCCGTCTGTTTACTCTTCTGTTGACACCCGGCAGTAATTATGCAAAGAATCAAAGCAATTGACAAAATGTACGAAATGACTTTCGTTTTCAATGCTTTCCACCTCACGCATTTATTTTTAAGCTTTCTTCGTAATCATTTGGGGTCATTCCAACATATTCTTTAAAGACCTTAAAGAAGTAGTTGTAATTGTTAAAGCCTAAATCACTGTATATTTCCTTTATTACAATATCGCCACCTTGAATAAGTATCTTGGCTTTTTCTATTCTGTAGTTATTCAGGTATTCAACAAATCCCTTACCTGTATCTTCTTTGAATACACGGCTTAAATATGCGCTGCTGACTCCTGAAAACTCTGCAGCATCATTAAGTGATATATTTGTATTGTAATGCTGTCCAATGTATTTAATTGCCTTTAACGTTATATCCGAATAGTGGGCTTTGATTTCCCTCCTCTCAATTGCGCAGGCAAGCTTTTCAAATATTCCCAAAACCCACTGCTTAATGTCATTTGCAGTATCGTATTTCGTCACAATATCATGTGGTACTTCCTTCCCCGAAAACAATCCGGTAAAATCAACCCCCATCTCCCTGGCAACCCGTCTTGCAATGTTGACCAGCTCCGCTGTAACCATTTGAACGTAATGATGCCTCACATTCCTTTTTTTCATTTCATCGAAAAGCCCGGTAATAAAATCATTTAACTCGTCCTTTTTGTAAAACTTGGCTAAAAGCATGATTTTTCTTTCATCCTTAAGCTCAAGTGAAAAATACTTTTCATCTTCTGTCTTTAGGGGCTCATGAGTGAACACCTTGTCCTTACCCATGTAAAACTTATCCCTCAAAAGCTCCTTAGCCTCCTTATATGATTTGCTAAGCTCGATAATATCCGGGCAGAGCTTACTCACTCCAAAGCTGGCCGTAATATTCAAATACCTCTTTAAGCTGGTTTTTATTCTTGAAATATCATTTACTACCCTGTTTGATACAAATAAAGTGCTGGCTGAGTAACCAAAGGAGAAAATTATAATAAAATCACCGTCTTTAACGTGCTCAATAAGGGCTTTGCCGCTTTCTTGCAGTATGTTTTTGCTCAGGTCCATAAAGGTTTTTATCAATCTGTTCAGTTCCTTTGGATTGTATTTTTCCTTTAAAAACGAGTAATCATCAATTTCAACAGCTACAACTACCAAATTCCTAAGCTCAATATCTATATCAGCATATTTAAGCTCCGCTGCGATACTCTCTGTATCTGAAAACTCTCCTTGAATTAGCTTATTAACAAATGTATGTCTAATTATATCTGTTGCAGAGGCAAGTATTTCTTGTTTAAATTTTCTATCGTCTCTTTCCTTGCGTTCCTTCAATATGCTTGTCCGGACAGTATTTAAGACCTCAAGGAGGACATCGGCAGTCAGTTTATGCTTAAGCAGATAATCAACCGCACCCTTCTTCATACTCTGCCTTACATAGTCAAAATCATCATAACCGCTTAAAGCTATGATTTTTACATGGGGCAGCTTTTCCTGCAGATATTCGATAAGTTCGACACCGTCCATAATAGGCATATTCATGTCTGTAATGACGATATCAGGCTGGCATTTGCTCATGAATGTTATTGCATTGGAACCATTTGCCACATCCCCGCAAATTACATATCCATTGCTCTCCCAGTCTATTAGTGTTTTAAGGCTGGTCCTCATGGGCATATCGTCATCAACAATCAGAACCTTAAGCGCCACAGCTTACTCACTCTCCTTTTTAAACACCTGCGTTCAATGTAAATCGCTACCCGCCACTTGCTTAGAGAAATATGGGGCATTTATTGCTGCGTTATAATGGGAAGTGTCAGCTCAAATGTTGTAAATAAATTTGGGACACTTTCTATTCTTATCCCGTATTTTTCTCCAAAGGCAAGCTGTATTCTTTCCTCAACATTTGGCAAGCCTATTCCGCTAAGTTTGGATTTGTTTGGCCGATGGTCCTTTGTTAAAATGTCCTTCATTATATCCTCACTAATACCTACTCCATTGTCGGTAATTCTTATCTTTAGGTCATCGTCTTCAACATTTATTTTCACCACGATAACCCCTGTTCCTTTTAAAGGTTCAATCCCGTGTATAATGGAATTCTCAAGCAACGGCTGAAGAATAAATTTCAAAATCTTATATTTATGTGTGCCTGGCTGTATGTCAAAGTGCACCTTGAATTTATCATAATACTTAAACTCCTGAATTGAAATATAGTTTTTCAGGTAATTAAGCTCCTCTTCTACTGTAATCATTTCATCTCCCTTGCCCATAGAGGCATGGAGCAATTCAATCAAGGATGTCAAAAGCTCTTCAACATTGTGGGCATTCTGCACTCCCGCAAGCCATTTGGCAGTATTTAAGGTGTTTGATAAAAAATGCGGGTTTATTTGAGCCTGAAGAGCTTTTAGCTCAGCTTTTCGCTTTTGTCTCTCTTTGTTTTTAATATCCTCCAAAAGCATCTTAAGATTCTCAAGCATTGCATTATAATTGCTGGTAACCTCGGCTATTTCATCTTTACTTGTATCAACAATGGGGACTGACAGGTTCCCATTTTTGGTTCTGTTCATGGAACGGATTAAAGCTCTTAGCGGCATTGAGATGCTTTTTGAGATAAAAAACGATAATACAACTGCCGTTAGAATACACGCAAGGCATACCAATAAAATATATGTTCCTAACCTTATGGATTCCGCATTAAGATAGGAAAAAGGAACAATATTTACAACAAACCAATCTGTGCCCTCAATGGGAGAGGATGTAATAAGTGAATACTCATTATCTCCATCAAATTTAACAGTTCCCGCATTGCTTTTATGATTTCTGTCAACAAACCGTTTTATTTCGCCATTTTTGTATTTCTCATTTATTTTTATATCTTTACTTCTGCTTGAAACAACAACACCCTCAGAATCCACCACAATAATGTCAGAGCCTTCACCGATATCAATGTTCCTAAATATATCCGATATATAAGCTTCATTTGCCCTTATAACAATATAGCCTATCTTTTTCCCGCTGGACCTGTAGCCTGTTTGGTTTTGTGCGGAAAGGTCCTTTATACTGCGGCATATTAATATTCCGTAACGGCTGTCAAAAGAAATATCAGGCCTGTCCACTAAATGGACTTCATTAGCTTTGCTTGATACAGCCCACACCGGAGCTCCACCTTTATTATCGGCTTGTATTAAAAGCTCTTTAAGATAGACAGGCTCAATTACAAATTTAAACATGTTGCTGTCACCATATGCAACAATTCTCTGGCGGTCATTTGTATAGAGCAAAACATCAGAAATGTAGTGAAGAAACGAAAATTTCTTCACTACATTCTCCTGTAAAATCAATGATGAATTATATCGTTCATATTCGCTCATAGCTGAATAATTTGCGAGGGTTTCCTGGACTGACTCCGAAAGAGCCAGATCAACGCTGTCGAATTCAAGCCTTGATAATTCTCTTTCAATGTTTTTGCTGACCTGGTCTGCTATCTGAATCGAGTAAGTACTTATTTTCGACTTGATAGCACTGCTCGAAAGCGAATATGATAGCGCCCCCGTTATTATTAATGGCAGCAGCGAAATTGTAAAAAATGCTCCTATCAGCCTAGTTTGAATTCTAATGTTCCTAATCGAAGATATAAGCTTAAGGACACATTTTCTAATTATCTTAAGCATTAAATACCTCTTGCGCTGTTTTACATAATATATTACCAATTATTTAAATTATAGCACAAACAGCATACATAGGGTCAACCTTTCATACCGGAAGTCTTGATTCCTTCGGTCAGCTGTTTTTGAGCAAAGAGATATAACAATATAGGAGGTATTATCATAAGCATTGACATTGCCATCTGAATATTCCATAAGGAAATGAACAGGTTTTTAAATGCTGTTAATGCTCCAGTTGTAAGCGGTTTCAGCTTATCTGAATCAAGATAAATAAGCGGGATAAACAGTTCATTCCACCAATACACTGATGACAATACCCCAATAGTAATAAATACAGATTTCGACAAGGGGACAATTATTCTAATAAATATATCCCATCTGCTGCATCCGTCAATTAACGCAGCCTCATCAATACCCGGGGGAATAGTTTGATAAAACTGGCGGAATAAAAACACATTGTAAGGGTATGCGAAGAATGCCGGTACAATTATCGGTAAAAAGCTATTGAGCCATCCAAATTTGCTGAAGAGCATGTATTGAGGGACGACTAAAGCTGTGCTTGGGACCATCATTGTGGCAAGAATCAAAGAGAATACGATCTTCTTGCCCGGGAATCTCATTCGGGCAAGAGGATATGCCACAATGGAGCTGGAAATAAGTGTCCCGACTGTATTGCCTACTATCAGTATTAATGTGTTTCTTAGATAGTATAAAATATTACTTTGAGGTCTTGTAAATACCTCAACATAGTTCTCAAAATGAAGCTCCTTAGGTATTAAAACAGGAGGATATGCACTTAAATCCGTCAGTGACTTAAGAG
>CAZPMC010000001.1:50197-121783 GCA_964587755.1 uncultured Oscillospiraceae bacterium
GATAGGAAAAAACATGACTATAGCTACGACAGACATTAGCAAATATCTTAAATAATCCTTTGCATGAAGCTTTCTGCCCATATCATATTCCCCCCTCTGATTCATAGTGAACGTACTTTTTGGATAGCCTGAACTGGAACCAGGATATGGCTGCTACAATTATAAACAATACAGTGGATAGCGCCGATGCATAACCCATTCTAAACCTTCCGAATGCATTGTCGTAAATATCTATGCCAATTACTCTGCTGGAATCCCCCGGTCCTCCGAAGGTTAATGGGTAAATAATTGAAAATGAACTATTCAAGGCATTCACCGTTGCAATTACCAGATTAAATAAGATAACAGGTGAAATACTTGAAAGAGTTACATATAAAAATTTCTGTATTGAGTTGGCCCCATCTATATCACATGCCTCATACAACTCCTTAGGCACTTCTTTTAGACTTGCATTGAAAATAAGCATCATCTGGCCTGTTGTATATGTGTATAAACAGACAAACACAATTGAGGGAATGACCAAACGCTCATCCATGAGCCAATTAGGTCCGTCTACAACTCCAAACAGGCTCAAAATATAATTTATGATACCTATCTCTTTATTGTAAAGAAGTTGGAATACAAACGCCAAAGCAACTGATGGCATAACAGCAGGTATAAAATAAAAGAACTGGAAAATCCCCATGCCTTCTAGTTTACTATTTAGCAGTATTGCGAGAAACAAAGCCCAAACCATAGTAACCACAACACTTAAAACAGTAAACAGGCCGGTTACCTTCATAACATTCCAAAAGGATGAACCCGGTGTAAACATCTCAACGTAATTTGAAAATCCTATGAATTTCGGAGCGCTTACAAAATCCCACTTTGAAAATCCTAAAACAAATGAAGCAATAATCGGCACTCCCGAAAAAAGCAAAAACCCCACAATCCACGGTGATAGAAAAGCGTAGGCAGTAAGCGTATCTCCTTTTTTATATTTTTTACCGACTTTATACATGTAGCTACCTCGAATTTTTATTAATGGGGAGACACACAAGGCATAGTCAGTGCCTTGTATGTCCATAGTCAGCCTTATATGTCTCCCCAAGCTTAATTTTTATTCCTCTGCGACCTTCTTTGCTTCTGCATTAATGCTTTCTATTGCTTCATCTACACTCATTTGTCCCATCATAACAGCGTTGTAAGCATTAACTGCATATGTTGAGGCAACACCGGGGTTTGCAAGCACATAACCAAACTGAGCAAATTCAACACTTTTGTCCAGTGCATCCCAGTTAGTAGGGCCATTTTCTCCACCCGCTCTGTAGTATCCATTCTTGTTAAATTCTATTCTTGCAGACGGGTTAGTTCCCATCTTGCTTATTAATTCTTGTCCTTCGTCACTCATAGAGAATTCTATAAAGGTCCATGCTGCATCCTTAACTTTACTCTTTGAATTGATAGTGAAAAGACCTGTATGCAGAGTAGTATATTGTCTTACATCCTTTGGCAATGGAGCAACATCCCATTTAAAGTCTTTTATCGGTCTGTAAGTCTGTATCATCCAGTTACCATGCCTTGTCATAGCAGCTTTGCCTGCGCTGAACAGATCAACTGCGTTTGTTCCTGAAGCTGCTGGTGGAGGGCTAACCTTTAATTCATTTGTCAGGTCATACTGCCACTGGAGAGCTTTTTTTGCTCCCTCGCCCAATGTGAGCACACCGTTATCATCAACGATATCGTCTCCTGCTGCTCCAAAGGTGGAATACCAGAGCCCCTGGAAGGATATAGCGTCAACACCCCACTGCTCTGTTTTTCCGTCCTTAACTATTGTAAGAGCCTTTGCAGCATCCTCAAATTCCTTCCATGTCCAGTCATTAGTCGGATATGGAACGTTTGCAGCATCAAACATATCTTTGTTGTAGAATAAAATTTCGACTGCCATACACCATGGTAATCCGTATGCTGCTCCTAAAGATTTGTTGAAGCTTGCAACGGAGGGTGCGAGTTCGTCTATTGAAAATGCTTTAGTGTTCTTTATGTAGTCATCAAGAGGATCAACATGTCCGTTCTTAGCAAATCTTACAATATCGCATTCCCATGCTAAGATGACATCTGGAGCTGTTCCTGCAGCAATCATTGAATTGAGCTTCTCAGAGTAATTGCCCTCTGTTACTGCAATATAGTCCACTGTGATGTTTGTATGCTTTCTCTCAAAAGCATAAATCCAGTCAACATCCTTGTTGTCACCTCTTTGAGCCCAAGACGCGAACTTGATTGTGGCTTTTTCGTCTGATGCCTTACCCGAATCAGTACTGCCGCCAGACTTGTCAGTCTTACCGCAACCGGCAAACATTGTCATAGCAAACAAAACTGCCAGTACGATACATAGAACTTTTAATGCTTTTTTACTCATTCTGTTCTCCTCCATCTTTTCATTTTTTATCGATAACCTACGACATATATAATTATAATTTACTAAATCTGTTATTTGACTACAACATTTTGAGATTTACTACATTATTTTGAGAATAAAAAAGCAGTGACGATTTTTTTAATATCAAATCAGTCACTGCCTTCTCTTTTATGAGTATGGGGATATCTTATATGCTAATTTGCTGATTCTTCCTTTTGCTTTTTATTCCCTATGCTCAAAATAAGGTTCAATATGATACCGAATATAGCGGCACCGGCAACGCATGGAACCTCAATGCCAAAGAACGGGATGTTTCCATTGAAGCCGTATTGGCCTCCAAGGCCTATAACCATTATTGTCGCAATAACAGCTATGTTTTTGGAGCTGAACATATCTACTTTTTTCTCAATCATTATTGCCGCTCCCTGAGCTGCGATGGCACCGAAAAGATATACCTCTAAACCGCCAATAACAGCCGTCGGTACAGAATATATGGCATTTATAAGCGGTGTGAAGCAAGCTATAATCATAGCTATTATTGAAGCACCGATAAGAACCGGTATTGAGAAAACCTTTGTGATAGCCATAGCACTTATGTTCTCACCATAATTCGTACCGGCAGGACCACCAACAAAGCCTGAAACCATATCGCCGATACCGTCACCAATCAGGTTAAGACCAAGTTTATCGGCAATATTATACTTCTTTTCAGCGCCTTTTTTCTTTGCAAGGTCGTTTACATATATATCAAGCTGATATACATGTGCCGTTGACTCAGGTATTGTCGCAATTGCAATTGGCATAATTGCTGCAACTGCAAACCACGTAGGCTTAGGCAGAGTAAATATAGGAAGTGCAAATACGCCTGAGTTTGCAGCCTCCGGTAATACCTTAAACAGGTTTATACCTGTTGCCAGGTTAATGATAAAAGCGGCTAGGCAGCCTAGTATCGGACCTAACAGCAGTGGAAGCTGCCCTAAGAAGCCCTTTAGATATACCGATAAGAGAATTGTGGCGAACAATGTTATAAGAGATACTACCCACGCCATATTCATGGCAAGCTGGGGGTCTGTTCCTGCAGCAATTGCATTTGCAGAAGACGCTGCATCTGTCAGGGCTGTCCCCGCCAGAGTAAGTCCTATTACCATCGCAATGGGGCCTGTGATTGAAGCAGGAAGTATTTTTTCAATCGTATCCTTACCGAAACGGTTTATTATCAGTCCGGCTGCTATTGATATCAAACCTGACATTATAATACCGAATTGGGCAACTGAGATTTTGTCATTAAGAGCTAAATCTGCCAATTCGGAAGAAGCCATCAAACTGCCTATGGCTGCAACATATGAGAAGCTAGAGCCATAATACAGAGGTATTTGTCTACCTGTTATAAGGATAAAACAAATCGTTGCAAGTCCACTTGCGAAAATAGTCGTCGAAATATGAAATCCTGTGATAATTGCAACAGCCACCGTTGCCGGGAACATAACGATAACCTGCTGTATTGCATAGAGTAAAAGCTTCCATATGGGAGGTCTTTCATCGGGAAGATAGCCGATTACCTGTTGATTTTTTGCCATGTTAACATCCCCCTTAAAAATTTTTTTAATATACGCAAATAAAAAATCTTGTCCGCACACTGACAGACAAGATTATACCTCGCACAATACAAGGTTATACTGACTTTTGAAACCTTATGTCAACATCTTGTCGGTATCACTGTACCAGACTTAAAGATATTTTATTCTTTGCAATTCTATCATAAGGAAATAATTTTTACAATATAATTTGAAAAATATTTATGTCAATTGGTGTCAAAATTTTATGACCTGCCTTAGGGAACTACCTGCCATTAATTTCGTCAAACTAATTAACAATAATTTAAAGGAGTCTTTAATCATGAGATATAGAATCATAGCATTTGCGCTGTTTCTTGTTCTTTTATTGCCAACTTTGTTATCTATCTCAGGCTGCGGCACAAGGGTACAAGCACAGGACCTGATGTCAGACATTAAGGCCGATAATAAGGATACAGATATTGATATCACAGGCTTCCATGCCTCTGCTATAACAGACTTCGGCGTAAAACTTTTTCAAGGAAGCATTGAAGAAGGAAAAAATACTCTTATTTCTCCTCTTTCGGTTATAAGTGCTCTTGCCATGACCGCAAACGGAGCTAAGGGAGAGACACTTTCTCAAATGGAGGATACATTCGGTCTTCCCGTATCACAGTTAAACGAGTATCTATGCGCTTATAAAGCTTCCCTAGCCTCAGATGATAAATACAAGCTCAGCCTTGCAAACTCCATCTGGTTTAAGGATGATGACAGCTTTGTGGTCAAGCCTGATTTCCTTCAAATAAACGCCGACTGGTACGGTGCCGGAATTTTTAAAGCACCCTTTGACAGCTCAACCCTAAAGGATATCAACTCTTGGGTCAGTGACAACACAAACGGTATGACAAAGGACATTCTCGATGAAATACCCGGGGAGGCTATTATGTATCTTGTCAATGCTCTCTCCTTTGATGCCGAGTGGCAAAATATTTATAAGGAAAATGAAGTGAAAAAAAGTGTTTTCACCACGCAGGACGGCATAGCAAAGGATGTTGATTTGATGTATTCACAGGAAGGCAAATATTTAGAGGATAAAAATGCCACCGGATTTATTAAATACTATGCCGACAGAAAATATGCATTTGCAGCACTTCTTCCTAATGAAGGAGTAAGCATTGAGGACTATGCTGCGACACTAAATGGTGAGAGACTGCATAATATCCTTTCTAATGCAAAAAGTGCTACAGTTAATGCAGCGACACCAAAATTCAAGTGCGAATACGACCTGGAAATGAATGATCTTTTAAAATCCTTGGGCATAATCAATGCCTTTGATTCCGGCATTGCGGACTTCTCAGGCTTAGGCTCCTCTACACAGGGCAATATATACATCGGCCGTGTACTTCACAAGACATTCATAGCTGTTGACGAAAAAGGCACAAAGGCCGGTGCTGCAACAGTTGTTGAAATGAAGGACGAAAGCGCTATTTGGGAGCCTGATGATATTAAAACCGTATATCTTGACCGTCCCTTTGTTTACATGCTAATTGACTGCAAAGCAAATCTGCCCTTCTTTATAGGCACAGTCATGGACCCTAGCTTGACATAAAGTTAAAAAAAGCTTATCTTATATATTATAAGGAAAATATAATAGTTTCAGCTTTAGGATAGAGGCGCGTAAAGAATGAGTAACCTGTTGCTAAGGTCAGCGCAGCCGCAGCAGATAAAAGGTCTTTACGCCGAAGGGTCACATCCTTGCCTGAGGATATGATTACCTGGGCCGTCGGAAAATATCCGTCGGACTGCCGCCATTGGCGGAGCGCTGTCTATGCACGAAAAAATTCGATGCCATGAACGCTTTGCCGTACATGGTTGTTTTTTTAGCTGAACAATATCGAATTTGGGAGGAAATTATCATGTTTAAAAGGATTTTTGCAATTTTACTGGCGTGTATAACAATACTTTCATTTGCTGCTTGTGGTAACAAATCAGGAGGCGCAGACAAAAACTCCGTACTGGAAACAGGTGTTTTCCGTGTTGGAATGGAATGTGCCTACGCACCATACAACTGGACTCAGTCTGATGATTCCAACGGTGCTGTCCCCATTCACAACAGCAGCGATTTTGCTTATGGCTATGATGTAATGATGGCTAAAAAGATTTGTGAAGCAAACGGATGGACCCTGGAGATCCGAAAGCTTGACTGGGATTCTATTCCTATTGCCGTTCAGTCTGGTGAGATTGACGCAGGTATTTGTGGTCAATCAATTACCTCAGAGAGAATGGAATCTGTGGACTTCTCCACTCCTTATTACTATGCATCCTTGGTTACCCTTGTAAAAGCAGACGGACCTTATGCAAATGCCACAGGAATCTCTGACTTTGAAGGCGCAACCTGTACTTCTCAAATCAACACAGTATGGTATGATGTCTGCCTTCCTCAGATAAAAAATGCAAATATTCTGCCGGCTCAGGAAACCTCAGGTACAATGCTGGTAGCTCTGGCATCGGGAGCGGTTGATCTTGTTTGTACCGATTATCCTACAGCTCTTGCGGCTGTAACAGCGTACCCTGATATGAAGCTTTTGGACTTTACAGGCGAGGATGATAACTACGAAGTTTCAGAAGAAGAAATAAATATCGGTATCAGCTGCATGAAGGGCAACTCAAAGCTTGTAGAAGCTATAAACAAAGTACTTGAAACCATGACCACCGATGATTATGAGGCAATGATGAAGCAAGCTATTGCCGTTCAGCCATTGTCTGAATAAAACAAACCGGAAAGGATTCTTTCGCTATGCAAAGCACACTACCAACCGATTTTTGGGGTCGGATAAGCTTTTTAATAACAAATTACAGCAGCTCATTTTTAAGAGGAGCTGCAGCAACGATTGCCATTGCCCTTGTCGGAACTATTATAGGCTGCCTGATAGGGTTTGTTGTCGGTATTATTCAGACAATACCCTATGACAAAAACAGTTCATTACCAAAGCGAATTTTAATGACTGTAATAAATGGAATACTCAAAATTTATGTTGAGGTATTTCGAGGAACACCCATGATAGTACAGGCAATGTTTATTTATTACGGTGCTTTGATGTATCTAAATATCGGCATGGGTATGTGGACTGCCGCATTCTTTATAATATCCATAAATACCGGAGCTTATATGGCAGAGACTGTCCGGGGTGGTATTATTTCAGTGGACCCGGGGCAAACCGAGGGTGCAAAGGCAATCGGTATGACACATTTTCAGACAATGATGTATATCGTCTTCCCCCAGACACTGCGAAATATTATTCCACAGATTGGCAACAATCTGATTATCAATATAAAGGACTCCTCTGTTTTAAGTGTTATCGGAACCGTCGAGCTCTTCTATGCTGCTAAGCAGACCTCCGGAGCATATTATTGGTATTTTGAGAGCATGTCTGTTGCTATGGTCGTGTATCTTATAATGACCCTGCTTACCTCCTTCCTGCTTCGCAAATGGGAGAAAAAGCTTGACGGGAAGGCAACCTTCGACTTAGCGACTACTGACACCTTAGCCCATACCAGCGGGCTGATGCGCGGTCCAGTGCTAGAAAGGAGAGCTGAGCAATGAGTGATGTGATTATCAAGGTAAGCCACTTGGGAAAAACCTTTGGTACAAACGTTGTTTTGAGGGATATTGATTTCACGGTATCAAAAGGTGACGTAACTTCAATAATAGGTGCTTCAGGCTCCGGAAAATCGACACTGCTGCGTTGCATTAACCTTTTAGAAACGCCTACCGTCGGTGAAATTCTCTTTCATGGCAAACCAATCAACGACAAAAAGGTAGATGCCTCAAAGTACCGTACCCGTGTAGGAATGGTTTTTCAATCCTTCAATCTTTTTAACAACCTTACTGTTCTTGATAACTGTATTGTCGGTCAGACAAAGGTGTTAAAAAAGAAAAAGGAGGAATCGGTAGAGCAGGCAATGAAATATCTGGAAAAAGTCGGCATGGCTCCATATATAAACGCTAAGCCGCATCAGTTGTCCGGTGGACAAAAGCAGCGTGTTGCCATTGCCCGTGCCCTTGCCATGGAACCGGAGGTGCTGCTTTTTGACGAGCCGACCTCTGCTCTTGACCCTGAAACTGTTGGTGAGGTTTTAACGGTAATGCGAAGCCTCGCTCAAGAAGGCATGACAATGATTGTCGTAACCCATGAAATGGCCTTTGCCCGTGATGTGAGCAATCATGTTGTCTTTATGTCGGAAGGTGTTATCTGTGAGGAAGGATCTCCGAAGGATATATTCGAGAATCCCAAAAGCCCCAGAACCCAGGAATTCTTGGCACGCTTCACCCAAAGCTAAAAGATTGTTTTTAAAAGGCGGATGCTGAATACCTGCATCCGCCTTACTTGTTTTGGCGTTAAATCAGACAACCAGTCAGGCTCTCATCCTTCGAAATCCAAACAAAGTCTTGTTTCAACGTATGGACGGACATATGTATTTGCAACCTTTATATGAGCCGGATGGTCTTGATATCCCTTATAAGCCGCTACATCTGTAAATACGCTGTCCAGCATCAGGTCAGCATTTGAGGTCTCTATGCTGTCTATTTGGACATGTATTTTTTCGATCCCGCCGATTTGCCCCTTCAATGCTTCAAGCTCCTTTTTGATATTTTGCTTTACCTTGCTCTTTTCCTCATTAGATAAAGAATCCTTCAACTTCCAAAGTATAATGTGATATAACATTTCAGTGTTCCTCCCCCTGATACGATTACTTTGAATTTATTTTAACACATTCTTTAAGTGGTTAGAACCATATGCTATAATTTTTCCTGCAGCTGTCTTTTTACAACAATGCAGCAAAAACCATCAGAGTATCGGAGATATATGATTTGGATAAGCAGGATTTTTTAAAGAAATTCACACGGAATAATGAAGATAAGCTACTGCTTGCAAAGGCTTTAGACAAGCTTGAAGAAACTGCCCGGCACAACGTGCCTTCAAGCACTAAGCTTTTGAATGAACAGGAAAGAGCATTCTTGGAAGCTGCACTCAAAAGCTTAGGGACTTTCGGGGCTGACAGAAGAATTTTTTGGGGCGGCTATGAAAATGCTCTAAGAACTGTGTTGATTTTTCTGCCTGACTACATGGAGCCTAAGGACATAATAACTGATTACAACAAAGCCTTTGATCCTCTCGCCTACATCCGTGTAGAATACCCTACCCAAAAGACTCTTAACCACAGGGACTTCCTCGGCAGCCTTTTAAGTTCAGGTGTTACAAGGGAAACCATCGGAGATATTTTAGTCGGTGAAAATTCATGCGATATTGTAATACTAAAAGAGATTCTCCCCTATGTTATGTCAAATTTCGATACAGTGGGACGAGTAAAAATCAAAAAGGCTGCAATTGATTCTAAAGGTTTAATCATCCCTGAGCTAAAGTATGTTGCAATTAAAGCGACACTAGCTTCAATGCGCCTTGATAAGGTTATTTCAACCGGCTTCTCTTTAAGCCGTACCAAGGCAGGTGATTATATAGCAGCCGGCCGGGTCATGCTTAATTACATAGAATGTAAAAAACCCGACAAGCTAATTAGCGCATCAGATATTATAACAGTGCGGGGGCTGGGTAAAATTGAACTTCAGCAGGTCGGTCCCCTCACAAGAAAAGGCCGCTTATCGGTAATTATAAAAAAATATGTATAGAATATTACAGTTGATTGCATTTTTATTCAAAAAGTGTATAATTTAATGAGTATTTTGCGAATAAACGGTATAGCACAGGAGGTTCTTATGTTTTCAACTGTAAAAGAGGTACTTAAATATTGTGAAGAAAACAAAATTAAAATGATAGACTTTAAAATGATTGATATCGCCGGCCGCTGGCGTCACATAACCATTCCTGTTGAAAGAATGGGTGAAGATATAATGAAATACGGCATCGGCTTTGACGGCTCTAACTACGGATATACTCCCGTTGAAAAAAGCGATATGGTGTTTATCCCGGATTTGTCAAGTGCACGTATTGATCCGTTTCTAGAAATCCCGACCCTATCAATGATAGGAAACGTTCTGATTATTGACACCAATGAAAACCGCCCCTTTGACCAGTATCCTAGAAATGTAGCTTTAAGGGCTGAGGAATTTATGCAGGAAATGAAAATTGGAGACAATATGATTATAGGACCAGAGTTTGAATTTTATCTTCTGGAGCATGTAAGCTATGAGTGCAAACCAAACTCTGTGGCATATAAACTTGATACAACACCGGCAGAGTGGAATAGCGGCGTCAATACTACAATTAATTCCGGCTACCATATTCCTGTCAAAGGTGGTTATCATATTACACCTCCCCATGATACAACATTTAATCTAAGGAATAAAATTTGTCTTCTTCTCGAGGATTGGGGTGTTAAGGTAAAATATCATCACCATGAAGTGGGCGGCCCAGGTCAGTTGGAAATAGAGGTTGAGATGGGCAACATGAGCGAGATGGCAGACAAAACAATGATTATCAAATATATTATTAAAAATGCCGCTGATGCCGAAAACAAAACAGCCACCTTCATGCCAAAGCCTATTTTCTCAGAAGCCGGAAACGGAATGCATGTACATATGCTGCTAATGAAGGACGGCAAGCCACTTTTCTACGACAAAAACGGGTATTCGGGTCTCAGTGAGCAGGCTCACTGGTTTATGGGTGGTCTATTAAAGCACGCCAGATCTCTGTGTGCTCTGACAAACCCGTCAACCAATTCATTTAAACGTCTTGTGCCCGGTTATGAAGCTCCTGTTACAATAGGATATGCCACTTCAAACAGAAGTGCTGTTATTCGCATACCCGCCTATGCAAAATCCCCTGAAACAAAGCGCTTTGAACTAAGAAACCCGGATGCCACCTGCAACCCGTATTATGGCTATGCAGCAATATTGATGGCAGGTATTGATGGAATCTTAAATAAAATAGATCCACAGGAAAATGGCTGGGGACCTTACGACTACAATCTTTACAATCTATCTAAGGAAGAACAAAAAAAGCTTTCTAGCCTTCCAAAATCGCTGGATGAAGCCCTTGATGCCCTGGAAAAGGATAATGAATACTTGACCCGCGGCGGAGTCTTCCCTAAAGTCTTGCTGGATACCTGGATTAAAAATAAGCGTGCAGAAGCTGAGGCTATAAGCAGGATTCCACATCCTGCCGAGTTTGCCCGCTATTATGATTTATAATACGGACATATCCTCCAATTTTTTCTTGTGTTTTATTAACATATTGTTTAAAAAGTCAATGACAAGCCTAGACTAAAAACGATATAATAAGATGTCGAGTTTTGCATGTTATTGGATGCGGTAATTATCGTTTTTTTGGAGGTAACTTATGAATATTTTTATGATATTTCTTCTGCTCGGCGGTCTGGGTATGTTTCTTTATGGAATGAATATGATGTCAGATGGGCTGGAGAATGTTGCAGGCGATAAAATGAGACAAACCCTGGAGGTCCTGACAACAAACCGTTTTGCAGCAGTAGGTGTGGGTGCCGGAGTAACAGCCCTTATACAAAGCTCATCAGCTACTACGGTTATGGTAGTCGGTTTTGTTAACGCCGGTCTTATGTCCTTACTTCAGGCTACGGGAGTAATTATGGGAGCGAATATCGGAACGACCATTACAGGTCAGCTTATTGCTTTTAAGCTGTCCGATATTGCTCCACTTTTCATTTTTACCGGCATGCTGATGATTGTTTTCGTTAAGAAAAGATACTATCACAGACTTGGAAACATTATTCTTGGATTTGGAATTCTTTTTGTGGGCTTAAACCTTATGGCTCAGGCAATGGCGCCTTTAAAGGACAATGAAGCCTTCAGAAACTTCCTTATCAACTTTAAAAATCCTTTCGTAGGTGTGCTAATAGGAGCAATATTTACAGCAATTATTCAAAGCTCATCTGCTTCAATTGGTATTCTGCAGACTTTTGCAGCGATAGGACTGATAGGACTGGATTCCGCAGTATATGTTATTCTGGGGCAGAATATCGGCACATGCGTTACCGCCATAATCTCCGCAATCGGCACAAATACGAATTCAAAGCGTACTGCGGGAGTACACCTGATGTTTAATATTTTAGGTACAGTTATATATTTAATCTTGCTTGCTATTTTCCCCTCAATAGTTTCACTGGTAGAATCCTTGTCACCCCATAATGCTTCAAGACAGATTGCCAACTTCCATACTGTCTTCAATGTGTCTGTTACAATACTTCTTTTCCCCTTTGCAAATCTTATGGTAAAGCTTATAAAACGAATAATTCCTGATAAAGCAAGAGCAGGCTATGTTGAGCAAAAACTTGTGTATCTTGATGAAAGAATTGCCCAAACCCCTTCTATTGCATTAAAGCAGACCTTAAAAGAAGTGAGCCGTATGGGTAAAATCACGAGTGAGAACCTACAAAGGGCTCTTGATGCATTCTTTAGCAACGATGAATCAAAGGCGGCAAAAGTACTTGAGGTGGAAAAAACAATTGACTTTCTTACAAACGGTATTGCAAATTACCTTATAGAATTCAAAGGGTTGAATCTGTCTGAAAATGATTTGAAAATAATGGGCAGCCTGCACCATGTAATAATCGATATGGAGCGAATAGGTGACCACGCTGAAAACATCGCCGAATTTACATTTACACTTTCCGAAAAGCGGGCCTGCTTAAGTCAGGAAGCAGAAATGGAGCTTCGGACAATGTCCAAAAGAACTGTCGAAATGCTCAATACTGCATTGGAAGTTTTTGATAGCAGAGATGTTAGCAGATTAAGCAGCATAGAAAATGTAGAGCAAGAAATCGACAACATGAAAAAAGAATATATAAGCAACCACATTGAAAGACTCCAGATAAAAGAATGCGACCCGCAGGTGGGAGTCATATTTACAAACATGATTTCAACCTTTGAAAGAATTGCAGACCATGCAGATAATATTGCTCTGTCGCTTTTAGGAGAGGAATATTAAGAATATTTGTTGAATCTTTTTTTTGTTGTCAACTATGTACATGTTAAGCGTTGTCATGCTCGGTGCTTTTGAAATGATGTTTCTTGTCACCGGGTTTATACCTCTGTACTCATTTTTAAGTAATATCAGCTACAGGCCTTGAACTGTCTCAACAGATCTTAGGTATCTTTAGAAAAAAGCTGGCTGAAAAACCGGAACTCAATGACAAAATCACTCTTGTATATGGTGATATGTCTGACTTTCACCACTTTCCTGTATCCGTGAGCATTTGGAGGACGATGGTGTTTTCATTGTCAATGTGTTCAATCCATATCCAGTAATGGACGAAAGCCTATGACGTTACCTATCCCGATGGAAGGACGAAGCGCATTGTCGATGATCTGAAGTAATTTATATGTGTTGAAAATAAAGGCCTAGGCCGGAATAGTCATTTGGGTAATTGAACCACCAGGCGTTTTTGCACATCATTGAGAAGATTAACATATTATATGAAAGGAAACATTATGTAAACAAAGGTGAGTAAAATTATGAGTGACAATAAACATAAAAACCCTCCTTGTACTAAAGAGTTAGCAAAATGCCCTCCGGAGAAGGTTAAAGCTTCTATAGTGATAAATAACTCCAGTTGCCCGTCGGCAGACAAACAAGGTACTGCTTCAAGCCGCCGGTGCCCGCCTTCAGAACTGGTCAGAAACGGTGGATTTGAACAACCGGGCATTTTTGAGGCATTTGCTTATTGGAATGGAAGCACATCAAATTTTACTATCCGGTCCTTTGACCATCCTTATGAAGGAATCGAAGCCGCAGAATTCATATCTAGCCAGACAGATACACTTACTGAAAAAACTGCTGCTTTAACTCAAGAGGTTTCAGTGACTCCAGGATGTTACCTGATTCTTAGTTTTGCAGATAACTTTCGAAGAGCAGGGGAAGGAGGATTTGATGGCCTCGACATAAGAGCAAGTGTCTTTTATGAGGAAGAAGGCAACAGAGTTAACCTGATAACTATTGAAATTGGATATAGTGCGGAAGCTGATCAAGCAGGTCAGGGCTATGTTTTCCATCAGAAAGCTTCAGATATTCCTGTTCCACCTAATGTCAACAATGTTACTGTTGAATTTTTCGTACAGGTGAGAGATGTGGCAGCCGCCGGTAATGCAACCCAATGGCTGCTTGACGGTGTCTCGTTAAGAGCAATATAAGAGGGACGGTTCTTGAAAATAGAGATACACAATGCGAGGGACAGTTCTTAAAAACAAAGAAAAAGCTCTTTTCTTTTTGGGTTGCTTTTTAGTTCATATTAAGGTTATACACCAACAGGAAGAGGTATCAGTCTTTTTCCGCTGCAGAAAATTACAATCTCCTGCCGCAATAAGGGCAAAAATTAAATTCCTGCGGCACATCGGTTCTACAATTCGGGCAATACTTAAAGGGTAAATAATTGTTAATCCGCCGCAGATTGTCCTTCTTGATTTCAGTGTCTGGATTTTTCTCAAATTCCTTACCGACAAAAGGGTCCAACTCATAAAGGCTGCCGCAGCATGAGGTTTTTACAATATACTTAACTTTCCACCTGAACATCGGTATGAAAAAAATGTGGAAATATCTGTACGACTTATAAATTTCATATCTGGCTAATCTTCCGCATGAAGGGCATTCAATGTTGTTATAAGTTCCTATATTCTTATCTTTGTCCTGTATACCAAAAAACGCTATAAAAAACATATGATTATTCACTCTACTTCTCTATTAGTACTTTATCATACTATATAATATAACCATGAAAATAATAATATCAACAAGAAAATAAACCTTCTCCACTGCTCTATACCCTTGCTTAAAATTGCGTTTACCCCTGCTTAGATTTTTACCTTGACTGTTTGCAGATGATATATTAGAATAGGAATGCAATATTATTGGGGGTGTAGCTCACCTGGGAGAGCGCTTGACTGGCAGTCAAGAGGTAAGGGGTTCGATCCCCCTCATCTCCACCACAATTTGTCTGAAAGGCCTGATTTATCAGGCTTTTCAGCATTTTTTCTGACCAAATTTATCAATACAATAAAGCCGTTGGTTATGAGACCGGCGGCTTTATTGTATATTGATTTAAGGGCTTTACTTGTGTTTCCTTTGTTTTGCTTCGGAACAAATTGCATAATACCGACATATCTTAGGATAGGTATGCATTATCGCACTTCATTAGTTGCCTGTTTGGGGGTTTTGTGGATGGGTGGAAGGCTAATTTCTTTAAGCTCCTTACCGCTGGGAAATCAAGCAAGGGTGAGGGCTCTAAAATCCGTAGGCGCAGTCCGGCGCAGAATGCTTGATTTAGGTTTAATTGAAAATACTTTAGTCATTCCTTTACATAAAAGTCCATCAGGTGACCCTGTTGCATATCTTATCAGAGGTGCAGTTATCGCATTGCGTTTGGAAGATGCTTCTAAAATATTGGTAGAACCATAAAGCATTGTTTTGAACGGTATTTTTTGAGGAGGCTTATACATAATGAGGTCTGCAGAAATGGTTGCAGCTGAACATACCAATAATGTAGTCGCACTTGCAGGCAACCCCAATGTCGGTAAAAGTACAGTATTCAACTGCCTTACAGGACTTAAGCAACATACTGGAAACTGGCCGGGCAAGACTGTCTCAAGCGCCCGGGGCATCTATCGTCACAAGGATAAGAGCTTTGTTTTAGTAGATATACCTGGAACCTATTCTCTCATGGCAAATTCTACAGAAGAAGAAATAGCAAGAGATTTTGTGTGCTTTGGAAATCCCGATGCAGTAGTTGTCGTGGTTGCAGCAACATGCCTTGAAAGAAATCTCAATCTTGTTTTACAAACCCTTGAAATCACTCCAAAAGTGGTTGTTTGTGTAAATCTGCTGGATGAAGCCGAAAAGAAAAAGGTTAAGGTAAATTTAAGAGAGCTGTCAAATATTCTGGGTGTACCAGTTGTCGGAACTAGTGCAATAACCGGGAAAGGTTTAAATGAATTAATGGAGGCAGTTTATGAAACCACAAATAAAAAAGCGCCTCCCACTCCTATAAAAATCACCTACGATTCTGCAATTGAAGAAGCCTTAGATACATTGGAGCAATCAGTTAAGAAAATAGTAGGTGATAGCATTAGCAGCCGCTGGGTATCTCTAAAGCTCCTTGATAAAGACACAACCCTCTTAAAGTCCCTAAAAAGCTATCTGGGTTATGATATATCGAAGGATATTAATGTTTCAAACAGTCTTGCGGATGCGAAAAAAATACTGGCTTCCGATGAAATCGGGGAATCAAGCTTAAGAGACAGGATTGTCTCAAAGCTAGTGCTCACAGCAGAGGAAATCAGCAGAAAAGTCGTTTCTTACGCCAGATCCTACAGTAGCAGCACTGACCGCAAAATAGACAGTGTTCTGACATCCAGAACCTTTGGCTTTCCTATTATGATACTTCTTCTGGCTGTAGTATTTTGGATTACAATATCAGGTGCAAACTATCCGTCCCAATTGCTGTCTTCCCTGTTTTTCTGGCTCCAAGAGCAATTAGAGATGCTCTTTGTATGGGCTAATGCCCCTCAATGGGTCACCGGCCTTTTTGTCAACGGAATTTACAGAACTATAGCATGGGTAGTATCGGTAATGCTTCCCCCCATGGCAATTTTCTTTCCGTTGTTTACACTTCTGGAGGACTTAGGGTATCTTCCCCGTGTGGCCTTCAATCTGGATAATTTTTTTAAAAAAGCCCGTGCCCACGGCAAGCAGGCATTGACCATGTGTATGGGTTTTGGATGTAATGCTGTCGGAATCACAGGCTGCAGGATCATAGATTCCCCGAGGGAGCGGTTAATTGCAATAATCACTAATAATTTTGTGCCATGCAATGGGCGTTTTCCAACATTAATTTCAGTTATCACCATGTTTTTTGCAGGCATGTTTGTAAAACCTTTTCAGTCTATAGTTTCAACTTTGATTTTAACAGGCACTATTCTTCTTGGCATTTTCATGACACTGATTATTTCAAAGATATTATCAAAAACAATACTAAATGGACTTCCATCGTCCTTTACTCTTGAGCTGCCACCTTACAGAAAGCCCCAGGTAGGTAAGGTCATTGTCCGCTCAGTACTTGACAGGACTTTGTTTGTTCTGGGCCGTGCTGTGGCTGTAGCTGCCCCTGCAGGCTTAATAATATGGCTGATGGCAAATATATATATTGGCAATCTTAGTCTTCTGTCTCATTGTGCAGGCTTTCTCAACCCCTTTGCATCTCTTTTCGGAATGGACGGTTATATTCTGATGGCTTTTATTTTGGGCTTTCCCGCCAATGAAATAGTCATACCTATTATCATTATGAGCTACATGTCAACAGATAGTATCCATGAGCTTGAAAGCCTTAATCTGCTCAGAGATTTACTGGTATCCAACGGCTGGACCTGGGTAACAGCCGTATGTGTTATGCTTTTTTCCTTAATGCACTGGCCTTGTGGCACTACCTGCTGGACAATAAAAAAAGAGACCCAAGGCCTTAAATGGACCTTGGTGTCTATTTTAGTTCCTACGATTTCGGGATTAATAATTTGCTTTATTGTCGCTAACCTTGCACGATTAATCGGAATCGGATGATTCCCGGGCAATATGGGTAATATCCCTTGGCAATTCAACAGGACACCTGTTTTTGTATTTAATATATCTGAAATCCATACCCTCATATTGGTTAAGCCCGCTTTCAGAAACAATTTCCCAATTTTCAAAAGAGTCAAGGTTCGGAAAACGCCTGTCAGCTTCAAATTCCCTATAAAACCTTGTGACATACACATGGGTGCAATAGGGTAAAAGCTGCCTGTACACAGACTCTCCCCCGATAATAAATACATCCTCTGCATTATATCTCAAAAGAGCCGAAAACAGCTCTTCTAGGGAGCGGCAAACTATAAGTCCTTCAATATCAAATTTACCTTTGCTGCTTAAAACTATATTTACTCTGTCCGTAAGCGGCCTGCCTCCCGGAAGGGACTCAAGGGTTTCCCTCCCCATAACAACAACTTTTCCCTTTGTAGTCTTTGCAAAAAATTTCATATCCTCGGGGACCCGCTTTAATAGCTTGCCTTTGTTGCCTATCCCCCAGTTTAAATCCGCAGATAAAATTGCTTTTATTTTTATCACCCTTTCACACCGCAACGGGAATGTTTTTAATCTGTGGCCCTCTCACATAATTCTCAAGAGCAAAATCCTCTACTGTAAAATCGTAAAAGTCCTTGACATCACGGTTTATGATAAACTTAGGTGCCGGATACTGCTCCCTTCCGATAAGCTCCTTTACAAGAGGTATGTGCCTGTCATAAATATGTGCGTCGGCAATTACGTGGACAAGCTCACCTGCTTCCAGATCGCTCACTTGTGCAAGCATGTGAATCAAAACGGCATACTGGCACACATTCCAATTATTTGCCACCAGTACATCCTGTGAACGTTGATTCAATATTCCGTTAAGTTTTTTCCCTGTAACATTAAAGGTCATACTGTATGCACATGGGTACAGGTTCATCTCATGCAGATCACTGTGGTTGTAAAGGTTTGTAATGATGCGCCTGCTGTAAGGGTTGTGCTTTAAATCATAAAGGACTCTGTCCACCTGGTCAAATTCACCCTCAGGATATTTGTGCTTTACCTTTAGCTGATATCCGTAGGCTTTACCTATAGAGCCGGTCTCATCGGCCCAACTGTCCCAAATATGGCTGTTTAAATCTTTTATGTTGTTTGATTTGCGCTGCCATATCCACAACAGCTCATCAACGGCTGCCTTAAGGTTTGTGCCTCTTAAAGTCAATATGGGAAACTCCTCAGAAAGATCGTATCTATTGACTACACCAAACTTTTTTATGGTATGGGCAGGCTCTCCGTCTTCCCATACTGCCCTTACATTTTGTCCTTCTGATGACCAGCCGTTTTCTAATATGTCGGTACACATATCGACAAATATCTTATCAGCTCTACTCATCCTCTTAATACCTCCGCCGGTTCTATTTGGTAAACTACATGGCTTTAGTTTCTATTTCCTTCAATATCTTTTCAACGAATTCATCTGCCGCCATAGGTCCTAAATCGCCTTCCTTTCGGGATCTGACAGCAACCTGGCCCATCTCCATCTCCTTGTCTCCCACCACAAGCATGTAGGGTATCTTCTCCAGTCGGGCTTCTCTTATTTTAAAGCCTATCTTCTCGTTTCGCACGTCGATCTCAGTTCTTATACCCAAACTCTCCAGCTTCTCCTGCACTTGTTTCACATAAGGAATGTGTTTTTCAACAATGCTGAGTATCTTTACCTGTACAGGTGAAATCCAAAAAGGGAAAGCACCTGCGAAATGCTCTGTGAGTATGGCAATGAAGCGCTCAATACTGCCGAAGACAACTCTGTGTATCATGACAGGCCTGTGCTTTTCTCCGTCTGGTCCTATATAGCTTAAGTCAAATCTTTCCGGCATCTGCATATCAAGCTGAATTGTCCCGCACTGCCAGGTACGCCCGATGGAATCCTCAAGATGGAAGTCTGTTTTCGGCCCGTAAAACGCACCATCTCCCTCATTAATTTTGTATTTCAGACCCTTGTAATCCAGTGCACCTTTAAGGGCAGTCGTGGCTCTCTCCCAATCCTCATCGCTTCCCATTGATTGCTCAGGTCTTGTTGATAACTCAACATGGTATTTGAAGCCGAAAATACTGTAGAATTGGTCTATTAAATTTATGACATTGATAACCTCATCCTGAATTTGCTCCGGAGTCATAAATATATGGGCATCATCCTGGGTAAAGCAGCGCACCCTCATAAGGCCATGCAATGCTCCTGAGAGCTCATGTCTGTGAACAAGTCCCAGCTCTCCCATCCTCTGGGGCAAATCCCTGTAAGAATGCAGCTTCCGCTTGAAAACCAGCATGCCACCGGGGCAGTTCATGGGTTTTATTGCAAAGTCGGCTTCGTCTATTTCAACAGTATACATATTGTCCTTATAGTGCTCCCAATGTCCTGAGCGATGCCACAAATCTTTATTTAAAATTATCGGTGTCTTTATTTCCTGGTAACCGTTTTTCCTGTGCTCATCTCTCCAGAAGTTTTCAAGCTCATTTCTCAGGACCATGCCCTTTGGCATGAAAAAGGGAAATCCCGGTCCTTCTTCCAGTATATCAAATAAATCAAGCTCCCTGCCCAGCTTTCTGTGGTCACGCTTTTTAGCTTCTTCTAGTCTGAAAAGGTATTCATCAAGCTCGCTCTTTTTGAGGAAAGCAGTACCATAAATCCTTTGGAGCATTTTATTCTTTTCGTTTCCTCTCCAATAAGCGCCCGCAATGGATGTGAGCTTTAACGCTTTTACTCTTCCCGTGCTTGCGACATGAGGTCCTGCGCAAAGGTCAGTAAATTCGCCTTGCCTATAGAAGGATATTACCGAATCCTCCGGTAAGTCTCTTATAAGCTCGGCTTTGTACGGTTCACCCATCTCAAGCACAAAGTTAATCGCCTCTTCCCGTGGTAGTGTAAATCTCTCAAGATTAAGGTTTTCCTTTACTATCTTTGTCATCTCAGCTTCTATTTTTTCTAAGTCCTCCGGAGTAAATGGCTTTTCGGTTTCAAAATCATAATAAAAGCCATTATCGATAGCAGGACCTATAGCCAGCTTAACGCCCGGATACAGTCTCTTTACAGCCTGGGCAAGAATATGTGATGCGGTGTGCCTTAAGGCGTGCTTTCCTCCGTCTGTGTCAAATGTTAGTAAATTAAGAGTGCAATCTTTTTCAAGAGCTGTGTTTAAGTCCACAACCTCACCGTCGACTTCGGCTGCTAAGGATGCTCTTGCCAGGCCCGCACTTATACTTTCAGCAACCTCCATGACCGTTGTACCTTTTTTAAATTCCTTTACTATGCCATCCTTTAACGTAACATTGATCATAAAAATCCTCCTTATAATAAATAAGCTCCCGTCACTTGCAGCTATTATAAATCTACAAGGGACGAGAGTCATCTCCCGTGGTTCCACCCTAATTGGTACTCATTGTGATTATAACGTTATCACCGAATATGCTCCGGGGTGGTCTTCATCTGCTTTTCCAGAAGTCCGCTTCCAGCCATGACGGACTCTCTCTTTCAAGAAATAGTCAAACTACTCTTCCCTTCATTGCACAATATTTTATGTTTTTATCTATTATATCTCAATCTTATCCTATGTCAACCACAAAATAAAGGGGACAGTCTTGGGATATTTCCGGGCAATTGTGGCAATTAATGTTAAATGTTAAAATGTCTCAAGGGAGATTTTAGTATGAGATTCAAAAGAAAAATATATTATAGAAAATTACGCCGGCAAAAAATAAAAAACTTCTTTTTACTTGTTGTTGTGATGCCCGCCTTTCTGGTTATAGTTGGCTATTTACTTGCATCCATAATTATATTACCTTCAATGGCAGGGTAATTTAGTAATGTTGCATAAAAAACAAATAATGTCCTTAAAAATTGTCAGTTATAAATGATATTATAAAAATTTAGAAAAAATCGTATAATTAAATCATGCAACTAAAAGTTTTCCTCCTTTTTATTATATTAGAAAAGCCGGTTATGTCGAGGACCGGCTTTTTGTCGTTTTCTATACTTTATTGCATTTTCTTATTCAACTGTAATAAAATCCTTTATGCTGTCAAATCTGCCTTGCTTTATTCTGGGGACCTGCATAATGTCCTCTATTTTAGCAAAAGGCCCATACTTTTCTCTAAAAGCTATAATTGCTTTGGCAGTAGCCTCGCCCACTCCCGGCAAAGCATCTAATTCATCAATACCGGCAGTGTTGATATTGACATGAGAGGTCTTAGTCTGGCTGCCTTTATTATCATACTCCCTGCTGTTTCCAAGCAACTGAGCACTGTTTCCGCTGTCTTTCACTATTGCAGCGCCCTTTCCAACATTTACATCTGTCCCTGTCCCTTTTAAGTCCTCTGTCTCTTCATCCTCTGCCTCTTCAATAGATTTAATATACACCATAGTATTTTCATTTAACTCATATACCATATTGATGCTGCTAGGATCAGCCTCGCAAGTCAATCCCCCTGCCTTTTCAACGGCATCATAAAGCATCTGCCCTTTTTCGACCGTGACTATCCCAGGTTTTTTCACACAGCCCACCATATAGACCTTTATATATTCCTTCTCCTCTGCAATCTGACCATTGCTGACGAATTCTTCATTAGGAGAATCACCCGGCATAACAACGTCATTACTTTCTTCACTTATAGCTGTATGATTTTCTTCGATAATTATGTCGCTGTCATCACTAAAAAAAATGTATCCAGTGAGGCAACCCAATAAGGCAATAATTGAAGCTGAAATCACCAGTGCTTCTTTTTTCATTTCTATCTGCCTGCCGAATAAATTTAACTTCATAGCACACCCCCGATACTGCATATTTCTTCATTATGTTTAATATTCCTTTTATTTCCACTAATATTTTAAGAAATTTTAACTTTTATAATACATTATCTGCTATACTTTTATATATACAAAAAACCGGAGGTCAAAATGAAAAGGTTATTGACATTGGCAATAATGCTTTTTGTGCTTTTCACACAAAGCAGCCTTGTATTTTCTCAGCCTCCGGCCATTGATGCCGGGGCATATATGTTATTAGATTTGGAAACAGGCGAGGTTCTTTTGGGGGAAAATTCCGATCAGCTACTATACCCGGCTAGTACAACAAAAATAATGACTGCCATACTCGCCCTTGAAAATGGTGATTTAGACGAGGTTATGACTGCAAGTCAAGCCGCTATAGATGATATTGGTGTCAACGGAAGCAATATCGGTATAATTGCAGGTGAGAAGATTAGACTTGAAAATCTTCTGCAGGCGCTCTTAATCAGCTCTGCCAATGAGTCCGCCAACATCATTGCAGAGCATATTGCCGAAAGCCGTGATGAATTCATCCGGCTGATGAATAAGAAAGCAAAGGATCTGGGCGCGTACAATACCCATTTTGCAAACGCCTGCGGCATCCACGATCCATCTCATTATACCACCGCCTCGGACATGGCAAAAATAGCAAGGTATGCCATGACATTCCCCAAGTTCAGAGAAATAGTCAGCACAAAAACATATACTATGCCTGCCACCAATAAGCATTCAAAATGGGAAACCCTTTCAAATACAAACAAGCTGATGATAAGTCACAAAAGTGAGATATATGAAATCAACGGCCTTAAAACAGGCTTTACAGGGCCAGCAGGCCACTGTCTGATAGCGTCTGCAGTTAATAAAAACGGCATGGAGCTTATGTCCATTGTAATGGGAGTCAAAAATGAGGGTGCCAGGGAAAATGTGCAAAAATACTCCCAGGAGCTCCTTGACTACGGATTTGAGAATTTTAAAAAAATCACTCTTGTTGAAAAGGACAAGATCTACAGAAATGTTAAGGTTTTGGATGCAGTTGACATATACGGGCTGGATCTCATCACCTCCGATACCCTGACATGTGTCCTGCCAAAAGAAAAATCTCTTGATTATATCCAAGAGATTGCCCATATAACCGAAAACATTACTGCACCTGTAAACAAGGGTGATATTATGGGTTATGTGGAATACCTGAAAAACAGTATTCCCGTTGGCAGAATAACACTAACAGCTGCTAGATCAATCGAGCGTAAGGCCGATCCCATAACACCACTAGGTGTTGCAACAAAATTTTTCGACACCTTTTACGGAAAGCTATTGCTTTTCGTAAAAGGCTTTATTATATTCTTTATACTTCTTCGCGCAATTCTAAAAAGAATTTCCCGCAGGGTCAATGCCAGGAGACACTAATTCTTTACAACTATATTTACCAGCTTATCCGGTACAGCAATGACCTTGATAACCGTTAAGCCGCTTAAAAGCTCCATGACCTTTTCATTTTTCATAACAGTCTCTTCAGTTTGCGTCTTATCAAGTCCTGAAGGTACCATAATCTTTTCTTTTATCTTTCCGTTGAGCTGTATTACTATCTCCACCTCATCAAGCACTAAAGCTGCTTCATCCCAGCTTGGCCATGGTTGGTTGAATATTGAATACGGATAGCCCATTTTCTCCCACAGCTCCTCAGCTAAGTGGGGTGCGAAGGGTGCAATAAGCAATAACATATCTTTTATTGTGTCTAAATACAGCTTCGTGTTTTTCACTTTAACAGAAGAATCGTATTTATAAAGTCCGTTAACAAGCTCCATAATCCTTGCAATAGAGGTGTTGAACTGGAATTTTTCTGCATCCTCACTAACTGATTTTATCGCATGGTTTCTAATGTAATTAAGCTCCTTCTCTGCCTGGCCAAATTGCGTCTGTCCTCCCTTTCCAATGGAAGCAGCGGCTTCAACAAGTCTTTCAACTCTCCCGGCAAACCTGGCAATTGCTTTTATTCCATCCTCACTCCATGGCCCGCCTTCAGTGTATGCAAATCCAAATGCCAGATACATTCTGAAAACATCAGAACCATGCTCCTTAATATAATCATCGGGAGATACGGTATTTCCTTTTGATTTGCTCATTTTATTCCCGTCAGGGCCAAGTATTGTCCCCTGGTGAACAAGGGAAAGGAAGGGCTCATCAAAATGCAGAAACCCCATGTCACGCAATGCCTTTGTGATAAATCTGGCATAAAGCAAATGCATTGCAGCATGCTCGGCACCACCGACATATTTGTCTACAGGTAATATCTTATCTATCCATTCTGTGTCAAATGCCTTTTCATCGTTCCTGTTATCGGGGTATCTTAAATAGTACCAGGATGAGCACACGAAGGTGTCAAGGGTATCCGGGTCTCTCTTAGCAGCGGCGCCGCATTTGGGACATGACACGTTTATAAACTCATCACATTTTGCAAGAGGGGATTCACCGTCAGGCTTAAATTCCACATCGTACGGAAGCTCAACAGGCAAATCCTTTTCAGGCACAGGCACCTCACCGCATTTTTCACAATGAATAATGGGAATCGGAGCGCCCCAGTAGCGTTGTCTGGAAACCAGCCAGTCCCTGAGTCTATAGTTTACTTTCATTTCTCCCTTGCTTTGTTTGCTCAGTTTTTCTACAATGCCTTTTATTGCATCTTCCGATCTGACTCCGGTAAACTCTGCGCTATCGGTCAGTACTCCATATTCCACAAAGGGAAGGGCGTCTGCCCCTTCTTCACCCTTTATAACACGTTTTATGGGTAAACCGTACTTTGTCGCAAATTCAAAGTCTCTCTCATCATGGGCAGGAACAGCCATGACGCATCCTGTTCCATAGCCGCCCAGAACATAGTCAGCAATCCAAACCGGCACCTTTTCGCCGTTTACAGGATTGATAGCGTATGCCCCGGTAAAGACACCTGTCTTTTCCCTGACTGTGGAGAGCCTTTCTATATCAGTCTGCTTTCTTGTAGCTTCTCTATAACTTTCAACAGCAGCCTTGTTTTCTTCTGTAGTTATTTTGTCAACCAGCTCATTTTCAGGTGCCAGTACAACATATGTCACTCCGAAGAGTGTATCTGCACGGGTTGTAAACACCTTGAATGAAAAGCTTCCGTCAGCACCTTCAAATGTAATCTCTGCACCTTCGGATCTTCCGATCCAGTTTTGCTGTATTTTCTTTGTTTTCTCAGGCCAGTCAAGACTCAGGAGACAGTCGAGAAGCTCCTGTGCATATGCTGTTATTCTGAAAAACCATTGTGTAAGATCCTTTTTTGTAACTTCATTTTTACATCTTTCACAGGTTCCATTATCCACCTGCTCATTTGCTAAAACAGTCTGACAACTGGGACACCAATTAACCGGTGCCTTCTTTCTATATGCCAGGCCATTTTCATAAAGCTTCAGGAAAACCCACTGGGTCCATTTATAGTATTCAAGGTCACATGTGCTCAGTTCGTAATTCCAATCGTATGTGGCACCCATTTTTTTAAGCTGGACTTCCATAGTCTCTATGTTTTTATATGTAGAGTCCTTTGGGTGAATACCTGTCTTTATAGCATAATTTTCAGCCGGCAGGCCAAATGCATCAAAGCCCATGGGATGGAACACATTATAGCCTTGCAATCTCTTTAATCTTGCCCAACTGTCGGCAAGGGCAAAATTATACCAATGGCCTATGTGAAGATTTGCGGCCGAAGGGTAAGAAAACATTTCAAGACAATATAGCTTTTTATCAGTGTTTTCAGGGTCGAACTTATAAAGCTCAGTTTCTTCCCATTTTTTTTGCCATTTTTCATCTATTTTTGTTGAGTAAGACAAATTCAACAGCTCCTTTAAAATATTTTAATCACTGTCAGGTGTCAAAAATTTACCGTCGGACCAAAGCCTTTCTAAATTATAAAAGCTTCTGTCTTCCTCATGGAATATGTGCACCACCAGTTCTCCAAAATCTAATAAAATCCATCTGGCACTGTTATATCCCTCTTTGTGGAGCAAATTGCAACCTGCTTCCTCCATTTTTTCCTCCAGCTCATCGGCAAGAGTTTTGATATGAGTGACAGATGTACCGCTTGATATTATGAAATAGTCAGCAAGGATAGAAACATCTGATATATCAATGAGTTCTATATTTCTTGCCTTTTTATCCTCCAATATCTCATAGGCTTTCTTGGCGATTTTTCCTATTTCCAAATAACAATCCTCCTAAACACTATTATACAGAGCATTCTTTACGCTACTCTGTTTTGATTTTATATTATACCACTAAAGCGCTTACTTTGGAAATAAAAAACCACAGTTTTTGTCTGCCTTTTAGCCCTCTTGCTTCTTTTTATACTTGCCCTTCCGGAACATTTCATATACACTCATAGCAGTCAAAAACACTCCAAAAAGCCTTTTTAATTTTTCTCCGTCAAACCGCGCAGCCAGCCAGGAGCCAAAAAGCGCGCCACAAAGTCCAAAGGCTATAATAGGCAATGCCATTTTAAAATCAATTTTCTTATTCTTAATATGTATTATTAAGGCAATAACAGCAGTAGGTATAAAAAAAAGCAAATTAACACTCTGGGCGATATGCTGCTCCGGGTTTACTGCAAGAACAAGGGCAGGTATTAAAATCGCCCCTCCTCCTATACCCATTCCGCTTACAGTACCTGAAGCCATACCAATTAGAAAAAGTATAAATGTATTCATAAAATCATCTTTATTCCGGCAATAGCCATAAAAACTGCGAATATTTTCCGAAGCAGCTTGTCAGGACATACATTAAGCAATTTAGCACCTAAATAACCACCTGCAAGTCCGCCTAGCACTACCTTGAGTGTCAAACCCCAGTCTGCATATCCCTTAGAGATATAATAAACAGAGCTTACAACAGTAAGAGGAAGTATAACTGAAATAGCTGTCGCATGGGCTCTATGCTCCTCCACATCCAGCAGATGGACCATGGAAGGAACAACTATACACCCGCCTCCCGAACCAAACAGTCCGTTAGCCGTACCCGTAATAACCCCTATCACTGCATATTTAATATATTTTAATGTTTTGCTTTTTTTATTTCCCAATTTATTAAACCACGCCCTCCCGAGCAAAATTAAATTAAATCACATAATACTATTGTTATACTATCCTCATCATTTATTCAAAAGACTCCCGCAAAAAATTGTTAAAGGCCAGACAAATTTAATCCATTTCAAGTATACTGTTAAAGAATACTGTGCTAAAATCAATGATAGTTAAAGGAGTGATATTTTGAGAAGAAAAGTACTTGTTTTGCTATTGCTTGCAGTCATCCTAATACCGGTTTCAGCATTTTGGCAAACAGCATTTGCACAAAACAGATCCGATGAGGTTATTAAATACATCATAAATGTAAAAATCACTCCCGATGGCAATGCCCACATTGAGGAAAGATTGACCTACAAATATATAGGTGATTTTAACGGTACTCTTCGTTATGTGGATTTCTCCGAAACCAACGGAATAGAGAATATTGAGGTGTTTGTGGAAAAGAACGGCTCCTTGGAAAAGTGGACTCTCAACTCCACCACATACCTTGATGAAAACAGCGGACCCGGCACATTCAACCTTGTTTTCGATGACGAAATTGCCAGGTTTAAGATTTTCGAAAAATCATCAAATGAAGAAAAGACTTATATCATTAAATATACATTTAAAGATGTTGTTACAAAATACAACGACATAGCCGAATTCAACAGAAAAATAGTTGACTCCGACTGGAGTGTCGTTCTTAACAATATATCTATTAATTACTCTCTCCCCTCTGGTGCTCAAAAAGAGGAGCTTAAAGTTTTCGGCCACGGTCCCCTTATAGGCGAATCAAGAATAATAGATGGTGAGAATGTCCAATTCACCATTGATTACATATATCCCGGCAGCGGTGTCGAGACACTTGTTCTGTTTCCCACAAGGCTTGTGCCCGATGCTAAAACGATTGTTTCAAGGGACGCTTTGCCAGATATAATGGCCAACGAAAAGCGCCTTGCAGAAGAGGCTAACCGTCAAAGAGAAGAGGCTAAAAAGCAGGTGGAGGAATATGAAAAAAGACGGCAGGCTGAAGAAGTAAGACGCCAGAAGGAAGAAGCCAGAATTGCGGCCTTGAAGCCTTGGGGCAATTCTATCGCTGTAATCCTATTCTTTATTTGGTTTGCTCCTTTAGCTTATCTTTACCGCAAATACGATAAAGAGCCTAAACCATCCTTTGAAGGCAAATACTTCAGAGAGCTTCCGGGAGAATACACTCCTGCCGAGATGAGCTCGCTGCTTTCTATGGGTCCGATACAAACAAGAGACATTACTGCAACCTTGATGGATTTGATCAGAAAAGAGCAGCTGATTCTTACAACCAACAAATATATTAAAAAAGGTATTTTTAAGGATAAGGAAATGACAGACTACGTTGTTTCCCGGAATGAAAATGCCCCCACAGTCAGCCTTAAAAGTCACGAATTGTTTTTGATAAACTGGTTTATCGGCACTATAGGAAACGGAAGCAGCATTGTGCTTGATGAAATATCTGATTATACAAAATCCACCTCTGGTGCCAGACAATTTAAAAGGGATTATGACAAATGGTGCAAGCTTGCCAGGGAAGAGGCGGATAAAAATGACTTCTTTGATTTGACCAGCAAAAAAGGCAGAGGTATCGGTATTCTTGTTGCTTTAGCATATCTGGTGCTTGGAATAATTATTTCTTCTGTTTTTAAAACAGGAATAGGCGTCATATTAATGATACAGTTTTTCATACTTTTGATTTTCTCAGCGAGAATAAACAGACGCACCCAGTACGGCAGTGAGCAGAAAGCAATGTGGAAGGCATTTAAAAACTTTTTGAAAGAATTCAGCCATTTGGACAGGGCTGAAATTCCCTCGATTGTTATTTGGGAGCATTATCTGGTTTATGCTATTTCACTTGGAGTGGCAAAGGAAGTAATAAGCCAGCTTCCGATAGTATTTACCGATGATGACCTTCAAAATGCACACCTTACCTATTTGCACGGTTATAATATGCACAGCTTTGCTGTATTCTCTGATACCTTTGATAAGACTATCGCATCGGTTGACAGCGCCATCAGCAGTGCAATGTCTGTAGCAAATTCCACACTGTCCTCCTCTTCCGGAGGTGGTGGAGGCTTCAGTGGAGGCAGCTCCGGCGGCGGAGGTGGTAGAGGTGGTGGCGGCTCTTTTTAGAACCGTTGGTTTAATTGGCAACATTCTATCGGCAAAAGCCGGTAGGTGAAATAAAGGAGGATTGGAAATATGCCGTTTCTATTTATTGTAATTGTATTCGTAATTGCAGCTTTGGCTCTGTTCGCCATTAGTACTTACAATGGTCTCGTCAGAAAGCGCAACAAGGTTTTAAACTCCTGGAGTCAGATAGATGTTCAGCTTAAAAGAAGATTTGATTTGATTCCTAACTTGGTTGAAATTGTAAAGGGTTATGCTGCTCATGAGAGTCAGACCTTTGAGAAGGTCATCGAAGCAAGGACAAAGTACTTGTCGGCAGGAAGCCACCAAGATGCAATGAAAGCCAACAATGATTTATCCCAGAGCTTAGGAAGGCTGTTTGCAGTTAGTGAAGCTTATCCGGAACTTAAAGCAAACACCAATTTTCAAGAGCTTCAAAGGGAATTGTCAAAGACTGAGGACAAAATTAGCTTCTCCCGTCAGTTCTATAATGATGTAACCTTAGACTACAACAATGCGGTTCAGATGTTCCCATCCAGTATTTTTGCAAATATGTTTAACTTCACAGAAGAACCCTTCTTCAGAGCTGATGAAAATGAAACTGCCGCACCGCAAATTAAATTCTGATAGAAACAAAAAAGCCGCTTCCAAGCACAAAGAAGCGGCTGATTCTATTAAACGAAGGGGCATATGTGTTTCTAATAGCAGACAAAGGACGAGATACGATTGATGTCTATTCCAAAATAAACCCAGTTAAATCCGGTCCAGCGCCAGCCTGCAACTGAGTTTCTTCCCGTGAATACCAGCCAAGCCCAGAACTGTCGCCCATTATCAAGCCATATATAGACAAATCTAAATCTACACGGTCTGATGGCTCCGGGATCAACTGCAAATATACCTGCTTGCTGAGCAGCCGAAACAGAAGGAGTAAACGCTGGCGGACGTCCGGGAGGAGGTCCTAAACCTGCCCCGCCGCCTGGGGGGCCAAATGGTGGAGGCCCCTGCCCTTGACCCGGTGGAAAGAATCCCGGTCCTTGCCCCGGAGGGAAAAATCCCGGTCCTTGCCCTGGAGGGAAAAACTGCCCGCCCGGAAATGTACCAAAAAATCCGCCTTCCGGGCCACCAAAAGGAGGTTGTGGCTGACGTACTACAATATAATCCTGCATACTATTTCACTCCCTAGGTAAGTCTGTTATAGAATATGCTTCCACAACAGAAAAGGTTACATAACAACTTAACACTTTTATGCAGGCCTTATTATAAGGAAATCACCCTCCACATCTACCAATACATGTGAATCCATATCATCTGTCACCTCCAATTACTTATGGGAAGGAGAAATTTCCCTAAGCTTTTTATATAATTCCATCTGCTCTTTATTTAGCTTGTCTGGGTTTATCAGTTTTACCCTTAAGAACAGGTCACCTCTTTTGCCCGTTTTATCCTTGTACCCCTTTGCTGGTACTCTTATCCTGCTGTCTGTTTTTATTCCTGCTGGGATTTTTACTAGTATTTTACCGTCTAATGTAGAAACCGTTACCTCAGTTCCAAGTGCTGTTTCCCAAGGATACAGCTCAATTGGGGATACAATATTAAGCCCCTCCAATTCATAGGAATTATCCCGCTTAAATTCCACTCTCAAATATAGATCGCCGTTTTGTCCTCCGTTGAACCCTAGACCCCCTTGTCCGGCCAGCTTTATTTTCTCTCCAGGCATAATTCCTGCAGGTATCTTAAGAGAAATTGTTTTATCTTTACTTGCTCCCCTAAAAGTAAACATCCTTTCGGCTCCTGAAAATCCTTCCTCGATACTTATTTCCAGCACTGCCTCCCTGTCCTCACCCTTCATCCGGGCGCTTCGGGTAAAGGGGCTTCTACCCCTTTTTTGACCGAATATACTGTCTGAACCAAAGGAATCAAAGGGACTTCCTCCTCCGAAAAACATGTTAAAAAAATCGCTGAAGTCGGAATTACCACCAGTAGAATATTCATATCTGATATTGGGCCCAAAACCATACTGAGACGGGTCAAAATCCGCACCATTATAGAACTGACCCGCGCTGCCGAATTGGTCGTATTTTTTTCTTTTTTCTTCGTCTCCGAGAACCTCGTAAGCTTCATTGGCCTCCTTAAACTTCTCTTCAGACACTTTATCACCTGGATTTGCATCGGGGTGATACTTCTTTGCAAGCTTTCTGTATGCTTTTTTTATCTCATCCTGAGTCGCTTTCTTATCAACACCCAGTATTTTGTAGTAATCCTTAAACTTCATTTTCCCACCTCGCCGCCGGAGAATAATCGTTGACTTTGACTTTCTTTGACCTATACCATATTATACATCTATACTGCATGATTAATCAATATAATTTCCCGTTTTTTTAAAAATATATCAGATGTTAATTGAGAGGTGGAATTTTTAACGTCTGGCCAATCTGCAGCATGTTCGGATCCGTCATGTTGTTAGCTTCCATGATCAGCTTATATTTGCTTTCATCTCCATAAAATTTCTTGCTGATCTTCATTAACATATCTCCTGGTTTAACAACATATGTTGTCCCTTCAGGTCCAACCAGATTTTCGTTATCATTTGCTCCTGCATTAGACCCCTCGTGGGTAGGATCTGTTTCATCACTGCCGGTTTCACCATCAGGATCCTCGAGCCCCGATACATTGTCCGGATCTGTTTCATCATCCGGATTATCTATATCAGCTGTGTTGCCGGGCATATTTGTGCTTGATGAAGTGGATTCATTTTGATTTATAGCGTCTAACACTTCCGGAGCCCTGACTTTCATCCAAAGCTTATATCCTCCAAACACAACGGCTGCAAGCAACAGAAAAAATATTAGCATTGATGCTATACCGCCTACATCTACCCCTTTTTTGTCGTTGCGTCTTGGAGAATTCCTTTTGCTGTAGGAAGTCCTGCTTGGCTTATAGGCTTTTGGCATACCGCTCTTCATTTCTTCACTATCATCATTTTCCTCTATCTTAATTACAATTGCTGTTAAATCATCCCCGCTGTCATTCTTAAAAGCTTCAGCAACAAGTGAGCTTGCCATTTCGTCAGGCTCAGAATCAGAAGCAAGAATGTCATAAATTTTATCCTCACTGACAGACTCTGCCAGTCCATTGCTGCAAAGCAAATATACCTGCCCTGCTTTTATCGGGTCTGCATCAGATTTTTTTACTGTTGACGTGCCAATTTCCATTGCTGACTTCTTTTGTCCTGAAAGCATTTCTGCTTGTTCATCATTTATAATGCCCATTTTTAGAAGTCTCTCGGCTCTTTTATAATCATTTATGACAAGTCTGAAGCTATTACCGTCCAGTTGATATATTCTGCAACTGCCCAGGTTAACAGCAGCAATACTGCCATTGTCAATTAAAACTCCGGCAAATGCAGTTCTTCTCTGTCTGAAATCACTTTCACCTAGGGAAATACTATGTAGGAGATTACCGGTTTGCTCAACGCATTGAACCAGATCATCAAGCTTTACATGAATGTTTTTGGAGCTGGTCTTTGTTTTATCGTGAAATTTCCTCAGCTCATTTATTACTGAAATGCCTGTATCTTCATCTTCCATACCGTCAGATAAAGCAAATAAACAATTTGAATCACTTGCCTCAAGGGAAATCTGCGAATAATCAGCAGCACTGGGGTGAATGAACTTTCCGTTTGCATATATCCTGTCGTCATTTACGATGCTGGCAGTGCCAATACGGGTGACAGCCGAAAAAAGAATTTTTGTGGTATTTCCCATATATATACCCCCTTATCTTATGTAAAAAAAACATTGGAGACGACAAACCAAGAAGATAAACCTATTAACATAATACCATAAATTACTTTTATATTCAACAAAATACTATAGCCCCCTTAGTTCATAAAACACTATATATACATCTCCGATAGGTTTATTTTTGACATCTGTTGAGTATGCGTAGCTCCATTCTGCAAATATATTTTTGCCTTCAATAAGCTCTTGTCTGAATCTTCCCCTGATAACATCACTATATCTTAGAAGCTCCTCCACTTCTTTTTCCGGAAGGAATTCCTTATTTCCGTAAAACTGTGGCTCTCCTCCTGCTGTCGGAAATACTACTGTAATATCCTTCTTCCCCAATGTCACCAGGTTCCACAAATCCTTGCCGACTGCCTCGATTACTGTTCTATGGCTGTCTATATCCAGCACTCCGCTCTTTTGTGCAATAAAATACGGATAGTATATTACAATTCCTTTTTCTGAATACTCGTCAAGCAGCATTTTCCCGGTCTCGGCCGCCTCGGGGGCTTTCACTCCCACTGCTCTTGGCAGGTTTAAATCGTTACTGCCTTCAACAGCTACTCTTATCGTCCAAAGCAATCTTTCATCAAGCACCGTATCATAAGTAAATTGCTTCCAGGGCACAGCAGGCAGATTCATTCTCTTCAATTCATAAAAGCCCATATATTTATTCATGTCGTCCTTCCCGATAAAGTTGATTTATAACACTTCGCACCGTTATATTCTGAAATAGTCAAGCATCATTCCGAAGTTTTTACCGCAAATCTTTGTGTTGCTAAAGCTCCTATAAATCTGGTGGTGTCCGATTTCCAGGTTTTGAGAGGTTATTCCGTGTCTTATGGATAAGTATGCTTCCATGTAAGCTGCAAACTTATCGCAGAACTCGATGATAGTCCCGTCTACAGGTGAAAAAACGTCCTCGTTGTAATACTCACTTATTTTCTCAGAGCTGACTGTCAACATCTTTTCGTCTATTATTACTTTCCCCGAAAACTCATCCTCGGTATAGTACCTGATCTCCTGCCGCCAATGCTCAGGCAGCAAAGGCAGCAAGACCTCTTCCATATTCTTGTCCTCAATTGACTTTATAAGCTCTCCCAGTCCGTCAATGGAATTCTTTACAGGCGAGACTATATCCCGGGTCAGTACTTCAGGCATATCATGGAAAAGCCCGGCAAAATAATTATTATATTTACGCTTCTCACAGGGGTCAAGTTGAAGGGTTAAAAGGTAAGAGAGTATGGCAACAATATACATGTGACCAGCAACTGAGGTTTCCGGAATTCTTTGAGTTTGAGCCCATCTTTGCTGAAACCTGAGCTGTCCTACTAAATTTAAAAAATCTGTAGCTCCTTTATTAAATATAAGCTGTTTAACACCGTCTATATCTCTGTGCTCCTCCAGCCGCTTCTCAATGTTCTTTTTTGTATCCTCCAGCCCGAAAAAATTCTCACTGAGTCTATATACAATATTAAACTCCCAGCTTGTAGCAAGATAATGAGATGCCTTTAAAATTCTTTTTTCGTTATAGCTATATTCAGGCTCAAAGAGGTATCTCCTCATTCTCTTGGAAAAGCCTTCTGAAATATCATCAATGCCTAGATCGTGGAGCTTTTTTAAAATAAGCTCGTTTATCTGAGCCCCATGCTTGTCCATCAAGGCATGAAAAATCGCAGGTTTTATATCCGTAAGCAGACTCCTTTGAAAAAACTCAAAGATGTCACCCTCAATAAGTCGTGTCCAGTCTATGCTCTGTCCTGCATCCTCCTCTAATCTGCTAATTACATATGCATAAAACATTTTGTGTGATTGCTTGTCAAGCTCCGTGAAGCCCCGGTGAGGCCGAATATGATCGTTCCATCTTTGAATGCTGGCAGCTTGGTATATAAACCTGAGAAAGCTCTCCCTTATCATAAGCTAATACCCCTTTTGTATTAATTATATCTGATATCATATTATAGCACTATTTGGTATCCACATATATTACAAATTGTTAAATAAACTTCGTTGTAACCCATTTACATAAATTGAATAATATAAAGTACCTGATATACTTATGGGGGTGATCCATTATGGCAGAAGAAGACAGAGGGTTATTCTTCGGCGGCAGCATTATTTGGATAATTATTATAATAATTCTCATTATCTGCCTTTTCCCGGTGTTTACTAAGCCTATCGGCTGCAAGCGCTAAGTAAAATTGGGCTATTAGCCAATCGCTAATAGCCCTTTTACATATTAGAAAAATCCCCCAAACGGAGACCAGGGAAAGAAACCAAAGGGGCGGCGTCGCCTATCCAAAAGATTTCTGATAAAAAGTATTCCAATAAGGTTTCGAAGTAAACGTCTTCCTCCAAATCCCAACTGTCTTTCTCCTGATTCTTTCTCTATCACCTTAGTTACTTCCGGCTCCACTTTTTTCATTATGTCATTTGTAATAGCTTCTATTTGATCCTTAGTCGGGGTGTACATCGTACCAAATTGCATATTCATATTATTGCAATAACCCTCGACAACTGGATTTACAATGTTGTATACATTTGGATACATATTTTCCAGCTGAGCATCAGCAGCCATAGACATAGGGTTGTTATACTGAGCGGGCATGTAGCCATACACATTATCCTGCATAATAACACCTCCGTATAAAAATCTTATTACATATTATGTTAAGCACCAATACTGTGTTACATATGTACTTGCAACTTCTTTTAAACAGAATAATATTATGGTAGAATGTTGATGATTAATTTGCAAACCCGGAGGTCACACCTGATGGAAGAAAAAGCCTGGATAGTCTCTGCTAGCATGGGATTGGGACATCAAAGGGCTACCTACCCTTTTTCCGACATTGCTTACGATGGTATACAGCTATTTGGAGAAAACCAAATGTCTGACAAAAGAGAAAAAACACTGTGGAGGATATTTCAGGATTCATATGAAACTCTTTCAAGGACAAAGCAAATACCCCTAATCGGTCCTTCACTGTTCAGTATGCTTGAAAAGCTTCAAAATATATCGCCTTATTACCCCAGACGAGATCAATCAAAGCCCTCTCTCCAGGTTAAATCCCTGTATTATTTTATCAGTCGGGGAATGGGCAGTGGCATTAGCAAAAAGCTATCTATTAAAAAACTTCCTGTAGTAACCTCCTTTTATGCTGCCGCAGTTGCTGCAGAACTGCTTACAGATCTGCCGGTATATTGCATCATATGCGATGCTGATATCAATAGAGTCTGGGTGGCAGAAAAGCCTGAAAAGAGCAGAATTGTCTATTTTGCTCCATGCGGAAATGCCGTGCGCCGTCTTAGGGAATACGGAGTTCCTGACCAGCGGATTTTCCTTACCGGCTTCCCTCTTCCAAAAGAGAATACCGGTCCAAACAATATGAACATCCTGCGCCATGACCTGGCTAAAAGGCTTATTCGTCTTGACCCAACAAAACGCTTTAGAATTATTCACGGAGTGGAGGTAAAGCATTACCTGGGAGAGTATTGGGATCCTGAAGCCGAACCCTCCCCCCTTACATTAACATACGCCACAGGCGGGGCAGGTGCTCAGGCCGAGCAGGTAGAAGGACTATTAAAAAGCCTTAGTAAGGACATCAAAGCAGGCAATATCAAGGTAAACCTGGTGGCAGCCCATAGAAATGAGGTGTACGCCTATTATAAAAAGCTGGTAAAGGCTGAAGGCTTAATTACATCTCCAAATGTCAGAATATTATACACGCCTGATAAGCATCTTTATTTCAAAGAGTTTAATCAGTTACTTCGCAATACGGATATACTTTGGACGAAACCTTCTGAATTGTCATTTTACTGTGCCCTTGGAATACCGATTATTATTGCTCCTCCTATAGGTCCTCATGAAGTGCTTAATAAACGCTGGCTCAGGGATCTGGGGGCAGGGCTCCACCAGTCGGATCCTCAATACTGTGCTGAATGGATAAAGGATTACCTATATGACGGGAAGCTCTCTTTATCGGCATGGAACGGATTCCTGTATGCAAGGAAGCTGGGGACTGACCGGATTATAGAGGTTCTTGAGACAGGAAGAATGGAAAGATTCTATTCTCCCCTGCTTCGTTAGAAAATCTATCCTTTATACATTTGTGATACTATATATGCTTCCAGTTTTCTCGGTACAAGCCTTTTTAAAAAAACAAGCAGCTTATATTGGATGCCAACTGCGCAAGACAAAGGCGGATTTTTTCTTTTTATTATTTTTTCTACTGCCTTTGCCACGACGACCGGCTCAGGGCCGCTATTTTCATCTCGTTCCATAACACGCACAGATCTCTTACAATATTCTGCGTAAGCTGAATTGTCATCTGCAGGCTTTACAAAAACCCTGTTTTTTGTAAAGCCTGTCTTTGTGTCCCCCGGCTCCACGATTGATACTTTTATTCCAAAGGGCTTAAGCTCATTTCTAAGACAGCCGCTCATCCCTTCAAGAGCCGCCTTGCTTGCCACATACATTGCCTGGTAAGGTATGGGAAAAACTGCTCCAACGGAGGACATGTTTATAATAAGACCTCTTCCCCGTTGTCTCATGTACGGAAGAACTTGCCTGATAACTGTGTGGGCTCCGAAAAAATTTGTGTCAAATTGAAGCAGTGCTTCCTTATATGAGGTATCCTCAACAGAGCCTGCAATACCCATTCCTGCATTATTAATTACAATTCCCAGCTCACCTTCTGCTTCAATAATTTTTTCTATCGCCTCTTTTACGGATTCTTCACTCAAGACATCCATTTGAAGCATTTTTATTAAGCCGCCATTTCCCAGTTCTTGATTGCACGGTTTTCTAGAGGTTCCATAAACCTTGTAACCCTTTTGAGAAAGCCTTTGTGCTATAGCCTTGCCAATGCCTGATGAGGCACCTGTTACCAGTACGACATTTCCGTAATATTTACTCATATGCGCCCCCATATTCCATCAAATAATATCCTGACTTGCATTTATTTTACCATATAAGGTTTTCGATTTCCTGTTTTTTTCGTTTTATATACTTATCTCGTTTTATGTGGTAAAATAGTTTAAGCTTGGATTAGGTCTAAAGTTATTCAAATTGCGAAGGAGAGATTTCTGAGACATGGATATTTTCGAAAAATGCTTTGACTACATGGATTACAAGGAGGCCTTAGCAGCAGGACTTTATCCTTATTTTCATGCTCTTGAGACCGGACAGGATACTGAAGTAGTTATCGAAGGCATCAAAACCGTGATGGTTGGTTCAAACAACTATTTAGGTCTCACCTCCGATCCCAGAGTAAAAAAAGCTGCTATTGAGGCTGTGGAAGAGTTTGGTTCCGGGTGTTCAGGCTCCAGATTCCTTAACGGCACACTTACACTACATCTCGAACTGGAAAAAAAGCTTGCCGAATTTGTTAAAAAAGATGCTGCGCTGACCTTCAGCACAGGCTTCCAGACCAATCTGGGAATTATCACAGCTATCGCAGGCAGAAACGATTACATACTATGCGACAGCGAAAACCATGCAAGTATTGTTGATGCATGCAGACTTAGTTTTGCCAAGACTCTTAAATTTGAGCACAACAACATGGAGGACTTGGAAAGACTTCTCAAAAAAATTGATGACAAACACGGCAAACTAATTGTTGTTGATGGAATATTCAGTATGGAAGGTGATATTGCCGACCTTCCCTCTATTGTTAAGCTGGCAAAGAAATACGGAGCAAGGGTCATGGTTGACGATGCCCACTCCTTCGGTGTTCTCGGCGAACATGGAAGAGGTACAGCAGAGCATTTCGGCTTAGAGGATGAAGTAGACATTATCATGAGCACCTTCAGCAAATCCCTGGCCAGCCTGGGAGGCTTTGTTGCTGGTCAGCAGGATGTTATTGATTACATTAAGCACAATTCAAGACCTTTTATATTCTCTGCTTCCATACCACCTGCGAATGCCGCTGCCGCTATTGCTGCTCTTGATATTATCAAAGCAGAACCTGAAAGAATAAAGAAGCTTGGGGAAATATCTAAATATATGCGTGATGGCTTTAGAAAGCTAGGAATTCCTATTTACGAATCAAATAGTGAATACACACCCATTGTACCTGTTATGACCTATGAAAATGAACCTACTCTCGTTGTAACAAAAATGCTTCGTGAAGAAGGAGTATATGTAAATCCTGTTCTCTCCCCTGCAGTGAAGCCAGGACTTTGCAGAATCAGAACAAGCTACACCGCAACCCACACAAAAGAACAGCTTGACTACGCCCTGGAGGCATTCCGCAGGGTATTCAGCAAGCTCTAATTGAAATATAAGTGCCAGGCACCTAATAATAAAAGAGCCTCGGTTAATACCAAGCTCTTCTTATTTATTATGAAGTAAGCTGTTATCCGTGCGAGCTCGAATGAGGGCGTGGGTTGGTTGCAGCATCATAACCTATATGTATGCAGAAATCTATAAAGGCAGACAGATAAGCAGAGCAATAATCCTGTGAGGAGCATTTACAGACTGTGAAATGTGGCGAAATTAGAATGCGGCGACTGGTAGCTTCTGAGAGCAGGCGGATTCAGGCAACGTGTAATGAAGCGATTACAGGATGTGAAATGCTGGATGGGTCAGCACGGCTGCAAGGCCAACATCTGCGTAGTAACGTTGCAGGCTGTTTATCCTTTGCGAAGCTCGATGTCGGGATTGCAGTTGTGCTGAACCAGAGACTTATTTCTTACAGCCTGTTTGTGACATTACTCCGTTGCATGAAGATGTCTGCTCTCGACAGCTACTGCGCCCGCTGTGTTATATTCCTACAATGTGCATCCCACTGTCTACATGTATGACCTCACCCGTGATTCCCTTGGACATATCGCTTAAAAGAAATACTGCTGCATCACCAAGCTCTGATAGCTCAACATTCTTCCTAAGGGGAGCTTTTTGTCTTGTCACCTCAAGAATTGAATTGAAATCCTTTACACCCTTTGCAGAAAGGGTTTTTACAGCACCGGCAGATATGGCATTGACTCTGATGCCATCGGGACCCATATCGTTTGCCATATACATTACACTTGCTTCAAGGGCTGCCTTGGCTACCCCCATTACATTGTATCCTGTAAACGCCTTTTCAGAGCCCATGTATGTAAGCGTTACAATACTGCCGCCCTGGGTCATAAGCTCCTTGGCCTTCTGTCCTACTTTTACAAGGGAATAAGCACTTATATCAAGAGCAATAGCAAACCCCTCACGTGACGTATTTACAAAGCTTTCCTGAAGATCTTCCCTCTTTGCAAATGCAATGGCGTGAACCAGCCCGTGAATTACTCCTGCTTCTTTTTTAATTGCTTCAAAAAAAGCATCTACGTCATCGTCTGAGGTAACATCCAGTTGAAATGCCTGAACACCTCCAAGCTCATCAGCAAGCTGAGTAACGGAAGCCTTTTCCCTATCTCCCTGATATGTGAAAAAGAGTTTCGCCCCCTCACGATGTGCGGCAGCTGCAATTCCCCATGCAATACTCCATTTATTCCTTACTCCCATGATAATTATATTTTTATCTTTTAATAAATCTCCCATAGCTTCACCATCCCTTTCGAATATATTTTACCATTTGAAGAATAATTGTCAACTGGTCATAAAACTAGGTGATAATCTCTTTTGCTGCAAGCTCCAGCAAAATCTTTTTTTCATTGAGCCTCGGATCCTCAAAGACCTTGTTAAGGAGCAGGTTCAGCACCCGCCCGATATCTTCCCCCTCTTTAAAACCAAGCTCGATAAGATCCTTGCCATTTACATCAAGCTCATCTAGGCTCAGGCAGCTTTTTTCTTCCTTTAGCTTTAAATAAGTTTTTTCTATTAAACCTGTATATTCCAGCTTCTGCTTAATTTCATCAGGGTTTTTACCAGAAGTATCAGCTCTTCTAACTTTCATCAAATCCATGAAAATATCCTCACCGACTGCATTTACAGCCTTCGCCACATACTTTGGCCGGGGGATGATTTGCCTGTCATGATGTCTGATTAACCGAAGAATTCTATCAACGCTCTTATTGTCAAATCTCAATCTTTTTAATATATTTTTTGAAAGCTCTTCACTTTTTCTGGCATGTCCGTAAAAGTGGTCAATTCCTTTTGCATCTGTTGTCTTTGTAACTGCTTTCCCGATGTCGTGCAAAAGCATTGTCCATCTGAGAATGACATCTTCCTCAATAGACTGCATCGCTTTTAACGTGTGCTCACCTACATTATAGATATGATGAGGGTTGTGTTGTTGAGTCTTAAAGCAGGAATCGACCTCAGGCAGAATAATTTTAAGAAGCCCTGTATCCTTAAGCAATATAAATTTTTCAGGCCTTTTCGATGTTAAAATCCCTGTTATTTCATCTCTTATTCTTTCACCGCTGATATTCATAATAAGCTTATTGTTTTTAGCTATAGCATCTAGCGTCTCACTGTGGATTTCAAAGTCCAGGGTTGCTGCAAACCTTATTGCTCGGAGCATTCGCAGAGCATCCTCCTGAAACCGTTCCTCAGGAATACCAACGGCTCTTATTATCCGCGAATGAATGTCTTCTACTCCTCCAAAAGGGTCAACAATACCTCTTTCTTCGTTCCACGCCAAAGCATTCATGGTAAAATCCCTGCGGCGCAGGTCATCCTCAATATTCCTTGTAAACTCAACTAAGCTCGGGTGCCTGCCGTCATTATATTTCCCGTCAATTCGGAATGTGGTGACTTCATAAGCATCATCATTCATTAATACTGTAACGGTTCCATGCTTAAGCCCTGTATCAACTGTTTTCATAAAGAGAGCTTTGACTTCTGACGGCAGTGCATCTGTGGCAATATCCCAGTCACTAGGCTCCCTTCCAAGAATTGAATCTCTCACACAGCCGCCAACGACATACGCTTCATAGCCGTTTCTTTTCAGCACATTAAATATATCCGATATGCTCTTATTTATTTTAACAACTGCTTCCATACGTATCCTTTCATGACCATACTTAAGTATATCCATAATTTTATCATATAATTGCATTTTTATGGCTGATATGAAACTTGTTAGCTGATTCTACGTCTATATAAAATAGTATGATAAAATAAACCTGTAAAATTATTGAATGTGAGGTAAATATGAAAGGGAAAATAGTCAGATTATTTAAAAGTAAGCCGTTACTTTACGGCGCAGTATCAGCCTTAGTGCTGGCAGTACTGGTGGTCGGTATTGCAGCTATGTTTGGAGCTTTTGGCAGTAAGGATCGTTCTGGCATAAACGAAGCTCTGGCAGATTCCACCGGTCTTCTTAAAAATAAGATTACATTTAAAGACAACCCAATGAAAATAACGCCTACAGAATCTGACAGCCTTGGTGTCAGCCCATTATCTGCATTTAAACTTGTCTTTGAAAAAGCCGCAGATGAAAAGCTGCTCGCTTCCTCTCTCAGTGTCAGACCTGAGCAAGCCTACAATTTAAAAAAGATAACCGACAGGGAGTACGAAATTGAATTCGTTGAACCCCTTGAAAAGGACAAAATTTACAACTTTATTCTAAATGATAAGCAGACAGGTGCAAAGCAGTCTTATGCTTTCCAAACAAAAAAGTCTCTTAACGTAATCAGAACGCTGCCACGCAATCAAAGCGTTCAAGTTCCTGTGAATTCCGGCATCGAAATTACTTTTAGCCATGAAAATATTGAAAACCCCGAAGAGCATTTTGAGATATCCCCCAACGTTAAGGGTAAGTTCGAAATGCATAAGAAGACACTTGTTTTCGTTCCTGAAAAATTAGAAGAAGGCACAGTTTATACGGCTACGATTAAAAGCGGGATTAAAGTTTCTGGCAGCGCCGAAACCCTTGAAAACGATTATTCTTTTAAATTTCAAACCGTTACCTCACAAAAATCAAATGACCGGACATTCTATTTTGAGTTTTCGAATTTAATGTATAACTTCACTCCCACCTCTACCCCCGCATTGGAGGTCTTCGCAAGTTCAGATTTGCATGATAAGGAATTAGAGGTGGATTTGTACAACTATTCTGATGCCGATAGCTTTCTAAAAGATCTGGAGCTTCTAAACGACAGACCTTTCTGGGCTTGGTATCAAAATAAAGAAAAGCTATATGATGAAACAAAGCTGACAAAAGCAGCTTCAGTGAATGCACGGATTGTAACTCACCAAAATTCGTACTGGAGTACATCCTATTTACTTTTGCCTTCCTCCCTTCCCGAAGGATATTATTTGGTCAAGATGCAGATAGAAGGTGATAAATTTTATGCTCATCTTCAAATAAGCAAATCATCAGTCTACATTATGTCCACAAAGGATAAAACCCTGGCCTGGGTTAACGACTCCGAAACAGGGAATCCATTGCCGGGTGCCAAAATCAGACGAAGCAATAGCACCGCCGAAGCAGTGACAAATGAAGAAGGTATAGCGGTTGTAAATGACCTTCTGCCTTCATTGTCAGATGTAACGTACCACTATTATATTGTCAAACCTGCCTCGGGAATGACCTTTATAGCACCGCTGGGAAGTAACTACTACCAGCCTTTCTATACCTACAACAGCTCTGAAACAATAAATAACTACTGGACTTATATCTATACTGATAAGGGCATATATCTTCCTGAGGATACAGTCAATGTATGGGGCATACTCAAACCCAGAGACGGAAGTAGCAGTGAAGTAAACGGCACCCTTGAGGTAGTACGTTACGACTATTCCTATGAAGGTGAAAGCAGAGAATCGGTTTTGACATCGGAAAGAGTTAAGATATCACCCAACGGCACATTTACAGGGAGCCTTAAGCTTTCAAACTTCAATCCCGGCTCTTATGTAGTAAAGCTTAATGTCAACGGGAAATCACTATTATCACACTATCTTCAAATTTCCGACTATACCAAACCGTCTTATAAAATAGATATTGTACCTGAACGTAATTATATGTATGTTTGGGAAAAGGTTAAATTCGATATTAATGCTTCCTTTTATGAAGGCACTCCTGTATCAGATGTAAGGCTCAGCTATTTCAGCAATTTGGCTGGTGCAAGGCAAACCAACGGAGTATTGATAAGTGACTCCTCAGGCTCTTCAAGCCATACTGTCGCACCCGATATCAATGTCACCGATTGGAGACCTCTTTCCCTGTATTTTAACGTAAGCAACCATGAAGCGGAAGAAAAGGAAATCGCCGCATATAGCAATGTATATGTGTTCCCGAAGGACACAATGATTGAGGTTGATACAAAAGGGAAAAAAGGCAGTGCAACCATCACCACCAGTAAGATAGATCTTAACAAGCTTGCCGGTAAGCCAGCGGAGTACTACAGCGAAGATGAGTACAGAGGCGCTCCTGTTGACATGCCCATAACTGTTAAACTATTTGAGAGGCATTTTGAGAAAAAGGTTAAAGGCCAATACTATGATTACATCAACAAAGTAACCCAGGAAATATATGAATACTATGAAGTTACTAATCTTGTTGAAGAGTATTCCGTTAGGACTTCAGCGGGAAAACATGATGTAAGCTTTGATATCGATGACGATAAAAACTATTATTTGGAGGTTCATGGCAAGGATTCTGCAGGCCGGGAGGTTATTGAAACAAAATACCTTTATGATTGGAATTACTATTACCCATATAACACCAGCACTTACTATATAGCTGGCAGTGGTATGAATAAGCAGTTTAGCCTGGGAGACAGGGCTACTGTAGAGGTAAAGTACAATAAAGAGTCTCCCGTCGATGAAAGCAAAAACAAATATCTGTATATTCGTTTGAAAAACGGTATTATTGACTTTACTGTCTTGCCAAACTCCACATACGAGTTTGATTACAGCGAAAATATGATACCAAATATGTATGTCAAGGCTGTATGCTTTGACGGCACCAATGTATATGATGCAGGAATCCGGCAGTATACCTTTGACAGCAAAGAAAAACAGCTAAACATCAGTGTCAGTGCTGATAAGGATAGCTATAAGCCCGGCGATACCGTGAAATTGACCTTCGAAGTAAAGGATATTAAAGGTCAGCCAAAAAGCTCTGAGATAAATGTGAGCATTGTTGATGAATCATATTTTGCAATCTCACCTCAAAATGTCAATATGCTGTCAAGTTTGTATAACCCTATCGTCTCAAGCGGTATTATCTCAGATTATATATCCTACCGTTCTGCCGGTGATAACGCCTTCCCAATGGCCGAAGGCGGCGAGGGCGGAGATATGTATGTTAGGAACGATTTTAAGGATAGTGCATTGTTTAAGACTATTGTCAGCGGAAATGACGGGAAGGCTTCCGTCAGCTTTAAGCTTCCCGACAATCTCACCTCATGGCGGGTGACCTATCAGGCTGTGACCGAAGACCTTGAAGCTGGAAGCGGCAAAATGAATATATCATCAAAGCTGCCCTTCTTCGTAAGCACTATCTTCAATAAATCCTTTATCACGGAAGATACACCGTCAATGCTAGTAAGAGCCTATGGTACTGCTGTAACCGGCACTTCTGAGGTCAGCTACAAAGTTACTCTGACCGATGATAAAGGAGCTGTAAATACATTTACAGCCAAGGGTTATGCCAATACCATAACAGAAATACCCTTGACTAGCCTACAAGCCGGAAATTACACAGCAAGAGTCGAAGCTCACAGCGGAACACTTAAGGACGCTTTGGAGCAGCAATTCAAAGTATCGGACAGTCTCCTTGAGACAAGCAGAACAGACAATATCACCTTAAGTGACAGCACCGTTTTGTCAAATAATACAAAGGGTCTGACAACATTGACCTTCTATAATGAAGATTCCTCTCTTCTGTATAATGAGCTAAATAATTTAAGATGGAGCTGGGGCCAAAGGCTTGATCAAAAGCTTGCAAGAAAAATATCAGGTGATTTGTTGAAGAAGCGCTTCAATGAGGAGCTGTACTTTGATGAGAGCTTTGATATATCAAAATACCAGACACCGGACGGCGGACTTGCAATATTAACCTATGGCAGCAGTGAACCCGCTTTGTCTGCAAAAATGGCAGCACTGGCACAAGACTACATTGATGCGCCTGCCTTGGCATCTTACTTCAGAAAAATATTGGAAAGTGAAGACTCAGTGCATGAGGACATTGCATATGCTTACTGGGGCCTGGCTGCCCTAAAGGAACCGGTACTTCTGGAAATCAGAAATCTTATTGAGAATGTCGACAATCCCATGGACATTAAGCTTGTTCTCGGCGCTGCACTTGCTCAGATAGGAGATTTCCAAGGGGCAAAGGAAATTTACGACGAAGCCATGTCAAAAAGCGGAAAGGTTACAGATACATTCGCATTTATCGAAAGCGGCACGAGGGATGACACAATACAAGCCACTGCTTTATGTTCCCTTATCGGGATGTATATTAACGCACCTGAAAAAATCAAGCTGTTTAATTATATAAAATCAAATTCCACAACTGAGCTTTTAGTCAATCTGGAGCGTTTAATGTTTGTAACAAATTATGTTAGTTATTCAGATTCCGAAGCAGGCTTTGCCTACGAACTGGATGGGACAAAAAAGCAAATCGATCTTAAAAACGGCAGCTACTATACTTTGGTCTTAACACCGGAAAAGCTTTCTTCCATCAAGTTTTCAGACATTAAAGGAAAGATAGTTGTTTCATCATCCTATGTTGCTCCTGTAAGTGTGCTTAAGGCATCACAGGACAATCTGGTATCACTGTCCCGCTCTTACAGCATAAATGGAAGTATAACTACTTCCTTCAACCGCTCAGACACCATTAGGATAACCCTGACCCCCAGCTTTAGTGAAAACGCACCCGACGGGTACTATGAGATAACCGATATACTGCCTGCGGGCTTAAGACATGTCTATAATCATTCAGACATGCGAGACGCTTATCCCGATGAGGTTACAGGGCAAAAGATTGTCTTTGGTTACTACTACAGCAAAAAGCATTATAAAGGGGAAAATATCGTATACTATGCAAGAGCAGCATCCCCCGGCACATTTACAGCAGACAACGCCGCCATCCGTCATTCGGACAGTGATGTGACAGGATTTACAGGTAAAACAAAGGTAACAGTAAACAAGTAATTCTTTGGAGGGAATCAAATGAGAAAGCACAGCATAATGCTAATATCTATTATCACTATGACTGTGCTTTTCTCTTCCCTTTTCACAGGCTGTAAAGTCTCTGAAAACAATTCCTCTCCCATTGAACAAAACAGTCCTGGCCTGCCGACTGGCAGGGAGCCTTCCACAGCTTCCACCCATAACATACGGTATTACGACAGGAAAAGCTTTATGACTTCTGTTGCATCAGTTTCAAAGGAGCAGGCTGAAGCTACATCTGATGTCATCGGAGGTATTGTCCCCCATCATTTGCTTGCTGGCAATATGATTGCGGAATTTTTCTATCAGCTGTCCTTAAGCTCTCCCGAAACATTGATTGTATTGGCTCCAAACCATAGAAAGTTGGGAGTAAGCGGGCTTCATACCTCAAAGCTCGGTTGGGGGACAGCCTTTGGCGTCCTTGAAGCAAATTCTCATATTATTGATGACCTTATTAAGAATTTCAAAGCATTACAAAACACAACGATTATGGAGGAGGAGCACTCCATTTCATCCCTTGTTCCATATATAAAATACTATATGCCCGACGTGAAAATCGTACCCATACTGCTTCATGGAAATAATACAAAGCAAGAATCTGTGAAGCTGGGCGAAAAGCTCTCGGAGTACGCTTCCGGGAACCCAGGTGTCGTAATTATTGCATCTGTCGATTTCTCGCACTACCTGGATGCAGAAACTGCAAAGAAGATGGATATAGTAACCCTGGAGGCCATAAAGTCATATGATATTGAATCTATTTATGCAATGGGAAATGACAATCTTGACTCCCCTCCATCTATTATCACACTACTGACTGCTATGGAAAATTTAAATTCCTCTGGTTTGGAAGTCCTGGGTCATGGGATCTCATCGGATATTACAGGCAGCGGGGCTGATTATACTACAAGCTACTATACAATCCTCTTCAATCCTTAATATTTTTATTAACATTTACTATGTTTACGGGTATAATAGATTTGTTGTATATATGAAAAAAGAAAGCAGGATAAACAAATGCGATGGCTTGAGGTAAAAAGCTCAAAACCGCTTAACGGCAGTATTAAAATCCCCGGTTCAAAAAATAGCTCACTTGCTCTTATGGCAGCATGCTGCTTAGCTGATGAACCCATATATTTAACAAATATCCCTGAAATATCAGATACAAAAATAGTGCAAAAAATATTAAGAAGCATCGGTGCTTCTTTGGATAAAAAAGGTGATACGTACATAATCGATCCCCGGAGTATTCATACGGCTGAAATAAGCCCCGAATTATCTTCAACCTTTAGGGCTGCCTATTACTTTGCAGGCGCTCTTTTGGCAAAGCACCGGAAAGTATCCATTGGATACCCAGGAGGAGATAATTTCGTATCACGCCCTATTGACCAGCACATAAAGGGCTTTCAAGCACTAGGCGCTAAAGTTACATGCTACGAGGATTATTATACCGTTGAAGCAGACCAGCTTACCGGTACAGATATTTTCTTCGACGTTGTTACAGGCGGGGCTACCATTAATATCATGCTTGCAGCAGTATTAGCCAAAGGAAGGACTACCCTTTACAATGCTGCAAAGGACCCCGAGGTAGTGGACACCGCCATGCTTCTTAATAAAATGGGAGCATATATCTATGGTGCAGGTACCGATACAATACGTATACAAGGTGTATCACAGCTTGGAGGATGTACTCACTCAGCCACTCCCGACAGGCTTATTGCAGGCGCATACCTGATTGCAGGCGGAGTCACAGGGGGTACATTAACTGTAGAGAATGTAATAATAGAGCATTTAGAAGCATGCATTGCAAAGCTTACCGAATCAGGTCTTGAGTTTTCCGTTTCCGATAACAACATCACAGTCCACGGGGGCGGAAGAATTAAAGCAACAAGAATAAGAACAGGTAAATTCCCCATGTTTGAAAGTGACTTCCAGCAGCCTGCCACTGTATTATTATTGAAAGCAGCAGGTAGAAGCATAATATCAGATAAAATATATCCCAAGCGATTTAATCATTGCGACCAGCTAAATAGAATGGGCGCAGACATTATCGTGAAAAACGGAGTAGCCCGTATCAACAGCCACAGACAGCTCAAAGGCAATTGGGTACATGCTGGTGATATTAGAGCAGGTACTGCACTTGTACTTGCAGGGCTTATGGCAGAGGGTACTACAAGGATTACAGGTGTTGAACACATTGAGCGCGGATATGAGGATATTGTAAGGGATTTTAGATATCTGGGTGCCGATATTTCTTTACGGTCCGAAGGAAACATTGCTCCGTTTGAAAAGTCAACCATCAGAATAATAAAAGGCTGAGTTAGTCTGCATCCTCAGACTTACCCAGCCTTTGTATATAAAAGCTTCAGAGGGGAAAATCTCCTAAGCTGTAGTTTATTTTTCTTCATCGAATGTCAATTTAAGCTTTAATTCAGCGTTATCTCTTATAACTGTTACCCATACAACATCACCCGGCTTATGCTTTTTCTTGACTTTTTCGATATCATCCATTGTTCTAATCCTTGACTCGTCCATTTCAACAAGTACATCTCTAACCTGAATACCTGCTTGTTCAGCACCGCTGCCAATGGTCACATCCGTAATAAATATACCCTGAGGTAAATTGTAGTAGCTTGAAAGTGATGCGCTTATCTCTCTGCCCGAGATTCCTATGAATGGTCTTCCTCTTACATATCCATATTCAATTAGCTGCTCAATTACAGGTTTTGCATCATTTATCGGAATAGCAAATCCCAGACCCTCTACCCCTGAAGCTGATATTTTAGCAGAGTTTATCCCTATAACCTGACCCCGCTTATTCAAAAGCGCACCGCCGCTGTTACCGCTATTTATAGCTGCATCTGTCTGGATTAGATTAAGTGTTTTATCCTCAAGAGTAACTGTTCTGTTCAGCGCACTGATAACACCGACTGTAACAGAGCCGGCAAACTCCATTCCAAGAGGGTTTCCGATTGCCACTGCAAGCTCGCCCACCTCGACCTCTGATGAATCTCCCAACTCTGCTACCGGTAAATCCTTCAACTCAATTTTTATTACTGCCAAGTCGGTTTTGCTGTCCCCTCCTATAAATGTGGCTTCTGCTTCTCTCCCATCCGGAAGAAATACCTGAAGCCGGGTATTTTTACTAAGTCCGGTTTTAGGGTCTGCGCTGGATACGACGTGATAATTAGTCATGATATATCCGTCTTTGCTTATAATAATACCTGAACCTTCACCCGCCCTGACACTTGAGCTTCCGAAATAACTGAACCTTTGGCCTGTTACAATCATTCTTATGCCAACAATTGCCGGCCCTGCCTTCTTTGCAATTTCAGTAACAGTATACTCCTGTACTGGGGTTTCTTTTACCGCGTTACTCCCTACTAAAGCATTGTCGCCGGTTTTAAGTGAGATAACCCCATCGGCGCCGCCCATTTCGCTTGCTTCATTTATGTTTTCTGTGATTGCAGCAGAATTTAAAGCCTGTGCCACAGCTTTTTCCATGTCATTGGAAAACTTAATATAAAGGGCGCTTCCGACCACGAAGCTGCTGATTAAAGAAGTCACAAGGATAATGGCTATGTAGCCGACAGCTTTTCTTTTTCTAAAATTATCATTTCTATTATCCATGATAAGACCTCCTTTGTTAAAGCTTATATTATAATTTAATATGCACTTTAATAATACCCATTATTTATGAAAAAATATTGGATTAATTTTAAACAATTTGTTAAAAAAAAGGGCTATTTATCTACCAGAAGTGATTTTATCAGTGCGAAATACTCTCGTACATACATTTGAACAATTACCTGCACCGGTGTTTCGCAAGAAATTGCATGAGCCTTTAGGCCATTTCTGGAAGCCAATAATTTTGAGCGTAAAATATGAAATGAATTTGTAATAAACGTTATTTCAGATACAGGCTTGCCTGAATTTTCTTCGATGACTTTTTTGCTGAACTTGAAATTTTCCATTGTACTGGTTGAGCGGTCCTCAAGCCATATTCTGTTTTCATCTATCCCTCTTGATACAAGAAATCTTCTCATAGCCTCAGCTTCGGTTATTGTTTCATTGGGACCTTGCCCACCTGAAACAACAACCTTTGCATCGGGGTATTTTTCAAGGTATTCTATTCCTGTCATAAGTCTGTTATAGAGCGCAAGGGAAACGGTGTCACCATTTAGTCCTGCCCCAAGAATCACCAAATACTCCGTTTCCATATCTGAGGCTGCATTAGAGTATGCGACAAACAGCAGTTCAATTGCAACAAACTGAATTACAGCAGCTGTTAACAATACTGCTATTGCTCTTCTTAATTTAAGTTTCCTTCTACTTTTGAACTGTAACATATGTTCCCATTACATATCCTGTAGTTCCTCTGGAGGTTGTCACCTTGTACCAGTCACCGGTCTTCGATACCAGTGTCAATTTTTCATTTCTCAGAAGCTTGCCTAAGATAGCTGAATTAGTCGTTGGTTGCGCCCGAAGATTGAGAACAGCCACATTAACTACACCTTTACCAATGGTTGCCGGAGCTTCGGGCTTTGTTGGTGTGGTTCCGGCACCTGCGCTGCCTCCGTCCGGATTAACAGCCTTTAACTGCTGTTGAAGTGTTTGAATAGTTTTCTCTGAGGTTGCAAGCCTATTTGTAAGCTGTGAGTTTTGATTTGCCAGAGATTCAATTTTAGACAGCAATTTTGCGATTTCAGCATCCACATAGCTTTTACTGACAATGGGGTCTTGAGCGGAGCCAGGTTCTGCATTGTTATTAACAGCCAGGACTATGTTCAATCCTACAGACAATATAAGTAAAATAATTATTGCAACAGCCGTGACTTTTATACGATTTGACATTTCGCACCTCCTGCTTTTCTTTTGTTTATTTTCATATAGCTATTCATCTTATATTATAAACCATACTTTACCTTCTTTGGTTACAAAGAGCTTAAATTTTTATGACAAAAAGGCCGTTACATAAGAAGCTTTGTAATCAGCTTCCATTGCTTAAGTTTCTTTTCAAATCCAATTCTGTAGGCAGGACTTGTGGACGCAAGAACATAAAAATCCCTTCCGGCGTCACTTTGAACAGTTTTTGCAATAAACCTCTGGTAAAATTTGCGAGCGTTTCCACCGTTAAAAAATACGCTTTTAATATTAGGGTACGTCTTAAAAAGCCAGCCCAAATCATTGGGCACAGGGTTTTTAATATTACTGTCGCTTGAGCCCTCTCTTTCGCATTTCAGAATAACATCCCACAGAGCAATTTTTTCTCTAGAAGAAATCTCTCTCTTCTTTCGTAATCTTTGTCCGGTTCCTGTTTAAAAAGTGCATATATGATTTTCCAAAAGGCATTGCGTCCATGTCCATAATACTGCTGCTTCCTGAGAGATTCCACACCTGGCATGGTTCCTAAAATAAGCACCTTGCAATTTTCATTTATTATTGGTGGGAATGAAAATATCAGCTGCCCTTCTCCATCTCTTCCGCAATTGCTTTTATTATGTTCCATATCTCTTCCTTTCCCAGCTTCGTTTCGGATGAATAAGGGATAACAGGAGCACCCTCATAAACTCCAAGCACATTAATAATATCTTTTAATCTTGGCTTGATTTGACCTCTGGATATCTTATCTGCCTTTGTTGCAACAATAATATGTGGCATTCCATGTTCAATGATCCAGTTGTACATAACCTTGTCATCTTCACTCGGAGCGTGTCTTATGTCAACCAGCATGACAATTAATTTCAGTTGCGGCCGCAAGTTTAAGTAATTATTAATAAAGTTGCCCCACTCACTCTTTTGACTTTTAGAAGTCTTTGCATAGCCATACCCCGGCAAATCCACAAGATAAAGCTTATCATCAATATTATAAAAGTTGAGCCCTCTTGTCTTTCCTGGTGAAGATGAAACTCTTGCAAGATTCCTTCTGTTTAGCAGTGTATTGATAATTGTAGACTTGCCTACATTTGATCTGCCTACCAGTGCTATTTCCGGCTTATTACCCTCCGGGTACTGGGAAGGCTTAACAGCGGTTAATTCATATCTTGCATTATTAGTATCCACGATTAATACTCCTCATTTTCTTATCTTTTGTCCATACATATATTATACTAGTAAATGCTGTTTTAGACCAGCGTTCATGCCTATTTCTGTTTAGCTTTGCCCTTACCGTTCTCGGAATTTTTATTATTCCAGCCTTTTTTGTAATTTCCAGCATGACAGCCACAAGAATCAAAAGGCTTCCGATAAAAGTATTTACACCCGACATCCTTTCACCAATAATAATATATGCAAGGACTGCTGCTGCTACAGGCTCTATTGTGTAGATTATTGCCGCCTTTTCGGCGCTGACATATTTAATTGCATTTGACTGTATTAGTATTGTCGATACCGATATTAAAATGCTAAGTCCCAAAATCCCAATTACTGGTATGTCAATTCCATTACCTCCTGAACCACCAAATTCAAAAGCAAGCATCATTGTAAAAAAAACAACAGTACTTGAGGCATGCTGTATGAAGGTAAATTGCACAGGATTGGTTTCGCCCGCATAAATTCGCAGAGCAACTAAATACAGTGAAAAAAATAATGCATTCACCAGTGCAAAGAAATCCCCTATATTAAACTGAAAGCTGCTAAAATCAAAAGTCAGCAGCAATACTCCGGCTAATGCGGTCAAAGCGCTTATTATTGTCATTTTGCGTGGCATTATCCTCTTTACGGCTGACATAATCAAAGGTGTCATAATCACAGACATTTGAACTATAAAGGCTGTGTTCGAACTGGATGTAGCCGAAAGAGACAGCATGCAAAAAACATTACTAAGTATCGAAAGCCCTCCTATTGTAACTCCTAACACAACGGTCTTTTTTCTGATAGCCTTAATCTGTTTGATAAAAATTATTGAAAGCATTATAAGTCCTCCTATTGAATAGAAGAACAGAATTGTAAAATAAGGCAAAGCGCTAAGAAGCATTTTTGACCATATGTAGGAGGAGCCCCATAAAACAGCGTTTCCCACAGTAAAAGCTAATGCATTTTTTTCATTAATTATATTCATTTAGTTTGACCTCCTTTCTGTCTCCGATATCAATCATCCTTGGTATATTCTATTCGCACTTTTTGCAGTGTTTAGTGCGAAACATGCCCGGATTATTGCATAAAATGCCCTTTTAAAAGTACTTTGGCGCTGGAAATGCGCATATTCTTATTTAGGAGGTTGGTCAAATTGAATAACTATGAGCTCACTGAGCAAAAAAGAGGTTACTTAAAAGGAGATTTTGCTTTTTTTCATCTGAAAGACATGAAAGATATGCAGTTTGAATACCACTATCATGATTTTAATAAGATTATAATATTTATTTCGGGAAGCGTTACTTATCTGATTGAGGGAAAAGCATACAGACTCAAGCCTTGGGATATATTATTTGTAAGCAGCAGTGAGCTGCATAAGCCTGTTATAGACTCATCTTCCTTATATGAAAGAGTTGTTATATGGGTTAACCCGGGCTTTTTACACAAGCACAGCTATGATTCAAACCTTATAACATGCTTTAACCTTGCCCGTGAGAGAAAAAATAATCTGCTGCGGGTTGACACAACATCAATTAATGACATAAAGCATTTAGTATGTGCGCTAGAAGAAGCATTCAAAAGCAGTGGTTTTGGCAGTACTATTCTAAGAAACTCAGTTTTCATTCAGCTTCTGGTCATCTTGACAAGAAAGCTTATTGGTATCAGTACTGTTAACCTCACATGTGATATTATTGCAGACGATGGTATTCAAAAACTTCTGGACTATATTAATTCTAATATTAATGAAAATCTGTCTGTTGAAGCACTTGCCTCCAAATTCTTCTTAAGCAAATATCATCTTATGCGTAAGTTTAAGAAGAACACAGGATATTCCGTCTACAGCTATATACTGCAAAAGCGCCTCCTTAAGGCGGATATGCTCATCAGACAAGGAGTACCTGCAACCCAGGCCTGTGAACAAAGCGGTTTTAATGATTATTCAAGCTTCTACAGAGCTTATAAAAAAATGTTCGGAGTATCCCCGAAAATGAGAGCAGCCAGCGAAAACAGTTCTTACATAAACAATCAACATGTTTAGTCAGCAAACCTCATCAGTTGGTCCTTATTAAACGTCCATTCAGGGGTAACAAGGCTCTCGCCAAAATCCAAGCTGTACCACGGATTCCCTTCATTATTTGCGGGGTTCTTGAGTATGTGCATATCCTGGGCAGGCATATAGCCTTGTGCCAATATAAAAAGCTTTTCACCGGTCTGTGTATTTTCAGCCATATCCATCACTATTGCACAATGCCCTGGGGTATTTCCATACATAAATACATCACCAGGCTGCATTTGGCTTAACTCTATACTCTTCATTTCCAGTGACAGGGATAATGTCCCTGCATACGCAAAAACCAAGTCAAGATATTTCCTAAAGCTTTCATAGTTTTTTGAGTTGTCGTTATTTCTTACCCAGCTTACATCATTCCCCGCAACCTTAATGCCATAACCATTAATCCATTTGGAAAAATCCGCGTTAAATCCGTTTGTAAAGTTAAAGTGGATTTTATCATAAAGGCCCTTTTCATAGAGATATTCTGCCCTAAGCCTAATAACTGAATCAGCGCATTGCTGCAAATCTCTTTTCCCAATATCTATGTCCAAAACCGCCTCATGAACTTTCAACGGCTTTACATCCCCGGTGTAATACAAAACATCCGAGCCATGGGGCTTCAATTCAATGCCTCTCAGATATTCCCCGAAGCTTCCCTCTGGGACTGTGACACGCGTAAAACTGCCGGGGACAATTATTCTCTCTTGAACTGTTTGACCGCTTTCATTTATGAAATATAAATCCTCCTGTCTCCCCTGTTCCACTGGTTTAACCTCTGTTGAGCGGCTACTTGCCTTATCCTTGTGTATAGAAGCCACATCTGGCTCAACAGGTTTATTCGAAGTCAGGTCAGTTGATGTCTTTTCATTTCTATTGCTTATATATAGACCAAAGATGATAAAAATAATCAGCAGCACAGGAATAAGAAATTTTCTTTTCATAAAAATACACCAATCCTCTCTTAAAACAGTTCATAAATAATTGTACATTTGTTATAATAACAATAACATATCAAAAAATATTTGCGAAAGGTAGATTGAATATGAAAGCTTTTATTGACAGAGACGGTTGTATCAGCTGTGGGCTTTGTGCTGAAGTATGCCCGGAGGTATTTCGTATGGCAGATGATGACTTGGCAGAGGTATATGTGGACGAGGTTCCTGAAGAAGCTGAGGATACAGCCATAGAAGCACAAGAAGGTTGTCCTGTCAGCGTAATAACAGTAGAAGAATAATCAGCTAAATAATATTCGCACAAAATTATTAAAAAGCTGCCGCACCGCCGGTAGCTTTTTAAAGGAGGATTTATTTGAAAAAGGATATACGGTTTTATTGGACTTTATTTTTATCAACATTCACATTAAGTGCATTCACATTTGGCGGCGGATATGTTATCGTACCCTTGATGCAAAAGAAATTCGTAGAGAAATTAAAATGGATTGAAGAGGATGAAATGCTTGACCTGGTAGCTATCGGTCAGTCAGCTCCGGGTCCCATAGCCATAAACACTTCGATATTGCTTGGATATAAGATGGCTGGGATTAAAGGTGCATTCATTACAGTATTCGGAACAATACTTCCGCCTCTTATAATTATTACTGTCATATCATATTTTTACATAGCATTTCGTGACAATAAGATTGTAAATGCGTTGCTAATGGGCATGCAGGCTGCCATTGCCGCTGTTATTATTGATGTGGTCATAGGAATGGCATCAAAAATAATAAAGAACAAAAAGGTTCTTCCCATTGTAGTAATGGTTCTTTCATTTATTGCTGCCTCCTTTTTTGACATAAACATTATCATCATCCTTCTTATTTGTGCTGTCATTGGCGCTTATACTACTATTCAGCCAAATAAGAATCCTAAGGAGGCGAAAGAGGAATGATTCTTTGGAAACTCTTTTGGAGCTTCTTTCAGGTCGGATTATTTACCTTTGGTGGCGGATATGCCTCACTTCCACTTATTCAGGAGCAGGTTCTGGAGAAAAACCTCTGGCTTACTCAAGCGGAATTTATCGACATTTTGACCATATCCCAAATGACACCTGGTCCCATAGCTATCAATGCTTCTACCTTTGTGGGTACTAAGGTTGCAGGAATACCGGGAGCAATTATAGCCACTGTAGGATGCGTGACGCCTTCGTGTATTATCGTATTGATATTAGCTACCCTTTACTACAAATTTAAAGGCTTTTCACTGATAGAGGGAATAATTAAAGGCCTCCGCCCCGCTGTTGTGGCTCTCATAGCGTCGGCTGCCTTCTCAATTTTATTGACAGCCCTATTCGCAAGCGATTCCTTTCCTATTACATTTTCAAATATTAATTGGGTAGCTTTATGCTTGATGCTAGCCAGCCTGTTTCTATTAAAAAAATTCAAGCTCAATCCCATTCATGTAATGCTCCTATCCGGAGTTGCAGGGGTAATTATATACGGATTTGTCTTATAGCATGTGCCGCCCTGCATATAAAAGGGCCGTCCAAATAGCACCAGTCTTTTGGACAGCCCCACTTACACGTAAAGAACAAATCGATCCGCTTCGCAAGAATACATATTTCAGTATCCGGCTTAGCTTTGCCACTTACATAGATGCATATAAAGCACATATATTAGTGTGGGCAGGACCGCTAAGTTCCTTACAGTATTAATATATCCAAGCAAAAGTTTTTAATACATTGTTTTAGTAAAACATTTTAGCTAAATATTTACTTTCTTCCAAAATGCTGGGACAAAAATCATAAGAACAGGGAAAATTTCCAGTCTTCCAACAATCATACAAAAAGTGCACACAATCTTGCTGAAAGCAGAAAAATCTGCAAAGCTTCCTGGAGGTCCCACCAACTCAAAACCAGGGCCCACATTATTTATAGATGCTGCAACTGCCGTAAAGGTACTCACAAGATCCTTTCCGTCCAATGACACCACAAGCACAGAAGCGACAAATATGGCAATATAAGCAAAAAAGAAGGACAATATTGTTGATAATTTATTCTCATCAAGAGATTTACCGTCTATTTTTACTGTGTAAACAGACCTGGGATGAATTATTTTCAAAATCTCTCTTTTGGCAATCTTTAAAAGAACCAAAATGCGTATGCATTTGATACCACCACCTGTTGAGCCGGCACTTGCACCTATAAACATAAGCAATACCAAAACAACCTTGCTGAATGTAGGCCACAAATTAAAGTCCGTAGTTGAATATCCTGTAGTGGTTATAATTGAGCTGACCTGAAATGATGCATGCCGCAATGACTCTCCAAAAGTGTTATATATATGACCTCGGAGACTGAATGCTATCGCCAAAATTGCTAACAGCACCACTCCCAGAAAAAACCGGAACTCATTATTGCGGAAAAAAGCCTTGGTATTTCCTTTTAAAGCCTGATAATACAGTGCGAAATTAATACCAAACAAAAGCATGAAAACCATGATAATAACTTCTGCATAAATATTGTTATAAGCCCCCACACTAATATTTCTGCTGGAAAACCCACCTGTGCCTGCTGTGCCAAGAGCATGTATCAGCGAGTCATATAGCGGCATCCCGGCGAGTATCAAGAATGCAACAAGAATAACTGTCATAACAATATATATTGCATATAAAATCTTTGATGATCTGCCGATTTTGGGAACCAACTTTTCCGGGTCCGGTCCCGGGCTTTCTGCCCTCAAGATATGTACATTGTCTGCCTTCGTGTACGGTAATACGGCTAGGGTCAGAACAAGCACACCCATTCCCCCTATGAAATGGGTAAAGCTTCTCCAGAAAAGAATACCCCTTGGAAGATTTTCCACCTGAGTTAATATGGTGGAGCCCGTCGTTGTGAAGCCTGACACTGATTCAAATATTGCATCAATGAAGGAGGGTATGGCACCGCTGAATATAAAGGGTAATGCGCCGAAGAAAGACACAATCATCCATCCGAAGGATACAATTGCAAAACCATCTCTTGCATATATGCTCTTAGTCACAGGTTTAATCATATTCAGAGCAAGGCCGGCTATACAAAGTATAAGAATTGTTTTGATAAATGCAGAAGCGTCCCCCTGTCCGTATATCAAAGATACAAGTAATGAAGGCAGCATGAAGCATGCTTCGATAAATAATACGCTTCCTATGCTCTTGAAGATCATTCTAAAATTCATTTATATTCCTCCCGGAGCAATAATATCATTTAAGTCAGAAAACTGCTTGCCCTTTGAAATGAGTATCACACTATCTCCCGATTTAATAGTATCATTTCCATGAGGAATAATTATTTCGCTCCCTCTCACTACTGCAGCAACAAGAACACCCTTTTGCAGCTTTAAATCTTTAAGAGGAATGTTTAAAAATTTCGTCGATTCTGTCGCATGAAATTCCGTAGCTTCCGCTTTTCCGCCTATTATTCTGTACAGAGCTTCAACCGGGTTTCCCAAAGCATTTTTTAATCCCCTGACATATCTTGTTATATGGTTGGCTGTTATAACCTTGGGACTGACTACACTGTCAATCCCCAGATTATTAATCACACTGGAATAATTAATCCTGTTTATCTTTGCAATCACCTTGCTAACTCCGCTTTGCTTTGCCAATAATGCCGACATAAGATTCTCTTCATCTCGTCCTGTAAGAGATACGAAAGCATCCATTTCACTTAAGTTTTCAGAGTTTAGCAATGTCTCTTCAGAACCGTCCCCATGAATTATTAATGTATTAGGAAGAAGCTCCGAAAGCTCTAAGCACTGGTTGTAGTCAATTTCGATGATTTTTGCCTTCATTTCGGTCTCTTCCAGATATTTTGCAAGGTAATAAGCTATTCTTCCACCGCCAACTATCATCACATTTTTTATTTTAGGGGTGTAGATGCCTATTTTTTTGCTAAAATTAAGTACATTTGAAGGGCGTCCTATTATATATGTGGCATCATTTTCTTCAATCCTGAAATCACCGTTGGGTATAGTTACTTCATTATCCCTTAGAACTGCTCCTATCAGAACTGATGAGGATATCCTGTTTGATATTTCACTAAGCTTCATACCAACCACAGGCATACCCGGTGTAATCTTAATTTCAACAAGCTGAACCCGGCCTTTTGCAAAAGGCTCAACATCTGTAGCAGCCGGGAAGCTTAAAAGTTGAGCAATTTCAATGGCGGCTGTCTGTTCAGGATTGATTACCATATCAAGCTCCAGATCTTTTTTAAGCATAGATAGCTCACTGGCATACTCCTGATCCCTTATCCTGGCGATTGTATGTTTTGCACCCAGCTTTTTGGCTGTTAGGCAACACACCATGTTCATTTCATCGCTTGTGGTAGCTGCAATAAGAAGGTCAGCTTCCTTTACTCCTGCCTCCAGCAATACTTTAGTGCTAACGCCATTTCCCCTGATACACATGACATCAAGATTTTCACTGGCTTTTTTAAGTGCCTCAGGATTTTTATCAACTATAGTCACATCATTGTTTTCTTTTGAAAGGTTCTCAGCCAGGCTATATCCTACTTTACCATCACCAATAATAATAATTTTCATTTTTATCTCCCATAACAAGCAAAAAAAAGACAGGGTTATTTATATATTCCCCATCTAATACTATAATACTTTAAATGTATTCTACTCCTATACTCAAATGGGGTCAACATTATTTCTTATAGGATAAATAATGCTAATTACCCCTTCAACTAGGTGTTTCACCTTCACCCTCTTCAGGAGTTTTAGTCTTTGATATCTTGACATCTACATACACCTGCTGCAATAGCTTTAACTGTGGTGATACTGTCAGATTCAGCTTCAACTTATGGGTACCCTCTGATAAGCCGGCAACATCCACTGAGGGCTTTAAGTTATCAACCTTGATTTCGCTGATGTCAGCCTGTTTTCCTTTGAATTTAAGAACATGGTTTTCCGTACTGATTTCATAAGTAAGTGAACCATCATTTGTAGCATTCAATATGGAAATTCTATCAGCAGGAACATCAATATCCCTGTAAATTAGCTTTTCCACGTTAATATTGACTTTTACCCCATCTGTGGAATCAACAAGCTTCACACCTTCAGGTACTAAAAGCGGCACTGTAGCTGAAAGGTTCTGGGTAAGCTCGTCAATATCAACTTCCTCAGTCTTAATACTTGAAATACCCGCCAATGTTTCCGCAGGACCTGTTACAAGGACCTCCGAAGGCTCAATTACTCTTAATGTCTCAACATAGTCGGTGGCAAGTCTTCCTCTTGTGACAAGTGAAACAGGAACTTCCTTTGCAACCTCAAGCTTAACAGTTACCTTAAGATCCTTACTCAACGCGCTTATTTCTTTTCCGTCTTTGTTGTATACGATACATTGTACTTCTTGTGTTATGTCTCTATCCAAATCCTTGATTTCAAGATCGGCTTTTATTGAGCCAACACTGTCAATCACCGAGCCTTCTGCATAGAAAGGAATAGATTCCGGTGATACGGTTGTTCCAATGAGTACATAGCCCGGCTTCATGGTAATATTTGATTTGAGCTCTACAGGAAATGTTGCGCTTTTATTTTTGTCAAGCTGAATGTCAATACTGGACGGATAATAAGAAACAATGGTGACACCCTTATTTCTGCTCTCAGGCTCTCCAATTGCCAATTTTGTGTCATATACAGAATCTATCTGTGAATAATCCACATATACATCAAAATCATTTGTAGTAACACCTTGGACTGCATCCCGGCGGCCTCTGATTGTAATATCCACAGTACTTCTATATGTGTTTTTTATTTTGTAACCGTTTTCTTCAAGAAAACTCTCATTCTCTATTCTGACAGGCACATTGTAAACTGTCCTGGTCTCAAACGGGTTTGTAACATTAGTTACATAGAGCCAAAATATAATGGCAAGCAAAACAGATACTATTTTAGTTTTTATATTGTTTTTCAGAAAATCATTCACTTGGTTTTCACCCTCCACAGCCCAATTCTTCTGCTGTTCGTTTCAGTGTCAAGTAGGTTCTTATTAAGTGCCTTCCTTAGTGTATCTGAAGTAAGATTCCTTGTAAGCCCTCCATTGAGAGCAAATGAAATTTTCCCTGATTCCTCAGATACAACTATAGCTATGGAATCTGATACTTCTGTTATTCCAAGAGCCGCCCTGTGCCTGGTGCCCAATTCCTTGCTAAGGTTTGGATTGTCTGTCAAAGGCAAAAAGCAGGCTGCAGCTTTTATTTTGTTGTCACGGATAATAATAGCTCCATCATGTAGTGGGGTATCAGGTACAAATATGTTTCTTATCAGCTCGCTGGAAACATGTGAATCAAGCTGAGTCCCTGTATTAATTATCTCACCGATTTTTGTATTTCTTTCAATGACAATCAAAGCACCTATGTATTTAGAAGATAAATCAACACAGGCCTTTACTATTTCTTCAATTACAGCAGTTGTTTGAATCATTGCATCTGATTCATCGAATTGGAAGATGTCCTTAATACTGCTTCTGCCTATCTTCTCAAGCGCTCTTCTGAGCTCCGGCTGGAAAAGAACGATTGCTCCGATGGCTAATACAGACAGCACACCTTGAAGAATATAACTTATTGTTTTCAGACCTAAAATTTTACTTATTTCCGTCGCCAGAATTATGAGTAGAATTCCCTTAATAAGCTGCCATGCACGGGTTTCCTTCACAAGAACAATTAGCTTGTACACCACCCATGAAACTATGCTGATGTCAATGAGAGTCCTAATTATGCTCAAAGGGCTGCTAAGGCCTATATATCCGGCAAAATTGTTAAATAGATCTTTAAGATTTATGCTGTCCAAGAAATCCAAAAAGCCTCACACCCCTGTATTTAAGCCTTAAAATTTCACATTAACCTGCGAGTATAATGCATAATAGAATTATACCTTTTTTGTTCTATATATGTAAGGTGTTTTTGAATATTTTTTGAATAAATATTAATATTATTTAGTACTAACTTCCAAAAATAAGCGAATATGCCACATATCCCACAGATGTAAACAAAAACACCAAAACTGTTATCAATGCCACCAACTTTATCAGTTTTACATTCATAACGCCCCTCCAATGGATCAAGCCCTCTAATAATAAAGCTCCGGCATCCTGCGCCAAAGCCCGTTTGCAAAAGTACCTGATCACAAATTACCAATTTAATTTTACGATTAATTATCGCGCCTTGTCAAGTGGAGCCCTAGCTGCTATTTTTCTGCCAAGTTTTGCCCAAAATGTCGGTACCAGCATTCCCCTCACTTATATCTTTGGTTGTAAGGCCAGCCCTTCCTCTGACAGAATATAAACCTTATCGCACACCTCATTAAGATACTTCCGGTCATGTGAAATGCTGATAATAGTTCCCCCGAAGTTTTTTAGAGCTTGCCTTACGACAGGATTCGAAAGAGGGCTGAAGTTTCGTGTAGGCTCATCTAAAAGCAGTACATTTGCATTTCGTAGCACCATATCTAAAAATAATATTTTCGCCTTTTGCCCTCCGCTGAGATTTCCGATTTTACCTGTCATCTCTTCATGAGTAAATCTCATACTCCCCATAAAGCTTCTTGCCCTTGTAATATCTTCCTTAGTATAATTATCGGCAAGAAATTCTATTGGAGTTTTGTCATAGTCCAATATTTGTGCATAATCCTGGGGCATATACGCTATTATAATATCTTGCCGGTCTTTAAGCTCCTTTCTGACTCTTGACAAAAGCGTCGATTTCCCCGATCCGTTTTTACCGACAATACCAATATGCTCATTACCCATAACAATTAGCTGTATGTCACTTGACAGTATTCTGTCTCCAATCTTCAACTCCTTTAAGCTTATATTTAAAATAACCTTTGATTTGGGTACGTATATATCCTCACTGAATTTTGTAATAATCGCATCTTCAGTTTGCGGTATTTCCAGAAAATCTTCAGATTGCCTCTTAAGTCTTTTCTCCTGAGATTTAACCGATTTCATTTTCTTCTTAAGCAGTCTTCCCCCTGCCGGGTCTTGCCGGGATATTACCCTTTGCTCATGCTCAACTCGGCTGTTTATTTGTCTCCATTTATCCATCTGCTTTTGGTAATCGCTGCGTTGCTTCTTGGCAACCTGCATCTGTTTTTCAAAGATAGCCGCTCTAAAGTCAATATACTCCCGAAAGCTTGAATGAGAGACGCTTATTCTAGGCTTAGTCTTTCGGATTAGCTGTTCAATGTGAATAATGACGTTTGCAACATTTTCTATCATCATCTCATCATGAGACACAAATAAAACCGGCAACTTGGATTCCTTTATAAATCCTTCCAGCCATTCCAATGTTTCAATATCGAGATCGTTTGTCGGTTCATCAAGCAACAATATGTCAGGCTGCTCCATCAATATTTTTGCAAGCTGTATTTTTATTTTTTCACCGCCCGACAGAGTCTTAATTATCCGATTCGACGATATAAACTCAGATGTAATTCCAAGCCGTGTCAAAAAGTCCCTAGGGATATCTCCATGAATAAACAGGTTCTTGTTTTCAAAATACTCTGCAACCGTAACATCTGAATAAATCGGATCCATCATTTGCGGAAGATAGGCGGTCTTTCCCTTTCTTATTATTTGACCGCTGTAGGTGCAGTAGTCTTCAATTAAGCTCTCATCATGAATCATTTTAAGAAGTGTGGATTTTCCGTTGCCTTCTTCACCAATGATAACAGCTTTATCTCCCTGGTTTAGCGTAAAGCTGAAATTGTCAATTATCTGCCTGCCATCCCTTGATAAGGTAATATTAATGTTTTTCAGCTCAAGCATATAATACCTCCTTAAAACAAAACTCCATTTCCGAATCGCCAGGCCTGCAATTTTTCGAAAACGGAGCTAAATATTCAACATAGTATTCCCTGTCCCTCTCCTAGTTTTCGTAGGTTTTAAGTATCTCCTGAGCCACTGCCCTTTTGCTCATCCTCATGTCCATGGCTTTTCTTTCGATATATTTGTGGGCTTCGTTCTCACTCATATTATAATAGGATATCAAAATACATTTTGCCCGGTCAACTATGCGTATGTCTTCTATTTTTTGTATTAGCTTATCGTTTTCCTCCCTTATACTCATTAGCTTGTTGTGGGACGCCTTCGCAAGCTTTAATGCCGACCAGAAAAGGTTTTTGTTCACCGGCTTTGATACGGTAATTACACCATAATCCTCAACAGCATCAGAAACTTCATCGTAGTACTCTACGCTTACGAATAAAATCACCTGGCTTACTCCTTTAGAGGCAATATGTCTTGATAAACTCTCTCCCGTTTCATCGGGAAGAGGCGCATTAATAATATACAAATCAAAATCACGTTCTATAAGCAGTCTCCTTGCCTCGCCACAAGTCGTTGCAGTGACAATTTGATCACAGGATACGGAGTGGAGCATATCTGTGAAAAAGGCTATGCTTTTAGCTGAGTACGATACGATTAAAGCACTTTTCAAAGAAACTCCTCCTCCGCAAAAGCTATAATTTGTTGAAATATCTCGTTCTAAAGAAATCTTCCTTGTCTTTTGCCTTTGAAAACTCAGTAGCCTCTTCTGTTTTCAAGGTCAAGTATTTTGACAGCATTTCATCTCCAATGGTATTTCTCACAAAGCTGCTGTTTTTTGCAAGCTCTACTGCTTTGTCCATGTTCTCGGGCAGAGGTGTCAGCTTATTCGTTATACTCTCATCTGCATTGTACAAATCCGCATCAATAGATGGCTGCAAGGTCAGCTCATTACTAATACCTTCAAGTCCCGCATTGATAATAAGTGCAAATGCAAGATATGGATTAAGAACAGGGTCGGGTGAACGAAGCTCCATCCTGAGCTTTTCTCCGAAAGCTGCCGGTATTCTCACAAGCTGCGAACGGTTTTTATGTGACCAGGATACATATCTGGGTGCCTCATTTTTACCCAAACGCTCATATGAATTGGCAATTGGATTTAAAAAGATGGTCATTTCAGGAGTTTTTTCTAAAATGCCCGCAATAAAGCTCTCCACAACCTTAGATTGCTTAACACCACTTTCAAACATGTTATATCCATTTTGAGAAAGGGACATATTCACATGAAGTCCGCTTCCACTTTCATTTAAAATAGGCTTTGGCATAAAGGAAGCAAACAGTCCGTTTCGTGCGGCTATGGCTTTAACCGTAGATTTGAAAGTTAAAAAGTTATCGGCAGCTTCTAATATATCACTGTATTTAAAAGATATTTCGTTTTGCCCCGGTCCCCGTTCATGATGGGAAGTTTGCGGCTTTATTCCCATTTCTTGAAGACATAAGCATATTTCTCGTCTGATGTTTTCACCTTTATCAAGAGGAGAAATATCGAAATAGCTGCCGTTGTCTAATGTTTCAGTTGTAGGTTCTCCTTTTTCATCTGTCTTAAATAAATAAAATTCACATTCGGTTCCGATTTTGCATATATAGCCCATAGCCTTGCAGCGCTCAGCAACACGTTTTAACAAATATCTGCTGTCGCCTTGGAAGTCTGTCCTATCAGGATTTTTTATGTCACAATAAAACCGTATGACTCTGCCCGGGCCCGGACGCCATGGGAGTATAGTAAGTGTCGCAGGGTCGGGGACTAAAAACAAATCCGAATCCGTAATGTCGCGAAAGCCTTTTACTGCGTGTGCATCGAAAGAAATGCCGTTTTCAAAAGCTATTGGAAGTTCTTCAGGCATAATTGAAATGTTTTTTTGTACACCTAACAGATCGCAAAAACTAAGGCGTATAAACTTAACCTCATTCTCCTTTACAAACTCCAAAACCTCATGAATTGTATTAGTCATTGGATTCTCCTCCTTCTATTCTACAGTCACGCTTTTAGCCAGGTTTCTCGGTTTATCAATATCCAATCCCTTATTGGCAGCCACATAATAGCTAAGCAGCTGCAGCATAACAACAGAAAGGGATGGCGAAAATAGCTCGTTAATGCATTGGATTTGTACTATCGATAATTTATCATTTTCTTTTGTGTCGTCAATATTTGTAATTAAAAGCACCCTTGCACCACGGCTTATTACCTGCTCCACATTGCTCATAATCTTATCCTTTAGCTTTTCACAACAGCGGATGGCAACAACCAGGGTATCCTCCTCGACAAGGGATATGGTGCCATGTTTAAGTTCACCACCTGCATATGCCTCGGAATGAATGTATGAAATCTCCTTAAGCTTTAGTGAACCCTCAAGAGCTATAGCATAATCAATATTGCGTCCAATAAAAAATATACTTTTGGAGTTAAAGCAGGTTGTGGCATATTGCTGTAATTTATCCTTCTGAAACAGCAGCTCAGCAACTTTTTCAGGTAAAGTTCTTATTTCATCCAGCATCTGATTTTCTGCATCAACAGTTATTTTATTGAGCTTTGCTGCAAATCTTACACCAAGAATATATAGAAGCACCAGCTGTGCACAGAAGGCTTTTGTGGTTGCAACGGCTATTTCAGGTCCTGCCATGGTGTAAATAGTATATTCTGCCTCCTTGGCAATAGTTGAGCCGATTACATTTACAATTGCAAGTGTCGTGGCGCCAAGCCTTTTAGCTTCACGAAGGGCAGCGATCGTATCAGCAGTTTCCCCCGATTGGCTTATAAGAATAACTAAAGTCCTATCGTCAACAAGTGGCTCCTTATAGCGGAATTCACTGGCAAGCTCCACCTCTACCGGAATTCTTGCCAGACGCTCAAACACAATTTTGCCGACAACAGCAGCGTTATATGCAGAGCCACACCCAGTCATTACAATTTTATTGTAATATGCGATATCCAGGCTGTCTATAACAGCTTTGTTTTCAGAGGATTTTATCGCAGAATTTATGGTATCTTTTAAAACCTTTGGCTGCTCCATTATCTCCTTGAACATAAAGTGAGGATATCCACCTTTTTCAGCGCTTTCAAGGCTCCAGGAAACAGTTTCAAGCTTTTTTTTGATTTGCTCCTTATCTAAATTATAAAAAGTGACCTTGTCTTTTTCCAGAACAGCAATTTCTTTGTCGTTAAAGTAGTAAACACTTGATGTATGCTCCAATACAGCCGGCACATCCGATGCGATAAAATTTCCATCCTTTGAAACACCTATAATAAGCGGGTTGTCTTTTTTAACAGCAAAAAGTTTATCCGGCTCATCTATGCACAAGATTCCAAGGGCAAAGGAACCCTCCAAGGTGTTTATAACCTTTATAACGGTATCGATTATATCACCTCTATGATAGTATTCGGCAAGCTGTGCTATAACCTCACTATCCGTATCCGAAACAAAGCCTATGCCTTTCCTTTGAAGCCTCTCCCGTAATTCCTTATGGTTTTCAATAATCCCGTTATGAACAATCACTATTTTGTTCTGGCTCCCCAAATGGGGGTGGGAATTAATGTTTGATGGTTCTCCATGAGTCGCCCAACGAGTGTGGCCTATCCCTGTATAGCCATTAATTTGACTATTGGCAACAGCTGATTCCAAAACTGATAGTCTTCCTTTTCTCTTTACAACATCAATCCGGTTATTATCCAAAACAGCAATGCCGGCAGAATCGTAACCCCTGTATTCTAATTTTTTCAAACCTCTAATTATAAGTGGTACCGCATTTTCATTCCCCACATATCCGATAATGCCACACATGTCCACACCCCCAAATTGGCTTGAGACAGCTATTATACAATATTTCCCATCTCTAAATAAAATAATAGGCGCTCATCGCATAACTAAAGGGAGTTAATAACTCTTTAATTATCCGAAGAACGCCTTTGTTCCTTACTTTTAGTATATATCAATCACAGGTACACGTCAATAGTAGATGGGTTAAATTAACATAATAGTATTGACAGATGAAAACAAATATGCTAACATAGTGATGCTAAACAAAGGTGTTTATCAGAGAATGGCGTTGACCGTTCTCTGGTGGACACCTTTTTTTGTTACCAAAAAAGGAGGCACTTTTATGAATTATACTTCAAGAGTATTGGAGCATACAATAAAAAAGAATCCAAATGAACCGGAATTTCACCAGGCATTAATGGAAATTCTCCCCACTCTTCAGCCTGTTATTGATGAGCATCCTGAATTTGAAGAGGCTGGTATTCTTGAGCGTTTAGTTGAACCTGAACGCCAGATTGTTTTTAGAATTCCATGGGTTGACGACTCCGGCAAAGTAAGAGTTAACCGCGGTTTCCGTGTTCAATTTAATAGCGCCCTGGGTCCGTACAAAGGCGGAATGAGATTTCACCCAACAGTATGTTCAAGCGTTATAAAGTTTTTGGGATTTGAACAGGTCTTTAAAAACTCATTAACCGGTTTGCCCATAGGCGGTGGTAAAGGCGGAGCTGACTTTGATCCAAAAGGAAAGTCAGACCGGGAAGTCATGGCGTTTTGCCAGAGCTTAGTCAATGAGCTTTACAGACATGTTGGAGCCGACATAGACGTTCCAGCAGGCGATATTGGAGTAGGTAGCCGGGAGATTGGCTATATGTATGGACAGTATAAGCGCTTGACCGGTCATTATGAGGGCTCATTTACTGGTAAAGGTCTCACATATGGCGGTTCATTAGTGCGTACCGAAGCAACGGGTTACGGACTGATCTATTTTGTAGAAAGAATGCTTGAGTCAATTAATACAACATTGGAAGGTAAGACAGTAGCTATTTCCGGCTCTGGCAATGCTGCAATTTACGCTGCTGAAAAAGCTGTACTGTCCGGTGCCAAAGTCATAACCATGAGTGATTCAAATGGCTATATATATGATGACAAAGGAATTGATATTGAAACGGTAAAAGAAATTAAGGAAAGACAGCGTGGTCGTATCTGTGAGTATTTGAAATACAGCAAAAGTGCGCAGTATTTTGAAGGCGGCCTTGTATGGTCAGCCCCTTGTGATATTGCTCTTCCGTGCGCTACTCAAAACGAATTGGATGTAGACGGTGCTCAATTACTCATAAAAAACGGTTGTATTGCTGTAGCTGAAGGGTCAAATATGTCTACTACACCCAAAGCTATCTCCTTATTACAGCGCAGCAAAGTATTATATGCACCAGGCAAGGCAGCCAATGCCGGTGGTGTGGCTGTATCAGCCTTGGAAATGGCACAAAACAACACATATCTATCATGGACGTTTGAAAAAGTAGATAAGAAGCTTCAAGTTATTATGCATAACATCTATTCCGATATTTCTGAGGCCGCGCAACGTTATGGCGTAAAGGGCAATTTTGTTGCAGGGGGCAACATCGCCGGTTTCTTGAAGGTAGCAAGTGCTATGATGCAGCAAGGAATAGTTTAAGGAGGGATTACTATGAAAACTACAGATGCTGTAACTATCTCAATGGGCAAACCAATAACAGCTCCCGTTCTGATTCCCGTAAGACACAGGGCTACACCAACCTGCATAAATCAGCCATTCACAGTTAACGGGGCAATTTACAGGGTAACCTGTGTCTCTTTTGGTACCCCATACGGTGCTGTACTTGTGGATGACGTTGACAGCATAGACCTGGAACATTTAGGTTATTCTCTGGGAACCCATGCGCTCTTTCCGCAAGGCGCAAGCATAGTATTCCTCCAAATTCTTGATAAAACAAATATTAAAGCACGACTTTGGCATCGGGATTATGGAGTCTTTGACTATGCCCCCGAAGCTGCATGTGTCGCATTTACAGTCGCGGTAATGCTTCAAAAGATGCCCATGCAGGAGGGGAATGTTCATATGGGTAATAATGTGTATCATATAGAAAGGAGTTCTAAGGACGGTAATGTGCGCTTGACAATGATTGGTGATACATTGAGAAGCTCCTTTAGCTCATTGAGATTCTTTGTGAAGGATTTTCCGTCAATCTTATAAATATATCCTTTATCAATTCAAAGCTATCTACCACAGGAACGTCCCACCAAAGCTGGCTGCACCATTTTTGGCACCCAAAATGCTAAAGCTAGTGCTCGGAAACCAGCTTTGCAGTCAAGTCCAACGGTTCCATAACCTTACCATCCTTATAGACACGCATATTACCCGATGAAATCTCGTCTATCAGCATTACAATGCCTTCGTTGTCGATGCCGAATTCCAATTTAATATCGTA
>CAZPMC010000001.1:121793-157959 GCA_964587755.1 uncultured Oscillospiraceae bacterium
ACTAATCAAAGCAGTAATTTTCTGAGTGTCGGTTTTAATTTCAGCATACTGTGCGGCAGACATAATGCCTAAAGCCTCCAAGCCTTCAACCGTTACTAAAGGGTCTCCTCTTTCGTCATCCTTTAATGTTGCTTCTACGTAAGCATCCAGCTTATCCCCTTCCCTTACATAAGCTCCGTAACGGCGCAAAAAGCTTCCTACCGCCCTGTAGCGGCAGATAACCTCCAACCCCTTGCCAAACGGCTTCGCCGCTTTCACGTCCATAGTGCCGTTTTCAATATCAGCAGCTAGATAGTGGGTCCGGATGCCAGCATTCTTCAGCATTTCAAAAAACATAGCGGATACCTTAAGGTTTCCTTTTCCTATCCCTTCAATAGATAGTCCTACCGTGTTTGCTCCTGGGTCAAAAACGCCATTTTCACCTGTAACATCATCTTTAAATACCAAACGGTAGTTTCCGTCATCTAATGCAAATACATCTTTGGTTTTTCCCGTGTATAGCTTTTTCATAGTATTTCCCTTTCCTGTTCTCTTATATTGAGGTATAGCGACGTTTTTATTATAATTTATCTCGTTTGCGGATACAAGCAGTTTTTTACAGTGAAGCAAGTGAAGTTTGACTTGCCTGATATTAAGCTTGCGTCCCGAAAATGGCAACATACTGTCTTTCTAAAACAAATCTGTTGCCGTCCCATGATAAAATATTCTGAATGAATCCTAAGCCATCAGCATTATACCTTCCTGCTATTCTTTGAAATGCAAATAAATCATATACCCTGTTTGCGTCAAAATCTACAGGATACAAACCACTTAAAGGATTTACAAACCCGGAAATAGGATTCTTTAATTTGCCATTTGTATAATATATTTCACTTAAATAGTCAGTTCCTTTATAAGATATATCTAATATATATCTTGTATTGTTATTTTTGCTTATCACTTCGACCTTGTAGCCGTCCCTATAAGTCACTTCATACTGATATTCCTGATTATATATATTGTGGTTGAAAATAATCCTCGGAATATTATTAACAAACGAGTAAATGTAATAATAAGTAATTCCCCCGCTTCCACCTGAGGTGATACTAATTAAAATATCATATACCCCGTCCCCGGTAAAATCGTATAAATAAAGTGTGGGATTGTAACCTGAGTTTTCACCAGGTAATGTAACACTTTTGTATGTCCCTGCTCTTGCGTCTCTTACAGCAAGCGTTATGTTTTGAATAAAGGGACTGTCATGTGTCCTTATGCCAGTCAAATAAATGTCATCAGGTATTCTGTCACCAGTCACATCTCCCCTTATAAATGAGACAACATAATAATTATCCATATATACCCCCTGATTACGGCTTTGTATTATTCTACGGGATAGCTGGGTTATATGTTATTCTATTATTAATGATTTTGGTTTCTGTACCAGAGAATCAATAGACTGCTATAAGCTAATGACTGTAGAAAGCAAGGTCATAAAATTAAAAAACAGCACCTTAGGTGCTGTTTTCCCTTGAAAGCTGGTGCGGGCGACAGGACTTGAACCTGCACGTCTGTGGACACAAGATCCTAAATCTTGCACGTCTGCCAATTCCGCCACGCCCGCATATTCGCGCATATTCGCATGCTCAATTATAAAGTGGTATGGAGCGTTTGTCAAGAAGAAGTAAATATATGTTGCTCAATTGGCTGGCAATTGTTATATTAATTATATGCATCTCACCCATTTCATAGGAGAATTCAAATGACCATTATATACTCACTAATAATATTAATTGCTTTGCTAATTTTATATATGTATTTTGAAACTACGTGGCTAAAGGTTGAAAGATTAGATTTTTCCGGTTCTGGCAAGGGACTTAAGATAATCCACCTGACGGATTTACACATCTATATGACAGGAGTGCCTGCAAATAGGCTCAGGAAGGTTGTAAAGGAAGAAAATCCCGATCTGATTCTCATATCAGGCGATTATATTAATTCACCCCTTCAGGCAGCTGATTTCCTGGTATATCTTCACACTGTCTGTAATAGCTATAAAACCATTATCTGCCTCGGAAACCATGATATCCGTTCTTTTGATGACAGCGAAACCGGCCTTGACAATTTTATAAATGAAATTGAAGCTCTCGGCGTTAAGGTTCTCAGAAATGCAAATGTCTTAGTGGAAGCTCACGGGAAAAAGTATAATATTATCGGTATTGATGACCTTGGCTACGGAATGCCTGATATAGAAAAAGCATTAAAAGGATGTGTAGCTGATGCTCCAAAAATAGCCCTTACCCACAACCCCGACATTGCGCTGCAAATACCCGGAAAGATTGTGGATTATTTGTTTTGCGGTCATTTTCACGGCGGTCAGATTTACATGCCCTTCAACCTTGAGTTCTTCCTTCTTCGAAAGGAACAGCTTTGCAGGATGGGCATTACACGGGGCTTACGTAAGATAAACGGTATTAAGGTATATCTTAACAGAGGCGTCGGGAATGTTGTAGTTCCCTTAAGATTCTTGTCCCGTCCCGAGATACTTGTCTGCTACATACCGTAAAGCCGGTTCTCAAGAATTTTTCTTTCCTTTTCATACCCCGGTTTACCCAAAAGAGCAAACATATTTTTCTTGTATGCTTCTACACCCGGTTGATCAAAGGGATTGACACCAAGCAAGTATCCGCTTATGGCACATGCCTTCTCAAAGAAATATACTAAGCACCCAAACCAATAGCTGTTTAGCTTTGGAATGCTGATTTGCAAATTCGGCACACCACCATCCACATGTGCAAGTATTGTAGCTTCCATAGCCTTCTTATTCACTAAATCTATATCCATTCCGGCAAGAAAATTAAGCCCGTCCCCGTTGTCCTTATCCTCTTTTATTATTATACTTTTCCTAGGCTCCTCAATACTTATAACAGTCTCAAACATATCCCGGGGCCCGTCTTGGATAAACTGTCCCAGCGAGTGAAGGTCTGTCGTAAAGTCAACCCCCGCAGGGAAAATCCCCTTGTTCTCCTTTCCTTCGCTCTCACCGAACAGCTGCTTCCACCACTCGGTAAAATAGTGCATTGAAGGCTCGTAATTGACCATTATTTCAATAGATTTGCCCTTCTTATACAGCACATTTCTAACAGCAGAATATTGATAACACTCATTTTCAACCAAATTGGGATTGCTGTATGCATAATAGGCATCAGCCGCACCCCTCATCATATCCTCAATATCTATTCCTGCCACAGCAATCGGCAAAAGCCCTACCGCAGTCAAAACTGAATACCTTCCCCCGATGTCGTCGGGAATAATGAAGCTTTCGTATCCTTCTTCCTCAGAGAGCTTTTTTAATGTTCCCCTGGTCTTATCTGTTGTGGCATAAATTCTTTTTGCTGCTCCCTGTTTTCCGTATTTCTTCTCCATATATTCTCTTAATACTCTGAATGCCAGAGCAGGCTCGGTAGTTGTCCCTGATTTTGAAATAACATTTACTGATATATCCTTTCCCTCAAGCACTTCAAAAAGCTCTGCCAAATAGACAGAACTAATGCTGTTGCCCACATAATATATCTCAGGCGTGCCTCTTCTATTGCCAGGCATTAAGTTGTAGAAAGAATGAGAAAGTGCGTCTATTACAGCTCTTGCACCAAGATATGAGCCTCCTATTCCGATGACAACAAAAGCATCGGAGTCTGACTTTATTCTCTCGGCAGCACTTTTTATCCTCTCAAATTCATTTTTGTCATAAGCTATTGGAAGATCAAGCCATCCTACATAATCATTTCCCGCACCAGTTTTATTGCTGAGCATTTCATGGGCGGCCTTTACAGCCTGGGAAAGATCGAAAATTTCTTCTTTCTTAATAAATGACAATGTGTTCGAAAAGTTAAACTTTAGATTATTCATTTTGCCAATCCTCCAATATCCTATGCTGCATAATATATTGACCTGAGACAAATTATATCAAACCCGCTTTTTTACAGCAACATGCAAACTGAACCCAATGAATTATTTTACAGAGTATTATTTGAAGAATCAGTCTAAAATATTGATGTCAATAAAAATAAAAGGAAGGTGATATATATGTCAAGGCCAAGAACTCCACTCGTACCGGATAAAAGGGAAGCGCTGACCAGATTTAAGATAGAATGCGCTAAAGAAATAGGACATGAGCAGTTTGTCAAAGAAAACAACGATCACTATAAAGGGCACCTTACAGCCGCCCAAAACGGCCGCGAAGGCGGACCTATCGGAGGGCAGATGGTCAAGAGAATGATTGAATATGCTGAAAAGCAAATGTTATAAAAAGGTTATAGCTGCGCAGTAACGGTTGCAGGCTGTTTTTCCTTTGCGAAGCTCGAAAGCGGGCGCGGATTGGTCGCAACAACTTGGTGCAGTGAACTCAAAAGGCAGGTAGATAAGCAGATCAATAATCCTGTGAGGAACATTTACAGACTGGATATTGAATCTGCTTAGCTGTCTGCCTTATCAGCTCACAGCAGCTACTTCGCCCGCATTGCAGCAATCCAATTAATTCACTCTCTTAATTGTGCACCAAGTTTTTCGGATAGTGCCTTTATTACTTTATTCATAGACTTGCCCACTTCCTCATCGGTAAGGGTTCTGTCGGAGGCCCTGAAAGTAATAGAATACGCAACGCTTTTCTTGCCTTCAGGGACCTGCTTTCCTTTATAGACGTCAAACAATTTAATTTCCTCTAATATATTCCCTGCATTGGAGCAAATCAGCTTCTGGATTTGCTTAACCAGAATGTCCTCGTCCACCAGCATTGCTATATCTCTTACCACCGCAGGATACTTAGGAAGAGATTTAAATTCAGGCATAAGATTTGCCGCCTCCACCAAAGGCTCAATGTCAATAATGCCTATATAATTAGTCTGTGCTGCTTCAAACTTCTCTGCAACACTTGGATGTATCTGTCCAAAAATCCCGGATTCCTTTCCGGCTACCATGAGTTTTGCTGTTCTTCCCGGATGGAATGAAGGATTATCCTTTACAGGTAAAAACTCATATTCGCTTATCCTTAACACATCCATCATTTCTTCAACTATGCCGGATAAATCATAAAAATCAACATTACCATACATTCCTATTGTAAGAACCGGTTTCTCGTAAGGCAGCTCGGTTATTGGCACACTCTTTGGTAAATAAACATAGGACATTTCAAAAAGCCGGGCTTCCTCTGCCCTCCTGTTGTAATTGGTTGCCATTACCTCAAGCATTTCAGGCAATGTGGTAGTCCTCATTATGCTAAAATCCTCCCCTAGTGGATTTGTAATAACTACCGCTTTTCTAAGCTCACTATCCTCAGGTAGATTTATCTTGTCAAACACTTTTGGGCTTGTGAAGGAATAGGTGTATATTTCCGACAGCCCGCAAGATAGCATAGTTTGATGCAATATCTGCTCTATCTTCTGTTTGCGGGTTTTGGTACCTACAGTAGCAGCCTTTCCCGAAAGGAGCGTTGGCTTGATATTATTGTAGCCGTAGAACCTGGCTATTTCCTCTTCCAAATCCGCTTCACACACAAGATCTGGTCTGAAACTGGGAACGGTCACAGACTGTATATCTGAATTTAACTTAATCTCAAGCCTTTTAAATATCTCCTCCATTTTATCACGGCTAATATCGGTTCCCAGTAAAGCATTTATGGAATCAGGATTAAACGGTATTTCTCTTCTTTTGCTCTTATTCGGATAACAATCCACAACACCTTTGCAAACAGTCCCCGCACCAAGCATTTCAACAAGCTGTGCCGCTCTGTTTAAAGCATCCAATACATTTTCCGGGTCCAGCCCTTTTTCAAAACGGCTAGAGGATTCAGTTCTCAAGCCCAGCTTTTTAGCCGTTAGTCTGACAGATATACCGTTGAAGTTTGCGGATTCGAACAGAACCTCTGTGGTGTCCGGTAAAATCTCGCTGTTTGCTCCTCCCATGACACCCGCTACTGCTACAGGCTTTTCACCATCTGCAATAACCAGAACCGAAGAGTCCAGCTCCCTGTCCTGCTCATCCAAAGTCTTCATTTTCTCCCCGTCCAGAGCAGTTCTAACTATTATCTTCTTATCCTTGAGATATCTCATGTCAAAAGCATGCATCGGCTGCCCCATTTCCAGCATAACATAGTTGGTAATGTCGACTATGTTATTTATAGGCCTGACACCTGCTGCTTTCAATCTCTTCCTCATCCAATCAGGGGACGGTTCTATTTTTACATTCTTCACTATCCTTGCTGCATATCTTGAGCACAGCTCAGGAGCCTCAATCTCAACAGAAACCTGCCCTTCAATCGGATCCCCTTCTTCCTCCACCTTTATATCTGGCTTTTTAAACTCTGTATCAAATGTAGCGGCCGATTCCCTTGCCAAGCCGATTATGCTAAAGCAATCAGGTCTGTTGGATGTGATTTCAAAATCGATTATTGTATCGTTCAAGCCAAGTGCTTCCTTAATGTCAGTCCCCGGCGCAATATCGCCTTCCAGAATAAATATGCCGTCCTCTAACGCATTGGGGTAATCCTCCTTAGTAACTCCCAGCTCAGAAATAGAGCACATCATTCCACTTGATTCCACGCCTCTGAGCTTACCCTTTTTTATTTTTATGCCGCCGGGCAGCATTGAGCCGTCAAGAGCCACAGGTATCAAGTCATCTACCTTAATATTTGTAGCCCCTGTAACTATCTGGATAATTTCATTGCCTACATCAACCTTCGTAACAAGCAGCCGGTCAGCATCAGGGTGCTTCTCAACACAGAGAATCCTTCCTACAACCACCCTTTCAATACCCTCTCCCTGTATCTCTATGCCCTCCACTTTAGAGCCGGTCATTGTAAGGGCATTGGCATACTCCTTCGGAGTCGCATTTATTTGTGTATAATCCTTCAACCACTTTAATGGTAATTTCATTTCATTTCTCTCCCTTCCATATACATTTAAAACTGCTTCAGGAAACGCACATCATTTTCGTACAAAAGCCGCAGGTCGTCTATATTAAACCGTCCCATGGCTGTTCTCTCAACGCCCAGTCCGAAAGCAAATCCGCTGTATACGGTGGAATCTATGCCGCAAATTTCAAGGACCTTCGGATGAACCATTCCCGCGCCCAAAATCTCTATCCAACCCTCGTTTTTACAAATTCTGCAGCCTTTACCGCTGCATGCCCAGCAAGTAACGTCAACCTCTGCACTTGGTTCCGTAAATGGGAAATGGTGAGGTCTGAGTCTAACTTTAGTATTCTCTCCGAAAAGTCTCTGTGCAAACAATTGAAGAGTTCCCACCAAATCCCCCATTGTTACACCACGGTCTACCACCAGGCCTTCAACCTGGTGGAAAATCGGTGAGTGAGTAGCATCGACGGCATCAGAGCGGTACACTCTTCCCGGGCAGATTATTTTTATAGGAGGTTTTTTCTCTTCCATTACCCTGATTTGTACAGGTGATGTTTGGGTTCTTAACAATATATTTTCGTTTATATAAAAGGTATCCTGTGTATCCCTTGCAGGATGCCCTTTAGGTATATTCAACGCTTCAAAGTTGTAGTAATCCAGCTCAACCTCGGGACCTTCTGCTATTTCATAGCCCATTGCCATAAATACATCCTCAATTTCTCTTAAAACAATACGAAGAGGATGTGTTTTTCCAATAAAACGCCTTTTACCGGGGATGGTAACATCTATCGCTTCATTGGCAAGCTTTAGCTCCTGCTCGTGCTCTTTAATCAAGTTTTTAGCTTCCTCAAGCTTTCCTTCTATAAAGCTTCTCACTTCATTTGCTAGCTGGCCTATCAGAGGTCTTTCTTCTGCCGGAAGTGCTCCCATTCCTCTTAAAACAGCAGTTAACTCACCCTTTTTGCCAAGATATTTTAATCTCAGATTTTCCAGCTCTGATGCAGTATTAGCTTCTGACAGCTTTGCTGCCGCCTCCAGTTTAATTTCATTTAACCGGTCTTTCATTGTACAGCCTCCTTTAGCATAAATAAAGCCTTCATCCCAAAATCAGGGACGAAGGCATAGTCTCCGCGGTACCACCCAAATTCCCACAAAATATGCGGGCTCTTTGAAATCCTGTTGGTTAACGGCCAGGTGCCGGCATCTCCTACTATAATTTTCAGGATGCAGCTCCAGAGGGAACTTCGCCGATTTGTCCATTGGTGTTGCTTTCAGCCAGGGCACCACCTCTCTTTAAAGTCCGCTTCGGTTACTTTCCTCCTTCACAGCTTTTCGCAAGAATATATTAAAAGCTATTATACCATTAAACAAACTTAAATATCAACGGTCTGCTGCTAATTGTTTACTTTTATCAGCTTCATGGTTTATAATTGTTTTGGTTAACCTAAAATATATGCTAATTTGGAGGTTGTCAATGGATAAGCCTTTACACAAGACCCTGATAAAATTTGTCCTGCCTCTTGCACTCATTATACTTGCAAGAAAAATTAATATATGGCTTTCAATAGCAGGGATTGTCATTTATACCGGTGTACTGCTATATACCGGCAGAACCACTATATTCAGTATCATGGGTGCCAGGAGTTATTCAAAGGGAGATATAGACAAAGCCATTATGTGGTTTGAACGTATATATAAGCTTAAGAACCCTCCTGTCAGGCCTTGTGTATCCTATGCATATATTGTACTAAAAAAAGGTGATACAAACAAAGCAGAGCAAATACTTCAGGAGCTGTTGAAAAATAATTCTTCAAGTCCAGATACCCCCTATATTAAATCCATCATTGCACTTGTCCTATGGAAAAAGGGCAAAATTGATGAGGCAGTCTCACTTCTGGAAAATGTTATAAAGAGCTATGTTACTACTTCAGTATATGAAAGCCTCGGATATATGCTAATTGAGCAAGGTGACCTTCAAAAGGCACTTAAACTTAATTTAGAAGCCTATGAATACAATTCTGACGATAAAGTAATACAGGATAATTTAGGCCAGACATATTACCTTTTGGGTGAATACGATAAAGCAAATGAAATTTATGAGAAGCTGCTCAAAAGCTCCCCTGCCTTCCCTGAGGCTTACTATAATTACGGTCTTTTGCTTGACAAGCTGGGCAATAAAGAAAAAGCAGTTGAAATGATGAAGAAGGCACTTGGTTTAAAATTCTCCAGTCTTAGTACGGTTTCGAAAGAAAAAATTGAGGCAGACCTCACAAGGATAAGTGCCGGCATTGCAACGGAGAATCAGACCTGATCGAAGCTGAGACTTGCTGCTCTACAGGAGTTCAGATTTTTCTGTAAAATTAAAAGAATTCCACGGGTAAACTGGTTTCGGAAGAGATTTAAATGACATCCTATGCTTCAGTGTAGGGTGTGTAAAGCTTATTTCATAAGACCACAGCGCTAGCTGCATCCCCGGCCTGTTTACTCCCTGTCCGTATTTTTGATCGCCGTATAAAGGATGCCCCATATGGGACAGCTGCACCCTGATCTGATGGGAACGGCCTGTAATAAGATTTATTTTTATCAATGACAGCCCCTTTTTTGAAGCCATTAGCTTATAATCCAACACAGCTTTTTTTCCTTCACCTGTGTTTTTTGTTACATACACGGTATTTGAGGCCTGATCCTTCGAAAGATAGTCTGTAAGTCTTCCGTAAGGCTCTGATATTATCCCATGGACTACCGCAAAATACGACTTTTCCATAAGACCGCTTCGTATCTGCTCCGAAAGTCTTGCAGCTGCCTTTGAGGTTTTGGCAAACACCATTACACCGCCGACAGGCCGATCCAGTCTGTGAACAAGACCTAAATAAACATTGCCCGGCTTGTTGTATCTTTGCTTCAGCTCCTGCTTTAAGCACGTCAGCAAATCGGCATCACCTGTGATATCCGCCTGTGACAGCATATTTACTGGCTTTTCTACAACCAATAAATGGTTGTCTTCAAACAATATTTCGATTTCTTCATTTCTTTCCATATCTGATGTTTCACCGGTCCTTCTATACCATTTCCCATCTTCCTGACGAACCACATGGAAGTATCAAACCTGTAGCAGACGCTTTTAGTCCGATTTCATCAGCGTTTACTACACCGCCAAATTTTCTCTTTATTGAAAGCTTAAGCATATTTCCTATTACAGTGGGGGAAAGACCTGTTGTATATGAATTCACAAGGAAGAACAGAGGTTCAGGTGTCAATACCTCCATACACAGATTAATAAGTCCGTACAGTTCATCCTCTATCTTCCAAAGCTCGCCTCCTGGTCCCCGCCCATATGAAGGAGGGTCCATAATGACAGCATCATACTTTCTTCCACGCCGAATCTCACGGGCTACGAATTTGACAACATCATCTACAATAAACCGCACAGGCTTGTCCCCAAGCCCCGACAATGCCAGGTTCTCTTTAGCCCGTGTCACCATTCCCTTAGAAGCATCCACATGGCACACCTCTGCATTTGCGTGAGCCGCAGCTACTGTAGCAGCCCCTGTATATGCAAAAAGATTAAGAACATTTATTTTCCTGCCGGAGGTTATTATTTTATCCCTTATCCATTTCCAATTCACCGCCTGCTCAGGAAACAGTCCGGTATGCTTGAATCCCGTCGGCTCAACGTAGAATGACAGCTCCCCGTACCTTATGGTCCATCTGGAAGGAAGCTTTTTATGGTATTCCCATCTGCCTCCCCCGCTGCTGCTCCTGTGGTAATGGGCATCAGCACCTGCCCATGTCCTCTTGCCTGCCGATATGGGCCAAATAGCTTGAGGGTCAGGCCTTCTGAGTATATAATCACCCCACCGCTCCAGCTTTTCGCCGTCCCCGGTATCAATTAATTCATAATCCTTCCAATCATCTGCAAGCAGCATCGCCTAAACCCTCCAAAACTTAACATATCTTATTGGCATATGAATTTTATCATAAGACAGCCATAAAAAAAAGGCTGAATCACAAGGAACCCAGCCCCTTACTTTTATTATTCTGTATTAGCTTTCATACCCGTCAGGATGTTTCTTATGCCAATTCCATGCAGTATCAATTATTGTGGAAAGCTCATTGAACTTTGGAGCCCAATTCAATTCCTTTCGTATCCTGTCCGAAGAAGCAATCAAAACTGCAGGGTCACCAGCTCTTTTGGGAAGTATTTTTTTCTTGATTTTCACTCCCGTAACCATTTCGGCAACTTCAATTACCTGCTTAACCGAAAATCCTGTGCCGTTGCCCAGGTTGTATATGCGGCTGTCCCCGACCTTTCTCAGTCTTTGCAATGCCAGCAAATGAGCAGTGGCAAGGTCTGTTACATGGATATAATCTCTCACACAGCTGCCGTCAGGAGTATCATAATCGTCACCGAATATACCAATAAACTCTCTTTTACCTAATGCTGCCTCAAGGACAATGGGTATCAGATGACTCTCAGGTCTGTGATCCTCTCCTATCTCACCACTGATATGGGCTCCTGCTGCGTTGAAATACCTGAGAGATACATGTTTGATTCCATAGGCATTATCAGCCCATTTCAGTAAATTTTCAACGGCTAGCTTTGTTTCTCCGTATGGATTTGTAGGCAATGCCCTATCGGTTTCCAGTATCGGTATGTTTTCCGGCTCCCCGTATGTTGCAGCAGTCGATGAAAGTACAAATCTCTTCACTTTATAATCTCTCATCTTCTCTAAGAGCCTCAGAGTTGAAACCATGTTGTTATCGTAATATTTCAAAGGCTCGGATACGCTCTCTCCCACCAAAGAATCGGCAGCAAAGTGCACTACTGCTTCAATGTCATTTTCCTTAAACACCTTCTCAAGAAACTCATCATCTCTGAGGTCACCATGACAGAGCTTGACGCCTCTCACAGCATCCTTATGCCCCTTTTGAAGGTTGTCAAGAACCACAACATCCTCATTAAGCTCCATAAGCTCCCTTACAGTGTGACTGCCTATATACCCGGCGCCTCCAGTTACCAATACAGCCATGCCTATACCTCCCGTGCCTGCACTATTATCTGTTATCCTGCTACTCTGCCTTAAGCTCTCTTCCTCCGTCCCCGACCTCGGATATATAAAAGCTTGGGATCAGGCCTGTTCTATTTGTATATCCTTCACCTACAGCCTGAATAAACCTGTCAACTGCCTCCTCTTTAACAATGCTTACAGTACAGCCACCAAATCCCGCACCCGTCATTCTGGAGCCTGCAACACCCTCTACCTTCACTGCCTCATCGACCAGAGCATCAAGCTCAACTCCCGTAACCTCGTAAAGATCCCTTAATGAAGCATGGGATTGGTTCATGTATTTTCCAAACAGTTCTATATCGTTATTTTTCAATGCCTCAACAGATTTTAAGACCCTGTCGTCTTCCTCAATGACGTGCTGCGCCCTGTTTCTTATTATCTCATCCTTAATTTCGTATCTGAATTTGTTGAATTCCTCCAAAGAAATTTCACCTAAGCAGGAGACTTCTGGAATGTAGTTTTTGAGAATGTTAAAGGCCTCCTCGCATTGAGCCCGCCTTTCATTGTATTTAGAGTCGGCAAGACCCCTTTTCTTGTTTGTATTGGAAATCACTATTTTGTATCCCTTAAGAGCTAACGGCACATGCTTGTAACTTAAATCCCTGCAATTGAGAAAAATCGCATGATCTTTTTTGCCCATAGCAGAGGCAAATTGATCCATAATGCCGCAATTAACACCAACATAGTTGTTCTCAGCCTTCTGGGATATTTTTGCTATTTTCACCATGTCAAGGGGTTGATTTATTTCAAAAGCCGTATTCGCAATAGATATAAGGGTTAACGCTGTAACTATCTCTATAGCAGCAGACGAAGAGAGCCCTGCTCCTAAAGGAACCGTATCGTGGTAGAGTAAGTCGCAGCCTATCAGCCTATACCCTGCCTTTTGTAATTCATCTGCAACACCCATCTGATAATTTCCCCATCTTAATGCTTTATATTGCTCGAGGCTGTCAAGGGAGCATTCAACCAGCTCATTTAAATCTGTCGCTATTAGCCTTACAACTCTGTCCTTTCGTGCCCTGGCGACAACTGTTGAACACAGAGTAAGGGCTGCCGGAAAGACATATCCTCCGTTATAATCCGTATGCTCTCCTATGAGGTTAACTCTTCCGGGAGAAGAAAAAACCCTTAAGTCTTCCTCCTGCCCTCCAAAAATTTCCATGAACCTGTTTTTTAGCTCCTTAATAGACATAACACTTCCCCTTTTCATTAAATATTTATACTATAACCCTGTTCAACAAACCTTCTGTGGGCTTGTCTGAGCTCCTCTGCCTTTTCCTCTGGCTTTGTGGGATTTGCATGAGCCCAGACTCCTGTCTCGCTGGAAGCATTGAATTTTTGTTTGTCTTTCGACCTCATTGGCGGAAAAAACTCTATATGGAAATGGTAGAAACCACTAACGTCTTCACTGTTAACAGGGTCTTGATGAATGCACATCATGTATGGGAAAGCATAGTCGAAAAGAGAATCCAGAGTGCCCGTTGTCTCCTTAAGCGCTTTTGCCAGATTTATTTTTTCCCTCTCATTAAACTGAGCCAGGTTTTGCTTATGGGCCTTGCTAACAATATACGCTCCGTAGGGATACTCTGAGAAAAACGGAAGAAATACCAAAAAATCTTCGTTCTCGAAAATTACCCTTTCACCTGACTTTGCTTCATCAGCTGCCATATCGCAAATAAGGCACCTGTTATTAGCCATGCTGTATTCCCTGCAGGACTTAAGCTCAAGCTCAATTTTTTTAGGGATAAAGGGATATGCATATATTTGTCCATGGGGATGAGGCATTGTAACACCCACCTCTTCCCCTCTGTTTTCAAAAATAAAGATGTATTGAACCCTTTTGTCTTTCCTTAGCTGAATAAATCTGTCTGTCCACAAATCAATTATTTTTATAATATGATCTATTGAGAATTGGTGGAATGATGATGTGTGCTCCGGAGAATACAGTATTACCTCACATTTTCCATAAGTCTCTGTTGACTTGTAGAACTCGGTTGAAATATCATCGGGTACTGGAGGATTTTGCTGCAACGCCGGAAAATCATTGTCATATTTGAGCACATCGTAATCATCAGGCACCCTGCCCGAGCCAGGGCAAAAGGGACACCAATCCTTAGGCATCTGAGGTCTGTTTTGACGGTGGGAGGCGATTATAACCCAATCCTGAATTAATGGGTGCCAGCGTAGTTCTGCCATAATTAAATCCTCCTTAAGAAAACAATCCGTAAATGTCTTAAATATATTTTATCCTAATATAGCAAAAAGTAAATGGCAGTATGTTATTGATTTATGTTATAATGTTGTATTAATAAAATCAAGAACACCAACAGGAGTGCTTAAATGATAGAAAAGATATATATTAACGAACCAACACATATGGATTTAAATATGTATCGTTGTGGTATTCAAGACTGCAAAGGCGGACATTTCTGGGGACCTGCAGTAAGGGATCACTATATAATTCATTATATACTAGACGGACAAGGTACCTTCACTGTTGGAGGCGATACATACCATTTATGCAAGCATGATGGGTTTCTGATATATCCAAACACTATTGTCCATTACCAGGCTGATAAAAATAATCCCTGGAGCTACGGTTGGGTCGGTTTTCACGGCTTAAAGGCTGCAGGTTATATCAAACAGGCAGGATTTGATTTACGCCGTCCCGTCTTTAAATACAGTCAAGACAGCTTTTTAGAGGACTGTCTTATAAAGATGATTAGGACAAAAGAGCTTTCAGCCGGCAAAGAAACCAGGCTTTTAGGGCTTTTATATGAATTCTTATCTAAGTTAATAGAAGTAAACGGAAAAGAGGAGTTAAGAGAATGTAACAGAAAAGAGGAATATATTAAAAGAGCACAGGAATATATAGCTATGAACTACAGCAATAAAATAAGTATAGCTGAGGTAGCACAACATATAGGTCTTGACAGAAGCTATCTATATTCGCTTTTTAACGAGCATTTAAATGTATCTCCCCAAAAGTACCTTATTAAATACAGAATGGATAAGGCATGTGAGCTGATGCTGACAACCACTCTTCCTATAAGCGGTATAGCACGCTCTGTAGGGTACGACGACCCGTTCCTTTTTTCAAAGACATTTAAAAAAATAAAAGGCCTGTCACCAAGAGATTTTAGAAAATCTTAAGAGCAGAAACAGAACGTAATTGGAGGGAAGGGAAGGGTAAGGCTTTTTGTGATTGTCGAACACCATACCCTGTCCCATTAATTGTCATATTAGTTCTATAAAAATGTATATATATACATCATAGCTTATAAAAAAATAAAGTAAATGGCACTTCGCAATAAAAATATGGTATAATGCTAGATAAATGGAAATAATTAAATAGTTATATGGAGGTTTAGCATGGAGTACTCTCTCCTGATACGCAAGCTTAATCACACTGACCTCAACCTGTATCAATGCGGTACGGAAGACTGCAGGCCGGGTCATCATTTTGGTCCTGCAATTAGAGATTTTTTCCTTATCCATTATATCCATAGCGGCTACGGTAAATATATTGTTGGAGAAAAAGAGTACAAACTGCATAGAGGTCAAGGCTTTCTCATTACTCCCGGTGTTGTTACCTACTACCAGGCAGATTTTAAAACACCATGGATATATTCATGGGTAGGCTTTACAGGCACAAAAGCTGAGGGATATCTTAAAAGTGCTGGCCTTACAATAGAGTCTCCTGTCTTTACCTGTGACGATGATTATGTGGACAATTGCTTTAAGAATATGATTGCGGCAAAGAATCTTCAAAGCAGCAGGGAACTGAATATATTAGGCTATCTGTATCTGTTCCTCTCATATCTGATTGAGAGAAACATAGAATGTAATTTATATGAGGATAAAACAAGCCGCAAAAAAGAATATGTCAATAAAGCAATTGCATATATTGAAATGAACTTCGCAAGAAAAATCAGCATAGAAAACCTGGCAAACCGGATAGGTCTTGACAGGAGCTACCTTGGAAGTCTCTTTAAAGAACAGCTTAATATATCAATCAAGGATTTCATAACCAATTATAAAATGGTAAAGGCCTGCGAGCTTCTTAGAGAAGAAACTATAAGTATTAGTGATATAGCACGTTCCGTAGGCTATAGAGACCCGCTTCTTTTCTCTAAAACATTTAGGAAAAATATTGGAATATCCCCCAGAGAGTACAGAAAAGCTTCAAAAGGTTATTCCTGAACGGTTGAAAGCATTGCGAAAAGTCTCAGCAAGCTTTTTTGTACCACACATTACTTCCTCACTCATTATAAGCCCCTGCTTAGTACATTTAGGCTGAATACCTATAAACAACACTTCGGTACCGCACTCAGCTTCCAGATATTTTAACATTACCGGCAGAGGCAGCATATGAGTTGAAAATGTTACACCGCAGATATCTTCGGCGACCACCGCTTTAAATTCTCCCGGCAAAAGCCCCATATGGGCCGCATCAACTATAAAAAGCACATCAGGTGCAAATTTCTTTATTACCCCTGTGAAGTTTTCAGGAGCAGTTGAACCTGCAATTAATAGCAAGTCATGTTGCTTCAAATCACTAAGAAGCTCAATAAAGTACATACCAGCCGAATCATCAGACCTAAGCTTTGAGCCTATACCCATAAGCGCATATTTGCAGCCTTTAGTTAATTTATTGTTTAATAGATCATTTAAATTCATCAAAGCTGCACAAATAAATCCTTTTTATCAAAACTTGAAAGATCGATATTCTGGGTATAGGATAAGCACTTCTTTTTACAGCTGTCAACACACTGACAGCAGAAGATGCATTGTCCCACATTTAAAACTGCTCTCATCTTGCGTTCTTCCCTTGTTCCTTCATTAACAATTTTAATTGCACCGGAAGGGCACGCACGCACACACAATCCGCAGCCTGAACAAGCAGAAGGTTCATATGTCAGCTTTCCTCTGTAATTATCGGCAATTTCCAATTTGCCATCTGGGTATATTATAGTTGCAGGTTTCTTAAAAATATTTTCAATAGCCTTTATTACAATTATACCGCGTCTGTTCCTCATTAAAGTCCTAGTTCACCTCTTATTAGTAAGTTTAGTATCATTTGTGCTGTAGCGATAGGTGTCAAATACTTCCAACAAAAGCTCATCATCTGATCCATCCTAAGCCTTGCCATTGCTGCGCGCATCAGTGCTAAAAACATAAGCACGGCAATAGTCTTCAAAAAATACAGCATAAAGTCGATTATACCACTGCCTGTTATGAAAGGCAAAAAAATTGCTGAAACAAGTGAAGCCATAACAACCAGTTCACAATCTATGGTCATCTTAAATATTGCAAGAAGTCTTCCGCTGTACTCAACATATGTACCCGCCACTATTTCCGTCTCAGCTTCAGGTGAATCAAAAGGTGCCCTTTCGAGTTTGCCCTGGCTTGTAATCAGCGCGACGAAAAAAGCCGGCAGGTTTATTAATATATACAGGGGGTTTTCAGAATAAAATTTTGTCATAGCCGATATGGACCAGGTTTTCGCAATCAGCGAGGGTGCCAAAAGCGCCATAAAAAGCGGAACCTCATATGCAAACATCTGGGTCAGCGTACGAAATGACCCTATTGTAGAGTATACACTCCTTGAATACCAGCCTGCCAAAAATGAACTGACTGTTGGTATAGTCAAAAAATACAGCACTATAATAAGGTCACCCTCAAGTGAAAGTACGGCTTCCCTCCCTAAAACAGGTATATATACAAATGCTACAGCTACTGAAGCCAGCGAAACTATAGGCAATACCCTGAACAAGACCTTATTTGCATCTATCGGTATAATAGTCTCTTTTCCTAAAAGCTTCAGATAATCTGCCAAAGGCTGATACCAACGGGGTCCAACCCTGTTTTGGAGGCGAGCGTATACCTTTCTGTCGAGAAACTCGAAAAATAAACTGTAAGCTACCAAAAACACAAACCCCGGAAATATAAGTATTTTAAATAAATCTAACAACATACAAAGCCTCTTTCGCCTCTAGTAATAATTTTTTCTCTTTGGAATCTTAATTGCGCCAACATCTACCCCTTGCTTTTTGTACCAGTTAATGCTGTATTGTCTTAAAGCTGCCCAATCCATAACCTGGCTTCCGGCTTCAGAGTTGACAACAATTGCACGGTCTGCACATGAATAACAAGGGTCTATTGCAGCAATTACAATAGGTACATCTGCCAGATATCCCCCCTGGAGCATATGCCTCATTCCACGCCAGTTTGCTTCTGTCGGTGCACGTACACGGACTCTCTCTGGCTTATCGGTTCCGTTTGACCTGACAAAATGAATATCCTCTCCCCGCGGAGCTTCAGTTCTGCTGATTACTTCTCCTTCCGGTATCCGTCTTGGTACTTTTACTGCAATATCCCCATCAGGAAGATTTTTAACACAAAATCTTATGATTTTAAGGCTTTCAAGCATTTCCAAAATTCTTACAACAGTTCTTCCAAGCACATCCTCATGGGTGTCTGTTACCGGATTTACGGGAATTTCAGAATATGCCGCATATGGCTCAATCACTCTTATGTCATCCATTATTCCCGCAGCACGGGCTACAGGTCCTACCGCACCGTATTTAAGAACTTCCTTTCTGGTCAGCTTTCCGATGCCTGAAAGGCGGGCTGAAAGTGAAATATCTGTCATCGCCAGCTCATGATAGAATTTAAGCTGCTCTTCCAGCTTGTCAGCCATCCTTAATATATCCTTAAGCATCCCGTCATCTATGTCTCTGCGTACCCCGCCAATTGTATTTATCGCATAATTGACTCTATTGCCGCACAATTGGGCTAATATGTCCAAAACGCCTTCACGGTCTCTCCATGAATACATAAACAGCGTTTCAAAGCCTATTTCATGGCCTGCTACCCCCAGCCAGAGAAGATGGCTGTGAAGCCGTTCAAGCTCTGCTACAATAACTCTTATATAGGCTGCCCGGCGAGGTATAGTAACCCCAGCAAGCTCCTCTACTGCCTGGCAGAAGGCCGTGCTGTGTGTATGTGAGCATATGCCGCATACACGTTCAATCAGATATAGATTCTGTATATAGTCCCTACTCTCACAAGCCTTTTCCAATCCTCTGTGAACATATCCAATACCGATTATAGCATTGACAACCTTTTCCCCTTCAAGTGTTAATGTAAAAGAGCCAGGTTCCTTCAAAGACGGATGCTGAGGACCTATTGGCACTACTACTCTATTTTTCTCATTCATCTTTTGCGCCCTCCTTATCTTGTCCTGCATGCGGTGGATTGTAAGTCATAGTTTCTTTATCCAGGTATTTAGGATCCCAATCCTTGCGCATGGGGAAGCTGCCTTTTGGCCAGTTGTCGGGAAGAGGGAAATTCTTTCCTTCCTTCAAGCCCTGAATATCTGCTCCAAAGAGGTCAACCAATTCACGCTCATGCAAATCAAGGGAAGGGTATAAATGAGTCATCGAATTAATCTTAGGGTCGGATTTGGGAGTAATCTCCTTTATGGCAAAAATAATGCCGTTACTATCGGAAAGCAGATAAATAAACCCTAAGCTGTCTCCTTCATCCGTTCCGACAACATGGCTGGCTCTGTAAAAGCCCAATTCATCGTGAGCAAATTGAAAAACCTGCTCAAATTCCTCTTTCGGCATAAAATCAGTAAAAATCCGCTTTTCTCTCTGAATGTGAACTCTATTTTGTAAGAAATTAAATTTGCTTAATAAAGTGTTAACTATTCTCTCCTCGTTTTCCATAAGGCTACGCCTCCTTTTTCTGGGGTTTATGTGTGTCCAAAAGCTTTTTGATTGCACTTATAAGTGCTTCAGGCCGGACAGCACATCCTGGAATATATATGTCCACCGGAATAACAGAGTCAATACCTCCCGTCACACAATAGCAGCCGTCAAACACTCCCCCGGTGCAGGCACATGCACCTACAGCAACAACAAACTTCGGCTCAGGCATCTGCTCATATATTTGTCTTAGACGATCTCTTGTCTGAATAGTCACCGCACCGGTGCAAACCAATATATCCGCATGCCGCGGACTGCCCTGCTGCAAAACCCCCAAATGCTCTATGTCAAATCTCGGTGTAAGTGCATCTAGAATCTCGATATCACAGCCATTACATGCGCCTGCATTAAAATGTATTATCCAGGGAGATTTGCGTCTGCCCCAATTAATCGCTTTTTGTAAAAGTCCCATGGATTATCACCTCTTAAATATTATTACCATCGCAAGTACACCTGCACCAATATATACAACTGGTAAAATTGGAGCGTCGTAAGGTGCAGTAGCTACAACAAGTACCAAAACATGCATTATCGTGAAGAAAAACGCCAAGGGAAAGTACTGGCTGTAGTCAGGATTAACATAATTTCTGATATCACGCTGCCCGCAAGCATAAGGATCCATCTTCCGCTCCGCCTTTGAACCTGCATGGGAGTAGCTGGATAACAGCTTTGAGCATCCTAGGAATATTACTGCAAACATTAAAAATAAAACTGGCGGAGAAAATAATATACCCTCCATCATCTTAAGCATCTACCCTTTCAGTTTTCTCAAATTGCGAATATCCATACTTCCGTATTTTCTGTATAGATTTATGGATATCCCTGCCGATACTACAGCCACTACAACCTCAATCACTATCGAAGTAATTATATACGTCTGGGCTAGGTCAACTCTCCCATTTATATACCCTGCCAGTACAATAAACAACGTAACAGCCTTTATGGCAACTTCTATACCTATTGTAATCTTTAACATGTGATATGTTCTTATAAGGCAATAGCATCCGGCAAAAACCAACAAAATACCTATAAGAAAAATAATGTCCTCAAATCCAAATCCATTCAAATTGAATCACGCTCCCTATACAAAACAACAACCGCCAGTGAACCTGTAATCATAACAATAATCTGTCCCCAAATATCCGCTTGCCGGTTATTCCATAATATCTCTCTCAAATCATCTGTGACCTTTGCTGCAGTATCGGAAGGAGGCAATGTAATACCTGTTGCCAATGCGGCAAGAATCAAAACAACTCCGGCAGCTATAAGAATAAAGGGCAGTAAGGACATACGTTTTGTATCTTCAAAAACCTTTTCTATGTCCTTTTTATCTGTATTCGAAAGGCTGATGGCACTGATAAATATTACAGTGACAAGTCCTGAGCAAACAGACACCTCAAACAAAGCAGCCCAAATGTAGCCAAGCTCATACATTATTATCCCCAGGGCAGCACTCCCTGCCGCCAGAGCAATTGCAGATTTTGTTATGCTTCGAAGCATAATAGATAAAATCCCGAAAACGTATAATAATCCTAAACAAATATAAATAACAACAGTCTCCACCATTCAATCCCCCCTTATATTATCCCTTTTCCCCTAAGGAACAATAAAGCTGCTGGAAAAAGCACTCCTACGACTATAATCACAACAGTTAACATAACCTGCACAAACTTAATGCTGCCGCCTGCTTCCTTTACTTCCTTGAATTTATCAGGCAGCTTTCCGAAGAACACCTTTTTTTGCATCCTCAGAAAATATGCGGCTGTAAATATACTCGAGAACAGTGCAATCCCGGATAATATTCTCCAATCCCTGGCCCAAAGCGCCATTATAATCAAAAGCTTACTCCAAAATCCTGCAAAGGGAGGTATGCCTGCAGTTGATAAAAATGCTGATATGGATGAAGCACCTGTTATCGGCATCTTTTTTTGCAATCCGCCCAGTTCATTAATATCAAGAGTCCCCACCTGCTCATGCAATGCTGCTGCATTTGAAAATAATAAAGATTTAAACGTTGCATGATTGAATATGTGTAAAACAGCACCTAAAAGACCCAGTGTGCTGCCGGTACTTATTCCAAGCAATATATATCCCATTTGGCTAACGGAGGAATAGGCAACAATACGCTTAAAATGATCCTGCTTTAGCGCATAAAGCGCCCCGGCAAAAATCGAAGCAATTCCAATGGCTGCAAGGGTTATGTTGACAGCATGAACATTGCCGAACAAATCACTTAGTACAACAAATCCATATATTCCCGCCACCTTTATGACAATTCCGCTCAAAAGCACAGACACTGCAGTGTCTGCACTCTGATGCGCATCAGGAAGCCAGCTGTGGAACGGTACTGCACCTGTTTTTATAGCAAAGCCCGATATTAAAAGAATTAATGCTAAGTAGATATATACAGGATGGGTTTGGTCTAAACCACTTATTAAATTCATGTTTATCTTAGAAAACTGCAGGCTTCCTGTCTGCATAAATATCAGGGACAGTCCTACTAATATAAACATGCTTGCTAAAGATGACATGACGAGATACTTAAATGCACCCTCAAGCCCCGTTTTTGACTGGAACATTGCAATTAAGACAAAGCCTGAAATTCCTGCAATTTCTAAAAATACATACAGAGAGAAGAGATCCGTTACAATAATCATCCCGTTCATACCCAAAATTAAAGTCATCAGCAGATTTACATAGAAGGTTCTTCTTCTACCCACCGTCTGGTTTGCTACAAGCACTGAAACAAACGATACAAAGCCTACGCAAAATAGAATAACTAATGCCAGCTTAGTCACTGAAAAACGCTCTGAACCAATTTTATTAATATCCCAAAGCAGTGCAAATTCATATTCATATATTTTTTGTGCCATCAGCATAAAAAAGAGTATGCCCGAGGAGACCATCTGAATCACTGCACAAAGGCCAGCCGACCATAGGGCGTATCTTTCTGCCGTCTGTTTTGGCATAAGAATATTTATTATTATAATTATAAGCGGTATTACAAGAAAAGAAACCGCAATATAAGCCATAGTATCCAAATAACGCACCTCTCCTACAATAGAACTATCATAAATACAGCTACAACAGCTAAAACCCCTGTTAAAGCAAAAACAACATATCGCGCCAAGCTGCCGTTGTTAGCACGATGCAAAAGCTCTGCGGCTCCCTCGAAAGTTACAACAACAGCAGTATCGTAAAACCAGCTAACGCCCTTCTCAACATATGAACAAACTGCGGAATAAGCGTTAATAGACCATATCAGAAGATTATACGGGTCAAAATACCCCTTTTCTGCCGCTTTGTAAATGCTTTTGAGTACAGGAGCGTAATGAATGTGATCAGCCGCATTTAAAGCGCTGCCCGACTTTCTGCTTCCGTATATGTGATCCACTACGGCTGCCGCAAGCACTACTAGCGAAACAATAACAAGCAATGCAGAATGAGGCCATCCTGAAAAGACTTCTGTGTATCCCAATGCCGGGTTAAGCATTCTGTCAAGAGGCAATGGATTGAACACACCGAATATGACGCTTAAGGCCGCCATAACACCCATTGGAACTAACATTCCAAAGCTTGCCTCCCTGACCCCTTTTCTGTCAATAGGTAGCACCAATTCACCTGTAAAGGCGCTCCGCCCCATTTTTAAGAAGGAAACAGCAGTCATAAACGCTCCTATTAATGCACCTATATATAAAATGGCATTACTCTCCAGCGCAGCATCAAAAATCAGCTCCTTGGAGAAAAAGCCGTTAAAGGGTGGTAACCCTGCAATTGCCAATCCGCTTATGGTAAAGCATATCATTGTAACCGGCATGCTTTTTGCCAGCCCCCCTATTTTTCTTAGATCTGTTGTTCCTGCCTGCTTTTCTATACTTCCGGCTGCCATAAACAAACAGCTCTTATAAACAACATTGTTAAGCATATGGAATAGTGCACCCACAATACCGACAGGTAAAGCCGATCCTACACCAAGTACCATGTACCCAACCTGGCTTATGGCATGGTATGATAGCAGCTTCTTCATATCCTTCTGAATTAGAGCCATGGCAACTGCGGATATAATAGTCAGTACTCCCAGGATCATAACAGTGATACTCATTGCGCTTCCCGGCCTAAGATCATAGATTTCGGTTACAATTTTAACTGCAAGGTATATGCCCAGCAATTTTTCGAGTGCTCCCGGGAAGGCAACCAAAAATGGTGTAGGAGCATCCTCAGCCGCACTTGGTATCCAACTGTGGAAGGGCATACATCCTGATTTGCCTATTGCACCAAGCATCATGAATACAAATCCAAGGCTAGCAACACCGGTTAAGGGAAGCTTATTAATATCGCTTACAAAAGGCGTCCCCGCTTGGAATACGGTTATTATAATCCCAATCATAAGTAAAAGATCAGCTGTTCCAGATAATGCAAGTGCCTTAATTGCTGTCTTGGGGTTTTCCTTATTGTTTATCAAAAGTATCCCAAAAAGAGTGCACAAAAGCCCCTCCCAGAAAAACAGCATTATCCCGAGATTGTCGGAAATTAAAGCCCCGTTTATCATTGCCAGGCTTACGTATAAATACATCAAAAAGCGGCCGCCAAAGCTTAGGTTCTTTAAAAAGACAACACTGTAAATGCTTACAAGCAAAAAGGCGCCTGCAGTCAAAGTGACGAACAAGGACGAGTACTCATAAACTTTAAAAGCCATGTCAAGCCCGAAGGACACGAAAGGAAGCTTCACATAAAAGCCTTCCGACATATAAAGGCTTATGGCAAATAAAAGGTTTGCAGCCGAAGACAATATCACCAGCACAAGTCTTGGTGCATAATGCCGTCTTAAAAGCCACATTAAAGCCCCGCAAGCTGCAGGCAAAGTTATCATAAACCAAATTATGTTTGCACCGTTACTTAAAAAAGCACCAATAGAATTCAACATTTAATAACCCCCTCCTGTCAGGGAAACAAGCTCCGAAGGCATGCTTATAAATATCCCGAGGGCTAGGGACAAAGCTGCAAGCACAATTACTGATACTACCATCAAAGGAGTTCCTTCCGAAGAATCTGGGAAGGTCTGTTTTCCCAAGAAAACTTTTACAAACAGTCTGGTAAGGTACATTACTGTCATAACAGCACCTATTATAAACACAATCCCCACAGCAATATTACCTGCCGATACAATACCGTCAATAACAAGATACTTGGCGAAAAAGCCACCAAAGGGCGGTATCCCCATGACGGAAAAAGCACAGAATATAAAAGCGGCGGCAGTCAGGGGCATTGTTTTATACAGTCCCCCCATTTTTGTTATATCCTTTGTGTGAAGATTGTGCTCAACAATTCCGGCACAAAGGAACAAACCTGCCTTTGCAACACTGTGAGTAAGGATATACAGCATTCCTCCTGCTAAACCTGTTTCATTTCCGCATGACAGACCTAAAAGTATAAATGCAAGCTGACTTATGGTTGAGTATGCCACTACCCGCTTTATATCATTTGCAGCCATTGCAGCTCCTGCACTGACAAGAGCGCTGACAGCAGCAATTATTGGTACAGCCAATGTAAAAACTTCATCAATATGGAAAGTCAATGCAAATAGTCGGGCATATACATAAACACCTATTTTAACAAGCACTGCAGCATGCAAAAGGGATGTTACTGGCGAAGGTGCCACCCCTGCATCGGGCAGCCAACTGTGAAGAGGGAAGGTTGCGGATTTTGATAAAACCCCGAAAAGTATCAACACAACACTCCACGAGGGGATAGACAGACTCTTCATTTGCGCCAGGTCAAATGTACCAGTTTGCCCGTATATCCCGATAAATCCTATGAGCATTATTAGAGCGCCGGCTACAGTCATCAAAAAAGCCTTGTTTGCACGTTTTATCGTTATTTCTTCACGATAAAAGCCTATAAGCCTCCAGCAGCAGATGGCGGATATCTCCCAAAAGGTGTAGATAAAAATTAGATTAGTTGAGAAAACAAGCCCCATCATAGCCCCAATAAAAAGACAAACCATCATATAATACTCGTTTTGGTTGTCATAATGCTTAATATAACCAAATGAATAGACAACTATCACAGAGGCGACAAGGGATGCTGTCATTGCCATAAATACTGCCAGAGCATCAGCATAAAAACCGAAGCTTAAGCCCAGTGGCAATTCAAAGCCAAAGGATAAGGGCTCACCTGAAAAGACATAAGGCAAAGCCAAAGCCGATAAAACAAAGGCTGCGGCTACAAAAGCAAGTGCTGCCCCATTCCTTAATTTAGCATTCTTTTCACCTAAAATAGGAAGAAAAAAAGCACCTATTAATGGTACGCTTATACAACCTCCTAAAATGAAGTTTTCCATGTTATCTGTCCCATCTCCAAGTCAATAAATTCTTTTTCGTATCTATATTTTTTGCCTCGACGTATCAGATTGTAATCTTAAACTGTGAAATAGTCAAGTTAATGCCCCGCCCCCGGGGACTGTCCGACATTGCCCAGTTGCATGATGGGGTCTGCTCTCAGCATACACATCAGCAGGACCGGCTGGGCAGCTTAACTGTAAATGACGTTCCCCGACTGAGCTTGCTTTTAACCGTAATCTCCCCATTGCAAAGCTCAACAATCCGTTTGGCTATGGATAGTCCCAGACCATTTCCTGTAACTGAATGTGATTTGTCGCCTTGATAGAATTTGTCAAAAATATGCTTTAATGTCGTTTCATCCATGCCCTCACCTGTATCGCTTACAGTCACCTCAACATTAGTTCCGGCTTTATGACAGCTTACTGTGACACTACTGTTATCAGCGGAATATTTAATAGCATTTTCAATTAGATTCAGCCATAGGTGGGAAAGCATTTCCGAATTGCCGGAAATTTTAACCGGCTCCAAATCAAGATGCATCTCTATATTTCTCTTGCTCCAATCCTTCTCCAATAAAATTACACAATTTCGTAGCTGTTCATCCAATTCAAACTGGGTTTTATTTGTTATTATTTGCTGATTTTCAAATTTACTCAAAAGCAGCACATTTGATGCCATATTCGTCAAACGCTCCGATTCGTTTATAATAATATCAGTATATTCCTTTCTTTTTTCATCAGAAAGATCTTTATTTTGAAGCTGTTTAGCAAAGCCCATTATTGATGTAATAGGTGTTTTGAATTCGTGAGAAAAGTTGTTTATGAAGTCGTTGCGGAACATTTCAATGCTGCCTAATTCCTGTGTCATGTGATTAAAATTTCTCAATAAAATTGCTATCTCAGAATCGCTGTCCATCTCCTGTACACGGACTCTGAAGTCACCTTTTGCTACTGCCTTTGTCGCCCTAATCAACTGATTAAGGGGTTTTAGTACCCTTTCACTAGCTACCGCAGTTAAAGCGGTTCCAATAGCGATACTTGCAAGCATCGTTATAAAGGGTGTAAGGATTGATGAAAGCACCCATTCGGGGAAAATACCCAAGGTATATAAAAAGCTAAAGGAAGCACTTGTCAATAATCCTGAAAGCAGCATTATAGAGAAAACAAACAGCACCATCTGGATATTTATTGTTCTGACCCTTTTAATTGTCTCCTTGTTCATTCCAACAGGAATTAAGCCCCTTCTTCTCATTCCTTTATCACCGCCTTGTATCCCAGCCCTCTTACTGTAACAATCTCAAAATCAGTATTATCTCTAAATTTGTCCCGCAAACGATTTATATGAACGTCTATTGTACGCTCATCCGTTTCAGAATCCATACTCCATATTTCATCCATTAAACTACGTCTTGTAAATATTTTATTTGGGTATGACAATAGCTTGTACAGCAGCATAAACTCTTTCCTTGCCAGTTCCCGGTCAACACCCCTTCTGGAAACCTCAAGGGCATCATAGTTCAGTGTCGTTTCACCAACTGTCAGCCGGCGTTCATTTGCTATTTGGGAACGGCGTAAAAGAGCCGCAATTCTAAGGAGCATCTCTTCCTCGTCGACCGGCTTTACCATGTAATCATCCGTCCCCGCAAGAAAACCTTTTTTCTTATCGGCAGGCGTTTCCTTTGCAGTAACCATTAGAATTGGAATATTGCAATGGGTACTGCGAAGAGTTTCGGTAAACTCATAGCCATCCATGCGCGGCATCATCAGGTCCAGAACAATCAAATCAACATGATGGCTATCCATCTTCTCCAACGCATCGTAACCGTCCTTGGCCAATATGACATTATAACCGTTTTGAAGCAAAATGGCTTCCATTAACCTTCTTGTATTGGCGTCATCCTCGACCACCATTATCTGAAACATCCCATTAACCCCTTTCAACCTAATCTATATAATACTATTTTACAATTGTTAACTGAGTTTAAACAAAACATTTTTTAATTTGTTTATATTCAGTTTATATTTACCTTGTAAACTTATAGCTATTGATATAAAAGGAGAGTGAAATATATTGCCAAAGGTAATCGGAATCGATTTAGGCACTACAAATTCATGTGTTGCCGCAATGGAAAGCGGTGATGCAGTTATAATACCAAATGCAGAGGGCGGCCGCACAACTCCGTCTGTTGTTGCTTTTTCAAAAGACGGTGAGAGAATGATAGGCCAGGTTGCAAAAAGACAGGCTGTGACTAACGCCCAGCGCACTATAAGCTCCATTAAGCGTGAGATGGGCAGTGACTATAGGATAAATATAGACGGCAAGAAGTATTCCCCTCAGGAAGTTTCTGCAATGCTGCTGCAAAAGCTCAAGGCTGATGCGGAAAGCTATCTGGGAGAGCAGGTTACCGACGCTGTAATAACTGTACCTGCATACTTTACTGACTCTCAGCGTCAAGCGACAAAGGATGCCGGTAAAATAGCTGGTCTTAATGTCCAACGAATCATTAATGAGCCAACTGCTGCTGCATTAGCTTATGGTGTGGACAAGGAAATGTCCCAAAAAATAATGGTTTATGATTTGGGTGGTGGAACATTTGATGTGTCCATTCTTGATATAAACAACGGTGTTATTGAGGTTTTAGCCACAGCAGGAAATAACCGCCTTGGTGGCGATGATTTTGACAGCTGTGTTGCAGATTATCTGGTTTCAGAATTTAAAAAAGAACACCGTTTTGATCTTACAAAGGATCCTACTGCCATGCAGCGAGTGAAGGAAGCTGCTGAGAAAGCAAAAATTGAGCTTAGCGGTATATCCGCAACCGAAATTAATCTTCCGTTTATTTCTTCGGACAAGTCAGGTCCTTTGCATATGAATATAACTCTCACCCGTTCTAAATTTGATGAACTGACATCTCATCTTGTAAATGCCACAATGGGTCCTGTACAGCAGGCCATGAGTGATTCAGGTCTAAGCATCAACGATATCAGCAAGGTTTTGCTTGTGGGAGGCTCTACCCGCATTCCAGCAGTGCAGGAAGCTGTCCGGAAATTTACCTGCAAGTCACCCTTTAAGGGAATAAATCCTGATGAATGTGTCGCAATGGGTGCTGCCCTGCAAGGAGGAGTACTGGCCGGAGACGTTAAAGGATTGCTGTTGCTTGATGTAACACCCCTGTCTCTTGGCATTGAGACAGTGGGACATGTTTTTACAAAGATTATTGAGCGAAACACTACAATACCTATAAAGAAGAGCCAGATTTTCACTACTGCGGCTAATTTCCAAACCTCTGTGGAAATACATGTGCTGCAGGGCGAACGAGAAATGGCAGCCCACAATAAAACCTTGGGGAAATTTAAGCTCACAGGTATACGCCGTGCCTTAAGAGGAGTTCCTCAGATAGAGGTTACCTTTAATATTGACGCAAACGGAATAGTTAATGTATCAGCAAGGGACTTAGGTACCGGTAAGGAGCAAAATATAACCATTACTGCATCATCAAATCTCAGTCAGTCGGAGATCGACCGTGCCATCCGGGACGCACAGCAATATGCGGCACAAGATGCCAAGTATAAAGAAGAGGCAACTGCCAGGAATAATGCAGAACAATTAATCTATCAGGCCTCCTCTATAATGAAAAAGCTTGATAAGGCTGACCGTACCAGGCTTTCACAATCTGTAAAAGACGCTAAAAAAGCTATGAGGACAAAGGATGCAGCTCAAATTGCTGCAGCCGCAGGCCAGCTATCCGTTGTTCTAGAGGAAATGCAGCAAAAAATTTCGTAAAATATATTCTGTAAAATATAAGGTAGGTGTGTTTTTTGTTTGGCTATGTAATTGCAAATACTGACAATTTATCACAAGAGGAAAAGGAGCATTACAAGGCTTGCTATTGCGGTCTGTGTAAAGCATTGGGAAGCCGTCACGGCATAATCAGCCGTATTACCCTTACTTACGATATGACATTTCTGGTACTGCTTCTCTCCTCTCTATATGGCCATGACACCAATCTTAAGTGTCAACGCTGTGCTGTCCATCCATTAAAGAAGCATAATTATTGGCAAAACAAAATAACATCTTATGCTTCTGACATGAACGTACTGCTTGCCTACTTTAACTTCATAGATGACTGGAAGGATGATAAAAAAGTAACCGGATTTCTTGGAGCAAAAGCATTTGAAAGCGCCTACAAGAGGATATCAAAGCTATATGCCTGCAAATGTGATATAATCAGCAAGTGCTTAGTCACTCTGTCTGAAATTGAAAAGGCAGGTGAGCTAAACCCTGATATCCCCGCTAATTGCTTTGGAGAACTGATGGGTGAAATTTTTGTCTTTAGTGACGATGAGTATGCAGGAGACTTACGGGAATTTGGAAAAGCTTTGGGAAAATTCATATATATAATGGATGCATGTCTTGACTTAAAGGCTGATATAAAAAAAGAGCGTTACAATCCTCTTATTACCTTATCATCAAATAGCTTTAGGGAAATATTAAACCTGTTGATGGCTGATTGTATGGAAAAATATAAAAAGCTGCCAATTGAAAAGGACAAGAGCATTATTGAAAACATACTCTATTCAGGAGTATGGACAAGATATGAAGCAGATAATACGAGAAAAGGAAGAGAGAGAAGCAAATAATGATACCCGATCCCTACAAAGTATTAGGCGTTTCTCCCACAGCGTCAGATGAGGAGATAACAAAAGCATACAGAAGGCTCGCAAAAAAATATCATCCCGATGTTAATCAAGGGGATGACGAGGCTGCCCGGAAAATGAGTGAAATAAATGCTGCTTATGAGCAAATAAAGAGCGGCAATACTTCACAGTCAACTGCCGCTGGAGGCTATGGCAATCAGAATCCCTTCAGCAGCGGGTTTACAGGCAACAGTACACGTGGAGGCAATGACCCCTTTGGTTTTGGCTTCAATCCCTTTGAAGACTTCGAATTTTTTGGAGGCTACGGTCCCTTTGGTTTCAGCCAGCAGCAAAGACGCGCCTCTTCCCCATTTGATCCTGTTAAGAATTATTTGCGTGCAGGCTATTTTAATGAAGCTCTTAATGTATTAGCAGGAATAGACCAAAAAACAGCTGAATGGTACTATTACAGTGCCATAGCAAATTCAGGCGCAGGTAACAGGATTACAGCGCTAAACCATGCGAAAACTGCTGTTCAAATGGAGCCTGACAATATGGAATATCAGCGGATTTTAAACCAAATACAAAGCGGCGGACGAGTATATCAGCAGTATAGTCAAAACTACGGTATGCCAGCAATTAATTTAAACTCTTTATGCTTGAGCCTATGCCTTATGAGATTGTTCTGCACATTCTTCTGCCGTTCATGCTAAAGGAGATAAATTATGGGAAAATTAAGAGATAGGCTTTCACAATTTATGATGGGGCGATACGGTCCCGATCAGCTATATTCTGCCATGTTGGCCGTATCTTTCATATTACTTATTTTAAATATGTTTATCAAATCGCCTGTTATTGGGGCAATTGTTTGGCTAATTCTAATTCTTGCGCTAGTAAGATCCCTTTCAAGAAATATATACAAAAGGCAGATGGAAAATCAAAGATTCCTAAAGATATGGAACCGTATTAAGTCAAGGCTTTCTCTAATCAGCCGTAAGCTTAAGGAAATTAAAACCCACCGTTACGTAAAATGTCCGAAGTGCAAGGCAAATCTTCGCCTTCCCAGACGGAAAGGTAGACTTGAGGTTCATTGCCCCCGTTGTCATAATGAATTCCAAAAGCGTATACTGTTTTAAAAATAGCAAGGGGGACAGTTCTCTTTCTGCTTTTTGTCAGTGCCTGGCACCAATTTTTAGCGGAATAAATACCACAGAGCTCCGGACAAGGAAGCAATTCCAAGAAGGATAATGGATTTGCTGATTTTGTCCGTTTTCCTTTTCTGCCTTTGCAAGTTTAATACAAATCCTACGATGCAGATTATTAAATTAATAATAAATATAATAAATGCATACCGGAGTAACTCTTCATCCCAATAGCTCCTGGCAGTCTTACCCAGATATCTGTCAAAAAAAGTCTCATTTTCCGGCTTAGCCTTGTCTGCAAAGGCGAGAGCGATTATTATTAGCAGCCAGCTGACAGCCGACACCAGCCACACAATCTTGACAATTATATCCGGACCTTTTCGTCTTTCAACAAAAGTAGGTTTGTTATCTGCCATTTTTATCACCCTGTACCATTATATCAAAATGGTGCCAAGGGTAAAATGGTTAAGCAAAGTAAAGCAAAGAAATGAGAAGGGGCTGCCTTCCAGGTTAAATACCTTTTGTGCCAGACCCTTTGATTTGCTTTTTTCTACTGGTTTATTATTATGCTGCCTCCTATAATTCCTGCTTCCTTCACTTTTACGACCTCGGTGAAAAAACTCAGCGGCACAAAAGTTCTGGAATTAATCAGCTCAGGTGCTGTCCCAAGCTCTATTGGCGCCATTTTCATATATGTGTAGTAATCTTTCCCGATAAATAATGAAATTGCATTACTAAGTGTCACACTTTTGGTCTTTTGCTCCCACAAAACTTCATATCCAAGGGCCTCCGAGATTGCGCGGATTGGCACCATTACAGTTCCCTCATCATTCATATAGGCAGAGGGCGCCTCTAAAATATCACCGTTTACAACTATGGCCATGGAAGCAACGTCCTCCATAAGGACTACTACCTTATCAGGGTTGGTTTGAGCAGGTATGCTTTTTGTAGAAGCTCCGTAAAAAACAACCAGCTTTTTATCTTCCAGCTTCCCTTTGTATTCTTCACCGTTTTGCAGCAAAACTTTAGTTTCATCAGAAATATTCAGCTTAAGTGTATTGTCGGAATTGACCAGTTCCTTATTGAAATAATCTACCTCAACATTTAAATCAATGCCGTGCACAACTACAACCTCGGCACTATATTGAGGCGGATAGATCATAATCATAGGCTTATTGGCATCATAATATACTGTAATAACATCTCCAACCTCTATATCCTTGTCCCCCGCAATATATGTGGTGTCAGAAATAATTGCATTTGCAGGATTTCCTTCATCGTCCTCCAAAGAGATAAACTTGGCATTTTCCATGGACCAGTGGTCCTCTATTTTCTTTACTGTCCCTGTAAATGATAGAAAGTATAGTTTTTCCTGAGCAAAAGTTGTTACTGACATTGATGACATGATAACAATTGTCAGTACAAATGCAACGATTCTCTTAATTCTCATCTACTTCTCTCCCTTCTCTTCTTATCATGCAAATTTTATTATATTTTTATTATATTGATATGGACGGGAAAAAGTAGGTAATGTTCCACGACTGTCAGCTCAACATATCAATTTCAAAGGGAAACAGCCTCAATTTCTTTATTGATTTTATCAATGTCAACTGAATTAATTGTATCATTATTTAAATTGTATTTTTCTTTTAATCTCAATATCCTATATACGCTTTCATTTATCCTTTCCACTGGTATAATTCCATTTAGCACTGAATTTCTCAATGCATTTATCACACTAACCTCTTCCTCGTAACCCCGACTTATCAAAATAATATCACTGCCAGCTTTAATTGACTGAACGGCAGCGTAACTTAAGTTAAAGTTCCTTGTAATAGCTCCCATGGTAATATCATCTGTTATGACCACACCATTGAAGCCCAGTTCATTTCTTAAAATGTCTGTAGTTACAATCCATGAAAGAGAAGCGGGAAATACTGGATCAATTTTCGTTAATAAAATATGGGCAACCATTACTGCATCAGCCTGGCTCCTGATTGCCGATTCAAATGGAATCAACTCAAAACTTCTGAGTCTGTTTAAATCATGATTGATGACAGGCAGACCTATATGAGAATCAACTGATGTATCTCCATGCCCTGGGAAGTGCTTGACAACAGGTATTACACCACCTGAGCGGATTCCCTTCATAGTCTGTATGCCCAATCTGCTAACAATTTCTGCATTAGAGCCAAATGACCTGTCTCCTATTACAGGATTATTCGGATTGCTGTTTATGTCTAAAACAGGTGCAAAGTTCATATTAAAGCCAAAAGCTTTAATTTCACCAGCAATGATTTGACCAATTCTATATGATAGCTCTTCGTTATTAATTAAGCCGATTAGTCTATTGGATGGCAGTTTTTTAAACTCTGCAGGCATCCTGCTTACTCTGCCGCCCTCCTCATCCACTGAAATGAATAAGGGTATTTTGTTAATTTTATTTGCGCTCTTTAGTGCATTGATTAATGCTAAAAGCTGACTTGTGTTTGATACATTATAGCCATACAAAATAAAGCCGCCTACATGATAATTTCTAATCATCGTTATTGCATGATTATTAATTTGATAACCATTAAATCCCACAATAACCATTTGACCTATTTTCTCTTCCAGTGTCATTCCAGCGATCTGTTGTCTGATATAATCTACAACAGGTACACAGAGTGTTTGTCCGACAATTATCATATCTGGGTTTCTTATTTGAGGGTTAGCGGCAATTAACATTTGTGTTGTTATTGAATGTCTGCTAGCAATTGCAAACATTGTGTCTCCGCTCTTGACCGTATAAGGAATATATCCTGAAGGGCAACCCCGTGGTATGCATATGCTTTGGCCAATCCTTAATAAATAAGGATTAATAAAAGGGTTTGCCATTTGGATACTCTCAACGCTCACATTATACATCTTTGCAAGTTTATAAAATGTATCTCCTGATTGAATAATCCTTATAATGTGATTAGCCGGACACTGCCTCTGCCTATAAAAAGATTTTGGAACTATGTTGCAAAAAGGATGGACACCATAATAGGACATTGTAAATTCCTTCATAAAATTTATCTGTCTTATGTATACTATGCTTGCAGTTTACCCTTTTGTTACGTGTAAAGATGGTGCCAGGCAGAAGTTTTCCATTCTGGATTATCATGGTGCAGAAGGAGCCCATGAGGTATGATGCATCTCACAAACCAACCTAATCACCCTACCCGTAAGCAGAGTGATTAGGTCGGACTTGTTTTGGTTAATCCATAGCATTAAAAAGTCGGATCATAGTTATAAATGCTTGCTGTCGTGTGTATGTACCTTTAGGAGAAAAATTGCCATTTCCAGTGCCGCCCATTACCTTATTGCCATTGGTTTTGTCGGTCGCTGACGAAGCAAAGGCAATACCTTTTACTGCCCAACTTGAAAATTTGCTTTTATCAGAAAAATTCACAGGTGGACCATTAGGCTCAATAAACCCTAAAAGATTTGCTGTTCTTTGAAGCATGACAGCAGCTTCTTCTCTTGTAATATTACCATTGGGATCAAACTTGTTATTACCCTTTCCACTAACAATTCCCAGGGCATTAGCAGCAAGAATTGTTAAGTCATTTGTGTCAGTGAATATGCTGTGATTAATGGTTTTACCATTGCTTATAAGGATCTCATTAATATCTTTGCCGGTTTTTATTGTTATGAAATTAATTACAAGGTAGCAAAAATCTTTCCGATTAATATTCTGGGTATATAATTTTTGCATATTTTGCGGTATAAGCTTCTTATTTACTGCAGCCTCTACTTCCGCCTTTGCCCAGGAAGACGGAATGTCGGCACTTACATCAGAAAGAATAGTTATTGTATAATCAGCATTGGAATAATAACCTGCTGCTAATTCAACAAGAATATAATAATTTCCAGCAGGTAACCTGGACTTATCCAGATAAATGGTTTCTGTTATATTAACAGATGATCTTGAATCATTGTTTGTAGAACTTTGTAATCTTTGAAGTTTACCATCACTTCCGACTCCATATAGACTTACTCTCCAGGTATAACCTATTTCACCTGAAGGGTAATCAAATTTAACTTGTAAACTACCTGGTTCTTTAAGGTTAAAGCGGAAAATATCTTGCTCAGATTTACTTGACAGATTATCTGTCACTGGTGTATTAACCATTATTGTCTTATCTGTTCCTGTTGCTGCAAAAGCGGTGAAAGGAATTGAAATAAGAAACAATATTACAACTAAAACAATAAAGCATAACTCCCTTTTCATTTTGACATCTCCCCTATTCAAAAATAAATAGATATAGGGAGGTGCAATTAGATACAAT
>CAZPMC010000002.1:0-19760 GCA_964587755.1 uncultured Oscillospiraceae bacterium
CATCCCTTCGAGTGTTAGTATATGTTTAAGCAAAATGTTGTATGCAGCACGCAATATATGCAAATATTGCCACGCATTTTCTTATATATTATATGTTTTTAGAGGAAGTATGGAACCGATATCTGTAACTACAGAATCTGAAAGCTCTTCTAATACGATATTTTTTCTTGAAAGAAATGAAGCTATGTCTTCACTTAAGCTAAGAGTGCCAAGTCGTCCGTTTATGCCCAAAACCGACTTATTAAGCATCCCTCCAGCGCCTCCTATAAAGCCGTAATTTAATCCCGGCAAGCGAATAGATCTTTCATCTGCTACCTGTAATACATCTAGCCCCTTTTTTTCAGCAATTTTCGCGATACCAATGTCAGAGGTGATAATTGAATTTTGATCAATAGGCAAAACAGAGCATTTACTATACCCCTGCTCCACATGGACAGGCTCAATGCCAAGACTTTCAAGCAGCTTTTTTACAATAGGATCAGTATGCTTGAGATTGTGAAAATACCATTTCCCTACCCTGGCTGCATTGTATGCGATATCCTTAGGGTATGTGGCAGATAGCTCAGCCTCACCTTTTAAAAGCTTGAAGCCGTTATCCTTCAATTGCCCTATTAGCCTTTCGTCAGTCCCCGGTGCGTAAACAATTGTCTCGCCCCCGATATGGTGAAGCATCATATCAGGGTGGCAGGACACGGCATCGTAAAGGCCAGGATGGGGTTGAACCTTAAAAAGTCTGATACCCAGTCCAATCAGCTTTTTTTCAGCTTCCTTACTAATGCGTGCGTCAACCACCGCAGCACTTACAGGTCTATCGGGAATATTAGGGCTTTTAATATAATTCATTGTCTATAAACCCTCCAAGCTCAACTGTATACTTGCCTGTAATTTGTGTCAATAAAAAATATAATAAAAATTTAAACGACTTGAAGCAAAAAGACACATTAAATATGAATTCTACATAATATACATCGTACCCCAAATAATTTAACCAGGCTGCCGAATGAATATGTATATATTTAATACTAACTGATGCCGGCCGCAGCCGGTGTCGGTTATTTAAATAAAAGGCCAGGAGCATTTTGCTCTCGGCCTTTTTGTTGTTTTGGCTTTTATTGCAAATCACTTTTGCGAATTATTCCTAGATACAGTGTAATAATAAGGCTATCTTTAAGAAAAGGAGTTGTTGCAATGAACAGAACACCATTAGACAGACTTGCTCTTGTACTTGTAATCATTGGAGCATTAAACTGGCTCCTGGTCGGAATAGCTAATTATGATCTTGTAACTGCCATATTCGGTGGCAATTTATTTGATGGCACGATGTCAATTTTTAGCAGAATAATATTTGCCTTGGTCGGTATTTCCGGCCTGTATTCAATTTCTCTGCTGTTTAGAGAAAGTCCGGAAGATGTCAGAGAATAACAATTTAGAATTAATTACCGTAATAATAAATTTAATTTGACAAATCATAATAGTAGCCGCAGATAAAAAGAATGTGGCGAAAACAATACGAGGAGGGAACTATATGGCAAACAGCAGAAGTAAAACTGCATTTGAAAACATGAAGTATGAGATAGCCAACCAAGTAGGCGTTAACCTAAAGCAGGGCTATAATGGCGACCTCACATCGAGAGACGCCGGAAAAATCGGCGGAAATATCGTTAAGAAGGTGTTTGAATCCTACACCGGAAACAGTTATCCGCAGGAAAAGAACTAAGTCAGTAAAATAGATATTGCTATTCTACCAGAAAAGGGTTGTCTTAAATGGACAGCCCTTTTTAATTCCTTAATCGGTGTTGCTGTAAAACGTATGATTAGTCAGCAGGCAACATTGTAGTCATATTCAAAGGCTGATGCAAATAGCAATAGATAGAGGTGTTTCAATATGTACAGGTGGCACATTTTCTTCACCATATCAGCCCTTATCATGTTCCTGCTTTTCCTGCCAGACATAATGCCCAGATGCTCCTGCTGCGGAAGACTCAAGCCCAGGCCGTTTATCCGCATCCACAGAGGTGTCGGCATGAACCCCGGCTACAAAGGGAACCGCTCCGTTTGCACAAAATGCTGCCGCAAGTATGATATTGAAAGCCTGAGTGATCTTGACAGGATTGCAGATATCAAAAGAAAACTGCGCCTGAATGCGCTTAAGGCAATTTCAAAAGACAAAGCATAAATAGCCTTTATTCCTCGTCTTCTTCCTCATCCCGCTCCCAATTGTGATAGACGTTTTGTACATCGTCCATATCCTCAAGATTGTCAATGAGCTTCTCCATCTGCTCTATCTGCTTTTCATCAGTGAGCTTTGTCGTTGTTGTGGGAACCATTGATATTTCAGCTTCCGCAAATTCATAGCCCTTGCTTTCCAGCGCTATTCTTACAGCTGAAAAATCATTAGGCTGTGTAGCTATCTCGAAATAATCCTCTTCGGTGACAATATCCTCGGCACCTGCCTCAAGTGCTTCCATCATAAGGTCGTCTTCATTAATATTGTCTGTCTTTTCAATTATGATGACTCCCTTTCTATTGAACATGAACGATACGCTGCCTGTTTGCCCGAGGTTGCCTCCGAACTTATCAAAATAGTGCCTTATATCACCGGCAGTCCTGTTCCGGTTGTCTGTTGCAGCTTCAACAATTAATGCTACTCCGCCCGGTCCGTATCCCTCATATGTAATCTCTTCATAATTTTCACTTTCACCTACGCCCGAAGCTTTTTTTATACTTCTCATAATGTTTTCATTTGGCATATTCGCAGCCTTTGCCTTTGCAATAACATCCTTCAACCTGGAATTTGCATCAGGGTTTGGGCCACCCGATTTAACTGCTATAGCAATCTCTCTTCCAAGCTTGGTAAATAGTTTTTCCTTTTTTAGCTTTAATATTAGCCCATTTTGAATGGCCTGCCATACGAATCCCTCCATTTTATTCAGCATTATTTCCACAATTCGGAAAATATCTATACAATTTGGCCATGCATGTGTAAAATCGATATGGTATAATATGTAATTAAAGACAATCAAAGTCTCGCTTGCTTTGCATATATATGATAACATATACTATATAAAATATAAAGGATGGTATTCAAATGGATATGAAGTATTTGCTCCCAACCATTATAATCATCGTCATACCACTACATATTTTTATCATTCTTTTCCTACATAAAAGAAAAAAAAATCGACCTATTCTGAAAACAGACAATCAATTAAAAGCAGAATTGAATGAAGCTATAGAGGTCAATCTTCAAAGAACAGAGTTCTTTTCAAATATGACTCATGAGCTGAAAACCCCCCTGAGTATCATCCTGGGAGCTATCCAGATTACAGAAAAAAATATGTCCAAGGAGCTTAATGAAAACCGTTTCCTTAAAAAGAACCTAAATGTCATTAAATTTAATTGCTATAGAATGCTGCGGCTTACAAACAACCTGCTGGATCTTACAAAAATAGAAGCCGGCTATCTAAGTCTCCGGCCGGTTAATTGTGATTTGTGCTTACTCCTTGAAGCGATTATCGATTCAGTGAAGCCCTATGCATTGCAGCAACAGCTGGATTTAGTTTATAATAGTCCTCCTGAACCGTTATTTGCATCAGTTGACATAGAAAAATTCGATCGCATAGCGCTGAATTTGTTATCAAACGCCATCAAATTTACTAAACCGGGAGGTATTATCACTACCTCGGTTTACCCATCCGAACATAGCATTCATATATCTGTAAAGGATACGGGAATAGGTATACCATTGGAAAAGCAGGAAGAAATTTTTGAAAGGTTCATGCAGTCCGGGAACAATACCTTCGAGGAAAATGTCGGTTGTGGTTTAGGACTGTCTTTAGTACTTTCCTTCGTTCAACTCCATGGTGGCAGTGTTAGAATCATAAGCGCGCCGGGCAAAGGCAGCGAGTTTATAGTAGACCTTCCTAAAGCTCGCGAGATTGAGCATCACATTGATAGTAAATATGCCGACTTTAACTATCATTTAAAAGAGGCGGCTAAAATTGAGTTTTCAATTCTCCATCCTACTGCATAACTGCTTTTAGCTATAGTCATAGTCATCCTCCGACTGTAATGTATGATTTTTCTCCAGGTGTCACCAGAGCTCTTGCACTTGTAGCCTCTGTTATCGACGCAGTGAACTTGTCAAGCTCATCCACTGGAACATACAAATACATGTTAACATCCTCCGAGTAAACCGTATCCTTAATTTTATATCCGTTTTCTGCAACAAGGGATTGTATTTTACCTAGCATTGAGTAATCAAGACCGACCTTTGTTTCAAAACACAGCTGCCGTTTTATTATACCCGATGCCTCAATACCCAAAGACGCACATTTCCCATATGCTCTTACCAATCCCGATGCCCCAAGCAGCGTTCCGCCGAAGTATCGCGTCACAACTACCGTCACATCCTCCACCCCCAGCTTTTTTATTGCCTCAAGGACAGGCAGTCCGGCAGTACCAGAAGGCTCCCCGTCATCGCTGAATTTCTGAACCTGGCTGTTACCACACATATAATAGGCATAAACATTATGTGTAGCATTCCAATACTTTGTTTTTATGCTTTGAATAAAGCTGTGTGCTTCTTCCTCAGTTTCTGTTGGTTTTACCGTTGCTATAAATCGGGACTTCTTTTCTTCAAGCTCAGCTGTCGCTTCCTTTGATACTGTCATATATTCCTTACGCATACTTCTCCCCTTATAAACAGATGATAGCAGGCTGTCCCGCTATCATCCGTATTTATTCACAAGTTAAATTTAAACCTTATATCTAAACGGCTACGGAGTCTATTTCTTTAAACTGCCGGTAGGACAGGTTCAAAAGTGCCTTATCTTGACTATAGGTTACCATTTTCATGGCTTCGTCAACTTCGAAATACCCCGCATCCTTAAACTTTTCATTATCATTGATTTTGTAATAAAGATTGTTTGACTTCATAATATACCAGATGATTTTGTTACAAACCGGTTTTTGGCGTGTTACAGAAAAGAATTCATAATTGGTGTGCCCTGCTGTTGAAACGATTTCCGACGCAATGTCGCCCTCTTCTTTAACCCTTCTAAGGGCTACTTCATTTGGTAATTCCCCGCTTCTTACTACACCCTTCGGGAAAACCCACTCTCCTTTTTCATTCTGTAGGAGAAACACTTTGCTTCCGCAGAAGACTATACCTCCTGCGCAGTTTCGGACTAACATATAAAGGTCCCTTCCTTTCATCGGTATTGCTTTTTTATATAAAAGCCTAAACCGTTATTTAACTTAATCATACCCTAAAGTAGGCCCTATTTCAATCCTAAACAACAAATTCCCGTATTCTTTCGAGCCTTGATTTCCTAATCCTGACCGTAAGTAGAATTCCCTCCTGGCGGTACTCCTCCTCTAATATTGTCCCATGGTCGTGGATGTATGAAATAATCCAGCCTTCGGTGTAGGGAGCCAAAATCAAGGCCTCCTCCTCATCCGCTGCCAGAGCTTTTGCAATAGCTGATAAAAGGTTATCAATACCCTCGCCTGTTACCGCCGATACCTCTATTGTATCAACCCCATATTTTAATACTGGTCTTCCATAGTCTTCCCTGATACTATCCATTTTATTAAAAACAAGTAAAGTTGGTTTTCCCGTTGCTCCAAGACTTTTTAAAATGCTTTCTGTAACCTTTATATGCTCTTCAGCTTCCTCGTCAGCCATATCAACAACATGCAGCAGCAAATCCGCCGACACAGCCTCCTCAAGTGTGGATTTAAATGCCTCTACCAGATCATGGGGGAGCTTTCTTATAAACCCGACGGTATCGACCAGTAGAATCTCCTTCCCATTGGGCAGTATAAGCCTTCTTGTTGTGGGATCCAATGTCGCAAAAAGCTTATCCTCTGCAAACACATCTGATTTGCATAGTCTGTTTAGCAGTGTAGATTTGCCTGAATTTGTATAACCAACTAACGCTGCAACAGGTATGGAGTTTTTCTTCCTGCTTTCTCTTGTAAGGTCTCTGCGCTTTGCGATATTGGAAAGAGCATCCTCCAAAGCACTCATCCTTCGTCTGATATGTCTTCTGTCCGTTTCCAGCTTCTTCTCACCGGGACCTCTTGTACCTATTCCTCCGCCAAGCCTTGAAAGCTGTCCTCCCAGACCCGTCAATCTGGGCAATCTGTATTTTAGCTGCGCAAGCTCCACCTGCAGCTTCCCTTCACTGGACTTAGCTCTTTGGGCGAATATATCAAGAATCAGCATTGTTCTGTCCAATACCTTGGCTCCTGTCATTTCCTCGATATTTCTTATCTGTGCTCCCGTAAGCTCCTCATCAAAAACCAGTGTATCCGCCCCAATAGCTTGCCGCATAAGGCCCAGCTCCTTTACCTTTCCTCTTCCGATAAGAAAAGCCGGGTCTCTTGTTGTCCTGCTTTGAAGTACCTTTTCCAATACAATAAGACCTGCAGTATAAGCAAGCTCGGAAAGCTCGTCAAGAGATTTTGCGCCGTCGCTGCCGATTCCCACCAATATAGCCTTCTCAGCAGAGTTCTTTACTTCCTCAGGCTCGGTACTGCTAACCTTGTCCCTTTCACGAATTAATTCCAATAAAAATTCCATTTTACCACACTCTACAAAGGGTCCAAATATGTCAACACCATCGCCCCTGCTGTCTGCTGCCCTTGGTATAGCCGCAGTAATCCCTGTAATTACACCTTCACGGATACCCAAAGCTACCATCGCATCCATATTAAGCTCCAGCAGCGAATTAATATCAACAGCCGAAAGCATTGAATCACCGTTTGGGTGGGTATGTATACACCTGACTCCCGATAACCTTGCTTTATTTCTGCGTCCATTTACGTAAGAAAGGGTCACAGTACTGCTGTCTCCCACACTGACGTCTAAAACTATGCCTTTCCGGTTTAAATAAACTGCAATCTCACGATTTATTTTGCTCGATATCACAGCCATGCGGACTGCCAGCTCATCAGTCAAAAAGCTTGTACTGTCGAGCTTAATTTCATATAGCTCACGAATCTCATCTAATACGGTGCCTTTAAGTGATTGAATATTCCCGCTTATTTCTTTATCTGTCATTCGTCAAATTTACCTTTCTAACCGTTATGTCACTCCGATCATCGATGTCTGCGTGAGGCTTCAAAAAGACGCAACTCCTGTATGTCCGAAGCCACCGCCTCTGTCCTCACCGATTGTACGGGGATCAGGATGATTTATAAAGTTAGCCCTTTTATGCCGGCTAAAAACCATTTGAGCAATACGCTCACCCTTATTTATATAAATAGTTCCAAAGGGGTTTCCATTGGAGTCTATATATATCTTTTGCTCTGTAATATGTAAGATATAAGCATCTGTGGGTATGGATACGTTTTTCGACCTCAAATACTCAGAAAGAGTCAGCTCTATATAATTATTGCACAGCTCCTCAAGTATTTCAGGCTTTTGAGTAATGAGATACGGAAGATTTGCAATGCTAAAATCGTTGTGCAATATAACACCGACTGTATCCCTGTAGTCGCTGTCTATTGTACCCGGACTATTGGGAATGCGAAGCTGTGTTTTTAACGACAAGCCGCTTCTTGGCCTTATCTGGGCCTCAATATCCTGCTCCATTGCCATTATAAAATTCAATGGCATAATTTTTGTTTCACCGGGTGCAATCGCCATATCCATTGTTGCAAAAAGGTCACAGCCGGCGGCATGCTTTGAAGCATATACGGGGACCCTTCCTCCATCCTCAAGCCTGATATAAACATCAATGGTGTTCCTCATAAAATTACACTCCTTTAATATAATGGCCTTTTGTAAGTCCCAAATTTCTTACCTTTTCGGCAATTTCCTCTGTTTGTGCCGTTTGCTCTCCTTTGTGAAGCTTGACAAGCTGCTTTATATCATTTATTTCCTCATTCCATATATAAAGCCTGAGTATTGATACTCCTGATTGTGTGAGATCTTTAAGCATTTCCGGTACAAAAAGTACTTTGGAGTTTAAAATAGTGCTTCTGCATGTGGTATTATCACATACTATGGGGAATTCCACTCCCATCCGGTCTTTAAGGGTATAATCCCCTTTTCTGCAGCAACCACTGCATCCGGATGATGAGTTAAATCCTCCCTCTACGCATCCCACAGGGCAATATTCACTTATCATAATGGGCAATCTCCCATAAACAACTGTTTCAACAGCAGGCTTCCCAAAAAGCTTACCAAGCTGCTTTATCTGTCCCAATGTCAGTTCAGACGAAAGCGCTACACTGTCAAATCCCATCCTTGCAGCCTCTTTGAATGACAATGTGTTGAAAATGTTCATTGAGATATCCCCTGCCAGCTTAATCCCTTCAACACTCCTCATCCGGTAAGCGGTACCAATGTTCCCTACAAGAATTCCGTCGATCTGCTTAAGCTCTTTATCATTTATAAGAGAATCCTCCCAAAAATCCCGGGAATTCTCTCTATTATCCCAAGTTATCGGAGGCACCCACCCAAACACCTCAACACCCCTGCTGCGTAAAAGCCTCACAGATTCAAAGAATCCTTGCTTTCTGCGGGAAGCCCAGGGAAGATAAACCCTGTCTGCCTCAAAAGCTGTATAGTCCATATTCTTATCCCACTTATAGAAGTAAAGTGCTATCCTGGCTTTTGACTCTCTAATTGAAGGATTGGCGTTTGCACTTATTATATCCTCTTCAATTTCCTTAAAAATGCTGTTGCTAATGTTTGCCCTATCATATCTGTCAGCCCTCACTTTAAATAGACTATCCAGAGCTTGGCGCCTGACCTTATTTATTTCACTTATAGGTATCGATAAACCGCCCTCAATTTCAATATCAAGCTCTGAGAATTCAAAGGGTGTCCCCCCTGTTTTCATTAACTGTTCTGTCAGTCTATCCTTCGTAATTTCACTTTTACGCGCCGCCTCCGGCAAAACAGTCCCCGAAGCATTGGCTTTATGACCGTCATTGTCCGCCAAAGTAAGCGTAAGCGGCTGCTCACGGCATAAAACCGCCCGTCCGCTTATCTTTATCTTTTTAATATTACCTGCTACATAGGATTCATGGGCAGCCCTGTTCAAACCGGCATCTGAGGTCTTAAATACACCATTTCCCCTGCTTATTTTTCCGGTAAACCTGCCGATTGTCACAATGCTCCCCTTTTCAGCAGTCTTAACTTGCCTTAAGCCTTTACCTTGCCGCATCTTACCAGTTGATATGGAGGACACTACTCCACCCGGACTTTCTGAGTCGCCTGTCCATATTTCTACTGCGTCACCAACAGACAACCTTTCTGATAGCTTTATATCAAAGCTTTTCAGCCTCTTGTCATAGGATAAAACTCTACCCAGGTATACACCGCTGTTATTGGGCTTTTCATAGCACATCATGTCTGAGCCGTGCTTTCCCTTCAAATAGCCTGATGAAAATCCGCCTCTGTTAAATACCTGCAATAGGTCATGTTTGTCCCTTTCATTTACAGCAAACTTGCCATTCTCCTGATTATCCCCTCTTGCCTGGGCTAAATCCAAATATTTTCTGTATATCCTGACCACCGTAGCCACATATTCCGGGCTCTTCATTCTTCCCTCTATCTTTAGAGAGCTGACACCTGAGGATGTAATATCCTCCAAAAAATCGACTGAGCAAATATCCTTTGGACTAAGAAGATATTTTGGTGGCATGCTTTTCATATCCGGCTTATCACATCTTCTGTCCATCAGCCTGTACGGAAGGCGGCATGGCTGTGCACACCTTCCTCTGTTTCCGCTTCTGCCCCCAATAACACTGCTCATGAGACATTGACCTGAATAGCATACACAAAGGGCTCCGTGGACAAAGATCTCCACTTCAAGCCTCGTGTTTTTGACAATCTGCGCAACCTTCTCTAAATCCAGCTCCCTTGCCAGCACTACCCTGCTAAATCCCATATCCTCAAGGACTTTTGCCCCAGCTATATCATATACAGTCATCTGGGTGCTCCCATGAAGCGAGACATCCGGCATTACTCGTCTTAGAGCCGAGGCTAACCCCAAATCCTGTACAATAAAACCATCAATTCCTGCTTGCCGGACTTGGGCAGCATAATTTAAGGCCTCCTTCATTTCATTGTCAGAAATAAGAATATTCATCGTAAGATAAACATTAACCCCTCTTGCATGGGCATATCTTAACTCTTCCCTCAGAGTATCCAAATCAAAGTTTTCTGCTTGCTGTCTGGCGCTGAAAAGCTTGCCTCCCAAATATACCGCATCCGCACCATTTTCCACTGCAGCATGCAGAGCCTGCGGGCTTCCTGCCGGTGCAAGCAGTTCTATCCTTTTTATCATATAATCTCCTAACCAATGTCACTTAAAAAAATCGCTCCGCAAATAGTATTCCTCTGCGAAGCGACTTAATTTATTTTTTTAATTTCTCACCCTAAATGTTTTTCCAGTGAATTGCGTACCTCTCCCAGTTCCGCTTCCCTCTTCGCCAATTCCAGCTTAAGATCCGTATTCAACCCACCAAGTGTGGAATTTTCTTGGATCAGGCGTTGATTATCTGCCTTTAGACCTTCAACCTGATCATGCAGCCTTTTAAGCTCCCTTCTCAAGCTCAATTCACTATCACGAAGCTTAAAATATTCATCGGCGACATTTATTGCCGTCAGAACCGCAACCATGGAAGTGCTCAGTTTGTTGTTCCTCTTCATGATCTCGCACATTTTTTTGTCGATATAGAGTCCGACTCTCTGAATATGCTCCTCAGGCTCGGCACCAACTATTGTATAGTCCTTGCCGCCAATCCTAAGCTCCACCTTGTTTCTAACAGACAAAAGTAATCAACATCCTTTCGGCAGGCACAGGCTTTAAAAAATCACCCCATATGCCTTTGTCGAATTATAGTTCAATTATACTATATTTCGCCAAAAAAGCATATATCTTTTAAATCTATTCTACACATCTACATTTATATCCTTTTTTCCCTCAGCTCCTTCAGCATACATAGATTTTACAATGCCGAAGAATATAACAATGCCTGTAATTCCTGCAAAGAGCAAAGCAGCAATTGTACTGGTAAGTCCGTTAAATTCAAAGTCCTTCATTGCAGCCAGTCCGGTTGCTCCAAAGGTTGTTATTGCACTTGCTATTACCAGGGGATTAAAAAACGAGGGGCTTCCTGACTCGCATTTACCAAGCACTAACACTAATACAGCATAAAATAATCCAAATGCGAGACAGCCGATAAATATATAGAGCAGAAAATCACCCCCGGATTCCAGTAATTGTATTGTTATCTATGTTACCATAAGTACAGTAAAAAGTGAACACTAATTCGACCTGCTCTACTGCTGAAAGTTTTAGGAAATCCCCTAATTAAGGCTTAACATTTTACCATTCTCAGGGTCTATATAGACAAGCCAGTACCCAAATGCCCCATAACGGATTCTGCTCCCCTCTGCCTGTGCCCATCTGCTCATTTCACCGAAAGGCTTTTGATCTACCATGTACATACATGGAACACCGCAAACGACATACTGCTTCTCAGTCTCCTTATGCTGAAATACACCAATAATCAAGTGCTTGTATTTGTAATGTGCCAGCATAACAGCAGGGTTAAAAAGTAATGGTGATCGAATGCCGCTTCCGTACAAAATATTGTTGAGGTTAACAGGATTGTTTATATTCCACCAGGTATAATCACTTCTTCTGCTGCGGAAGGGATCACATTTTTGAAAATATCTGTTAAGCTCCTCCTTAAGCCGGTGAATTCTCAACGTTGTGGATGCCAATGCTTTGCCTTGGGTTTGGCGTATGTTGCACTCCTCACATAGATTAGCCCCGCTGACATTTTTATTGACGAATGCCCCGCACATATTTCCGTTAAGATAAACACAGTCAATATTTATTTTCCCAAGCTCGTTTTCATAGCCTGGCTCCGACTCCATCTCCTTACCGTAATCTGGCTCGTACTGCACCTGGCCAATTTTCTCCTCATACTCCGTTTTATACTGCTCTGCCTGTATATCCTCCTCATACTCCGGCTTGTACTGCTTCACCTTTGATTCTGCTAAAATTGCATCATGGAATCCTTTTCTCCATTCCTTCTTTTTGTTTTTATAAGCCGCCAGAGGACAAATGATTGAGCCCTTTCTACCGTCTGCATACTCTACCAGTACTGCTACAATTTCAAACTCATCAATTTTATAGCCGGATAATCCGACATTTCCCGGGTCAAATCTCCACTCCAGATGAGTCTTGTTTGCCCCGGTCGTAAACTGTCCCACACGCACCGGCACAGTCTTACCACTGATATTACCTATTAGATAAAGCACATATTCATATTTGCCATTTCCCTGTCTTAAGTTTTGAACTGTAGAAATAAGCTTTCCCTTTCCATCTCTCACCTCAATAGCAACATAGCCTGAAGGCTTCCTTGTGACTTCAAAGCCCGGATCTTCGTTAGAAAATATTAAAAATTGCCTTTGAAACCTCTTTCCTCCCATTCTAATCCCCCCGTCTACAGCAGCAAAATCTTTACTGCATACCGTAGCATTTATAATAACTCTTCATATATTAATATGATTACTAATTATGGAAAATGCATGAGGCAAATTTGAATATTCTTTTGTTGAAAGTTTCATTATGATGTGGTAAAATGTTAGTGAAAAAATTAACCATTTTAAAGAGAAAATTATTGATACATTCAATTATCAGTCTGCAAACAAGAAAATTTGTTTTTTTGCACCAAGAAAAACGTTTAACATGAAAGGAGATTTTGAATGACATCGAATAAAAAATTGCAAGAATGGGTAAAACAGATGGCTGATATGTGCCAACCCGATGAAATTTATTGGTGTGATGGTTCAGAAGAAGAAAACAATCGCCTCCTTAACGAGATGGTTGAAAGTGGAGCAGCTATTCGCTTAAATCCTGAGAAGCGCCCCGGCTGCTATCTTTTTAGAAGTGATCCGTCTGATGTTGCCCGAGTTGAAGATAGAACCTTTATTGCATCAAGAAGAAAAGAAGATGCAGGTCCTACAAACAATTGGATTGATCCCGATGAACTGAAAGCAACCATGACAAAACTATATACAGGCTGCATGAAGGGCAGAACAATGTATGTTATCCCCTTCTCCATGGGACCGATTGGCTCACCTATTTCAAAAATTGGTGTTGAACTGACTGACAGCCCTTACGTTGTTGTCAATATGCGTATAATGACCCGCATGGGCAAGGAAGTTCTCGATGCTCTCGGAGACGGTGATTTTGTTAAGTGTCTCCACTCTGTGGGCGCACCTCTTGCCGAAGGACAGAAAGATGTTCCCTGGCCATGTGCTCCTATTGAGCAAAAATACATCAGTCACTTCCCTGAGGAAAGAACAATTTGGTCTTATGGTTCAGGATATGGCGGAAACGCTCTGTTAGGTAAGAAATGCTTCGCACTGCGTATAGCATCGGTACAGGCCCGCGATGAGGGCTGGATGGCTGAGCATATGCTTATTCTTGGCATTACCGATCCAAAGGGCAATAAAAAGTATGTTACAGGTGCTTTCCCAAGTGCTTGCGGAAAGACTAATCTGGCAATGCTTATCCCAACTATTCCCGGCTGGAAGGTCGAAACTATCGGTGACGATATTGCTTGGATGAAATTCGGAGAAGACGGACGCCTATATGCGATTAACCCCGAAGCAGGCTTCTTTGGTGTTGCTCCCGGTACCTCAATGGAATCAAATCCAAACGCAATGCTTACCTGCCGAAAGAATACAATTTTCACAAACGTTGCCCTGACAGATGATGGCGATGTATGGTGGGAAGGTATAGGCACAGAAGCACCGGATCATCTTATCGACTGGAGAGGAAATGACTGGACTCCAGAATCAGGCACACTGGCAGCACATCCCAATGCTCGTTTTACAGCTCCTGCAAGTCAGTGTCCTTCAATTGCTCCTGAGTGGGAAGATCCTGCAGGCGTACCTATTTCAGCATTCTTGATAGGCGGTCGCCGTCCAACCGTTATTCCTCTGGTACACGAAAGCTTTGACTGGGAGCATGGTGTTTTCCTCGGCTCAATTATGGGCTCTGAAATTACTGCAGCAACCATTTCCAAAAATATCGGAAAGGTACGCCGTGATCCCTTCGCAATGCTTCCTTTTATGGGATACAACGTGGGCAACTATCTTAAGCATTGGCTTAATATCGGTAAAAAATCTTCTCCTGACAAACTTCCGAAGATTTTCTATGTCAATTGGTTCCGCAAGGACGAAAATGGCAAATGGTTATGGCCGGGCTTTGGCGAAAACAGCCGCGTACTCAAATGGATTATAGAAAGGGTATCAGGCGAAGGCAAAGCAGAAAAAACTGCTATCGGCTATTTACCTACCGAAGACGCTATAGATACTGACGGTCTTGATGTATCCGCAGAGGATATGAAAGAGCTTCTTAATGTTGACAAGGAAGAATGGCTCAATGAAGTAGCCTCCGTAAAAGAGCATTATAAGAGCTACGGAAATGAGATACCAGATGAATTGCATGCACAGCTTGAGGCATTAGAAAAAAGACTTACTGATTAATTACAAATAATATAAAGTAAAGGGGACGGTTTTTTCTTCTTTAAAAAGCAAAAAGACCCGTCCCCTCCTTTTTTTGCTTCGTTGTTCGGGCGCATGCTAGTAGCAGCACGATAACCTTATGCAGATAACTTAAAAGGCAGGTTGATAGCAGATCAATAATCCTGTGAGGACAATTACAGACTGTGAAATGTGGTGAAGTTGGAATGCGGTTATCAGGAACATACGGTTTGCCACGGATGGCAAACCCGCTTGTTTTGAGGCATGGACGCCGAATAACAAGCGCCCGCATTGTAACGAACCTAAATTTCTACAGTCTGTATGTGACGAACTGGATATTGCATCTGCTTATCTTACCTGCCTGAAGCATCTCTACACTATGCTATCGAACAGCCGCGCCCGCTTTTCAGCGAGACTTATTTCTACAGCCTATATCTTACCTGCCCTTTTCGTAAATACTGTTCGAAAGCCTTGCAAACTCTCCAATAGACAGCGTCTCACCTCTGAGATTTTCGTCAAATCCGTTTTCATCAAAGATTTTTTTAATCTCGTCCTTCGTCAAGTTGAAAAAGCCCGAATTATTAAGTGCATTCACCAAGGTTTTTCTTCTTTGCCCAAAGGCGGCTTTCACCACGCGGAAGAATAGTTTCTTATCATGTAGTTTTACAGGAGGTGTTTTATATATATCCAGCTTTACCACACAAGAATCCACATCAGGCTGGGGTATGAAGCTGGAAGGAGGCACTTTTATCGCGATGGAAGCATTGGAATAATACTGAACGGCTACAGATAATGCCCCGTAGTCCTTTCCGCCGGGCTTAGCTATCATTCTGTCTGCTACCTCCTTTTGCACCATGAACACCATGGTTTCAACCGTAAGGCCGCCCTCCAGAAGCTTCATAACCACAGGAGTGGTTATATAATACGGAAGGTTCGCTACGATCTTAGTGCTTGTATGTGAAAACTCCCCTTCCCTTTCTGCAATAGCCTCTTTAAGTACCTTGTCCACATCAAGCTTTAGTATGTCGTCCTGTATGATTTTAATGTTTAGATAATCTTGAATATTGGCATTTAGCGCAGGAATAAGCTTTTTGTCTATCTCCACCGCCACAACTAAGCCAGCTTTATCTGCCAGCCGGACAGTCAGACTCCCCAGCCCCGGCCCGATTTCAAGAACCAAATCACCCTTTGAAAGACCAGCCGCCTCTACTATTCTTTTCAGAATACCAGTATCATTTAAAAAATTCTGGCCTAATGATTTTGTCGGATGTAAATTAAATTTTTTTAAAGTGCTTCTGACATCAACATTCATTTTTCTCTCCAAAAAACGTGCCGGTGTTTATAAAACGCCGGCAAAGTTTAAGTCCCCTATTATATCTAATTATTTCAATTATTTCAAAGTCACAAACATCCTACTCTTCAGGCAGAATGTAAACTCTGACATTTTTAACACCAAATTTATCCACATATTCCTGAGAGTCGTAGTACAAATCAATTTTGTTGCCTTTGATGGCTCCTCCTACGTCAGCAGCTATCGCATATCCGTAATCCGGGGTGCTGCCGAGTATCTCTACATACACTCTGGTGTACAATGGGATAACCTTGGGGTCAACTGCAATAACACCCTTTTTTGCTTTAATACCAGTGGCGGTTATGCCAAAAAGCGGATGCCCGGGTGCTTTGCCTGTGTCTTTGAAAGATGCTGTATAAGCTGTCGCTTTCATGTCCATAACCTTGCTGTATCTGACTATGTCACCCCTTGATGTCTTTTTGTTCAAAACTGTCCCGAATTCCACTACTGCATTAACAGCATTTTTTAGAACCGTCTCACCTAAAAGCTCACGGGATACTTCTACACCATTTTCCGTTATAACCTTGTACTTTTTCTCGCAAATTCCTTCCTGTCCTACGGTTACAACCCTCTCAAGCCCTTTATCAAGCTTTGAATTAGCGAGCTTTTTTACTTCGTAGGGTATTGCTTCTTTCTCGTGTAAAATACTTTCCTCAACCCTAACTATCTCTACCGTCATATCCGCCTTGATCTCATCGCTCAAGGCCGCTCCCATAAGTCTGTCAAGGCCTTGGGGTTTAACAGTGCTGTCCTCAAACATTTCTGCCACAGTATCCTTATAAGTCATTACCTTTATCACGCTGCCGTCTGCAGTAATGTAAACAGGTACAGCTCTCTTAATATATATTTCGTTCTCTTCTGTCCGTCGTAAGTCGCTTTCCAGGGATACACTGGTGTAATCATATTCACTTACTTCGATGTCCTTCTGCTCCAGCGCCTCCCTAAAGGTATTTTTCATAGTCTTAAAGCTAAACAGTGTACCGCTGTCATTGATAATAACGTCCTTCTTCAGGTACTCAAATGTGCCATAGCCTGCGGCTGCTGAAATCACTACAGCTAAAAGCACAATAAACAATTCCCTTTTGCATGAAAAAAACCTTTTAATATTTTTTGAAAGTGAAACCAATAAAAAACCTCCCGAAAAATATTAATAAGGGACTGTGGGTTATTTTATGTTATTATCATTTTTTTGTCAAATTTATCCCCATATTTTCCCTACAAACGTAATTATATACTTACGCTCGCTGCTTTATACATGAGAAACAAAGAAAGGGCTGTACCTTGCACAGCCCTGAATTGATGGCCTACATGCCACCCATTGGATAGAATTGATTTGTTGTTGGTAATACACCCATTCCCGGCATCGCATTCATCTCGGGCATGACATTAGGCATAGCATTCATTCCGGGCATAACATTTCCCGCCATGCCCATAACATTTGGTCCAAAAGGCATCGGGCATTGCATATTCATAAGAAATGGACAGCACATCATGGGTACCTGATGCATCATCGAAGGCATAACCCCCATGGGACTTTGCGGAATGGGTGCCATATTCGGAATGTTGGGCATTGGTGAAATATTCGGTGAAGCCTGCATCTGCTGCATTGCGCCTACTGGCGGCATAGTACCAAGCGGTACGTTGCTGATATTTTCCTTCATTTTAGCATCTTCTTTCATATAATCTTTCCTCCGGTTACGGTACACTGTAATATTATTATATGAACCTTGCTATAAATGGTGAAAATATTTTTAGTTAATGCTAATCTCCGATATGTAGAATTGCGTCAATTCACGGGAATACTCGATCTTTACATACCTATCATTTATACCTTCCTCATAGCGGAAAAACTCCTTGCCCCTTCCCTCCGAAAGCTTGACGTTAAGCCGCACCTGAAGAATTATCTCCCCTTCTGTGGAGCCTCTGAACTTGTCCAGCCGCACCTCCTGGATATCTATCCCGCGGACAAATGCTTCCATCTCCCGGACGTAGTCATCAAGACTTACTTTTCTGTCTTCTTCTGAAATTCCGGCAAACTCAAATGCGTAGGCTTCCTCATAGTCGCCGTTATTTATGGCCTCAGCCCACTTGTATACGGGCTCAGCCAGCGTATTAATATCTGCATACTGTTTAAGCACATTTATTTTTCTGACCTTTTCCCGGACTTCTTCAGAAGCTTTTTCTTTTTCGGCTATAAGATCATTTTTTTCCTGCAAAAGCTTACTATTCTCTGTTTCAAGAACATCATTTTTTTCATCGAGTCTTTTATTATCCTCTTCCAGACCGGCGATTTCCCTCTTGAGCGCGTTAATATTTGCACTGTCAGCAAGGTTGGCATACTCCAGGGTTTCAATCTCCTTCATCATGCTCTCTCTTTCCCATAATAAATAATTAAAGGAAATAAGCAATGCAGTCAGAAGAATAAAAACCATCGCAAGGATTAGCTTTTTCATATCACACCACCTAAGAATGCGGCTAAAGACCGCTATTATACCTTTTATTACTCGATCCTAAGAATCTTCTTTGCATTTGATGTAGTGGCTTGTTCTATATATTCAATAGGCTTTCCTTTGATTTCAGCTATTTTTTCCGCAACCCTTCTGACATAGGAAGGTTCATTTCTCTTTCCCCTGTATGGCTCAGGCGCCAAGTACGGACAATCAGTCTCAATAACCATCATGTCACCAGGTATGTATTTTGCTACCTCAACCAATCTGCGTGCATTTTTAAAGGTAACAGACCCAGCTATGGAGATCATGAAATTCATATTCATAACCTCTCTTGCCATCTCAACACTTCCAGAAAAACAATGGAGAATTCCCCCCACCTGCTTCGCACCCTCATTCTTTAAAATACGGAGTGTATCCTCATGGGCTTCTCTGTCATGGACTAAAATCGGCAGGTTTAGATCCTTCGCCAGGGAAATCTGCTTTGCGAACCAGATTTTTTGCGCCTCTCTGGGAGAATTGTCGTAATAATAGTCAAGACCTATTTCTCCTATGGCAACCACCTTTGGATAAGCCGCAAAATCCGTCAATAAGGAAATAATATTATTATTTAAATCAGCTGCGCTATGGGGATGTACGCCGATGGCAGCATAAATGAAATCATGTTTTTGCGATAATGTAACACTCTCTACAGACGATGCAACATCCGCTGAAGCTGAAAGAATATATTCTACTCCACTGTCTTTTGCTCTTTTTATTACTTCATCTCTATCTTGATCAAACTGCACATCTGTAAGATGTGCATGTGTATCAAATAACATTCCCCACCTCGAGTAAAAACAAGATTAAGCTAGCATTTATAACAATTATATACTATTCCTCTAATATGGACAAGAACACTACCTGACCTGCGAGCCGCTTTCAATATCGCCATCAAGGGTAGCAATAACCAAGTCTCTATCCTTTGATGCAGCCAGTATCATTCCCTGGGACTCAACACCTCTAAGCTTGGCAGGCTTTAAATTCGCTACCATTATAACTAGCTTTCCTAATAAGCTCTCAGGGGAATAATGCTTTGCAATACCCGCCACTACCTGTCTGGTCTCGCCGCCCATTTCAACCTTTAGCTTTAAAAGCTTATCTGAGCCTTCCACCTTCTCTGCCTCTAAAACCTTTGCCACCCTCAGGTTAACCTTGGCAAAATCCTCAATGGATATCAGCTCTGAGCTCTTAGTATCAGTTTTAGAGTCTGCCTTTTTCTGAACAGCTTCGTTGTCACCTTCAGCAGTTTCAGCCTCCAGCGCCTCAAGCTCCTTTTTAATATCAATTCTCGGGAAAATAATGTCACCCTTCTCAACCTTCGCTCCCTCAGGGTACCCTCCCCAACTTTTTGCACTGTCCCAATCATGGGCATTGGCCTTGCTTAATC
>CAZPMC010000002.1:19770-54014 GCA_964587755.1 uncultured Oscillospiraceae bacterium
AAGTATAGAGACTATTCTCAAGCTCTCTGCCAGATTGTACATTACAGCAGCAAGCCGTGGTTTGTTCTCCTCTGATTTTGCAAGAACCCATGGCATAGTTTCATCGATATATTTGTTTGCTCTGGAAATAGACTTCCAAATCTCCGTAAGCGCTGTGCTGAACTGAAGATTGTCCATCAGCTCCTCCACCTTTTCAGGCAACTGGCAAAGGGAGCTTTTGAGCTCAGCATCAAATTCACCCTCCTGCCGGTCGGAAGGTATGCTGCCTCCAAAGTATTTATCTATCATTGCCACTGTCCTGCTGACAAGGTTGCCAAGGTCATTTGCAAGATCTGAGTTAATTCTTTGTATAAGCGCTTCATTTGAAAAAACGCCATCAGACCCAAAGGGTACTTCTCTTAAAAGGAAATATCTTATGGCGTCCAGTCCATATTTCTTAATTAAAATAACCGGATCCACAACATTTCCTTTTGATTTTGACATTTTACCGCCTTCAAGCAGCAGCCACCCATGACCGTATACTTTTTTCGGCAAAGGTTCGCCGAGAGCCATCAGCATTGCAGGCCAGATAATAGTATGAAACCTGACAATTTCCTTCCCCACAAGATGTACATCTGCCGGCCAGTATCTCTTATAAAGGGAGTCATCCTCCGACAGAAATCCCAGAGCTGTTATATAGTTTGAAAGTGCGTCAATCCACACATAAATAACATGCTTATCATCAAATGTAACAGGAATCCCCCAATTGAAGGTTGTTCTGGAAACACAAAGGTCTTCAAGACCTGGCCTCAAAAAGTTATTCAGCATTTCGTTTTGCCTTGATGTGGGCTGAATAAACTCAGGATTTTCTTCTATATGCTTAATAAGCCTGTCCTGGTACTTTGAAAGCCTGAAGAAATAGCTTTCCTCTTTTGTCAGCTCCACCTTTGTGCCGCAGTCGGGACACTTGCCGTCTGCAAGCTGTGTCTGTGTCCAAAAGGATTCACAAGGCGTACAATACCAGCCCTCATATTCACTTTTATATATATCTCCCTGATCATACAGCTTTTTAAATATCTTTTGAACAGTCTGTTCATGCTCCTTATCGGTAGTCCTTATAAACTTGTCGTTGGTTATCTTCATTAGCTTCCAAAGCTCTTTTATTCCGGCAACTATATGATCAACATACTCCTTTGGAGTAACTCCTTTTTCCTCTGCCTTCCTTTGAATCTTCTGACCGTGCTCGTCCGTTCCGGTAAGAAACATGACATCATAGCCTCTTAGTCTTTTATATCTGGAAATTGCATCGGCAGCCACCGTTGTATAAGAATGTCCTATATGCAGCTTATCGCTTGGGTAGTAAATCGGTGTGGTAATATAAAAAGTCTTTTTATTCATAATATCCTCCATAGAATAACAATAACCTTGAGTCTCTTTATAATATACCTTTACGGTATTCATTTTTCAAGTGCTACCTTCCAAAGACAATAGTGCAAATCACTGCAGATGCTACAATACCCACAGCATCTGCAATTAGTGCTGCTGCCAGAGAATACCTTATATTTTTGACACCCACTGAACCAAAATATACGGCAAGTGTATAAAAGGTGGTTTCTGTCGACCCCATCATAGTTGCAGCCACCCTGCCGATGTAAGAATCCGGCCCATAGATTTTTAGTATATCTGCCACCAGTGCCAAAGATGCGCTTCCCGAGAAAGGTCTCAATATGGCAAGGGGCATCGTTTCTGCCGGAACGCCCATAATTTCTGCAAAAGGCTTGAGCAGAAATATAATGTAGTCCAGTGCTCCCGATGCCCGAAATACTCCTACTGCTGTCATTACCCCCACCAGCGTCGGCAATAGCTTTATGGTAACCGTAATTCCTTCTGCTGCTCCTTCTAAAAAGCAATCATATACCTTTACCTTTTTATATAGCCCCACTGATAAAATGACAATGAATATGAGAGGGACCGCATACTTTGTTAATGTGATTAAGGCTGAAGCGCTCATAATATGCCGTTCCTCAGCGTTAAACGTTTTCCGTTTTTCATGCTTTTCAGACTTCTCCGGCTTTTTTTCTTTGAAAAAATTATTACCAATAAAACACCAATTATTGTCGAAAATATAGAAACAAGCCATATACATACAGTGATATCCGATGGGTTAACAGCACCACATTTTGATCTAAGGGCTATAATTGTCGTGGGTATAAGCTGTATTGCCGCGGTGTTAAGCACTATGAACATACACATATCATCTGTTGCAGTATCAGGATACGGGTTTGATTTCTGCATCTCCTTCATTGCCTTAATTCCAAGGGGCGTGGCAGCATTGCCTAAACCAAGGAAATTTGCCGCCATATTCATTACGATGGCACTTAAAGCATTATTGTTTTTTGCAGTCTGGGGAAATAATAATTTAAGCAACGGTTGAGAAGCTTTAGCTATCGCATTCATAAGCCCGCTCTTTTTTACGATGTTCATTATTCCCGACCATAAGCACATTATCCCAAGAAGCCCTAAGCTTAGCTCTACCGCCCCGGCTGCAGATGAGAAAGCAGCTTGGGTAACTTCATCAAGTCTTCCGTTTATGGAACCGATTATAAATCCTGTCAAAATCATTCCTACCCATACATAATTCAGCATATTACCACCTCATATCTAGTGTCGAATATTGTCGAATTAATTAGCTGAATTCCCAGTTAATAAATGGCTAATTACCACTTAATGTTTTTTGTTAAATTAATCGTTTAACTCAGCATAAATCCGACATTTCTTTATAACACTTATATGACAAGGGTTTCAACTATATGCCCAAAGTCAGGAAAAAGGTTTGACCACATTTTGCCATAACAATTATTTGAATTTTTTAAAGTTTATTGTTGACGTTTACTGGAATTTATGCTAATATAAAAATACAAAGATTGTCGAATATTGTTAATTAAGGAGGGAAGTAAATGAAATCCACAGGTATTGTAAGAAAAGTTGACGAATTAGGGAGAGTTGTTCTGCCTATTGAATTGAGAAGGACTCTTGATATTGCAGAGAAGGATGCGCTTGAAATCTATGTTGACGGTGCAACTATCATCTTAAAAAAATATGAGCCTGCTTGCATTTTCTGCGGGGACGCAAAAGATGTTATTGTCTACAAAGGCAAAAACATTTGCCCTAACTGCATGAAGGAGCTTAAGAAGTAATAACCCCCTAAAAATAAGAGCTAACCTTAGCTCTTATTTTTTTCCTCCAAAAGGCTGTTATAAACCTCTCTTTTGCCGACACCTCTGTCATCTGCAACTCTTTTAATAGCTTGCTTTCTGTCCATACCTTCATCTGTATATTTTTTTAAATGCTCCTCAAGACTTATAGCATTCCAACTGTTCCTCTTTTCCTCCTCAAGAAGCTCCTTATTCTCACCTTCAAGTATCAACACATACTCGCCCTTAGGTGTTTCATTTTCGTATTTGAAAATTGCCTCATCAAGAGTACATCTTATAACCTCTTCATACATTTTTGTCAGCTCCCTGGCAAGAGCGATACGCCTGTTGCCGAAAGCCTCTCTTAAGTCCTTCAGTGTATGTATCAGCTTATGGGGCGCCTCATAAAACACAATTGTCTGGGTATACTCCTTTATTTCCGCAAGCCTTTCTCTTCTTGCCCGCTTATTGACAGGTAAAAAACCCTCAAAGCTGAATCTTCCTGACGGCAGCCCCGACAGCACCACTCCCGCAATAACCGCAGAAGGTCCGGGAATCATTGTGACATTTATATCCTTCTCCACTGCAAGCTTTATTAATTCCTCTCCAGGGTCTGATATTCCGGGGGATCCCGCATCAGAAACCAATGCTATGTCCTGGCCGTCAAGAAGCCTCAATACAAGGTCCTGGCCTTTTTCGTGCTTATTGTGTTCGTGATAGCTTACAAGCTTATTCTTTATTTCAAAATGATTTAAAAGCTTTAGTGTCTGGCGGGTATCCTCAGCCGCTATCAAATCGACCTCCTTAAGGATTCTTAATGCTCTTAAGGAGATATCCTCCAGATTCCCTATAGGGGTTGCTACAAGATAAAGTGTTCCTGTCTTACTCAACCTATGCTCTACTGCCTTTCATATATATTATTAATCTCTTTTGAATAATTGCCAAGGCTGTCATATATATAAAGGGGTTCCAGCACCCTAAGCTCTGGTTTCCCCTTTTTTGTGCCGCTTATCAGCAGAAGGTTGGGCTTTTTGCCGAAAGACGGGTGCACAAACTGAAAATACTTGGGCTCAACCTCATTCTTCCTCATCTGAAATATAATATCTGTAAGCCTATGGGGTCTATGTACCATTGAAAGCTTACCTCCGGGTTTGAGAAGCCTTGCACTAACACCGACAACATCCTCAAGTGTACATAATATTTCATGCCGGGCAATAGCCTTTGTGTCTTTTGGATTCACCAGGCCGCCGCCCCTTTCCATATAAGGCGGATTTGTCACAACTGCATCAAAGCTGGCAGCTCCAAAAAGCTTTACGGCATCCTTAATATCAGCGCAAACTATCTCAATAATACTCTCCAGGCCGTTTAGCTTAACACTTCGTTTTGCCATCTCAGCCATATCCCGTTGTATCTCAAGCCCCACTACACGGCTAAGCTGCCTCTTTGCAGCCAAAAGCACAGCAATAATTCCGGTTCCTGTTCCTAAATCGATAACAGTGCTGTTTTTTTCAACCTTTGCAAAATGTGACAACAGTACGGCATCTATCCCGAAACAGAATCCGTCCTCCTTCTGAAGAAGCTTAAGCCCCTTATATTGCAAATCATCAAGTCTTTCATTTTCAAGGATGACTTCGTCCAAATATACCTCCAAAATTAAAGCATAAAAAATACAATAGCATAAAACAAGGGGCCTGCCTCAGCATATGCCGAAGGACGACCCCTTATCTTTCTTATTCTTACTCCGGCTTTGGTGCATCAACCGGGCAAACATCTGCACAAGCTCCACATTCGGTACATGCGTCAGCATCGATTACATATTTGGTATCACCGGCACTGATGCAGGAAACCGGGCATTCAGGTTCACATGCGCCACAGCTTATACAATCATCATTAATAAAATATGCCATTTATTATTTCCCCCCAATACATTTTGTTATCTTTTATCTAAAAACCTCTTATATTCTACCATCAATATGGCAATTTTAAAATACCCTTTTACAACATTAATCCTCCAAGGCCTTTAATTCCTCAATATCCAGGTCATCTTCATCATTAACTGAAACTTCCCTTACATCCTTGACTATCTTTATTTCATTGAGCTTATACGACAAAAGGTCGGTTTCATTACCCTTGTCCAGCTTTACCTTCAGCATTTCCTTTATAAGGTATACCTCGACAACAACACCCTGACCATCCGGTGTTTCGACAATAGCTCCTGCCTTTGGCATTTTTTTGATTATCTGTTCATATGCATCCTGCTCATATTTCAAGCAGCACATAAGCCTTCCGCATGCACCCGAAATTTTTGTCGGATTAAGTGAAAGCCCTTGCTCTTTAGCCATTTTGATAGATACAGGCTGAAATTCGCCCAAATATGAACTGCAGCATAGCATACGCCCACATATGCCTATGCCTCCCATCATTTTAGATTCATCTCTGACCCCGATTTGTCTGAGCTCGATACGGGTTTTAAATACAGAAGCCAAATCCTTAACCAACTCACGAAAGTCTACTCTGCCATCGGCAGTAAAATAAAACAATATCTTGTTATTATCAAATGTATATTCCACATCAATGAGCTTCATTTCTAAATTGTGGTTCTGTATTTTTTGAAGACAAATGGCAAACGCCTCTTTTTCTTTTTTGGCGTTTTCCGCAGCATGCTTTATATCCTCCTCAGTTGCCATCCTCATAACCTTTTTAAGTGGAGCTATTATCTCATCCTCTTCCACCTGTCGCATTGGGATGACTACTTCACCAAACTCTATACCACGGGCAGTCTCAACAATTACATTGTCTCCCGCCTTCACATCAAACTTATCAGGGTCAAAGTAATACACCTTACCGGCTTTTTTAAATCTTACTCCAACCACATTTACCATTCATTAATCCTCCCGAAATTTATTAATCATGTTATCTATAGCAAACGTATAATTCGCATAACTTTTTAATGCCCTGCGGGTCTCCTCTATAGCCCTGATGCTCTCTATAACCTTACGGCTGCTGTATTCCCGGGCATTACTAATAATAATATCTCTTTTATCTGAATTTATCAATATATTTTCATTTCCAGTCGAAAGCATCACCAATATGTCTCGGTAATAATGCAGCATAATATCCAGTATCAGGCTTGCTTTGTCCTTGTTTTCATCCATAAGGCTTACAAGCTTCATTGTACTGTCTATTTGTCCCTTTCCGGCTGCGCCGATTAGCTCAAAAACACTGTTTCTCAGCAGTTGAAAACTCTCTGAGCCGGAAAGCTCCAGTGCCATCCCGATGTTTCCATCCGAATAATCTACCGCAAGCCGCGCCTGTTCGGCTGTCTGTCCCAGTCTTTCCGTTACTGCACGCAATACTTGTTCGTCTGTGTATCTTTTGAAGTTTACTTTCTGTGCCCTTGATTTTATAGTAGTAAGAAGTCTTTCATAATTTGATGAGGTTACTATTACAACAACATATGGCGGCGGCTCCTCAAATGTCTTAAGGAGGCAGTTCTGCGCCTGGTCGGTCATTTTATCCCCATCCTCAATAATGTATACCTTCCTGCTTGAATATCTTGGCTTTATAACCACATCCGACTGAAGCTCTCTTATGGTATCAACGCCGATACTTGCTTGCTCTGTATTGATTTTTCTATAATCAGGGTTTGAATCTTTCTTGTACATAAGACATGGGATACAGCTTCCGCATGCTCCTTGCTCTGCGGGGTGCTGGCATAGTAAAAGGCCGGCATATTCATGGGCAATCGTCTTCTTTCCTATCCCAACCGGCCCCGTAAAGATATAGGCATGTCCCACCCTGTCCTCAGACACGGATCTTTTGAGGAAACCTACAACTTCTTCCTGTCCTATTATATTTTTAAAATTCATTGAATTCCCCCTGTTTTGACTTCTACATAAACAAATCCAATATAAGTCCTCTTATATCATCCAACCTCTGCAACAAACTGATGTTGTCCTTTTCCCCGTTTATGACTTCCTCTGTAAGCAAATCCAGCTCTTCATTGATATTTTTTATAATAGCATAAACCCTGTGCCGTCCCCGTCTGTCCAGCAAGCTCTTCTTTGAAAACTTTTTTGAATTACCCACAGCCGTTGCAAGAAATTCCGCAATAAGCTTCCTGTAAACCTTCAGCTCTCTTACGTCAACCCTCTTTGCAAGCACATCGCCCTGCTGGATAATATCACTTACCAGCTTTTCCAAATGCTGTTCGTAATTACTATCCTGGGCCTTTACAAGCTGGTTTGAGAAGCTTCCGCTAGCTCCTGCTTTCACTCTGACGCCGTCCTTGGTATTTAGACCTGTCATACTTCCGGACTTGTTTTTTAATTCACCTATCTTCATGATACATCTCCCGAACGGCAGCCGCCTTTATATCCTAAGCCTTCTCAAAACGCTCCACATCCAGTACAAATACTGTAGCTCCGCCCACAACAACTTCTACAGGGTACGGTATAAACATTCCACCCATGCCGTTAGGTGTCATACTTGAATTAATTACCTGCTTTCTGCTTTTAGATTTTTTCTTAATAATATCGATTACATCATCTAGGTTTGTCTCATCTACACCCACTAATAAAGTAGTGTTTCCCGCCTTAAGAAATCCTCCCGTCGAGCAGAGCTTTGTTACGCTAAAGCCTTTTTTATTCAGCTCATCCATAACCTTTGGTCCGTCCTCGTCATGGACTATAGCAAATACAAGTTTCATTCTGAAAACCTCCCTTATGCAAGAATATATAGCTATACCTCTTTAATAAAGCCAAATGTCACATCCAGCTGCCGGCGTACGTCCCGCCAGACTTCTTCCTCAGACCTTGTAGCATCAATTGTTTTTATCCTTCCCGGGTATTTGGCGGCAAGCGCTTTAAATCCATCGTAAACCTTCTTATGAAAATCAAATACTTCATTTTCAATCCTGTCACTTTCCGTCGCAGCAAATCTTCTTCTTAAAGCAATTTCAGGAGCTATGTCAAAAAATAAAGTAATATCGGGTATTGTCCCGCCGATTGCGAAATTTGTAATGCTCGTAAGCACATCAAAGCTGCTTCCCCTGCCATACCCCTGATATGCATAAAAGGAGTCCACGAAACGATCGCATATAACAGTAATATTTCTTCCGATAGCAGGTTTTATTGTCTCCTCCACCAACTGTGCTCTTGATGCCGAATACAACAGCACCTCCGTTTTATCATCCATCTCCGTATACTCGGAATTTAGTAAAATGCCTCTTATAGCTTCACTGATGCGCGTCCCGCCAGGTTCTCTTATTAAGAGCACTTTACATCCCAGCGATTCCAGATAAGACTGAATTTTCGCCATCTGAGTCGTCTTTCCGCTTCCGTCTATGCCTTCAACAGTAATAAATAGTCCTCTCTTCATCGCTACCCCGCCAAATCTTTATCATGAGGCTCTTGCAATATCCTCGTGTGAGGATATTATACCACATTTACATTGCCATTTTCATCTATTCCATGAACTATGCCACCCTTGTCAACTATATTTTGCAATAGCTCAACTACCTCAGTACTAAATACCTCTCCCGGGCATACAATCGCAACTCCAGGAGGATATGGCACAATCATTTCCCGGCTTATTCTTCCGAAAGCTCTTCTCAACGTAATTTTCGTCCCCTTGGAATTTAGTACTTCATATGGCTCAGCGGCCTTTTTCGGAAGCTTTAGTCCAAAATAAGTCTCTGACATATTGACAGGAGGTTTATTACATCTTATGCTTCCAGCCATTGATTGAATCCCTGAAAACAAATTTTCGACAGATGAAATATTATCGGCGGTTGTGCTGATACACACTATGTTGTATAAATCCGACATCTCAACCTGTATATTACATTTATCCCTTAGATATTTTTCTGCATCATATCCGCTTAATCCCAAGCTTTCAGTATTAATGGTTATCCTGGTAAAGTCCTGTTCAAACCCCTTAGGAAGTCCCTTGCCCAAAATTTTGATACCCCTTTGTGCTGCCTCAACACTGGATTTTTCAATAGTATCAAGCAGCCCATCAATAAGCCGTCTGCCGTTTTTCTCCATAACCTCCCTGGCAATATCCAAAAATGCCATAATAATATAAGAAGGGCTTGTTGTCTGATAAATATCAAGGAAATACTTTACTCTATCAATATCCACCCTTTCTGAACCTACATGAAGGTACGCTCCCTGTGTAAGGGCAGGCAGAGTCTTATGGGCACTTTGTATGCAAATGTCTGCGCCTGCCTTGAGGGCACATATGGGAAGCCTCGGACTAAAGGCCAAATGAGCTCCGTGAGCTTCATCCACTATAAGGAGCTTCCCGTAGGAGTGGACAAGCCTTGCAATAGCGCTAACATCAGAGCAAACTCCATAATAATTAGGCCTTGTTATGAGCACTCCCACAGCATCCGGGCAAGCTAAAAGTGCCTTTTCAACAGCCTCAACACAAAGCCCTGCGCTAATTTCGTATTCTTTATAGTATTGGGGCAATACAAAATGCGGCTTCACTCCTGCTAAAAGCAAACCATCAACAACAGACCTGTGGCAATCCCTGCCTACGATGAGGCTTTGACCACGTTTTGTTGTTGCTGCTATAGCTGCGTGAAGTCCTACAGTAGAGCCGTTTACAAGGAAAAAGGTTTCTCTGGCGCCAAAAGCTTTAGCTGCTAATCTCTGCGCCTCCTTTATAGCCCCTGACGGCCGGTGTAAATTGTCGGTACCTGGTATTTCAGTAAGATCCAGCTTTTCGATATCCTCCAATAATTCCTTGGGAATACCTGCTCCCAGCTTGTGCCCGGGCATATGAAAGGGGATGGGGTTAGTGTCTGTATAGGCTTTTACTGCGCTGTAAATAGGTATATTCCAGCCTTTAATAGCCATCCTCTCCCTCTGGTTATAAATCGTCCCTGTTCTTATCAAATAAAATTCTAAGCCCTTCCAATATAAGGCGTCCGTTTATCTCATCAATAGATTTGGCCTCCGGTGCAATAAATTTGGACAAGCCTCCGGTGGCAACAACCTTAATATTTTCCTCACCCATTTCCTTCTTAATCAAGTTGACCAAATGATTGACTTGTCCAATATATCCGTGAAAAATACCTGATTGCATACCTTGAGCCGTGTTGCGGCCAATAGCTTCAGAGTGCCTCGTCAAATCAATCTTTGGCAGTTTAGCAGTCCTCTGATATAAAGCCTCGGCTGATATTTTTATACCGGGGCAGATAGCTCCTCCCAGAAATTCTCCTTTTGAGGATACGGCATTAAATGTTGTGGCAGTGCCGAAATCTACAATTATAACGGGACCTCCATATATTTCATAAGCCCCTACGGCATTTACTATTCTGTCGGCTCCCAATTCTTTTGGATGCTCATACTTTATATTAATCCCGGTCTTAATCCCCGGGCCCACTATTATCGGCTTCTTATGAATATATTTTTCAATGGCATGTTCAAATGAAAACATTATGGGCGGTACAACAGATGAAATTATTACCGCTTCCACATCCTCAATGTCAATTTTGGCGTAATTAAAAAAGCTTATAAAAAAAATACCGAACTCATCAGCAGTCCATTCTCTGTTAGTTGCCAATTTCCAGTGTGCAATAAGCTCTCTTCCGTCAAACACACCTAACCTTATATTTGTATTTCCTACATTTACCGCTAGTAGCACCTTTTGTCCTCCGCTCGAGCATTTTATAATTTAAGGCTCCTGATTTCCTTTATTTCAAGCTCGATTTCCTTTTCTATTCTTATTATGTCTTGCTTTATATCATCTATGGTCTCTTCTGCCCTGCCTCTGTTGTTTACATATCTGTTAGAGGCTGTTGATTTGTTTCTGTTTCTATCTCTATAGTATCCCTTATTTGATACGTTTTCTCTCATACTGCCACTATTTTTCTTACTACTTTGAGTGCCGCGTCTGGACTGTGACTTGTTATACTGATTCTGCGCTGCCGGGCCATTCTCATTATTCTTTTTTTTCCATTGATTTTGACCGTGATTATTATAATTTTTGTTGTATCTGTTATTTACTTGCCTTTGAGTTTTTTGATCTTCCATTGAATTCCCTCCACTACTGTGAGCCCTAATTTCAAAGCCTTAGCCTCAAAATATTTACTCACTATTTTATTTTAAATATACCTGCAAGTCAACCCTAACCCCCCATTGGATTCAGCTTCGCCCCATTTAGCTATATATACCCATAAATTCCTCTGACAGACACCTCGCCTGATAAAAGCTCGCGGCGCACTCCATCACTGCATTCTACAGAAAGCTTCCCATCCCGTGTTATATCTGTGGCAACACCCGTATATTCGGTATTCTTAAGAGTGAAGCTGACCTGTCTCCCAATAGTAACAGACCTTTTTCTCCACATTTCAAGGACTTGTGCTTCGTTACCGTTAAGAATCATATTAATCACATTATCCAACTGGTGTAAAACCGATCTGATAATTGATAATCTTGAAAATAATGTCGGTTCACGGGATACTGTTTTTAACGATATCGCCCGGTCCCTTAATTCTACCGGAAAATCCCCGTCTGTTTGAGAATAATTAATACCGATACCAAGTATAATATTGCTCACCCTGTCTGCTTCAGAGCTCATCTCAAACAAAATTCCACAAACCTTTTTCCCCTCAATGACAAGGTCGTTGGGCCATTTTATTCCTGTGCTGATGCCGGTGGCCTCACTTATGGCGTTTGAAACAGCAACGGCTGCCGCAAGTGTTAAAACCGGGGTTTCAGCAGGTTCCATGGCTGGCCTTAGCAGTACAGATATATAAATACCCTTATCTAAAGGCGATTCCCAGCTTCTCCCAAGCCTCCCCCTGCCCTTGGTCTGCTTTGCGGCGACAACCACTGTTCCGTCCTCTGCACCATCCAGTGCAAGCCTTTTGGCATAGCTGTTGGTAGAATCAATACTCGTAAGGAAAACAACATGTCGCCCTACTATCGATGTGTTTAGCTCATTTTCTATCTCGAATGCGTTTAAGCAGTCGTGCATACTAAGAAGTCTATATCCTTTGCGTGTTGATGCTTCAATAACATAACCTTCGCTTCTCAGCTCTTCAATGTACTTCCATACGGAGGTTCTGGTCACGTTAAATTGCCTGGCAATCTCCCCGCCTGAAATAAACCCTGGAGCCGCATTTCTTAAAAGTTGTACAATAGAGTACTTCAAATCTCTTTCCCCCTGTCAGGAGCCTTAAAATTTATTAAGGTCCGGAATACGCAGCGTATAAATACGGCCATCAGTGTTGCTCTCAAAAGCAGCCAGTCCTTGGTCCGCATCCTCAATACATGTTGCCTTTCCGGCTTCGGCCAGGCCTTTAAAAAGATAGTATAGCAAGGCGTCATTCAGATCATCGTAAGTCTCCTTCAACCCTTCAAAAATAGTATTAAAGTAAAGCTCATGGGAATTATTATAAAAAATCGGTGTATCCAGTCCGTTTCCCAAAAGGCTTATTTGTTCTGCCAATATAGTAGATGTTATCAAGCACTCAGGCTGCCGGTAGTCTCCAAAGGTATAGCTGTCGGCAGGTATAATCGATTTTAAATACATTTCCATTACATCAGGATATTTAAGCCCCAGCTCATAAAGAAGGCTGTCACCGATAAAGCAATACTTTGGCATAACCTCAAGCTTAATACATCTGTATTGAGATGACATGTACTTTTCTAAATCATCCCTCGGATTTAACAGCCCTGTTATGCATCTTTTCATATCTGAGTTTATCTTTACCTCTTTAGTGTACCACTCAGAGAGCTTAATGCCGCATTCAACCGCATTTTCCGCCTTCTCGGCAGGTATGTAATAAAAAACCTCAATCACACCAAACCCTCCTCAAGCTACATATTCCTCATGATCTTTTTTATATCGGAAGCTTCTACCTGTCTTATGTTTGAAGCTGTGCTTTTTTGCTTCATTGTTATGGCAGCATATCTTTCAATTTCTTCGTCTGTAACAGCCGGCTGTTCACCGAGAATGGACGATAATTTTTCACCAATCTCATCTATTGTTTTAACCCCCAGCATTCTTAGTACATTATCTATTTTTTCCTTGGCGGACGGATAATTAAACCGGAGGTATGGAGCCAAAAGAAGCCCGTTGGCTTTTCCATGAGGAACATCCTTAAAATAGGTAAGGTTGTAGCCCATCCCGTGGAGCACTGTTGTCCCTGTCTGGGAAATAACTATCCCCCCGAGCATTGACATATACAAAAGATTGTCTCTTACATCGCTGTCTATTTCCCTTTGTATCAGCGATTCCAAACATTTGCCGAAAATTGTTATACCATCAGAAGCCAATACATCGCTAACCGGTGTGCTTCTTCTGCTCAAATACCCCTCAAGGCAATGTGAAAAAGCATCAACAGCCGTATTTACGGTCACATGATAGGGCAAGCTTTCGGTATATACAGAATCCAGGTATGCTACCTTCGGGAACGTATCAATATTTCCAAAGCTCATTTTAGTATTAAGGTCATCTCTTGTCAGAATCGAATACGGTGTCACTTCACTGCCTGTCCCAGCAGTAGTAGGCACGGCAATAATAGGCAGCGGTTTATTCTTAAAATCATTTGTGTATAACTCTAAAGGATCTATGTCATTGACCGCCAGGACTGCCACAGCTTTTGCCGCATCTAATGGAGAGCCTCCACCTATGCCGATTATAAAATCCGCTCCAGCGCGCTTTGCTGCATCTCCCCCGGCTTTAACAGTTTTAGGCGAAGGGTTGTTCTCTACCTTATCAAAAATAAAGTATTCTATCCCTTGTCCGTCAAGAACATCACAAATATCAGAAAGTGCGCCGCTTAATTTTGCTGAATTTCCTCCAGTTACAATCATTGCCGTTTTACCGAAGGCTGACAGTTCAGAACTGTTCTGTTCAATAGAGCCTCTTCCAAAAAATAATTTTGTAGGCATGAGATATTGAAAATGCATTTTGAAATCACCTCATTGAAAATTATATCCTACTTTTAACACAGTGTCATCACACTTTGAAAATCCTCTATTGAATATCTTTGGAAAATTACATATAATAAAAATACCTATTTATATGAATGGAGGTTGTTATTAATGGCATTCTTTGAAAACTTAGGGAAAAAAGTCGGTGAGGCAGCTCAGGCGGTTAGTAAGAAATCAAGCGAGCTTGTTGAAATAACAAAGCTAAATGTAAATATCAACGCAGAAGAAGACAAAATTCAAAAATTGTTAAGCCAAATCGGAAAGCTGGTATATGAGAAATTTGCATCAACAGGTGCGGCTGACAATGATGTTAGAGAGCTGTGTGAAACAATTGCCGGCCACGAACAGACAATAAATGAACTAAAGGAGAAAATCGCGCAGATTAAGGGGACTAAGCAATGTATCAATTGCGGAACCGAAATGGAGCGCACCCAGATTTTCTGCTCAAAATGCGGCACTAAGAACGAAATAGTAGAGGCTCCCGCCGAGGAAGCGCCTGCTGAGGAAGCTCAAACTGTTGCTTGTCCTTCTTGCAACACCCAGTTACCAGTGGGAACCTCCTTCTGCACTAATTGCGGCACAAAAATCGAATAGTTTTTAGATGCCACTTTTTAGTGCCAGGCACTGAAGTTAAAATCAAAGGGGACGGTTCTTTCTGCTTTTGAAAAAAGCAAAAAGATCTGTTCCCTTTCTTATCCAGCCGCCTTTGTTGCATCCTTAAGTCCACTTTCCCCTTCTTCCTCAGCCTTCATAAATTTATTAATCACTTCAAGAGCCGGCTCCAGCTCCTCATAAAACATTACTACAAGCTCTCCCGGTTTAGCCTCAGCTATCGCAGTCTCAAAGGCCTTTGTTTCAGAGTAGATAACCGTAACTGCCTCTTTGTCCGCACCCTGCTTTATTGCAGCGTTATATATTATATCTGCTACCTCACCTGCGTTTCTTCCGCGAAGGTCATTGTCCTCTTTAATATAGAGCTTTGAGAAAAATTCCCCGCAAATACTTCCTACCTCATGTATTGTCTCATCTCTTCTGTCTCCCGGAACGCCTATTACACCCGTGTACGAAGATGCATTAAATGACTTTATCGTATCAATCACAGCCCTGTATCCGGCGGGATTATGCCCGTAATCAATCATGACTTTTACTTCGCCAATGCTAAACATATTAAATCTTCCCGGATTTGTTGAGATGTCTGACCTAAAGCTTGCCATGCCCTCCCGGATTGTCTCGTCATTTATTCCTAGACCGGCAAGTGCTGCCACTGCCGCCAATGAATTTTCGATATTGCAGCGTGACTTACCTTTGAATGTTATGGGTATTTCGTCAATATCAGCAATAATTTTCTCTCCATCTTTTCCTGCACGGACAATACTTTTATCTTTCAAATAAATAACTTCAAATCCTGCATTAATGTGCTCCGATATCAGTTGATTCTTGCAATTCACCGAGAAAAGCAGGGGCTTTGCGCTTATTTTTTCAAGAAAAAAAGGCGTCAGTGCATCATCAGCATTTAAAACCGCCACACCATCCTTTTTTACTGCTTCTACCACAAGGGATTTAACCATTGCCAATTCTTCCAGGGTATTGATTCCGTCATTGCCAAGATGATCGTCGCTGATATTAACTATAACTCCCACATCTGCAAGATCATACCCCAGTCCCTTTTTAATAATACCGCCCCTGGCTGTTTCAAGGACACATGCTTCCACTCGTTTATCCCATAATAATGTTGATGCACTTACAGTTCCTGTGTTATCCCCTTCATGGATACATTCCCCGTCTATATAGATCCCGCTGCTTGAAGCCATTCCCACTGCCTTCCCTGCCAATTTAAGAACATGGGCAATCATCCTCGATACTGTCGTCTTCCCGTTAGTGCCGGTAATTGATACAATGGGAATACTTGCACTGGCGCTGTCAGGAAACATATACTCAATAATATCTCCCGCCACATTGCGCGGCTTTCCGTGGGTGGGGTGTAAATGCATTCTGAGCCCGGGGGCTGCATTAACCTCTATAACAGCACCGTTATCACAGGTCAGAGGTTCTGATATATCACCACATGTAATGTCTACTCCCGCCACATCAAGTCCCAGGGCTTTTGCTGCCCTCACTGCCAATTGCACATTTTGAGGGTGTACCTCCTCGGTACAATCCCTGGCTGTTCCTCCTGTGCTTAGGTTGCCGTTATAGCGTAACTGTACCCGCACCCCTTTGCTTAAAATTGTAGACTCGTCATAACCTGCTTTTTTAAGAACTTGAAGTGACATGGCATCCAGCTTTATTTTTGTCAAAGGCCTTTCATGGTCATATCCCCTTAATGGATTTTCATTCTCCGTGTCAACTAATTCTCTTATGGTGTGTACACCGTCCCCGACTATCTCCGGTGGTATTCTCTCTGAAGCTGCAACCATTCGCCCTCCCACAATCAAAAGCCGGTAATCTGCTCCCTCCACATGCTTTTCCACTAATACCGCCCGGCTGTAGATTGTGGCTGTATTAAAGGCCCTTAATAGCTCCTGTTCATTTGATATATTTGCAAATACCCCTTTCCCTTGATTTGAATCAAATGGCTTTATTACAACAGGGTATCCTATGAGCTTTGCCGCAGATATTGCCGCTCTTTCTGTGAAAGCAATATCACCCACCGGCACAGGTATCCCTTCCCTTGTCAGAATTTCCTTTGTAAGCTGCTTGTTTCCTGCTATGTCCACATCAATGCAGCCCGCTCTGTCTGTAAGGGAGGCTTCTAAATATCGTGTATATTTGCCGTTGCCCAGCTTAAGAAGACTTGAATTGTCTATACATGTGACCGGGATATTTCTTCTTTGGGCTTCCTCAAATAGTGCTCTTGTACTGGGACCCATATCCGTTTGAGCTGCGATTTTTTTCAGATGCTGTAAAATCCCGTCCATTTTCGGTTTCATTCCAGCCAGCAGGGATTTTATCATGTCAGCCGCGACAAGTAAGCATTCTAAAGCTAACTTTTCATTTTTATATTCAAAAACTATATAGTAAATGGAAAGCTTAGAATATTCCCTGCTTTTCCCGTAATACACCTCATAGCCCACCATATACTGGAGCTCAAGCACCATATGCTCTAAAACATGAGGTATATATGTCCCTTCATAAAGCCTTTGTAAAAAACCTCCCTCATACCCCAGGGAACAATAATGCTTTTTAAGTCCCGGAAGTATTGAGATAAGGTTTTCATTAAAGTTATTTATAGATTTTGTAGGTGTATCATACATATTTCCCACATCAATAATTGCCTTTATTACCGGTCTGTGACTATAAATATTTCTTCCCTTATATGAACTTACACTTAGAATGTCCACTATATTTCCTCCGTATTTAATGAGTTCTTATTACTTCTCCTGTGTTTAAATTGTAGCCGTAGCCCTTCGGCAGCACATGGAGCAATATATTTGAGATGGCAAGATTTTCATCGGGCATAAGCTCTGAAACATTTGAGCTTTTAATATACCTTCCGTCCACCACTGTAACTGAATTACTGCCGATAACTTCAAAATGATTGTCCGGGAAAAGTCTTATTGCAGTATCCTCGTCAATTCCAATCCCGAGTATTGACGGGTTTTCTGCAACACCGCATGTAAGCCTGCCTATTCTGCCACGCTGATGAAAATGCTGATCTATCAATGCTGCTTCAAGCAGCCCCAAACCTGGTGCCATTTTTAAAGTGCATTTTCTTGCAGCATCATTGTCGTTGCCCTCAACAATCATAGTTCTGCTCATGGCAGAAGCCCCTGCACTTGTACCCGCGATTACTACTCCCGCTTTATTTGCAGCGTGCAAGGCTTCATAGACCTTTGTCCCTCCAAGTATGCTTGTTATCCTTAGCTGATCTCCTCCTGTAAAAAAGATTCCTGTAGATTCAGATACTATCCTTGCATTCTCACTTAAATTTGCATCTTCGCGGCAATTAATGTTCAATATTCTTGCATTAACCGCCCCCAGTCCGGCGAATACCGCCTTATACTGACTTCCTACCATATCCGGATTTTCTGTTGCTGTTGTGATTACAGTAAGCCTTGGCTTTTCCCCTGAAAGCTCAACAAATGTCTTAAGAATAGTGCACTCACCTTTTTTATCCTCAGCTCCGCCTATTACAATTAAATTTCCCACTTCCATCTGTCCCCAATTCTTTTATATTTTTCGAATAATTCCGTTATAATATTCAATAATTATCTTTGCCTTCAAACTGTTCAATATACATTAAATTAACTGTATACCTGCATTTGCTTCCATAAATTTCATTTGCAAGCAATTTACATAACATTGTTAAAACAATTGATATACTGTCCGAAATCTGCTACACTATTATGAGTTATATAGCTCAACAATTTAACAATAAACGAGGTGATATTGTGTCAATTAATTCAGCTAACTTAACTGCAAAACAAAAAAAAGTTTATGCCGCTATCGAGTCATATATAACTTTAAATGGTATCCCCCCGACTGTCAGAGAGATTGGTGAGCTGGTTGGTGAAAAAACACCGGGAGCAGTTCAGGGAATATTAACAAGATTAGAACAGAAGGGTGTCATAAAACGTCAGGTTGGCGCCGCCAGATCTATACAACTGGTAAAAACCGATAACCAGATATATGAAACACCTGTATACATCCCGCAGATTAAAAAAATCACTGTGAGGAATATCGATAATATTACAAGCATATACAACATTGAAAAGTATCGTCCTGTTTCACCCGAATTTTTAAATTCTGATGGTGATTATTTTATAATGAATTGTCCCGATGACGATCTTTTGGAAAGTGGCTTCGGGCCCGATGATATCATAATAATTAACACAACTGCCGAGCCCCATGACGGCGACATTGTTCTTGTATTTTATGAGAATCGTACATATATGAGGCGCTACTTCGCTCAAAGCGATGGGACTATTACTTTGAAATTTGACACCAGTGTTATTGATAAGGAAAATTTCACAAGGGAAGAGATAAGGATTGTTGGCAAAATCGAAGGAAGATACACAAGGCTTCCATAAATACATAAATTTGATATTTGTACTGTTGCCTGTTGTTTTCTGGGGGCTTTCGTTCATAAGCACAAAGGTTGTTCTTAAGGAAATGCCCCCTATTTCTATTGCCTTTTTCAGGCAGTTGATTGCCTTGTTCCCTCTTATAGGATGGGGAATATTAACCCGCTCATCCTTTAAGGTGGAGCTTAAGGATTTGCTGCTGCTTTCTGTTTCTTCTTTTTTCGGCATAGTACTATACTTTATTTTCGAAAATAACGGTCTGATGTATACAACTGCCTCCAGCGCATCAATGATCGTTGCGGCAGTTCCTGTTTTTACTTTAATAGTTGAGGTGCTTCTTTATAAGCTTAAGCCCGGCTTAAGTGTTTTCTTATGCATCCTCACATCTATTTTCGGTGTATATCTGGTTATATCGGTAAATGGGCGGCTGGACTTCTCGCAAGCCTCCTTCAAAGGCAATATGCTTGTTTTGGGGGCAACAGCAAGCTGGGTCGCCTATACGGTATTAAGCCGTAAATTGAGCAATAAGTACTCAAGTTATATGATAACACTTTATCAGACATTTTTAAGCAGCTTCCTGTTCATACCCTTTTTAATCCCTGAAATGTCAAAGTGGCAGCCTTTAGGCAATACTGCGCTGTTAAACCTAATCTATCTGGGCGTTTTCTGCTCTGCGGTATCATACTTCATGTTCCTTTATGCAATAAAAAAGCTGGGACCCACAGTGTCCTCAGCATTTTTAAATCTAATACCTGTTATTTCCGTAGTAGCAGGCTTCTTTATTCTGGATGAAAGGCTGTTGCCTGTACAGTATTTAGGTATGGTTATCATCTTAGCAAGCCTGTTCTTCCTCAGTAGAAAATCTCATCAGCAATAAGCCTGCCCATTTCCTCCGTTCCTACAACCACCCCTCCGAAGGATGCAATATCCACAGTGCGGTACCCTTTTTCAAGCACTCTGTCCACCGCATTTTCAACAAGCCTTGCAGCCTTTTCATTTCCAAATGAATACCTAAGCATCATTGCACAAGAGAGTATGGTTGCAATGGGATTTGCCTTGTCTTGACCTGCAATGTCAGGGGCAGAACCATGTATAGGCTCATACAGTCCTAAGGTACCGTCACCTAAGCTTGCTGAAGGAAGCATGCCAATAGAGCCTGTAATCATTGATGCTTCATCGGATAAGATATCACCGAACATATTGGATGTCACAATAACGTCAAATTGCTGAGGGTCTCTAATTAACTGCATTGCAGCATTGTCGACATATAAATGGTTTAGACGGATATCAGGGTAATCCTCAGCCACTTTGTTTACAACGCTTCTCCAAAGCCTTGAGCTTTCCAATACATTGGCCTTATCAACAGATGTTACAATTCCTTGACGTGATGATGCTACCTGAAAAGCCAATCTGGCAATCCGCTCAACCTCACCAACACTGTATTTCTCCGTATCAAAAGCCTCCTCCTTATCAGTCCCCTCATACCTTCGCCCTCTTTCACCAAAGTAAATACCGCCGGTTAATTCACGGACAACAAGTATATCTACATTGTCCCCTATTATCTCTTCTTTAAGAGGAGAAGCTTTTTTAAGTGCATTATATATAATTGCGGGTCTTAAGTTTGCATAAAGCTTTAGCCCTGATCTTATACCAAGGAGACCTGCCTCAGGTGTCTTACCGCTAGGAAGCCCCTCCCATTTCGGGCCTCCTACGGCGCCCAGCAGTACTGCATCGCATTGCTTACATGTCTCAAGAGACTTTTCAGGAAGAGGTTCACCGCAGCTATCAATAGCGCAGCCTCCTATTTGCTCTTCTATAAAGTCAAATTCCAGCCCTTCCTTTTCGCCAACCGCATATAAAACTCTAATAGCCTGTCGTGTCACCTCAGGGCCGATACCATCACCTTTTAATACCGCTATTCTATATTTCAAAAAATCATCTCCCTTATTTTGCAGCCTGCCTGATATATCCCACAAGACCGTCTGACGCGATTATCTGCTGCATAAACTCTGGAAAAGGCGCTCCCTTATATGATACATTTTTCGTTAAATTGTAAATCACTCCGGTTTCGAAATCTATTTCGAGCTTATCACCTTCATCAATGTCCGAAGCAGCTTCGGGACATTCAATAATAGGCAAACCGATATTTATGGCATTGCGGTAAAAAATCCTGGCGAAGGTCTTAGCAATAATGCATGATATTCCTGATGCTTTTATTGCAATCGGAGCGTGTTCACGGGATGAACCGCACCCAAAATTGCTGCCGGCAACTATAATATCACCCTTTTGTACTCTTTGCCTGAAGGTCTTATCCAAATCCTCCATACAATGAGCTGCCAGCTCCTCCGGAACCGAAGTGTTTAAATACCTGGCAGGTATAATAACATCTGTATCTATATTGTTTCCGTACTTTATAACCTTACCTTGAACCTTCATAACATTCCCTCCTATAAGAACTGTGGGACCTGACATCTTTATTTTCTATAGCTCGTCAGGAGAAGCAATCCTTCCTGCCACTGCCGATGCTGCCGCAATTGCCGGGCTTGCAAGATATACTTCGCTTTCCGGATGTCCCATTCTGCCTACAAAATTTCTGTTTGTGGTGGAAACAGCTCTTTCACCCTTTGCCAGTATCCCCATGTGGCCACCTAAGCAAGGTCCGCATGTGGGCGTACTTACTGCCGCTCCCGCATCCACAAATATATCAAAAAGCCCTTCATTCATAGACTGCTTCCATATTTTTTGAGTCGCCGGTATTATTATGCATCTGACGTCAGGATGCACCTTGCGTCCTTTCAATACCTCAGCCGCAATGCGCATATCCTCTATCCTACCGTTTGTACAAGAGCCTATAACCACCTGGTCAATTTTTATATTCCCAACCTTATCTATAGTTCTGGCATTGTCAGGCGACGGAGGAAACGCAACGGTTGGCTTTATCTGGCTTAAGTCTATCCTGTACCTGGCGGCATATACTGCTTCCTCATCAGCGGTATAAACCTTGTACTCTCTATTTGAGTGCTCCTTCATGTATTCAGTGGTCTTTTCATCCACAGGGAAAATACCGTTCTTTCCCCCTGCCTCTATAGCCATATTTGCCATGGAAAACCTGTCATCCATTGAAAGATTCCCAATCCCATCACCGGTGAATTCCATTGATTTGTAAAGTGCCCCGTCAACACCTATCATGCCTATAATGTGCAGAATAATATCCTTACCGCTGACCCATTTGCCAGGTTTTCCAACAAGCTCAAACTGGATGGCCTCGGGCACCTTAAACCAAGCCTCCCCTGTAGCCATACCGGCAGCCATGTCGGTGCTCCCCACGCCGGTTGAAAACGCTCCCAGAGCGCCGTATGTGCAAGTATGGGAATCCGCACCTATTACTACATCACCGGCAACTACCAAGCCCTTCTCGGGCAGCAGTGCATGCTCAATCCCCATCTGTCCTACTTCAAAATAGTTCACTATGCCCATCTCCCGGGCAAATTCCCTTATAAACTTAGCCTGCTCAGCAGATTTTATATCCTTGTTTGGGGTAAAGTGGTCAGGTACAATAGCAATTTTCTTCTTATCGAAAACCTTATCTGCACCTATCTTGCGAAACTCCTTAACAGCTACAGGAGTTGTTATATCATTTCCAAGCACCATATCAAGCTTCACCATTATAAGTTGACCTGCTTCAACACTGTCTAACCCTGCGTGAGCTGCGAGAATTTTTTGGGTCATTGTCATTGCTTTTCTCTCGGAAATATTGTTCATCATAAATACCTCCCTATACAGAGATTATAACCACCCTCAAAAATCGAATCTTCTCGAAATTTACTGTTATCCCGTAATAATATGAACGTTTTCGCTTAAATAAGTTAAAACAATTTATTTTGCAGACATTTTTCTGTACTGAAGAGGTGTAACCTTGGTATGCTTTTTGAACATCTCATTAAATCTCTGCTGATTTGAGAAACCAACACTTAAGGCAATATCACTTATCTTAAGCCCAGTATCGGTCAGAAGCTCCTTTGCCCTGTCTATGCGCACTTTCAGCAAATAGTTAATAGGGCTCATTCCTGTCTCTTCTTTAAAGGCCCGTGTAAAGTAGCTTGGGCTAAGAAATACAAACCCGGCTATATCTTTCAGGGAAATATCCCTCTCAAAGTTATTGTGAATATAATTAACCGCAATACCAATAAGCTCTTTAAGCTTTGGGCTCTTTGTCTTTATACTGTTTTCCCACTCCATTTTTAGGGCTCGCGAAAGTAGTACAAACAGTTCCATAACAAGAAGGTAGTTTAAAAACTCACTCCCTGGTTCGCTGCTTTCCCGCTCCTTCAGTATCCTGTTAAGAAGCACAATTATTTCATTTTTCTGACTGACCTTAAGCTTTATGTAAGGACCGGTTTCACGACCACTTACAAAATTGAGGAAATCCTCCAAGGGGACGTCGGAATGAACCCCGTTTATTCTGTTTTCAAATTTGAAATTTAAGACAATAAAAACACAGCCGCTTTCAGATTTCACAATGAATTTGTGATACTGCATAGGCTTAATTATAACAATATCATTCGGTCCCAGTGGCACAGGATGACCTGCTATTTCAAAAACCGCAGAGCCCTTTTTCATATAAACCATTTCGTAATTTTCATGACGATTCGGTTCCATAGACCAGGTAATATCCTGTATTCTTTCAATTGTCTTAACGATAACCGGCAAAAAATCTGACGATTTCAGTAAGCCTTCCCACGCCTTTGGCAGAAGAACCGGCTCATTCATAATATACATCACCCCTTAAATAGTATTATATCATGAATTGAAGTATTCATGATATAACACTTTAAGAGGTGCCAGTTACTAATCTATTCAATACCATCTATTCTAAGTCATCAAAATCTGTACTGTTGAGAAGCTTCTGAAGCTCCATCACTTCATTTTTGTTCAGGGTCACTCCCTTACCCATCTTTTCATGATTCTCATCCCAGTCCCTGATATCCAGCTTGGGCTTACGGTCATTCCAACTGACAATATTGACCTCCTTCTTCCAGCCTTTTGTTCCTTCTCCGATGACACCTATACTTCTTTTGATTTCAAACTTAATATCTGCCATTTCAAACCTCCCATTTTATAATTTTTATTTTAAACTTTAATCAGGCATACACGCTATTTCCAGCCTGCCATTCCTCTTTGCATAAGCAAGAAAAGCTGCCTGCTGGCCTGTGACTTCAAAAGATATGTGCTTTGGAACATTGTCTGCCTTAGACGCAGCCGACGGCCTGCCGTATTCATCAATAATTTTGGCAATGCGTATGTTTTTTAAAACTGTAACACCATCAGGAATAATTAGATTATCTGCCCCGCTTTGTTCTTTACCTTCTGCCTGCTCCCTTTCCGGATAATTCGGTACATATATTATGTCAACAAGTTGGTCCTCAGTCAACTGCCATCCATTGGCCTGATCTACTTCAAACCGTATTGAAAACAGCCTGTTGTTTTTATCCGTGACCTCAATTGCCTTAGCATTCTCCGCCGTAAGCTTTGCAGACAACATCATTTCTCCCGCCTCTACATTGATAACTGCTCTTTTTGAAACCGCTTCATCAATACTTTTAACAGCACCGGGATGTGCATATTCCCTATCTATCTCCCTTAATTCCAGCATATTTTCCGTAATCACCGTGTTCCTCTCAATAGGTACCTTTGCAAAAACTACCCCCTCTGTAAGCTCATGTCCCGACGCCTTAGTTATAATCGCCATTTCCGCCACAACCAAAAGTATCACAATCAAAAAGGCACCTGCTATCCAGGAATATCTTTTCATAAGCATCACCAGCATCCTTTACACTATTTATTTACCGGTATTTCCGAGTCCACGTGAACCACTAAGTCAATAAACTCTTTTCCTAACAGCTCCATTATCACAGCCCTGTACATAGCCGGCTTAATCGGTACCTTTACTACGCTATGTACTGAAGGTCTAGTGATAACAGTTTGGTTTGAGCACTGTGTGGGAAATGCTTCTGTGTAAATCTCAAGTGAAATCACCTCAACAGCACCTTCTGCAATGGAATTGTCCTTTGGAATTAGTCCTGGACTTAGATTTAAGTTTGAGCAAAGTAACACCTCAAATATATCCATTGCATCGGAGGGCCTCAAATCTACTGAAGCTTTGCCCAAATCTGCCGTGGTCAAAGCGTTGTAGACGGATATATTCGTCATGTCCACAGCGTCCCTAATCATCCTTGCCTTTTCCTCTAAAATGTACTTCTCCATAACGAAAGAAAACACGGGAAAAACCACAAAGACAATCATTGTCGCAGCAACTACCACATCTACCACAGCACTTCCTTTTTTATTTACCCGGGATGTTAATTTCCATCTTGTTTTCAAGGTCAATTTACCACCTTTCTTGACATTGAAGACTTCCGGTAAACCATCCTCTGGGTCACATTCTCCCTCTTAAAAAGGGATGTCATTTTGTTGTAGATATAGTCTGCCTCAACATGCAATGTAAGCATCTCACCCTGCTTCGCATTAGAGCTGGCTGTGATTTGGACATTATTAAACCCACTCTCTAAAAGCTCCGACTGAAGTGCTTGCCTTTCATACTCATCCAGTCCTCCTGCACTTTCCATCCTAAGCAGTGCACTCCTGCACACCATATCAATATCCGCCTTCTTTGACAGGGGTATAAAAAGCTCAACCATAAAAGCCAGCATGGAGACCATTATTATAAGAATCACCCCTGTGACAACAGCTCTGACCGGCATAATCCACCCCCATCATTAGCTCACATAGAAAATCTTATGGTAGACATGATAGTCCCACCAATAATTCAAATTCTGCATCAATTTCCCTGAAAACTCCCTCAGACCTGGAACAACAACAAAGCCCGCAATAATAACCGCTGCTGCAATCCCCAGCAGCTCATTCATTCCAAATCCTCTTTCGTCTGAGTAAATCTTACTTCGCATCAAGGAATAATACCTTTGCTGTACTGTGCACATTAAAATCAGTAGCTTTTCTTTCATGTTCATCCTCCTGTCAATTAATTTATGAAAATCCTGCCGGCTGCCTGTCCTACCTCCCTTAGCAGCGGCACGATTATCATCACTCCCACAATGGACACAAAAACTGTGGCGGCTGCAACACTTCTGCTTTTGCAGCTGTCTGTCTCCGCCTGTACATAATTAAAGTATTTTTTAAACATCACATCCTCCTGCTTTGAAAGAAGCTCTTTGTTGTCTCCTGTGTCAATTCCTTGCTTTAGGGCTACACAAAAGGTCTCAGCCTCGTGGGCATCGAAGTTTGATCTAAATTCCTCCAAAGCACTGTCAATATCCAATGTCAGCTCATATCTTGCCGCAAGCCTTACAAGTATTGCCCTAAGCTCCTTGTCCTCAACTATTTCATAAGCGGACCTGATGGCTTCCGTCGGCTTGACACCTGCTTCTACTTGATTGTGCAGGTATTTGTACAGCTTATAAATATATTTCTGAAACCGAAGATTCAATTTACGTTTGCCTGACGATATAATGCCCTCGGCTACAGTGTAAATTAATACTGTAGCAGCTATTGACGGCATTATATCCGGATAGTTTAAGACAAGGGACAAAATAAAAGTAAAGGGCAGCAAAATATATTTCACGCCTAAGTAAAGTATTGCTGCATGCTCTCCTTTGTATCCGGCTTTTTGCAGCTTTTGCTTTGCTCTTTTATAAATACTTCCCTTGTTCAGATGCTTTTCAAAAAATACCGCACCGTGCTCCACAAGCCCTGAGCATCTTCTGTACAGAGAATGTTTGGTACACCTTGGCCCAAGTGCATCAGCCACTCTTTTTGAGCGGGTAAGGGATATGTGCCTTGTTATTATTAAAGCCGGCACTATATTGGCAAAGCCAAGGGGAATAAAAAATATCATATTCTCATGTAAAAGCTTTAGTACATTCTCCATATCTGCTCCTATCTCTTATCTGAATTTCATAATACCCGCAGTCATATAAAACCCCAGGCCATACATTCCACTAAACATGGTTAAAAGCAGCTTCCCTTCCAGCGTCCCCAGATAAAAGCTCCTTATTTGCGGAGTATAGCTTATAAACAGGTAAGCAATTAAAAGCACTGAAAACATAATAAAGTACAAAAGCATCCTGTCTTTATATGTGGAAATCTTACGTCTATTGTACTCCTCATCAATTCTGTAAAATTGGTTTTCCAAATTTGTCAGAAGCTTTATTGTGTCGCCCCTGTTTTTCAGGCACTGCTTGATATTCACTATGAAATCCATAAAATGCGGGCTGTCCACTTTTTTCTGCAGCATGTCCAGAGCATCAGAGCTGTCTATTCCCCTGTTTACCTGTATTACCATATCCTTTATAAAGGTCTGAAGTGGCTCGCCGATATGTGAGTCCAACGATTTTTCAAACGCATACATGATGTCCTCCTTTACAGAACACCATCTGCTCAGTACAGAAATATATTCCGACAACATTTTTCTTACTGCTTCAGAATTGTAACGGGATAGCAGATCAAGGACAAAAAACGGGATAATTGAGATTATGCCACTAATTATCACTGAAGAGGGCAAAAAATTAAGCATTTTGTTAACTGGCCCATAAACTCCTGCAAAAACAAATAACACAACAGCTATGAGAATATATGCATTCATAAAAGGAATGTAGCGCCTGATATTTGACTTTACTATATATGTCAGCTCAAGCCTTTCAAACATAGTGAGCTTTGCATCTGAATCGAAGCTTTGCGTACTCGGATAAGAAAGCTTTCCCTTATTTTGTTCACCCTTAAGCCATGCGCCTACCTTTGATATGGCAGCCGATAAATTTATACCTTTTAAACTTTTTGCAGCAAGGGCTGCAAATAAAATATCGGCAAATACAAGAAGTATTGAATTAATCACAAGTAAGCTCATCTTTTCACTCCTTCATCTGCGGGCGGCAATAAAGACTTCTGTATTCAAACAAATCCTCAAGAGCATTGTATCCAAGCACCTCAAGAACCTGCATTACTTTGAATTCCTTAAGGTAGAAAATCACATCAATGCTTCCGCCAAGCATTTCTTTTACTGTTTTTTCGCTTTCACCAATATTGGCCCCCTTGCAAAGTGTTAAAAGCCGAACAAATACGTCCGGACCGCTTTCAGAATGAATTGTTGCAATACCTCTATGCCCTGAATAAGCTCCCTTTACAAATTCCCATGCCTCATCCCCCGTAATCTCGCCGACACAGTAGGTGTCAAGAGACATTGTCAAGCCGTCTCTTACCAGGTCTCTAAGTGTTACAGGTCTGCCCCCCTCATTGAGCTTTTTTATCCTTTGCTCGATACAATAAGGCTTATCAGGGTAAATTTCCGCATCGGATTCTGCAATAAGCACTCTTTCCATCTCAGGTAGCATATTAATGAATGCTCTCATTAGGGTGGTCTTTCCCGCGGCGCCCTTTCCGCAAAACAGAATCGATGCGTCTGTTTGGGCAAGCTCCTTTAAAAGAGCGTGAGAATCCTTATCCAGCATACCAAGATACAGCAAATCCTCTGCTGTATAGCTTGTCCTCTGGTGCTTTCTGATACTGATGGAAGGTCCGGCGATGTTTCTTGGCTTTATGGAAACATTTATCCTAAGCCTGTTCTTCTCATCGGAAACCCGGCAATGGCTGTCATTTTCATTGAGCATTCCCCCGTTTCTGATGGCAACCAGCTTGCAGTATGCTTCAAATGCCTTTTCATTTTCAAAGGCTATGGGAATTTCGCTTCGTAGACCATGACGTTTTATAACAAATTGATTGTACTTAGTGCCGTCGATATCTGTAATGTCCTCGTCTTCAATATAGGATTGAAGTATTCCGTACCCGAACATATAGTCAAAAACCTTTCGGATCAGCTCGTCCCTATAAAGTCCGCAGTGGTACTTGTTCATGTCAATATCCTTTATTATTGCTGTCTCAAGAATACTTCTGTCGGCTCGCCCGGAAGATACGTCAGCCACTAACCCAGGCCATTCCTTCAGTATGTTGTGAGTAATAGCCGACACAATGGAGCTTATTTCGCTAATATTTTTTATTGTAACCTCAGTCTCCGCATAAAACCTTTTATGAAGCGATTTAACTACAGGCATAGTCTACCTCCCGATTATCCTCTTTAATTTTTGGATTGCATTCGAAGCCTGTATCAGACCAAGCCTTTTTAAAAGCTTAATGTATTCATTCTCTATATCCTTCTCCATATGAGCCGCATAAGAACCCTTTGTACTTCTATAGAGCAAACGTCTCCTGCTGATGGATATTGTACCAAGCAAATTCCGCTCTGTTGCTTCTCTGGCCTCGGCCACCGGCATTGAAACAGTTTTGTCATAGTTAAATAGCACAAACTTTGTAGCCTCCAAAGGCATGTGCTGCTTTTCCTTTAAAAATGAAATATATGTGTTAAATTCTCTAAATTCCGGGATGCTTCCATCCACTGCTGCAATGTTTATATCTGATTTCAGCAGGGCTGCCAGTGTGAAGGCATCATAAATCCATCTGTTTACCAGGAGAATGGTGATATCAAAGGTGCGGTAGCATTTGTCAATAAGCTTTGGAACACTGTCTTCACTATAGTATTCATAATTCTCAAGTCGGAAATTGCCTGTAAGTATATGAAAGTTTTTAAGTCCTTTGACCGGTGTCAATGCTTTTTTTAATAATCCCGTCGTCAAAGAGCCTTTACTAATGGCATCCATTACCATGTCAAGACCGGAATGCCCGAATATGCTTCCCTGCATAAACCTTGAGGGATATTTCTTCAGATCTAGAAATATGTCCGCTTTGGGTGAGAGCAAATCAATATCAGCCAGCAGCACCTCACCCCTTGTGTGTTTTGCCGCCATATATGCCAGCTCGCATCCAAACTCGGCATTGTCCCATACAGCTATAACAAGCTTTCTGAAGCTTGCCTGTTGTTTTATTGGAATTGTCTCGTCATTATGCGGGAAATATATATCATCTGCCGATTTGTCCTTGCTATCCTTAAGCAACTTCAATTCCATCAGCAGCTCGGAAGCGCTTTGGAAACGTTCGGCTGCAACCTCCCTGGTACATTTTATTATTATCTCTTCCATCTTATCTGAGAGCCTGTCATTAAAATGCCTTATGGGGACAAGCTCCATTGGCGGCTCCATTGGGTTTTTTCCGGTTAATAAATGATGGAGAGTTACTCCCAGGCTGTATATATCCGACGCGGCACTTGTCTGTCCGGAGCCGTACTGCTCCGGTGCTGCATAACCCCGCGTTCCTATATAGACAGTATCTGCCTTTGACTGGGGCTTATACTCTCTGGCAATTCCAAAATCAATGAGCTTAAGAATTCCGCTGGCGGTTAATATAATATTCGAAGGCTTCATATCACGGTATATGATAGGATAGGGCTTTAATGAGTGCAGGTAATTGAGTGCCTCGCAAAGCTGGATACCCCAGTTGATAGCAGTATCCTCATCAACCGGTCCGTCCTTTGCAAGCTTTTTGTCTAAAGAAATTCCCTCTACATAGTCTGAAATAACATAGAGCTTACCGTCTTCTTCAACAATATCAAACAGCCGTGGTAAGGCAGGGTGCTCAATTTTCTTAAGGAGTCTGTACTCGGCTGTAAAATCTATCCCCATATCCTGTATCTTGTTTAATTCCTTTATAGCCCAAAGATTCTCAGTTTTTATATTACGTCCAAGATAAACAGTACCCATTCCGCCTTGACCGAGAATTTCAACTATGATATATTTACCGGCAAATAAGTCACCCGCCTGCATTCCGACCCCTCACAATCGCAATAACTGTCATATTCTTATCTTTTGTGATAAAATAACATGGTAACTATCGGCACAGATATATTCTTTGACTTATACTACCATAATATTCCAACTAATGCCATAGTTTTTTAAGCTTCTTCATTTTTTTATGGGCTATTCTTTGGAAAATCGTTAATATATGCCTTTTAGAGCTTTTCTTCACACTTGGGAAATAATTGTACACACTCTGTAACATCAGTAAAAATAAGGCATATTTTAGAAAATAGCCTTTACAATGCCGATAATTAAAAATATAATAGGGTTAAACGCTGTCTATGTCTATATTTCGAGGGAATACTAAATTAAAAAGCAGGAGGTTTTGAAGATGAGAATTAGCGGAGTTACATATGCGGTCAGAAAGACACATACTTTTAGGAAGTTTCTACTGACTGTTCTTATTCTTATTCTTCTGAGCATCCTGGCACTTGTTTCGATTTCAGCATATTATAGCTGGCAGCTTCTTCACCCGGAGAGATTGCCCCTTGAAACATTTTCTGCAAACATTGTTCCTGAATACAGAGATATAAGCTTCCCAAGCACCGAAAAGTCTATAACCCTCAAGGGCTGGCTTTTTCAGGCCAAAAGAAGTGATAGGGCAGTTATTATTGTTCACTCCTATGGTAAAAACAGGCTGGAATACGGTATCGAGACCGTCGATTTGATAAAAGAGTTATTAAATAAGAATTACAGCGTACTTGCATTTGATCTGAGAAACTCAGGTGAATCAGGCGGGAAGGATACAACCTTCGGCTATAATGAGAAAAATGACGTACTGGCTGCCATAAAATATATGAATTCACAGGGTTATAAAAACATAACCCTTCTTGGTTTTTCAACTGGCGCTTCAGCAAGCATTCTCGCCTCTAGTGAAAGCAAATCAGTTGATGCAGTCATCGCCGACAGTCCATACGCCGATTTAGAGAAATACCTTTCCGGAAACCTTAATGTGCTGACTGGCCTGCCTGCCTTTCCGTTTAACAAAGCCATTACCTTTGCTATCAAAACTACAGGCGGTATAGAAATAGAAAAGGCCAGTCCCGTCAACGCATTGACGGATACAGCCCCGAAAAATTTGATGCTTATCCACGGGAAAGAAAATGGACCTGTTCCGGTCATAAACAGCATCGAGCTGTTTCAGAAATACTCTGCATTAAATTCTTCCGGATCCGAGTTTTGGATGGTAGAGGGCACCGGAAACACCACTGCCTTCGAAGCAGATAAGGATGAATATATCCGCAGAATATTCGATTTTTTAGATCGAGTTTACCCTCAGGACTAAAAACAATTTTGGTCGATTAGGTTTCGAAACAGGATGGGTCAACATGGCTGCATACCAACATCTGCGCATTAACGGTTACAGGCTGTTTATATGCTTACAGAAAAATATAAGGCAGGTTGATAAGCAGATTAATAATCCTGTGAGGAACATTTACAGACTGTGAAATGTGGCGAAGTTGGAATGCAGCGGCTAGTAGCTGCAAAGAGCAGACAGCTTCAGGCAACGTGTAATGGAGCGATTACAGGCTGTGTCCGACATTGCCTATTTTTTATTGTCGATAAAAAAAGACGGCACATCCGGCGAATTGGGATTATAGGCTTGATTAATTCTTTTCCCCTGATTCACTCTTTTTATTTCCGAACCGAGCTTATCTAAAAGCTCCTTACTTGCTTTACTGTTTAGCTCTTCAATTTCACTAATTCTTTTAACCAGTGACATAACCTCATAGGTTTCTTCCTTCAACTGCTTTGCTTCCGGATATGCCGCACTATTAATCTCATCAAGACTTTTCACCTTGGCTGCCGATTTTAGACCTTCAAAATAAGTAGTAAATTCTGAATCCAGCTTATCAATGATGTCAATTCTAAGCTGCTTTTCTTCTATGAGCTTATTGAGCGCATCAAGAGCTTCTGATTTTATTGCGGCAGTCTGACCATCGGTTAAAACAAGCATTTCTTTCAGAAGCTCTTTTTTCTTTGCAATGATTTTCACCATTTTTTCAAAATACTCTGCTACGGAAATATTCATAAATTCCCCTATCTTGCAATTTGTTCTTTATTAACAGGCTGATTCTTTGCCAGCTTCATAGCCTGAGCCCAGGTATCCCGCAACTCTCTGGCAAAATGCAGTACCTCTTCAAGAATCTCTATATCTTTGTTGATATTTGCATCAATGAGTCTGCGATACATATAGTCATACAATAAGAAGAGCCCTTTAGACAATTCGTATGACATATCAAGGGTTACCTGAAATTCCTCAATAATATCCTCTGCTCTGCTAATGCTTTCATGTGCCTTTTCAATGTCATTGCTTTCTATTGCCCTTTGAGCCTGCAAAATAAATCTAATCAGCCCGTTGTACAGCATCAGCGTTAATTCCTCAGGGCTTGCAGTTAGTATTGAGTTTTGTTTGTATGCATTATAGCTTTCTGTGTGTACCATATGTGCTCCCTTTCTAAAACCTTTTTTCGTCAGTTATATAAAGAACTAAAATAGTGAAGAGATTTGCTGGTTCAGCCACGTGCTTTGCGTATTCATGTTGTTTATCAAAGTCTCAAGCTGTGCGAACTGACGGTAGTAATTGTTTTCTCTCATAATCAGCTCATCGTTCAGCTTCGCAATCTTAGCATCGTAATTGGAGATCTGCCGGAAGAGAAGGTTATTAAATTGTGACCTGTCTCCGACCGCACCCGCCTTTTCCAATAAAGCTCCTCTTTTGCCGCCTATGTCAGTAGTGCGGATATTATCCTGCAAAATATCAGAAAGTCTGCTAATAAGACCGGATTCCTTAAACCGTTCTGTCTGCTTTTCCGAACTACTGATAGCTTCTTTATATGTTACATCGGATTGCTTTGTAAAAAGACTGATGACCATATCTGCATTTTCGCTTAAGGCAGCTTTCAGCTTAGCATCATCCACATACAGCTTGCCTTTATCGGACCATGAGCTTGACTTTATTCCGATAGAAGCAAGTGTCAGTCCGGTTCCTTCGACAGATTGAATCAATGCATTGCGCATCCTTGTAACTATTGATTTGAGCATTCCGTCGTTTGATAACAGCCCCGACTTCGCCTTTTCCTCCCAGTTCTTAATTTCCTCCTCTGTCATTACTGTTTTCTGTGCATCAGTAAGAGGGCTAAAATCATAGTATCTTTTTTCAGATGCCAATGTATTTATCTTATCAAGAACCTCATTATACTTTGCCACAAATCCCTTAATCAAATCCACGGCTTTTGACGGATCGGAGCTAACCGAAATATTTACAGAAGCTTC
>CAZPMC010000002.1:54024-135525 GCA_964587755.1 uncultured Oscillospiraceae bacterium
GTGAAATTGTTGGTTGAGCGCGTAACGACTTGATCTCCGTGTACCCCGTCATTAAAGATAATGCTGGCATCGCGGCCTCTTACGTCGTTTGCAACAAGAGACAGGGAGGTCAGAAACCCTCCTGTGTTGTCACTGCTTGTTATACTCGCGGTCATCCCTGTTTCCTTTGATTCAATCATAACTTTGTTATTTATGCTGTCATAGCTCATTTTTACATTTGCTGTGCTATCTGAATTAACAGCAGCCAAAATGTCATTCAACGACGTAGTCCTTGAGTCAAACTTGAACTCCTTGCCGTTAATTGTAAAGCTGATATCCTCTTCTGTTCCGTTTACTGCCAGTGGTATTGCAAACCTGTCCTTTATTTCGAAAAGCTTTGCACCCATATCCAGTTTGTTTGATATGTTTGAGGACGTAAACCCCAATTCAGCAAATCCGCTATTGTCATTTGCTTCTGCAATGACAAGGGTGTTTGTATTGCTTGTTGAAAATGAGAGCTTGCCGGAATCTGCGCTCACAGTTATTTTATCGCTGCCGAACGCGGCATTAAGCTTACTTTGTAAATCATCGGTTAGGTCCGCTATGTCAGTAGGATTATCTTTTATTGTGATTTCCTTTTTAATACCGTTAAGTGAAACAATAATCTTGTTATTATTTGAAGCTTCACTTATTTGATTAATATCGTTATCCGTCAGTACTTTGCCGGTAATGCTTCCTGCCGCAGCAGACCCTATAACTTTGGCAGATAATGCTGTCACAATGGAAGAAATGGTATACTCACCGGCTCTCACTCCTGCTCCTGCTGAAGCTGAAAAATAAGCAGATGAATCCGCTCCGTCATATTTCACGGAATATGTGCTGTATGAAGCAGCATTAGTCATGTCCGTAGATTTCAAAGGGCTGAAATACTCACTGTTAAATCCCTGAAGTGCACTGATAATGGATCTGTAACCCTCTTGCTTCCACAAAAGCAATTGTCTGCTCTGTGAGACCTTATCAACCTTTGCCGCATCAAGCTGTATCAATGATTGAACAATACCGTCAACATCAAGACCGGAAAGCCCGGACATTCTTGTTATGCTATTATATACTGAACTAATCGGGCTCATATTCTTCACCTTCTTTCATCAACAATAAGGCCTGCCAGCTCCATCATATTAGCTATCACGTCCAGGATTTTCTTAGGGGGTATTTCTCTTACCACCTCATTTGTTCTATCGTCCACAACCTTTACAATTATGGCCTTTGTCCTGTCATGTACAGACATAACACATCTTCTGTTTGTGCCTTCCAGCATCTTATTTATTTTATCTACCGCATCAGATACCATTTCGTCACTAAACGGAAGATCAGTTTCTCTCTTTGAATTGTTTTGCTGTGGTTGGCTATCAGAAGGCCTGGACCTTTGTGGTATATATTCAACATCATTCACAAACTCAGCCGAGCCTGTACCAATAGTGAAGCTTGCATTTGCGGCATCCATGCCTGAAATTCTCATATCTATCCCTCCATGAATAAAGAATCTTCAAATGTAACAATTACAAATCAAATATTTAAGATTAATAAAACCCATTAATATTCAAAGTATCTTACAATATATATCGGCAAAAAATAAATTAGATTTATATAATTATTTATTTTTTTCCTCTTATTTTGCCTTTACTGCATCAAGGCTTCTTTGCTACGCCTTTCACCACACTAATCACATATTCTATCTGTTCATCAGTCAAAGAAGGGTATATTGGCAAGCTGAGAAGTCTCTTGTACACTTTTTCAGCATTCGGACAACATACCTGTGCATAACCATTTCTTTGATAATACGGGTGCTTATAAACCGGAATATAATGTACATTAACGCCTAATCCTTTGGCACGGCATTCATCGTATGCATCTATACGCGGCACATTTGTGACCTGTATCACATACAGATGATAACTGTTCAAGCAGCCTTCATCTTGCTGGGAAATGACGATGCCTTCCATATCGGAAAATGCTTCATCATATTTTGCAGCAATCTCCCGCCTTCGGTCTATAAATCTGTCAAGCTTTTTCATTTGACTAATTCCCAGGGCGCACTGGATGTCGGTTATTCTATAGTTAAACCCCAGTTCTAGCTGCTCATAATACCAACCGCCTTCATTTCGGGTCATAAGGTCCTTATCTCTTGTAATTCCATGTGTCCTAAACAGCTTTAATCGTTCATACAGTTTTTTATCATTCGTTGTAACCATTCCGCCCTCACCGGTTGTAATATGCTTCACCGGGTGAAAGCTGAATACTGTCATATCTGATAAGCCCCCGATTTTCTTACCCTTATATTCTGCACCAAGAGCATGCGCTGCATCTTCTATTACAACTAAACCGTTCTTGGCGGCAATCTCATGTATTGCACCTAAATTACATGGTTGTCCGGCAAAGTGTACAGGTATAATTGCTTTTGTTTTTGATGTGATTTTTCGCTTTATGTCTTCCGGATCAATATTATATGTCCCTGGATTAATATCCGCAAACACAGGAATTCCGCCGCAGTATAGCACACAGTTTGCAGATGCCGCAAAAGTAATAGGGGTTGTAATAACCTCATCTCCTTTAGAAATCCCGGCAGCAAGGCAAGCCACATGCAGAGCGGCTGTCCCACTGGATACAGCAATAGCATATTTTGCCCCTGCATATTCGGCAACAGTTTTTTCAAACTCTGCTATTTTAGGTCCCGTTGTCAGAAAATCAGACCTTAAAACCTCACATACGGCTTGAATATCATCTTCATCGATTGTTTGTCTGCCATAAGGTATATACATTGTCTTGCTTCTCCTTTTCCTCTAATCTAAAAGATTGTTAACAATCCTATCTACTCCATGCCCATCTACCAAAGACTGCATCGCTAGGGATCTATCCTTCCTGGCTTTGAAATTGCTAACATAATATTTGATATTGCTTAGGATTTTTGCTATACATCCATCCATATCTTTTCTCACATCACCCGAATAGGGCATTAGGCCCATCCTGTCAAAAGCTTCACATCCCATTATTTGATTGTCGGCAAATGAAAATGTCACTGAAGGCAAACCACATGCGCATAATTCGTACACCGTTGAACCACCCGCAGTTACGGCAATATCACATTGCTTCATCAATTCCGACATGTTTTTCACATTTCTGTGTATAAAAACATTAGGTTGCGAAATAAGTCCAGTTTTATCATCAATTTTCGTGTATATCCCTGCAACTATGTGTATATTGATATCAGCCAGCTCTTTGTCACAAATCAGTTCCTTTGCTATCCTCCCGGCAGCGCCGAAAGTATCCGAACCACCTGTGGTTATTAAAATATTACAGACATTGTCATTGACATGGCGCTTAACACCCCGGAATTCTATTCTAAGCGGGACATATTGAGGACCGAGGATTAGTTTGGTGTTTGTCCCTCTATATACCTGGGTGTAATTAAATTTATCAAAATAGACATTATAGTTTATTAGACAGTCAACACAATATTTGAATTTATTGAGGTCGTCAATATAGATCAACTCAACATATCTCAAGAGCCTTTTAAAATACTGCTCAGTCACATAATAGCTGTCAATCAGAAGCTTATTGATATGGTACTTTTCTATGATTTCCTTCAATTTATCAATTTCAGAGTCCATATCATTCCATCTCGTGCCCAGTTGTATGCTTTGGAACTGATACTGCTCCGCAAGCATTTTCACTCCATCATCTGCTGATATAAAGAGCACATCTTCTTTTGCATTTCTTATTCCCTGTGCAATAGACAGGCATCGCATAAAGTGGCCTGTTGCTATTGTTTCATTAATGTCAACTCTAATACCAATCATAATAATCCTTTTTTAAACTCCGAAATAATTACATTCCAATTAAAATCTTTTCCTGCTATAAACTTCTCAAAATCCTTCCGGTTATGATACGAACCGCCTTCTGGTTGAGGCACCGCAGATATCTCTCCTTTAGCAATCTTTTCCCAATGTTCAAGCAAGAGAGCTGTTGCAGCATCATTTAAAGCGTTATAGGTTGTATGGAATGTTTCATTATTTTCATCAAAATTCAGTTCTTTCTGGAGAAGAATGTCTCCCGTATCCAGACCTTCATCTATCAAATGAATGGTCACGCCCTTGGGGGTGTTGTCAATAAAGCTCCAGAAATTCGGGTGTGCCCCTCTGTTCCACGGAAGCATTGAAATATGTATATTTATCATCCTGCCGCCCATATATTCAATGGCGCCTTTTTTGATTATGTGGGAATAATTATAGCTTATAACATATTTGGGCAAGACACTTTTCAATAATTCCTCATCAATGGGATCGCCGTAAATCACAGTATTTTCCCCCATATTTATTAATGACTCATAAAGCTTAAGTGAGTTTTGGTTGTTTGACAACAACACCACTCCGTCCCCGTCTTTTTTATTGCCTGCCCATTGGTATAAAAAATCCCTGTCCGGCCATTCTGCCGCAAGCATTTGTCTCTTATTCATCCTCATTCTCCCCGCTTAAGTTCAATCATTTCCAGACTCACCGGGGTGCCGGATTTTATATCATACTTTGCCTTCTTCCCTATTATATCCTTTAAGTATTTTGGCTTAATTCCATATCCGGGCCTTACACTCCTGACATTTTCATTGGTTATCGTTTCGCCTTTTTTTATGTCTTTTGCAGTAAATAAGGAACGCCTGAAAACAATACTTTCTTTTTCCCTTTCAGACAAGTCATAACACACTTCTCCTTTTGCCGCAACAGCCGCCCTTATGTCTCTGACCATTGCGGAAAACTCCTCCGGTTCCAATGAAAAAGCAGAATCAGGGGTTTTTATTTCACGACTCAGGCAAAAATGCTTCTCAATAACGCTGGCGCCAAGGCTCACGGCCACCACGGCGGCAAGGCTTCCCATAGAGTGGTCGGAAAATCCTACCGCCACACCGAAGCGTTCTTTCATATCAGGTAAAACGGCAAGGTTCATATCCGGATAGTTGGCAGGATACTCACTTAAGCATTTAAGTAGCACTATCTGCGTATTTCCTTGTCCTTTGCATGCATCAACTGCATCCTGAATATCTTCAACTGAACCCAGCCCGCAAGAGATTATCATTGGCTTACCTTTACCAGCCGCGTACTCTATTAAAGGAATATCCACCAACTCAAATGAAGCAATTTTAAAAAACTCAACACCTAGCTCATCTAAAAAGTCAACTGCGGTCCTATCAAAGGGAGTGGACAAAAAATCCAGTCCCACTTTATCACACTCATTCTTTATAGCCGGATGCCACTCCCATGGTGTATAGGCTTCCTTATATAAATCATGCAGCTTGTATCCGTCCCAAAGGCCGCCCTTGATTTTAAAATATTCATTATCACAATCAAGAGTCAGTGTATCGGCAGTATAGGTCTGAATCTTCAGACAATCTGCTCCTGAGTCCTTCGTAGCCCGTACTATCTCCAAGGCATTCTCCAATTCGCCTGCGTGATTGGCCGACATTTCAGCAATGATATATACCCCGCCGGAGTTCACTTTGTCAAATAATTTCATATTCATCACCATAACATATTTTTATTATGCTCATCCAAATCTATAAACGGATACAAATACTCAAGCTTTGACGAAGAAAAGGTCCCATCCGGATGTGCAATGGTTTTAGACTTTGGAATCTCGTCAAAGTTAATAGAACCCCTAACTTCACATAAAACTGGCCGGTCATTGTTCATAACTCTATCCAGTACTGAGTTAATTTCATCATTTGACCTTATTACGTAATAATCTAGCTTATATGTGCTTGCGATGGAACCCATGTCAGGAAAATCTAATCCGCATTCTTTACTGCACCCTGAGTAATTTGAATTAAAGTTGTTTCTCTGCATGGCGAAAATCGACGCATAGCCGGAGTTAGAATAGACAAAAAGCTTTATTGGCAGCTTGTATGTATTTATCAATGCTAACTCTTGAATATTGTGTTGAAGGCTTCCATCCCCCTCCATCACTATTGTGCGTTTTTTACCGCTGGCAATACAACTGGCTATTGCGCTTGGTACACACCACCCCATTGAACCCAGACCCATTGATGTAATAAATCTTTGCCCTCTTTTTATTTTCAATGCCATATGGGATATCCCGCATGTGCGTCCTGAAGAAGAGCCGACCACTACATCCTCTGCTGTCAGGTAATCCGAAAGCTTATGGGCAAACGCAAATCCATCAACCAGACCTTCATTATCAAATGGCTGCACTTCCTTACTTAATGGATATTTGGCCTTGATATTCATACAGTAATTAAGCCAGGCATCCCTTGACTTAGTGATATACTTATCATTATTTTTTACTATTGATTCAATAAACACACCAGCATCTGCATTTATTTTTAAATCAAACGGTATTGCCGACTTATTAATCTCATTATAATCAATGTCTACAATTACTTTGACAGCATTAGGGGCGAAATTATTTTCCGCATAAGCTGTAATAGCAGGATTAAGCCGGCTGCCGATAATAAGTAAAAAATCCGAGTTTTGAAGGACATAGTTTGAATAACGGGGAGCAGGTATGCCACAAGAACCCATAAACAACTCGTCATCGTCGCCATAGATTCCTTTTGCCCTCCATGTAGCCAGCACAGGAATTTTAAACTCCTCCATTAATTGACGAAGTGCCTCCCCCTTGCCGCATGCAACAACACCATGTCCCATTAATATAGCCGGTCTGTCCGCATTATTTATAAAGTCAAATACTTTTGATATTACATCCTTTTCAACAGTATACTTTTTGACCAATCCTTCCGCTTCCGGGTCAAACCCTCTTAATCCACCCGGCTCAATCCGGCTCCCCTGAATATCAAGGGGAATATCGATCCAAACAGGGCCGCGTCTTCCGTGAGTTGCCAAAAATACGGCTTTTTCAAGATGATACCTTATATCAGCTGCATCCATGACCGTAACAGCATATTTTGTTATAGGTGTAACTACAGGAACTATTGCAATTTCCTGAGCCCCGAACTGGCGTAGACCCTTTAGCTGTCCCATGTCTGCTATTTTTGTCTGACCGGATATGTACAGTACCGGATTTGAATCAACCCAGGCACCGGCACAGCCTGTTACTGCATTTGTGGCTCCAGGACCAGTTGTCACCAGGCATGCCCCAAGATGGTTAGTATATTGGGCATAACTGTCAGCGCATATCCCTGTAGCCTGCTCATTTAAATTGAAAATCAGATTCAAGCCTTCTTGCTTTGCAACACTATCAAGCAGATGCATAATACCTCCGCCTGATATTAGGAATAAATCCTTGATGCCGTTTTCCACCAGGAATTTTGCAACATAATCCGATACTTTCATTTTGCATAATCTCCTCTTAACGAATCTATAAAAAAGAACCTTATTCTCTTAAAAAAACACCTAATTCTCTAAATTTACCGGTTCCAAATGTGTTACATATTTTTTCATAGCGTTTAAAGGTAGAGTTCTCCAATATCCATTTTTTCTCGAATTCGCTCTCATTGCCTGATTCCCAGAATAACATATCCTTCGTAACGCTATCAATGGTCCTGATAAGTTCAAATGCCAGTTCCGTATGAAGATGCCAATAAAGCACTGTAAATAAAAAAGTAATATCATATTTTTCAGATTTATCTATCTCTTGAATTCCGCAGTTTATATGATTTATACCGTCACAGTATAATAATTTGTTTAAATTGCAGGCTACCTCATAGCTTGTTTTATCAATTTCAATAGCTGTAACATCAGCCCCCATACGGTACATATGCTGTGAAAAATAACAAACGTATGAACCGGCATCAAATATCCTTTTACCCTTTACATCGATATTATTTTTATAAAAATACTCACATATTGTTTGAAGCCTTGTTTTCCCGCACTCCTCTCTCTTACACGGGAAGCTGAAAAATGCCGGGTGGGGTATGGGAGTATAGACAAAGCTTAAATTGCCTTCATTTATTGCATTAAGGCACGGCTCAATCCTGTCTTCATTTATCCATTTTTCATAATCCTCTTTGCTGACAGAACACATAACCTTGCCTCTATTCTTGGCAACATTATAAATTGCATACCTGAGCGAATCCTGTATGATAAAACGGCCTTTATCCCATGAGACTTTGGGCGGCAAATCATTATCTTTATTAAAATCACTATTTAATGAAAAATGCTTAAAATAATTCCTTTCTACCTCCATCCAACGCTCCCAGTCATTGTTGATGCCATTTTTCAAGAAATAGCTTTTCAAAAAATCTGTGTTTTCCTTTCCTTCTAAAAAATTATAAAAGGGCAACAATGGTATTGCCTGATACACTGAAATCAGCTTGTTGTTTTCTTTATAAAATAACAGTTCGGCTGGGATGAAGACCTGATATGTCCCATTCCCGGCATCTTTTATGTAATTTTTAATATATGATTTATCTTTCTCAATTTGCTCCTTGTTTTCAATTAATATGCCCTCTATTGCCCTGCCGGCTTCCAGACAATCATAAACCTGCTTCATGCTTTCATATGAGTCTTCACATGATGCATCTGTTTTATAAATCAGATTCCTATATCCCAGTTTGTTTAGGTAAGTGGCTACAAACCTATGCTCCTGATGATTTGTTATTGCCACAATAACAACCACTGACTCTTTTTGCTCCCTTGTGATGACATCATTGTCTGGTACTAAAATTGGGATACCTAATGAATCTTTAAATTTATTTGCATCCTTATCTAAAAATGCAATAACCTTGTACCCCTGCCTTGATATAGCATTGTACAGCTGCCTCCCGATAAAGCTCGCACCATAAATTATGAACTCTTTTTCCTTACTGATTTTAAAACTATTATTTTTCATAGACCCCAACCTCAACTAATTTACCTTCAATAAATTCCATATTTAAGAAATGATATTTTTTAAATCCACTATTTTCAAGAATATACCTTTTTTCATATCCGGCTTCGTCAAATGACCGCCAAATAAAATACTTAGCTGATAATCTATCTATTTTTTCAAGTAAAAGCTTAGCTTCTTTCCCGGTACTTAAATCCAAAAGCATATCATTTGCCAAGATAACAATATCATATTTTGTTCCTTCGTCCAGTTCAAGAAAATCCATATTTCTCATGTCAATATCAATTGTGTTGTGTAGTTTATTCAGCATAACGGCAAGCTTAAAAAGCAAATGTCTTTTTTCTACTGAAACTATTTTCCTAACACCCATTCTTGAAAACACTTGCGAATAATATGACAGGTTTGAATTTAGATCTAATATGCGGTATCCCTCTACACTCTCCCTGCTAAAGAACTTGTACAAAGCACTGCTTGTAAGCCTGCCCCTGTTTTCGGTCACACTGTCAATATGAAAAAATCCGGGATTGATAATCGGCGTATATGTCTTTTCAATATTATGCTCCTCCATATATTTCTTACACTTTTGTGCCCATTCACTGTTTAACCACTTGTCATAATCCTGCTTTGTAATCTTAATCGGTATAGTGTAATTAAGCATGTTGGTAAGAAATACAGCTCTATGGTGTCCATCTGTCAAATTAAAATAACCCCTTGAATTCCATTTCGCAAATGAAGGAGAGCTTCTGAAAAACAAAATACCCTTTTGCCCATATTCCTTTAACATCATATCAAACAACTGGACTCTATCCTGTAAAAAGCTTTCAATGGTTCTTTCCGTTCCACACGTAATATCACAATAGCGCAAAAAATCGTCAAAATTCTTAGTCTGCCCTTTTAGAACCAGTTCACAAACCGCATTATATTCATTTAATGCAGAAATATTTCTTTCTACTTTTGTAGCGCTAAAAATTATTGTATTTGGTACTTCTGTTACAATATACTCACCTGTTTGACAATAGTATAAGGACTTTGTATCTTCACATGCTAAATGGGTATATGGAAATTCATAATCATCAATGCCCTCTCCATATACAAGGCTGTTATATGCCTCAAAATGCTTTTTATACATTGAATTACTACTTCTGTTAAGATAAATGATTTTGTCGGCTCCCTTATCATAGAGAATTTTTGCTATCCTCTCCTGCTCAAGTATATTCTGGAATGTTAAAATAATTATGTGCTTCATATGTTCTTCAGTTAATTCTTCAGGAGGGATTATGGCAACACCGGGATCTATATTTAATTTATTTGCATTCTTATCAACAACCCCTGTTACTTTATAGCCTTTCTTAATTAACTTGTTATATAGATTTCTTCCTGCTTCCCCATACCCATAAATAAGAATTAAAGCGTCTTTATTAAACTTAAATGTATTCATTAGGGCGTTCTCCGCAATCAAAATACAAATTTTCTAGCTCCTTTCTCAACCCATCAACATCTAACCATTCCTTATTTGTTTCCGAATTGTACTCAAACCCCTCGTTCACCAATACCCCATTTCCAATCCGGCTGGGCTCAAGCTTCCACCAGTCAAAATGGGGATATATGATATAATGCTTTTCATATTCATAAGTTAATCTGGAGTCATCTCCCGTAATCATTACTTCATGCAGCTTTTCACCTTCTCTGATTCCTATTGTCAGAATCTTGGCACCCGGTAACATAGCCTCAGCCAAATCTGTTATCCTAAATGAAGGTATCTTTGAAATGTAAGTCTCGCCTCCGTTAGATTCCTCCAGAGCTTTTAAGACCAATTCAACACCGTTTTCAAGTGTAATCCAAAAACGCGTCATCCGAGTGTCGGTAATTGGCAGTTCCTTTTCTCCTCTTTCAATAATTTTTCTGAATATTGGTATGATAGAGCCACGGCTGCCGGCAACATTGCCATATCTTACAACTGAGAATCTCGTATTGCTGATTTTACTGTACGCATTAGCAGAAATAAACAGCTTGTCCGATACCAGCTTCGTTCCTCCATACAGATTTATCGGGTTTACAGCTTTGTCGGTAGATAGTGCCACTACCTTCTTTACACCCCTGTCGATGGCGGCATCTATTACATTTTGGGCTCCATTAATATTTGTCTTGATGGCTTCAAACGGATTGTATTCGCATGTAGGCACCTGCTTCATAGCAGCAGCATGAATAACATAATCAACCTGGTCAAAGGCTCTGTACAATCTGTCTTTATCCCTTACATCACCTATAAAAAATCTTACATTTGACAGATCATATTTTTTTTCATATTCTGCCTTCATAACACTTTGCTTATATTCATCTCTTGAATAAATTATAATTCTATGAGGCTTATATCTATCAAGAATCATCTCCAGAAATTTTCTGCCAAAGCTTCCTGTACCTCCAGTTATTAGTATTGTCTTTCCGTTTAGCATTTGCCTGACCTCCTTTTTGTGTTGAGTTTACAGGTCATTGATATAATAATGAATACATATCTATCCCTTTTTCGTTATTTTGATACCAAATATATAAGTCGCGTATTGCATCTTCTATAGGTGTAAAAGAAAAAGTTTTCATTTCGTTTAAAAGCCTTTGATTACTTGCTGTATATTCGTTTGCTAAACCTTCCCTGCAGACATAAATGGGTAGCTCCTTACCGCTGACTTTCTTTATGATATTTGCTAGCGAAATAAGATCTATCCTTCTTCCTGATGTCACATTATAATCCTTATACTTAACATCATTGCAAATAAACCATTCTACTATTCTACAAAAATCATCAATATAGAGATAATCAAAGTATACATTCTGTCTGATCGTAATGGGCAGATCCTTCACTGCCTTACAGCATGCCCCTGAGATAAAAGCCTTTTTCCAGTTCTCATACCTTCCGAACAAGCCAAATATCCGCAGATTATATATGTTTTTGCTATGTTGTATAGATTTATTTATTATGTATTTATAAAGGCCATAATCAGTCGCGGGTATTCCGTTTCCGGCGTCTTCCTCACTGATGCTGCAAATTCCATTGCGTTTATCAAATTCAGCACCTGAACCGAAATACAACATTTTTCCGAATAGGCTCTGATATCTCTCAAAATTGAAAAACATTCGCAGGTTTTTATCCAATTCCTTTGATGGATCTTTTGTAGCATCTGCTCTTGGATTGTACACACCAGCATGTATTATTACATCATAATACTGTTTTTCAAGCATCTCTTTCACAGCTTGTTCATCTGATACATCTAATTTGCCGCTTGCCGGTGCAAATATCTCATATGAATCCTCTTTCTTCTCCAAAAACTCCTTAAGATTGCGTCCTATAAACCCTGACCCGCCAATCAGCAAAATTTTCCTCATAATTCTCACCATACCTTCCAGGGTGCCTGGTTAGAATGCCACAGATTTTCCAGTATGTTTTTGTCCCGGATTGTATCCATTGGACGCCAGAAACCATAATGCTTGTATGACATCAATTGCTTTTCGGCCGCTAGATTCTCAAGAGGCTCCTTCTCCCATATGGTTTCATCCCCGGAAATGTAATCAAATATCTTCGGTTCCAGCACAAAAAAACCCCCATTAATCCAACTGCCGTCACCAACCGGTTTTTCAACAAAGGATGCCACTTCATCCTTTTCGTTAATATTAGCCAAGCCAAAACGTGCCGGTGGCCGTACCGCTGTAAGAGTTGCTAACCGCCTGTTTTTCTGATGAAATTCTATCAGTGCATTGATATCAATATTGCCTACACCATCCCCATATGTCAGCATAAAGGTTTCATTCCCGATATACTCCTGTATACGCTTAACCCTTCCGCCTGTCATGGTGTGAAGTCCAGTATCCACAAGTGTGACTTTCCATGGTTCCGCTATGTTGTTGTGAACCGTCATGCTATTCCCGCATGCAAAATCGAATGTAACATCACAGTTGTTCAGATAATAATTTGCAAACCACTGCTTTATTACATTCTGCTTATAACCACAACAGATTATAAATTCATTGAAGCCATAAAAAGTGTATATTTTCATTATGTGCCACAGAACCGGCTTGTCTCCGATTTCTACCATAGGCTTAGGTATTAAGTGACTTTCCTCAGAAATCCGTGTTCCGAACCCGCCTGCCAATATAACTACCTTCATGCTTATCTCCCTCTCAAAGTTATTCACTAATAACAGGGGCTTTAAAAAATGTCTAGCTTCTATGAATAGATTCCCTTATAGCCTGAGCTATATAATCAATCATTTCATCTGACATTCCGGGGTAAATACCAACCCAGAAACTATTCGACATAATAATATCAGTTTCCTCCAATCCCCCCACAATTCTGTACCCCTCCTGCTTTTTTCTCATTTCATCAAAGCAAGGATGTCTTGTAAGATTCCCTGCGAAAAGCATTCTAGTCTGAACACCTTTGGACTCAATATGCTGTACCACCTTATTTCTGTTTATCCCGTCCCTTAATGTAATTAAAAACCCGAACCACGATGGCTTGGAATCCGGACACGCTTCAGGCAATATCAGCCGGTCTTCCTCATCTGAAAGGGCAGTCTTTAATCTGTCGAAGTTGTGTCTTCTTTTTTCGACAAATGAATGAATTTTCTTTAGCTGGGCACAGCCAATGGCTGCCTGCATGTCGGTTGCTTTGAGATTATAACCGAAATGGGAATATACATATTTATGGTCATAGCCAAGGGGCAGTTCACCGTACTGTCTGTCAAAACGATGCCCACAGAGGTTGTCGCTGCCGGACGGGCAGACACAATCACGGCCCCAATCACGGAAGGAACGGATTACCTTATTAAGTAAAGGGTTATCCGTATAAACTGCTCCGCCTTCTCCCATTGTCATATGGTGCGCAGGATAAAAGCTGCTTGTACCTATATCCCCAAATGTTCCTGTCATTTTGGTCACACCGTTCATTGTGTACAGTGAACCCAGCGCATCACAGTTATCCTCTATCAACCACAGGCTGTGTTTATTGCAGAATTCTTTCACCCCGCTTATGTCAAATGGATTTCCCATGGTGTGTGCAATCATTACAGCCTTTGTCTTATCCGAGCACGCTTCCGCAAGCTTTGATACGTCGATATTGTACTGTGGGATAGTCACATCGACAAAAACCGGAACAGCACCAAATTGAATAATTGGTGTTACAGTAGTAGGGAAGCCTGCAGCAACTGTTATGACCTCATCCCCATGTTTGATCGCTCTATCTGCCAGCAGCGGGGAAGTAAGCGCACTAAACGCAATTAAGTTAGCAGAGGAACCTGAGTTGACAAGTGTGCAGTACTTAATGCCAAGATACTTAGCAAATTCCTTTTCAAATTGTTCCGTATATCTTCCGCAGGTTAGCCAAAATTCTAGTGAACTATCTACCAAATTAACTACTTCTTCATGATCGTAGACTCTTTTCGCATACGGAATTTTATCGCCATCTTGATATGACATCCTTATATGGAATGCCTTACAATATTCTTCAACCAACTTGAGTATTTCTTCTCTTGCTTGGGATTCGTTTTTATTTTCAAACATTTAGCTGCCTCCACTGTTGATAAACTCATTAATCTGTTTATCCATACAGACTCTTACATCTTCACCTCTCATCCAGCACTTAGACCACTCAACGGTTTTCTCAACCGCTGTTCTCAGGTTCCAATGGGGCTTCCAATTGAATCTCCCTTTTAGCTTGGAGCAGTCCAGCTTTAAAAATTTAGCTTCGTGAGGGCCGTCAACAATCTGGCTAACCCACCTTATTCCTTCTCCCCATTTTTCTGTGAATAAATCCACAAGGTCACCTGTCTTATAGCAGTCCCATTCATCAGGACCTATATTGTAGCTTCCTGCATAGCCTGGATCCATATATTGCTTTGCTGCGATCATAAGATATGCATAAAGCGGGTCAAGCACATGCTGATAGGGACGTACAGAGTATGGATTCCTGACAGGAATATCTCTTTTTTCAATAGCTGCCCTAACACAATCAGGGATAATCCGGTCCTTAGCAAAATCACCGCCGCCAATAACATTACCGGCTCTTGCAGTTGAAACAGCCACATGGTTATCAGCTAAAAAAGAGCTCTTATAACAATGAGTAACAAGCTCTGAGCAAGACTTGCTGTTTGAATACGGATCGGCACCGGATATGATATCAGTTTCCCTATAGCCCCATTCCCATTCTTTATTTTCATATACCTTATCGGTTGTAACATTCAGAAATGACTTAACAGTGTTTGATAGGCGTATACACTCAAGAATATTCACTGTTCCTAAGACATTAGTTTCATATGTAAATCGTGGGTTTTTATAGCCTTCACGAACGATTGGCTGTGCTGCAAGGTGAAAAACTATTTCAGGTCTGGCTTTGTTAAAGGCATTCTCAAGGGAATTAAAATCTCTAATATCTCCTATAACTGATACAACATCCTCTTTTATGCTTGCAATCTCAAACAATGACGGATTTGTAGGTGGTTCAAGTGAATACCCTGTAACGTGCGCACCTAAATTGACAAGCATTTTGCAAAGCCATGATCCCTTGAAGCCGGTATGCCCTGTCACAAAGATTCTTTTGTTCTTATAAAATCTTAAGCAATCCGTCACAATAAACTCTACCCCCTGTTTAGTCTAGATTATACAAATTGTCGAAAAATCTAGCTACATCGTAAATATTATCAATTCCAAACTTAGACATATCTATCCTAAGGGCATTTGCCTCAGATAAGAATCCTTTCTGGTAATAGAGCTTATTTGGCCTTTTTTCAAGGAAATTCCTGTTATAACAATAGCTATCATCAAACCACTGTTCAAGCTCTCTATCGTTGTGTGCCTTAATTACCTCACGAATGTTATTCAATTTTTCACTAAAGCCGGCCTCATCATTTTTTATGAACTCAGCCCACACAGCAAAGAACTTTTTCCACTTCACCATGCTTAGGTCCCAATTATTAATGCCCTTTTCAATAATTCTCAGAAACTCGATAACCAATAGCTTACTATCATGGTTTACTTTATGAGGAATGTACTTATTAGTGTATTGTTCATTGAATTTATCACGCAATTTAAATGCATCCTGCAATACCTGCTTGTTTGCCCCGGTTTGTGATGCAAATCCGACACTGTTTTGAGACATCCCAGCAATTACAATCGGATGCATAATATAGAGAATCTTATCAAACAGTGCAAGATTCATCAGACCTGTATAAACATCCTGTGTCAAGCCACCAAGGAATACTCCGGTTTTATCTATAAAATCCTTAATTACACTTCTATGTATCGCAGAGTTTATATAGGCCATAGGCAACATGTACAATGATACATCTAAATTAAGTATTTGTCTGAGCAGCATATCACTATCCAAGTACGATAAATTGACATTTTTGTCTTTTCGATACATCCTGCTTACAAAAAATAGGTTTTCCTGGGATTTGTCAGATACTCCCGGCCAACAGTAAAAAAGCTTATCCCAAAGAATAACCTTTTCATTATTGTATCTGTCAAGTATTCTGCTAAGGAAATCCAAAGAATGAAACAGCAGAGCATCATCAGAGCCCAAACCAAAGATATATTCTCCTTGAGTATTCAAATATGCGAATTCAAAGCTCTTTACCAATGAGAGCTCCGTATCAGGCCTTATATACCTTATTTTTCCATTGTCCAGTTCTTTTACCAGCCTTAAGGTTTCATCATTACCCGGTGTGCTGTTATCGCTTACAACAATCTCATAATCATCAAAGCTTTGGTTGATACATGTCATCAATGTATGCCGCAGGTATTTTGCACTGTTTCTTGTAGGTATAACAACACTGAAAAGCTTGCTGCTTTTGCTTATTGACTCTATGAGATTAACATTGTAAAGCTTTTTGCAATAATCAGAATATCTGTTTATATTCTCCTTATAATCCCCCTCATCGCTATGAATGGATTTAAAAGATTGATTCTTCTGTTCCGCCGGCTCTTTATAGAAAATGCTTCTTAGCTCCCTTAATTCAGGCGCAAGCTCATCAAGACTCTTTTTTATCTCTAAACCGTTTTCACCTAATACCCGTATAAAATAAGCTTCGTTTATTTCACCCGTCAGATATGAAATTAATTCAGCCTCAAAGCTTTCACCAAATCCATATAGCTGTTGGATTAAGGCCGCTCTATCCCTCATCCATTTCGGTACTTCTTCTTTGTCAGCTATACCAAGCTTCAAACAATAATAGCATGCTATTGCCTGTGAAATAAGTCCAAGTGCAAATTTAGCATTAGAAAAAGTTCTACTAAGCGTTTGATCTGATATTCTTCTTACATGAACAAGTGATTCGGTTGTTCCAATTTTCATTTTTCTATTAGCTGCAAGCATCCGTGACAGCATCACAAAATCTTCTGAAACAATAAACCCTCTTGATTCTCTTGACAGAGCATGCTCTTTCAGTTTTTCAGTAGCTCCAGTCGCACCTCCTGCAAGCATTGCTTTCATTTCACTTTCAGATGCCAGCCTTCTAAGTACATCCTCAGCCAGACAATCGTCATAGCATTTTCTGTCATAACCAAGTGATAAAGTATCATCTGATAGATTGATAAGATATCGCGGAATAATCAGTAGATGCTCATTTTTTAGCTGCTCTATGTCAATTTTTGATTGACTTTGATCTAGACAAAATAACATATCATCATCATCTAAAAATGTGGTAAATTGGGTTTCAATATTCTGCAATCCTACAAACCGTGTTTGAGCAACACCGTCATTTACAGGTTTCCTAATAACCTTAGCACGATAAACATTTTCATTATCTTCTATTTTTTCAAGCCACTGTATCTCCTGTGTTGAGCAATCATCCACAATCAGCTTTGGCTGCTTTCCAAGCTTCAGTCCTTTGTCCAGGTCATATTTCATCATTTTTGCCCGGTTGTAGGAGGGTATCAATACAGTAAGGTCCTCATGCATAAGCTCTTGCGGCAATTCTTTTTCCAAAATTATATCCTTTATTCTGCCGACAAGCTCCTTAAACGACAATAATTCTTTAAATAAATCATTTATCAGCACTAACTGCTTCTTTAAAGAATAATTATTTTCAATAAATGCCCTATATCGTTCAGATTCATATTGTCCCTTAGTAATAGCCTCAACCGCCTCATCCACCGTGTTGAATAAATACTCCTCGCTCCAGATATCATTTGCATACAGGAAATCATGAATTACTGGCTTTATTCCTCTTGCCATGGCTTCTGCAATGCCATATCCAAAGCTTTCATGAATACTTGCCGACACAAGATAGTTTTTATCTGTAAGCCATGTGCTGATGTCCTTTTGCCATCCATCAAAAATTACGTTTTTTTCCAGGCCCATTCTTTTGACCTGGTATTCCCAGTAAAGCTTGATAACCTGTTCCTGGAAGTAGCCTGCCACATACAATTTATACCTTTTATCTATACGGACTAGCTTTTCAATGATTTGCAATAATAGTGCCGGGTTTTTACGAGAATGGATATATCCGACCATTGCCAGATTAAACCCGTGAGAGCGGTTTTTAAATGGGTAGCGGTTTACATCGACCCCATTTTCGATGACAACTGTCTTCACCTTATCTGTAATGCCGGGAAAGTTAATCTTAAGAATCTCTCTGAGATGCTCTGTAACTAGTATCAGCGTGTCGACATTTTCCCAGGTAACCCTACCAGGATATTCAGTAAATGCTTCATATCTATGGAGTCTGCAAATAACCTTCTTCTGATATGCTATAGGCCGGCTGCTTCCGTATTCAATAAGCTCATCACACCACTCAAACCAGCAGATATCAGCCCACTCCATACCTGCATCAATTTGCTCGAAGTCGCTGACTGTAATTTTTCTTACCCAATAATCATCAGAGATTCCTATGATGATATCTTCAAAAAAGTTATTCATCCCAGCCTTGACAAAGAAAACAATCTTGGCTCTTTCCTTTATCTCAATACCTTCATTAGACGCCTTTATTCGTTCAATAGCCTCACTGATACTTTGTTTTTGAATATCCTCATATGCAACCGTTTCGGCTTTAAGGTATAAATCCACAGCATCCTGAGCTTTTCCCTCAAGCTCTCGGATATAAGCAAGATTAAATAGCAAATCGAATTGGACAGTGTCTTCTGAAAGCCCCTTAACCAAAACATCCTCAGCCTTATCAAGAGCTCCTTCAATTATATGAATTACTGCTCTCATGCTGCAAATTTCAATATCTCCCGGTATGATTTTATCGTAATCGTCCAGGGCCTCCATTGCTTCTTTCAGATGCCCTTGTTCAATCCACTTCTCAATTTTCCCTTTTACCGATTTCATTTTTCTCTGTATTTCAGCATCATTCATAAACTTCATCCTCTTTATCAGGTGTATTTTTGTTTGGAAATACCTCATCCATATATTTATTCATATAAGCCGCCATATAGGGATTTGCCCTGGCTGCCTCTTTAAAATAGCGGATTGCGGCTCTATATTCACCTTTGTCAATTGACTGCATTACATAGTTAAGGGCAATAAAGAATCTGTCTTCCTGATCCTCAAGGACACTATAGTATAATCTAAGCTTCTGTGTATCATATAAGAGCGCTGTATATTTTATCCCATAGTCCATATATCGTTTAAACAATGAATAATCCTTTTCAGATGGTTCACTTTCCAAGTTTTTTAAAATTACAGCTTTATTTAATAATAATATATATAAAATACTAATACCTGTTTTTAAGCTTTGAAAGTCATCGCGGATATTTCCGTCTGAAATGTAATTCTCAAAGAAGCTCGTAAGCTCAGGCCTCTTATCAATAAGTATCTTAATATATTGCTTTAGTTTTGACTTTTTCAGCTTTTTAAAGATGGAAACAGTTTGCCTGGTATTCTTGTCAATATCTATAAACAGTTCGGCATAAAAATCCGGTAATTCATTGAAATCTGCCCCCCTGACTGCCGTATCCGCAAGCAGGCTATTGCCGGTTACAGCTCCTATCCTGCTTTTATTAAGTAACGGATATAGACCTTCTTCCTGGCTAAAGAGCATAGAAAGCTCGTCATTATCTTCATGTGTATACATTACTCTTTCTGCTTCTATTGTCGTGATAATATGCTCATTTACCTGCTTGTCCCCTGAATACTCAAGATATAACTGTTTTAATTCATCAAATTTCTTTAATTTAAGCAAAACCTTTACCAGCAGTTCAATTTTTATTTGTACGGATGTAATACGCTTCAGATACTTGTATGCTTCCTCATAATCGCCCTTGCTATATGCTTCCTTTACAATGAAAATAGCCGCATTATCCATTTCCGCAGGACACACATAGGTCATCTCTATTCCTGTATTAGAGGCAATTGATAACTCAGAAAACCTTTCAGCCATATTAATATATTTAATATAAATCTGGTATGCCTCTTCTCTTTTATCCAGTTGTATATAGGCATAAGCTAAAATATAATAAAGATCTACATACTCAGGTACAATCTCTATACCTTCCAGACAAACATGAACCGCTTCATTAAACTCATTATTTGCACAGCACCTTGAGGCATACTCACCATATACATAACAGTGCCTCACCATTTTTTCCTTATCGTTACATATCAGCTTATATGCTTTTCGAATCTCATCCAGAGCTTTTCTTTTTTCGCGATAGGCATTATAGCTTCTTGCAAGCTGGAATCTATAGTAAACATTTTCCGGGTCCTTTTCCAGTTCGCTCATAAGAATTGAACCTGTACGCAAAAATTTCTTTTCTCTTACCTCTTCATCAATAAATAGGTATCCATAATGCTCTAATAATAAATCCGTTGATAGTATAGGCTCTTTAAAAATTGGTTGATTATGCACTGCACCCTCATAGTGAAAGTCTCCGTCATTTCTAAATACCCTTTGCTGTGGCAATATTACCGGAGCACCTGTAGGTACAAGATTTTTTATTTTCAAAATATATGTATTAAAAGAATTGAGTTTTTTATCTGTGAGAATTGAATACAGATTCATAGGTCCTGTCAAAACTTCATCTGCGTCCAATATAAAAATAAATTCTCCCTTTGCATAGGATATTGTAATATTTCTCATCTGAGAAAAATTCTTGTTCCATTGATGATGAAAAATCTTATGTGTATATTCCTTTGCAATATTAACCGTATTATCCTGCGAACCTGTATCTACAATAATCAATTCAACATCTGGTTTGTCCAATAATGGTCTTAAAGCATCAAGACAGCGGCGAATATTTTTTTCTTCATCCTTAACCATCATACAAATGCTAAGCAGATATTCTCGGTCCATGTTTACTCCTCGTATACTCATTTAGTCAGGCAATCCTGCCAGTACGTAAGCAAATCCTTAATCTCAAACTCCATAATATCTGAAAAAAGTGCTGTATCGGAGCTTCTTAACGCTTCAGTAAGCATCTCCAGCTTCTCTGTAAATTCCATCAAATCAATACCTGTGAAATATCCACCTATGGCAGCAATGCCCTCAGCCAGCGCTTGCATGTCCTCTAGCAGATTTCCTAATCTTTCTTGATCCACTGAGCCTTCATTTCTGCAACTAATAATAATATCGTCTATTCTCTTGTTAATGTTAACGATAAGCTCAATAACCATCTGCTTTATTGCAATAATCTCGTTATTCATCCTCTACCTCCTTAGTTTTTCTTTATTATACTAAAAGAGGCTCTGGTTAACCAGAGCCTCCTTTGATAACAATGATTTACTATCTGAGTAATGCCAATACGTTCTGAGGCGCTTGATTTGCCTGAGCAAGCATAGCAGTACCAGCTTGGATGAGAATGTTGTTCTTTGTAAAGTTGGACATTTCCTCTGCCATATCAGCATCTCTGATACGCGATTCTGCAGCCTGAAGGTTCTCTGCCATTGTCTTGGTGTTCCTTACGACTGACTCCAGCTTGTTCTGAGTAGCACCAAATGCGGATCTTTGTCCGTTTACTGTTGTAATAGCAGCAGCAATACTAGCTGCAGATGAAGATGCACCTACTGTAACAGCTGTGCCAAGAACCGTTGTTCCGTTGAATTTTGTGTTAGTGTATATGTTTGTAATTGCAGATCCCAATGAGGTCATTTCAAGCTTAAGGTTGTTCTGATCCGCACTAGCGAGAGTTGTGTCATTCAACTGCTCTGCCAGCTCTGTCAGTCTGACCAGCATATTGCTGACTTCATCCAGCGCACCTTCTGCTGTTTGAATCATTGAAATCTGATTCTGTGAGTTTCTTACTGACTGATTGAGCTGTCTGATCTGAGCCCTCATCTTCTCGGAAATTGATAAACCTGCTGCATCATCTGCTGCACGGTTTATTCTTTTTCCTGATGAAAGCTTCTCCATGGACTTAGCAGCCGCTGCATTTGTGTTATACAGCTGGTTGCGGGTGTTAATTGCAGTAATGTTGTTGTTTATAATCATAGTTAAATCCTCCTTGAGTTTTTATAACCGGGAATCCTTTCCCGATCTCCTGCCGGTTAGACCGGCTTCCAGTTTTTATTTGTTAAATTCTTCAGAACTAATGCTTTACTACCTGAGTAACGATAATACAGACTGAGGTGCTTGATTTGCCTGAGCAAGCATTGCAGTACCGGCTTGAATGAGAATGCTGTTCTTCGTAAAGTTGGACATCTCCTCTGCCATGTCAGCATCTCTGATACGAGATTCTGCAGCCTGAAGGTTCTCTGCCATTGTCTTGGTGTTCCTGACAACTGACTCCAGCTTGTTCTGATCAGCACCAAATTGTGCTCTTTGACCGTTTACTGTAGTAATGGCGGTGGCAATATCTGTTGCGGATGAAGTACTGCCTACAGAAACCGTACCTGTAGCAAGAACGGCCGTGCCGTTGAACTTGGTGTTCTCGTAGATGTCATCAATAGCGTCTCCCAACGAAGTCATTTCAAGCTTAAGGTTGTCCTTATCCTCACCAGCGAGAGTTGTGTCATTCAACTGCTCTGCCAGCTCTGTCAGTCTGACCAGCATATTGCTGACTTCATCCAGCGCACCTTCTGCTGTTTGAATCATTGAAATCTGATTCTGTGAGTTTCTTACTGACTGATTGAGCTGTCTGATCTGAGCCCTCATCTTCTCGGAAATTGATAAACCTGCTGCATCATCTGCTGCACGGTTTATTCTTTTTCCTGATGAAAGCTTCTCCATGGACTTAGCAGCCGCTGCATTTGTGTTATACAGCTGGTTGCGGGTGTTAATTGCAGTAATGTTGTTGTTTATAATCATAGTTAAATCCTCCTTGAGTTTTTATAACCGGGAATCCTTTCCCGATCTCCTGCCGGTTAGACCGGCTTCCAGTTTTTATTTGTTAAATTCTTCAGAACTAATGCTTTACTACCTGAGTAACGATAATACAGACTGAGGTGCTTGATTTGCCTGAGCAAGCATTGCAGTACCGGCTTGAATGAGAATGCTGTTCTTCGTAAAGTTGGACATCTCCTCTGCCATGTCAGCATCTCTGATACGAGATTCTGCAGCCTGAAGGTTCTCTGCCATTGTCTTGGTGTTCCTGACAACTGACTCCAGCTTGTTCTGATCAGCACCAAATTGTGCTCTTTGACCGTTTACTGTAGTAATGGCGGTGGCAATATCTGTTGCGGATGAAGTACTGCCTACAGAAACCGTACCTGTAGCAAGAACGGCCGTGCCGTTGAACTTGGTGTTCTCGTAGATGTCATCAATAGCGTCTCCCAACGAAGTCATTTCAAGCTTAAGGTTGTCCTTATCCTCACCAGCGAGAGTTGTGTCATTCAACTGCTCTGCCAGCTCTGTCAACCTGACAAGCATATTACTGACTTCATCCAGTGCACCTTCTGCTGTTTGAATCCTTGAAATCTGATTCTGTGAGTTTCTTACCGACTGATTGAGTTGTCTGATCTGAGCTCTCATCTTCTCGGAAATTGATAAGCCTGCTGCGTCGTCTGCCGCACGGTTTATTCTTTTTCCAGAGGAAAGCTTCTCCATTGACTTGGCTGCTGCTGCATTTGTGTTATACAGCTGGTTGCGGGTGTTAATCGCCGTGATGTTGTTGTTAATAATCATGATAAAATCCTCCTTGAACTATTTAATCGGGATTCCTTTCCCGATTTTTTTTGCCGGTTAGCCGGCTTATGGCTTTATGAGAACCAAAATTACTTTCATTGAGCGCGCTTCAATTTCAGTGTATTTGCTTCTCTTGATATATATATCGGAGCAATTTTAAAAAAATTAAGTGATTTTTTAAAATATATTATCTGCTTTTTAGAATATTGTTGAGATTTATGCCAACATTAATATCAGATGCCTTTTTATTCTCATCAGCAATCTGCAAAAATATTTCCTTCCTGTGAATAGAAATTTCTCTAGGTGCATTTATACCGATTTTGACCTGGTCTCCCTGAACCTCAAGAATGGTTATTTCAATATTTTCATTTATTATGATGGACTGATCCTTTTTCCTCGCCAGTACAAGCATTATTATTTTCCCCCCGTCCATGGAGTTCTTCTAACACATAGTGTCTCACACCGTATCTATCCGTGTCAAGAATAAGCTGCTTCCCTTTTCTGGTGCGCCCGTTAATTATAACAGGTGCTTGCAGGTTCATAGTCATTTTGTTCATATCCTCAGGAACCACAACTATGCTGTACACTTCGACATCTGCTTCACTCATAATTCCAAGTTCTTTTAATGTCTCGTCATCCAGCTTTATCTCATAGTCCCTTTTAACGGCAAACGGATTAATCAACACAAAAGCAAGCCTCGGGTTATCAACACTTTGGAGCCATTTAAATGGTGAATTTTCTTCTTCGTTATTAATAAGCACATATTGCTTCACTGTTTCAAATCCGGGCAGCCCCCGGCTAAATCCGATTATATCACTTTCCTTTATATCCAGCTCCCCAAAATATCTTGTTTTAAGAATCATATTATTCCCCCCGGTATGTTATTCACGCCAATGCGTTTATCTGTGTATTTACATATCTCATTTCAATTGAAGCATATTGCTCCATTAAAATTTTCACCTGTGAAGGTGTGTAATTAATGCTAATGCTTCCTGGAGTAATTTCTCCCTCAACGCCATTTTTTGCGCCTGCTGCATATCCTCGGGAAGTGATTTCCACTTCCCCTCCCTCTATAGTAATCCTGGGTCTTGCTTTCGGTATGTAATCAAGTCCGAATTCATTCATCGTTGTTCCATTTTGCCATGCAATGTCGGCTTGCGGATTTACTTTATTTTCAATAGCCGCCATCAGGTCGCCTTCCCCTGCAACCCTTGCTGCGTAATCCAACGCCTGTTTCTTTGCCGCTTGGGCGGCCTGTCTTGTCAAATCGATAGGCCCCATTAGACCTGCGCTGGCAAAACACTCATACTGATCTATAACGACTCTCGGAAGCTCGGTGCGTATGTCAATCCTCTCTTCCTTATGGCTCAGATCGAGCTTTGCTCTGCGTGTCTCAATCGACAACTGGGATTTTGTTGTCTGAATACTAATTCTGGCATCCGTGCGGCTAATTTGTAAGGGCATGTCCTCACCATCCGTGGCAAAAAACTATTAAATTGATTAGCTTAAAAAATCAACAAGTGACGGCATAATAATCCTGGCTCCGCCGGCAAGCGCTGTTCTGTACACATTTTCTTCATTTTTCAAATTCATTATGGTATCTGCCATATCAACATTTTCATTGTCACTCATTAGCTTTGTAAAATTTAATCTATCGTTCTGCATTCTATTTGAAGTCAATTCAAGCCTGTTTATTCGAGCACCCACATCCGCTCTTACCCTAAGAACATTATCTAAATCATTTGTAAACGCATCACTGATAGTGCTTAATACTGAAAAGTCAGCAGTATTTAATGCATTTATAAAATTATCTATGTCATCTATGAATTTCCCTTTTCCATTTACGGCTGTACCACTTCCGGCGTTGAATAGGTCACCGCCGGTTATATTAATGTTTATACTGTCACTCATTCCGATTTCAAAGTAAATCATTTCACTGTTATCTACATCAAGAGCAAAAGTACCATCTGCATTCATAAATTCTTTATCTGTTTTATATCCGGAAAAAAGATATCTGCCTGCATATGTGGCATTGGACAAATTAACAAGCTGAGTTCTCAGCTGTTCAACCTCCTTGGCAGTAGCCTTTAAATCCTCCGGGTTCTTTGTTGTATCATTGCTTGCCGTGCCAAGCTCTATTAGTCTTTGAAATATATCACCTATGTCATTTAATGTGGAATCCGTTATTTCCAGCCATGACTGCGCATCCTTCAAATTCTTTTGATACTGCTCTATTTCAGCTACGTCTGTGCGCAGCTTCAAAGCCCTGGCAGCCACTACAGGGTCGTCAGACGGCACCTGTATCTTTTTGCCGGATGCAAGCTGACTCTGGTACTTGTTCATCCTCGTCAAATTGTTTCCTATGTAGTTGATCATGTTGTTAATTAACATGTTATTTGTTATTCTCACTGCAAAACCTCCATCACACAAATAACTTATTTATCAGGGTCTCGTAAATCTCTCCCATTGTCCTTATCATTCTTGCTGAAGCATTATATGCCTGCTGATATTTAACTAAGCTGGCCAACTCTTCGTCAATTGACACTCCTGACTCTGAAAGCCTCCTGTTGGTAATTTGATTTACAATAACCTTCTGGTTGGATTTGTAATTATTTGCCTGCTGAGCGTCAACACCAAGGCCTGCTACAAGAGATTTCATGTAATCCTCAGGTGCGCCCTCTGAGAACATATCCGAGTCCTTTCTCAGCTTTAATATGCTGTTAAGTATTTCAATATTTCCAGCCTCCCCTGGTTCTCCTGAGGTAGTAATTTTATTAAAGTCCTCTAAAATATCAAAGCTTACCGCAAAGTTTTTTGCTGTCAGTTTTTCGTATTGATCATATACATAGGATTGGTAGGCTTCGTAATTCGGGTCAGTTGTATCGTTCGGATCGTCAATATGCGGTGCACCGCTTAAAAAATCGCTGGTAGAGATGGATTTATTGCCGATACCAGTCATTGTGAAGAATCTGACACCCATATCTGTTGTGTTATAGCCATAGCCGTCTGCATGACCAAATCCGGCTACCTCTCCTATGTCGAACTGCCTATCACCGTCAGCATCAATATAGCCTTCGTTAAATGCTCTGGCAAACACTCTGACAAATTCATTAAGCTTTTTTTGATAGTAGGGTATTCCCTTATAATTCGGTGAGGTAATACCATTAGAGCCTGCCTCGCCTTCGTTTCCGTCTCTGACATCAAGGTAGCCCTTAAGCTCGCCGCCTTTAACACTGAGCGCATTGCCATCTGCCCATCTAACCTGATACAGGTTATCTACATCCTCATCATTGACCTTTTGACTTGAGTTCCTCTGAACAACTTCCAGCTTACTTATTTGGAAGTGGTCTACAAGCAGCTTTCCGCTTATAGCGATGGTAAAATGCTTGTCATCTCTGCCGTCCGGCAGCTTTCCGTATACTACCTCATTAACGTCTATATTTACTATTTTTGAGAGTTTATCCACAAGGACCGTCCTTTGGTCTCTCATATCATTAGCTGTATTGCCGTCAAGCTCAGTTATATATATCTGTCTGTTTAGCTGCTGAATTTGGACAGCATAGGAGTTTATCTCCTCAACCTTTGTTTGAATTCTATTGTTTAAATCTTGCTGGAGAGTCTCAAGGTGGGTAGCCATACTGTTAAAAAATTTTGCTAATGTAACTCCCCTTTCTCTTACCAAAGCTCTGACAGCCGCACTACTGGGGTCCTTGCCAAGCTCCTGAAGTGAATCATAAAAATCACTCATAATAGTAGTAAAACCGCTATCCGACGGTTCGTTAAACATGACTTCAATATCAGCTAATGCCTCCTGCTTAGCGCTCCACTCACCTAAATTTATGTTTTCGCTCCAATATTTAAAATCAAGATATTCGTCCCGGATACGTTGTACTCCTGTCACTTCGGCACCTGTTCCCATCATTCCAGTGCCGTCAAATAAAGCCATAGGCCTCGAAGCAGACTGTATAGCCCTCTGTCGCGAATATCCTTCAGTATTCACATTATTTAAATTGTGGTTGACTATGTCAAGGTTTCTCTGGGCTGTAAAGAGCCCCCTTATCGCCACATTTAGTCCAAAAAAGGATTCAGCCATCTGTTATCACCTTCCTGTCAGACCCAATCTGTTTACTACTGTTTCTATCATTTCATCAATGATGTTAAGAACTCTCGAAGCTGCATCATATGCATATTTAAATTTCATCATATTTGTCATTTCTTCATCCAACGATACTCCCGTTACCGCAGTGCGCTGTGCATCTGCTGCAAGCACGAGTTTACCCTGACTTTCGGCTATTCTGGAAGAATCTGAGCCATTATTCCCCATTGCAAGTATGATTGCCTGATAATAATCGTCCAAACTCATAAAACCGCCCTTGTCGTCAATCAACGCACGGTTTCTAAGATTTGCAATCTCCAGTGCAATAGAGTTGTCTCCGTTTTGGCCTGTCCTTGAGGCAGCAATGTTACTCAAATCTGATAAGTTCGGGTTCAAACGTATATTTCCCATCTCCAGCGGCCTGTCAGGATTAATAGTGACAAAAAAGTCTTCGCCCGCTGTGGGTGGATCCTTCATGTTTGTACCACTCTTATGTATATAGTTGACTGTACGCAGCATTACATTTACTAACGCATTAAGTCTTTGCCTCATATCCGAAACTATGTTCATAGTACTTCCCACCACGGAAAAGCCTTTACTGACTTCATTATTGGTGTCATATGCCATTGCTTGTGTTAACTGATTAAAATTTATATCTGTGAACTCTGTAAGGCTATATGCCACTGGGTCTGTTGCTAAAGACAATCCTGACCATGCACCGGGAGTGTCGGTAATAACAGACGCTTTCATACCTATCCCTTCAAGCTCATCCTTCAATGTGTCCAAATCTGCGGCTGCTAGTGTATCGCTTGTTACAAGTATGGCATACTTATTGGCATCAGCTCTAAGACCCGTCGTCCCGGAAACGTTAGCTGCAAAGTCTGCTGCGGAAGCAACATCAACGGTAGTGACATGCGCATCAATACCCCTTTTTAACAGCTCCTGCCTGTATGCATCTACTCTTGCATTTACTTCAATCGGATCAGCCATAGTCGATGTATCAACATAAAACACCACATCAGCCTTTGTGTTTGGTGTGCCGTTTTCATAGCTTCCAATAATCCCTGACACTTCACCCCTTGACTCCATCAAACCCTTTATAATACCGCTTTTAACCGGGACCTCTATATTTGTTCCCCCTAGCTTTGCTACATAGAAGCTATCCCCGGGCTTTTTTTCACCGGCATATAAATCTGTGCTGATTCCCTTCTGTACCAGGAAATATCCGCCTAAGGTAACATCCACTTGCCCATCCTGCATTTCATTTATGTCAACATCGGCAAGCTTTGTCAGCCTGTCAAGCAGTGAGTTTCGCTGGTCACGGTAGTCATTGGCAGAGTCTCCGTATATCTCCGATTTTGCTATCTTAATATTTAGTTCCGCAATGCGTGAGGTGATATTGTTCAGCTCATTTATCCTTACCTCAAGCTCCGCATTCAAATCCTGCTGAAGCCTGTCAAGCTGCGCTCCCATATAATTAATCTGCTGAACAAGAGCTTCGCTTCTCTGCTTTACCAGTGCTCTTACTGTAAGGCTGTCAGGCTCCTTTGACAACTCCTGCCATGAATCCCAAAACTTATTTAAAATACTTTGGAGACCTGACTCCATAGGTTCTCCCATAATAGCCTGAACATCCTGGAAAGCTTTTTGCCTTGTCTCCCAGTATCCAAGCGTAGTATTTTCCTGTCTATATATATTGTCAAGAAAGGTATGCCTGATCTGACGGATTTCCTGTATGTCTGCGCCAAGTCCCAGTTGAATGAAACCGCCTTTTTTAACAATGGTATGAACAGGGCCATTCTTTATCATGGCCTGCTGCCTGACGTATCCTGTTGTGTTGGTATTTGAAATATTATGGCCTGTTACATATAACCCACGCTCATTGACGATAAGGCCGGAGCGGGCTATTTCATAACTGGCAAAACTAACTCCCATAGTACCTCCTACAATTTCATATCAAAAAAGTTTCTTTTCTTAGCGTCCTTTGAAAGTCCTTCACTTCCATATGTATTATCAGCAGATGCTGCATTTGTAAGAACATTTATTGAAAAATCAATGTAGTCCAGAGAACTTTTGATAAGCTTTGAATTCAGCGAATTTGCTTCACTGAGATTTTTTATTACATTTTCCAGACCCCGTCCGCATTCCGTAAGCTTTTTAGCTTTGGCCTCGGGAGCTATTTTTATAAGTGTATCAAGTGTTACATCCGGCGCCACAGCCTGATTTTGCTGTGCAAGCTTTGAAATCAGCTCCACCCGTTCCTCCTCCAGCTTGCCAAGCTTTACAATCATTGACTGCTCAAGCTTTGTAACTCCTTCAAGCTCTGATACCTTGCCCTCTACAATCAGATCTGTTTTGTTTTTTGAAAGCTCCAGTATCCCTTCATATATAAATTTTTCCTTGTCCATAATTTCAATTAATCTGTCAAACAATGCTGTATCCAAAGCCTCACCACCTATCTAATAAATATCCGGAATAAAAAAGAGAGTCAGTTAACTCCCCTTCAAAGAGATTGCACTTAATAATCTACACCTTTTTGTCAAAAACCTTGCTAATAACTTTGCTGGCGACATCTCTCCCCGATACATTGTATCTGCCGGACTCGAATTTTTCTAAAATCTCAGCTACCTTGCCTGTGCGTACATCCGGCACATCCTTCAGTGCTCTGTAAGCCGTCTGGTAGTCCTTTGCCTCGGTTGAAATGGAGAGTACATCCTTTTTGGAAGCTACTGACCCGGTCTTGCTCACACGACCTGCTTTCTTCTGTGCTCCGTAAATCGCCGATATCTTTGAAATTTCACTTGGTATTCTCATATTAACCACTCACCTTTTAATTACTCATATGTATTATCGGAAGAACCTTGAATATTATTAACAAAGAAAATATTACTTATTGCGATATTTCATATCAGAAGTTCTCCTCATATCAGATAAATTGCCCAAGTCAAGCTCCAACTGACTTGCAACTGATTTAAGCCTTGATGTCAGATCCCGCTCACAGGCATCGCAATATCTTCCGCTCTTAATTGATCTCCCGCATTTTTCACATTCCAAAATCAAATTGCCTTCATCATTAGTTATTTCAAGTCTGCCTTCCTTTAAAAACCTCTTAATCTTTTCAATGCTTATATCCAGTTCCGTAGACACCTGGGTTACACTTGCCCCAGGAAACTCATAGAGGTATTCCTTAACTCTCTGAAAATCTTCTTCCTCTTCCTGCTTACATACCGGGCAAAGTGGCGCACCACCAACATAGTTGTAAATTTTCCCGCACTTTCTACAATTCCTTACATCCGGCATATGTTTTCCCTCCTATTAGTATTTTCTTCCCGTGGCTACAACCAGCGCTGTTACCTTTAAAGCTCCTGCTTCCTTGAGCACCCTGCCGCATTCTTCAAGTGTGGCCCCTGTTGTCATAATATCGTCCACTAATATTATCGATTTATTTTTAACCAATTCCGTATCTGTAATTGTAAAAGCACCTTTTATGTTTAGCCGTCTGTCCCTTTTGTCTAAAAGGCTTTGGGATCCGGTATTCTTCAGCCTTTTCATAGCTTTTGATTTCTCAGGTATTTGAATTTCTTTGCTTAAAGCCTTTGAAATAAGAAGGGCTTGATTATATCCCCTGGCGTATTCCTTTTGCTTATGAAGCGGCACACTGATTAAAATATCATAATCCCCTGTGTGGGCCATATCCAAAAACCTTTTTGCCATAAGCTTTGCAAAAGTCCGGTAATAGCTTGGATTACTATAGAATTTAAATCTTATAAGAGAATCCTTTACTATGCCGGTGTACCGGAATACACTTATTGCCCCGTCACAAAAGTTCTCCTCCCCCTCCTGGCCTGTCCGTAAAAATTCCTTCTGTGCATAGGGCAAATTTTCATTACAGTGGCTGCATATATTTATTACACAGTTTAGACTCAGCATCTGCCTGCAAAAAATACATCTTGGTGGGTAAAATACATTTAAAACCTTACTTAATATCCCCACCATATCACCAGCCTCCTTTTATTATATCGGCATATTCAGAAAAACTTTTTAGCTTTTCTAAAAGCCCCGAATACCTTAAGGCTTCTCTTTCGTTATCAACCATTCTTTGCAATGAGTACTCGTCCCCCACAAGAACAACCATTTTCTTAGCTCTTGTAACTGCTGTGTATAGTATATTCCTTGTCATCAATACCGGAGGTCCTGGGAAAACAGGCATTACAACCACAGGAAATTCAGACCCCTGGCTTTTGTGTATTGTCATGGCAAAGGCAGGCTCAATCTCATCAAGAATACTGAAATCATATTCTGCCACCCTCTCATCATCAAACAGGACTTCAATTATTCGTGCTTCTTCATCAATCCTTCGCAGCATCCCCACATCCCCGTTAAAGACACCAGTACCGTCGATCAGTCTGTTCTCCAGTTTTTCCCACCTGAGGCTGTAGTTGTTTTTCACCTGCATAACCCGGTCGCCTTCTCTGAATATATACCCTCTGTACTCTTTCTCAGCCTTTCTTTTACTTGCCGGATTCAACACCTTTTGCAGCTCTAAATTAAGATTTATAACCCCTGCCGGCCCCTTTTTTGATGGGGACAGAACCTGTATATCCTTCATTGGATCGATTCCATATGCATCAGGCAGCCTTCTTGAGCAAAGGTCGACAACTGTGTTTACAATGTTATCCATGCCGCTGCGTGAAACAAGGAAAAAGTCCTTGTCATAGTTGTTTAGAAAAGGCATTTCTCCTTTGTTTATTCTGTGAGCATTAACAATAATCATGCTCTCTTCCGCCTGTCGGAATATCTCAGTTAATCTTACGGTTTTTACGACATTGCAGCGGATAATGTCCTCCAGTACACATCCCGCTCCTACAGAAGGAAGCTGGTCAGCGTCACCTGCCAATATCAGCCTGGTACCAGGACTGATCGCCTTAAGAAGATGGTTCATAAGCAATACATCAACCATCGACATTTCATCAATTATTATCACGTCAGCTTCGATAGGATTGTTTTCATTTTTCTGAAAAAACAAGTCCTTCTCGTCAACTGCGGATCCTATTTCCAATAGTCTGTGAATGGTTTTTGCTTCAAAGCCGGCAGTCTCAGTCATCCTTTTTGCAGCTCTGCCTGTGGGCGCTGCCAATGCTACCTTAAGACCGTCTTCCATAAGCAGCTTTATTATGGCCTTGATTATTGTGGTTTTACCGGTCCCCGGACCGCCTGTTATAACCAGCACCCCGTTTATCATAGCCTGACGGATGGCTTCTGTCTGTAGCTGTGCCAGTTCAATCCCCTCATCCACCTGGTGCTTTTTAAGCTTGTCCTCAAAAGCTTCATTATCCAGCTCAAATCTGGCATGTGACAATGCAAGCAGTCTTTTACAAACACCCTGCTCCGCATTATAAAAGGATGAAAGATATATGTTGTTTGAATCATTACCTTTTTCACTTACTACAGCCCTGTCAAATATCAGGGAAATGAGTGCATCCTCTATGTCAAAATCCTCGACTCCCAGCAACTCAGAAGCCTTTTCTTTAAGAAATGCCTCAGGTACATATGTGTGTCCATTAGAAGCTGCATGAGATAATAAATACTTTATGCCGCTTTTTATGCGAAATTTTGAAACTGGATCAATGCCCAGCTTCATAGCTATTCTGTCTGCTGTTTTGAAGCCTATTCCGAAGATGTCCTCACACAAGCTGTATGGGTTTTCTTTTATCACCTGTATAGAATTATGAGCATAAGCCTTGTGGATCTTAACACATACCGTGGGACCGATACCATATTCCTGCAAAAACATGACAATTTCTCTTAAGCCCCGCTGCTCTTCTAATGCCCTGGCTATCGTTTCTGCCTTAGCCGGGCTGATGCCTTTTATTTCAGACAGCCTTTGAGGACTTTTCTCTATAATATCTAATGTCTTTTCTCCAAACCGTGCAACAATCTTAGCTGCTGTGGCAGGTCCCACACCCTTTACAATCCCCGAAGCCAGATACTTTTCAATGGCCTCAGTAGTTTGGGGCATAACCTTTTCATAAATCTCTACCTTAAACTGATCACCATAGTCCGGATGAGCCACCCATCTACCGGTGGCCTTAATAGTCTCCCCAGAGTTTATAAACGGCATATACCCCACAGCCGTAATTCTTTCCTTACCGCTTAATATTTCACAAACAGTATAGCCGTTAGAATCATTTGAATATATGATATCTTCAACAATACCCTCGACAAAAACCAAAGCCTTCTCCCCACACTTATGGCACTACACCACAGATTTATAAACCTGTATTATAGTATATCCTACTTTTGGGAATGTGAAAAGATAGCTGTTTCGTCAAAAATATTCTCTCTTTCGTTAAAACGCAATACTTCAATATTTTGAAAATACCTTTTAAGCTTCTTTGTTATTAAGTATGTATTGTCTGTGGAATTTATATCAACAATACTAATATTTTTGTTTGGCAGCACCCCCGTCAAAAAGTCCTTTCCAGCAAGATTCCTTACTACATACTCAATGCAATCCTCTGCGTCCTTAACAAGAAGCACCAATTTTATGCTCTGGCACTTAATATGGCTTTTCAACCGGATTAATCCCACTACACTGCTTATTAGCGAAAACATTCCATAAACTGCAAGTATCCATAAAATCAACTCAGTAATTTTTAAAGGCATTTTATCTCCCTTTCCCATACCAAATCCGAATAATATTATAATATTCAAATTTTGATATAAAAGTGTTATAATGGTGCTATATGTTATTAGAGGAGGAATTATGATTACTCTTCCTTTATCAGAGATTAAACCGGGTATGAAGCTTGCAAGGGATGTTATCCTAAGCGACGGGAGACTTCTCCTTATGGCAGGTTTTTTTATAAAGCCTCTATACATAAGAAAACTTGAAGCCTTCAATGTCACACATATTACAGTCGAAGACTGCTCATATACTCCCATTGAAGAAAATGAAGAAGAAAAAGTTTATAATCATGCCAAAAGCACTGTAAAAAAGATTTTTACCCATGTCAGGGAAGGAAAACACGCTGACATGGATGAAGTGGAAAGTACTGTAAGAAAGATATTAAACAATATCATCTTAAATGAAAATATCATGCTTCAGCTCACGGGTATAAGGGACATAGACAATTATACATTTCTGCATTCGGTAGATGTCTGCATTTATTCCACAATTATCGGTAAAAAGCTGGGTTATAATGATGAACACCTTATGCACCTCGGTATGGGTTCCATTTTACATGATATCGGCAAGTGCAAGGTGCCCATACACATTCTCAAAAAGCCCGGCAAACTTACAAACGAAGAATTAAGTGAAATGTATCTGCACTCAGTCTATGGATATGAAATTATAAAGAATATATATGGAATGAATGCTAAAATAGCCAGAATTGCTTTTCAACACCACGAGAAATGGGATGGCTCCGGGTATCCTTTAGGTCTCACAGAAACCTTAATCGACCCCCTGTCAAGAATCGTATCCCTTGCCGATGTATACGATGCCCTCACATCAGACAGGGTATATAAAAAGAGGACCCTCCCCCATATAGCAGCCGAATACATTAAGAGAAATTCAGGCATACTTTTTGAACCCTATATTGTGGAGCTATTTATAGAAAATATCGCCGCCTATAGCAACGGTACACTGGTTTTACTCAATACAGGCGAGGTAGGAACCATCATTGCCGAAAAAGATTCAAAGAATACCAGACAAAAAGTATATGTTTTTTCGAACAAATCAGGTCCTCCTGTATTGCAGCCTTACATTGTAGATCTAAATGAACACAAGGATGTGGATATCGTAGAAGTTTTTATATAGCTTCTATTAAACCAAAGCGTCAGCCGCCTTCTTCAGCACTTGGGCTTTATCAGTCCTCTCCCACGTCAGATCCAGGTCATCTCTCCCGAAGTGTCCATACGCCGCTAGTTGTTTATATATAGGCCTTCTAAGATTAAGATCTCTGATAATTGCAGCAGGTCTCAGATCAAAATTTTCTCTTACAAGCTGTACCAGTTTTTCTTCCGGCAATTTCCCGGTGCCGAAAGTATCAATAAATATTGAAACAGGCTCGGCTACCCCGATAGCATATGCCAGCTGAACCTCTGCTTTACTTGCAAGCCCCGAAGCAACAATATTTTTTGCCACGTAGCGCGCAGCATAAGCTGCCGAGCGATCCACCTTAGTGGGGTCCTTCCCCGAAAAAGCTCCTCCGCCGTGCCGCGCATATCCGCCATAGGTATCAACAATAATTTTTCTCCCCGTCAGGCCTGAATCTCCCTTAGGTCCTCCAACAACAAATCTGCCTGTGGGATTTACTAAAAATCTTGTGTTTTTGTCAAGCAATTCTTCTGGAATCACTGACTTTATAACAATGTTTATTATATCTCTTTCCAGCACATCATGAGAGACTTCCTCGCTATGCTGCGTTGATATAACTACTGTATCTACCCTTACAGGCTTGTCCTCATCGTATTCGACAGTAACCTGGGATTTCCCGTCAGGTCTTAGATAATTAAGAGTACCGTTTTTACGGACGTCCGAAAGCTTCTTAACAAGCTTGTGTGCCAGCGATATGGGCATGGGCATAAGCTCCTTAGTCTCATTGCACGCGAACCCGAACATCATTCCCTGATCTCCTGCTCCTATCGCCTCGTCCTTTGCATCGGACATTTCCCCTTTTTTAGCCTCGAGGGCCTTGTCAACACCCATTGCTATGTCCCCTGACTGTTCCCCGATAGAGGTAAGTACTGCGCAGGTATCCCCATCGAACCCGTATTTAGCTCTGTCATAGCCAATCTCTTTAACTGTATCTCTAACCACCTGTTGGATGTCAACGTAACAGCTTGTTGATATTTCCCCCATTACAAGTACAAGTCCTGTTGTAACTGCGGTTTCACAAGCTACCCGTGCATCGGGATCCTCTTTTAAAATGCTGTCCAATACCGCATCTGATATCTGATCGCAAATTTTATCCGGGTGACCCTCGGTAACCGATTCAGATGTAAAAAATCTTTTTGGCAAAATTTCTTCTCCCCTTTCAAACTCTTTATGCAAGCTGTAAAAATACTTCTACAAAGAATAAGCCTCTTCCCTGAGAGCGAAGAGGCTTTAATGCAATATTCCTCATCTTCCAGGATAGAATCAAATCCTGCAGGAATTGGCACCGCTGCCTTTCGGTCGGTTGCCGGGTTTCATAGGGCCCAGTCCCTCCACCTCTCTTGATAAGGGCTTATTCAATTTTTATTTAATCAATAAGCTCCTGAAAACAATGCCTCAAATTCGGCACCTTCCAGCTTTTCCTTCTCCAGCAAAGCTTCTGCTATTCTGTGGAGAACAGTAATGTGTTCATTGAGTATTGCCTTTGTTCTCTCATAAGCCGTATCAATAAGATTTTTGACCTCCTTATCGATTTGAGCGGCTATCTCTTCACTATATCCTCTTGTATGTCCGAAATCTCTTCCGATGAATATTTCATCATTTTCATCAAATACCATGTTTCCGAGATTCTCACTCATACCATATTTGGTTATCATACTCCTTGCAACACTATTTGCTTGCTTAAGGTCACCTAAAGCACCGGTGCTTATCTCACCCAGAACAATATCCTCAGCAGCCCGTCCGCCCATGGCTATAATTATCTGCTCCATGAGTTGTTCCTTTGTATGGTAGGATTTATCCTCATCCGGCTTATGTGCAGTATAACCTCCGGCTCTTCCCGACGGTATGATTGAGACTCTATCAACCTTGTCGGTAGAAGAGGCGACCTTTACTGCTATTGCATGACCTGCTTCATGGTACGCTGTAAGCTTCTTTTCCTTTTCACTCATTACCCTGCTCTTCTTCTCAGGTCCTACAACAACCTTGAAGGTTGCTTCCTTTATCTCTTCCATTTCAATTCTTTTCTTGTTCTTTCTTGCCGCAAGCAGTGCAGCTTCATTTAAAAGATTTTCAAGATCTGCCCCTGTGAAGCCCGGTGTGCTCTTTGCCAGCTCATCCAGCTTAACATCGGAGCCTAAGGGCTTGCCCCTTGCGTGCACCTTCAGTATCTGTTCACGCCCTTTAATATCCGGCAGGCCAACAAATACTCTTCTGTCAAATCTTCCTGGTCTGAGCAATGCAGGGTCCAGAATATCCGGCCTGTTTGTAGCAGCCAAAATAATGACTCCTTCATTTACACCAAAGCCGTCCATTTCAACGAGCAACTGGTTTAGCGTCTGCTCGCGCTCATCGTGACCGCCACCCATGCCGGCTCCTCTGTGGCGTCCCACTGCATCAATTTCATCGATGAATACAATACATGGGGCATTCTTTTTTGCCTGTTCGAATAAATCCCTGACTCTGGATGCACCGACACCTACAAACATCTCAACAAAGTCGGAGCCGCTTATACTAAAAAAAGGTACTCCAGCTTCCCCCGAAACTGCCTTTGCCAACAGCGTTTTACCTGTTCCAGGAGGTCCCACTAAAAGCACTCCCTTTGGAATTCTCGCTCCAAGCTCAATAAACTTTTTAGGTGCTTTAAGAAATTCAACAATTTCCTTGAGTTCTTCCTTCTCTTCGTCAGCACCGGCAACATCCTCAAATGTTACCTTCTTTTTATCGTCTGTACTTATCTTGGCACGGCTCTTACCGAAAGACATTACTCTATTGCCCCCGCCACCCTGGGACTGCTGCATAAAGAATATCCAGAATATTATGAATACTGCAATCACGCCAACCGTAGGCAGGATCGCAAGCCACCAGGGCGCTGAAGGCTGGGGCTTTACCTTAAAGTCTTTGACCAGTCCCTGGTTGTATGCATCTGTCACCATTTCCGTAAAGCTGTCAGCAGACGATATATATACAACATATGTTTTATTTTTCGAATCCTTGTTTGGATTAACCAGCTCAACTGTTGCCTCGTTACCCATTAAAGTTATACTTTGGACATTGTTGCTTTGTATCTGATTCAGCATCTCAGTATAGCTTAATTGCGCGGGATTACCCGTGCTTGTGAATAGTGTAAACATGAACAGCACTATTACAATGAGCACTATATAAAAGCTTAAACCCTTAAAATACTTCAAATAATCTCCCTCCCGGTAATAGCACTGGGTTTCTCCCCCAATTTATTTATTATATTACCATAAACATTTTTTTAACACAATAAAACCAAAACCTATAAGCTATATACTTAAAGCTCTTAGAATAGTCTGATATAACGGCTAACTTGAATAAATTTCACTCTTCAAAGTGCAAACATCCGGCAGATTACGATATTTACCCGCATAGTCTAAGCCATATCCAACGATAAACTTGTCAGGTACGACAATTCCCCCGTATTCTATTTCAATGTCAACCTTTCTTCTTGACGGCTTATCTAAGGCAGTGCATCTCTTAACACTTTTCGGGCCTCTTGTATTGAAGAGATCCTTTAGATGTCTTAGTGTCAGGCCTGTATCTACCAAATCCTCAACAATAAGGACATGCTTGTCTGCCACACTCATATCCATATCCTTTATTATCCTGACAACACCTGAGGATTTTGTTGACGCACCATAGCTTGAAACTGCAATTAAATCCATATCAACAGGTATCGATATCTCTCTCATTAAATCAGCCAAAAACACAAAGCCGCCTTTTAAAACACCTACCAGGATAAGCTCTTCGTTCTTATAATCTTCTGATATACGCTTGCCAAGCCGCTTTACCATCTGTGCTATCTCTTCACGGCTTACCAATACTTCTTCAACATCCCCCATCATAATGACGCCCTCCGTTTGTATTCGATTTTTAATATATTATTAGTATTTTCAGTAACTTTAAATTTATCACTTATTTTATATCCAACTACCCATATTACCTCGTTTTTGACACACACAAGAGGAATTTGCTCTCTTAAGTCCTTGGGGATCTTCATATCTATAAAATATTCCTTAAGCTTCTTTGTGCCATTTGAACCAATAGGCTTAAATATATCTCCAATTCTGCGGCTTCTTAGATTTATTCCCATGTTAAGCGTGTCGTAATCAAAAAGTTGCACTAAAGAATTATAACTCACTGGTGCATATTTATCAATAATTTGACGTTTTTCTACCGAAGTACAAACCATATCCCCTGTCTCATCAATAATTGTAGTGCCGGGAATAATAATTTGTTTGTCGAATATTACGCTTTTTTTATTTTCATTTAATATAAAAATTTTGAGAACCCCATATGATATAGAACCTCTTAAACCATTGGGCAGCTCAGCCACAGAGCCGGTTTTGCCTGAGGTTAAAAGCTCCGAGAGCATTGAATAATGAATTCTTCCAATCCCTTTAGCATCACCTGCTACATCTATAATAGCCAGCCTCAAAACCCTGCTAAGAATTGCTGGATGAAGCTGATTAAGGCTATTAATATCTAATTCCACATGCTTGTCAAGTTTATTTTTTAAACAATTCTCATATGCTTTTAATGCACACTGCTCTATAAAGCTGTCATCATCGTAAGCAAGCTGGGAGAGCCTTACAAGGCTCTGTGTAATATTTGCTCCAAAACTCGTGTCTATATAGGGAAAAAGCGTAAGGCGAACTCTGTTTCGGGCATATTCATCCTCTAGATTGGACATGTCGGTCCTTGGCATTAGCCCAGCTTCATTGCAATACCTTTCAATTTCATCTCTTTCTATATCAAGAAGCGGTCTAATTACAGCACCCCTTTTGTACTCCATTCCAATTAACCCGTTAAGACCTGTACCTCTGATAATATTCATCATAACCGTTTCAGCCTGATCGTTTTTATTGTGGGCAACAGCAATTTTACCGGCTCCCACTTTTTTTGCATAGTCTTCAAACTCTTTATATCTTACCTGCCTGCCTGCGGTCTCTATTGACACTCCTTGCTCCTTTGCAATAGCCGCCACATCAGCCCTTACTGTTGAAAGGGTCAAGCCCAGCTCATTGCAAAGTCTTTCCGTATATTCCTCATCAGCCAGGGCGTCTTCACCCCTGAGCATATGATTTATATGTATCGGATAGAGCTTAATATTTAGATGAGTTGAAAGAGAATAAAGCACATGGAGAAGGCAGACAGAGTCCGGACCTCCAGAGACCCCGACAATCACCCTGTCTCCTGAATTTATAAGGTGTTTTAGCTGTATAGTCTTTAAAACCTTCTGTTGGAAATTAATTATATTATTACTATCTATAATCATCCCTCTTCAAATTTGCAAACTTAGTATATTCACCAAACCATCTAAGTTCTACTGTACCTGTAGAGCCATTTCTGTGTTTTGCAATTATTACCTCAGCAATATTTTTCTTTTCTGTTTCAGGGTTGTAATAATCATCTCTGTAAAGAAACATAACTATATCCGCATCCTGCTCAATAGCTCCTGATTCTCTAAGGTCACTTAGCATCGGTCTGTGATCTTGCCTTGATTCGGGGCCACGGCTTAACTGAGATAAAGTAACAACCGGTACATTAAGCTCCTTTGCTAAAATCTTTAAAGATCTGGAAATCTCCGATACCTCCTGTTGTCTGTTCTCCACTCTTCCCCTGCCCTGCATAAGCTGGAGATAGTCGATTACCACAAGTCCGAGATTTTTTTCAAGCTTAAGCCTTCTGCATTTTGCCCTTATATCCATAACAGTTATACCAGGTGTATCGTCGATGTATATGGGAGCTTCCGAAAGGGGTGCTAATGCCTGGGCGATTTTATTCCAGTCATCATCTGAAAGCTTCCCGGTTCTCATTTTATGACTGTCCACCATTACTTCGCTGCACAGCATTCTGTTGACAAGCTGATCCTTTGACATTTCAAGGTTAAATATAGCTACAGGCACCCTCTTTTGTACAGCTGCATACTGTGCTATATTAAGCCCCATAGCTGTTTTTCCCATGCCCGGTCTTGCCGCTATCAATATAAGGTCCGAGTTTTGGAGTCCGGCAGTTTTTAAATCCAAGTCGGTAAAGCCTGTTGGAATGCCGGTTATATAACCTTTACTGTTATATAGCTCCTCAAGGCGGTTAAAGGTCTCCAGTAAAACATCCTTAATATGAGTAAAGCCTTGAGTGCCTCTTTTTTGAAGTATATCAAAAATGCTCTTCTCAGCCTTGTCCAGCACATATACCGCATCTTCCGAAGCATCATAGCTTATTTGAGAAATTTCCGCTGCAGCTTTTATCAATTTTCTAAGTAAGGATTTCTCCTCGACAATTTTAGTGTAATATTTGGCGTTGGCAGTGGTAGGTACAGAATTTGTAATGCTTGAAAGGTATTCAAGGCCTCCCACATTCTCAAGAGTACCCCTCACCTGTAATTGCTCTGAGACCGTAATAATATCGATAGATGCAGCCTTCTCAGAGAGGTCTATTATGGCCTCACATATTTCCCTGTGGTCAGGTCTGTAAAAATCCTCACCTTTGATAAGCTCCAATACCGACGGTATTACATCCGGATCCAAAATCATGCACCCGAGTACTGCCTGTTCCGCTTCAATATTGTGTGGAGGTATTTTTCCAATTGAACTTATATCCACAATCAGGGCCCCTTCCAGCAAAATTATTCCTGAACAATTTTAACGGTAAGCGTACCGCTGACTTCCGGATAAAGCTTAACCTCTACCTGTGTTTCACCAAGTGTTTTAATAGTGTCAGGCAACACAAACTTTTTCTTGTCAATATCAATATTAAAATCACTCTTCAATTTGTCAGCGATGTCTTTGTTTGTTATTGAGCCGAAAAGCTTGCCGTTTTCTCCTGCTTTTGATTTAATTACAACGGTTGTCTCCTTTAGCTTCCCCGCAAGCTCTTTGGCATGAGCCAGCTCCCTTTCTCTTTTCGCACTTTCGGACGCCTTTTTACTTTTCATATCGTTTATATTGCTGGCATTTGCTTCAACTGCCAAGCCTCTGGGTAAAAGAAAATTTCTTGCATAACCGTCTTTAACTTCGACCATATCCTCTTTCTTGCCCAATCCTTTTACATCCTGCTTTAAAATAACTTTCATATAAACCTCCCCAAACGGACCCGCAGGTCTGTAATTTTTATGTGTTAGTCTTACTCTGTTCATTTATATATTCTATTATAGCATATTCCAACTTCTCTTTAGCCTTATCTATATCAATTCCGGCAAGCTGGGCACCCGCCACTGTTAAATGGCCGCCCCCGCCTAGTTTCTCAAGTATCATCTGAACATTAATATCGCCAAGTGACCTTCCGCTTATATATACCTCGTCACCTGTATCAGACAACACAAATGCCGCATTTATTCCCGAAAGGTTAAGCAGCTCATCTGCCGCCTTGGCAGCTATTAACTGGGAATTCTTCATTCCCGGCGGGCAAAATGAAATAGCGATATCAGGGCTAATCATCTCTGCGCTCTTAACAACAGAAGAAATATTTGAGTATGTTTCAAGGTCATTTTGGAAAAGCTGCTTGACGGCTACCGTATCTACGCCATGCCTTTTAAGGTATGATGCAGCCTCGAATGTTCTCACTCCGGTCTTAAACGTAAAGTTCTTCGTATCTATCACTATTCCCGCATAGAGGGCCTCGGCCTCTATTGGCGTAAGCTTCAGCTTTTCATCTATGTATTGGAGCAGCTCTGTTACAAGCTCGCAGGTGGAAGATGCATATGTTTCCTGATAGATCAGGACAGTATCCTGTATATAATCTGCACCTCTTCTGTGATGGTCAATCACTACCACCTGTCCGGCAATGTCAACAAGCTCCGGAATCTCGGTAAAGGCAGCTCTGTGCGTATCAACAACAATGAGCAGAGTCTTTTCATCAACCATGTCAACAGCTTCATTTCTACCGACAAACAACCCTTCGTAATCTCCGCTTTTGGCTATCATTGACATAAGGTTTTCTATGGTGTGATTTATCTTATTTAAAACAATATATGCATCCTTACCTCTGCTTTTAGCCACCCTGAACAATCCCATAGCAGCGCCCAGTGAATCTATGTCAGCATTTTCATGCCCCATTATGAGTACCGAAGAGGATTGGTCCACCAGCTCCCTAAGGGCATATGCAATAACCCTCGCCTTTACCTTAGTCCTTTTTTCCAGTTCTCTTGTCTTTCCTCCAAAAAAGCTAAAGCTGTCACCGTTTTTAACAACCACCTGATCTCCGCCCCGGCCTAAGGCCACATCAATTGCCGCCGCTGCATATTGGAAGCTTTCAGCAGGGGTTTTCCCGCTAAATCCAAATCCAAGACTCAACGTTACAGGAATTTTGTTCCCTACGTTTATTTCCTTTATGCTGTCAAGTATTTCAAACTTCTTTTCTTCCAGCTCTCTCATGTATTTGTATTCAAATAGGAATATGTACTTATCTCTTTCATATTTTTTAATAATACCGCCGGTAAATGACAACCATGAGATAATCTTTTTATCTATCTCAGCCAGAATCTGCGGTCTGGCGGAATCATCCATGCTTTGCATAAGGTCTTCGTAGTTATCTATAAGAATAATCCCCGACGCAATTTTTTCGTCTGCGTACGTTTTCTTCAGCATAACAAGCTCTGTAATATCAATAAAATACAGAATCAGTATGGGCTTTTTATTAGTACTTTCGTATCCGGTATAATTGCATAGTACCTGATAATACTTCCCGTTTAATTCAACCTGTTTAACCAAGGTTTCTTCATTACTTTTATCCTTATCGTTAATCTCATCGGCAAAGCTCCTTATTAGCCCTTCACTAACATCCTTCTGCTCCATATTCCTTTTAAATGAGGAGTTATACCATATGATTGTGCCATCAGGCTCAGTCACTACCAAAGGCATCGGGAAGTTTAAAAGGGTATCCTTTGTAGCCGTATCAATATTAAAATTCAGGTTCTCAATATAACTTACTATTTTTTCTTTTCTCTTATAATTGGACCTTATATAGTAAAAAACTAGAACTGCAAATAACAGCAATCCTGGAATGGCAAAAAGAGGCTCCAGGACAGTTATAATACCCAAAAGAAACAATATGACCCACAGGTAATAACTATCACGCGGTATAAAAAGACCAAGATTTTTTTTGCTTTTCATTAGCGCTCCTTTCTTCTAAAGCTACCCAAATGTCGGGACAGTTCGGACAGATCACCGTAATATTTCTCCACATCGTTATTTTCAACAAGTCCTAGCTTCACCTTTCCGTGAATTTTAAGCTCTATGGCATTGTAACTGACCCCCAGGCGTTTGCCCAAAAGGTAACTGATAAGAATGATATTTGAGAGCATATCGGAAACCGCCTCATGCATCTCCTCCCGTGCTCCCCCTGCCAACGCCCTGAACAGACTTGCCAGATCCGTCAGCAGTTCACTTTTCAGCCATTCAATAATCTTAATATTTCTCGTTATATCAATCTCTTTTTCTTGTACAGCCAAACCCTTCACCCCACTTAAGACTCTCGTTAAAAAAAGAAATATTTCCTTTTTAATTATAACACAGGGCGTCTGTCATTTTGTTCCATTTCCCATAAGCTCATTGCTTCCTGCTGGGTTTACACTATGAGCTCACTGGGTACGAACCCAGGAACTTATAAAATGATGTCTTTCTTTTTACCATCGCTAAAGCATCTCTCAGGTCGTCATCATCCTTATGACCCGAAAGATCAACAAAAAATATGTAACTGCCAAGCTTGTTTTTCGCCGGTCTTGATTCTATGCGGCTAAGATTTATATCCCATAAATTAAAAATCTCCAATATCTTATAAAGACTGCCTGGCTTATCCTCAGTGGAAAATACGATTGAGGTTTTGTCTTTTCCGGTCCTCTCATTATCCTCACGGGCAACTACTATAAATCTGGTTGTGTTATTATCAAAATCCTGTATGTCCTGTTGAGCAATTTCCATGTCATACGCCTTTGCAGCTTCAAATGATCCTATTGCAGCACTATCGCCTTTTCCCTTCGATACCTCTTCTGCTGCCGATGCTGTACTGTCTGTAGCCTTAATTATTGCGTCAGGAAAGTGCTTTGATAAAAATCTTCTGCACTGACCCAGAGGCTGCGGGTGTGAAAGCACAGTTTTTACCGCGGATAAATTTGTCCCCTTCTTAACCAGTAAATGCTCACGGATAGGAATAAGCAGCTCTGCCTTAATCCGCAAATCATTTTCCAGTGCAATAATATCCATGGTTGCATTGATAGCACCCTCAATAGAGTTTTCAATCGGTACAACTGCCTCATCTATTATGCGCATGTCAACCGCTTCCAAAATCTCACTGATTGAAAGAAACTCCCTTGGAGTATATTCCATGTCTTTTGCATATTTTAAAAGAGCCTCTTGAGAAAAAGTCCCTCTAGGCCCCAAGTAACCAATTTTAAGCATTAAACCTCATCCAACTTTCCCGAATATGTCTTGCCCGGTCTAATAGTATAAGTATATATATAATACCATTTAAAAAGCGTTTTTCCAACATGAACCCACTGTGTAAAAACGCAAAATTTATTTTTTGTTTGGGAAAATTGTTGTTTAATAGCTAAAACCCCGGGTATATATTCAGTACAATCACAGTGATTGAAAAATACCGGTAGGGAATGAATCCAAAGGGATGTAGCAATGAACGGATTATCAGTCCTAGGTAAGAAAGTAAGGGGATTAGTAATTGGATCAAGCCCATCAGTATGACTGCTCCATAAGAGCAGGGAAACGGTCGGATTAAATAGTTATTTATCCGACCGTTTCTTGCGTTTCTAATATATAACCGGTATTTGTAACTTTCTTTCCGGCTCAACTAATCAGCAGTGTATGGTAATAGAGCTATAACTCTGGCTCTTTTAATAGCCATTGTCAGCTGACGCTGATGCTTTGCACAGCAGCCTGAAATCCTTCTGGGCAGAATCTTTCCTCTCTCGGAAATATACTTTCTAAGCTTTACAACTTCCTTGTAATCTATATCAGTAACCTTATCTACACAGAATGCGCAAACTTTTCTTTTTGCTCTTCTTATTCTCATGCCGCCTCTGCCTTCGCCTCTGTCGTAAGAATCTCTGTTGCCCCTATTTTCTTTCTTTGTACTTGACATATAACACGCCTCCTTTCTCGTAAGGTACTCGGCTTATCAAAAGGGGAGTTCGTCGTCTTCATCTAGTGGATAAAAACCGCCTTCAGGCTGACCTGCGCCATAATCCTGGCCTGTCCCTCCGGAAGCGGGCGCTCTATATGAAGAAGCGCTGCTCTCACTTCTGCGGCTCTCAGCAAAATAAACTTCATCGGTGATAACCTCTGTGATATAATGCCTTTTACCCTCACTATCATCCCATGTCCTGTTTTGTAAGCTGCCTACAACAACTACCTTCTGTCCTTTGGTAAAATACTTGCTGCAGAATTCAGCTTGCTTTCTCCATGCAACAATATTAAAAAAGTCCGCTTGCCTTTCTTCCCCTTCCCTGGCAAATCTTCTGTCTACGGCAAGAGAAAAGCTGCAAACCGCTGTATTATTGGTGCTGGTGTATCTAAGCTCAGGATCCTTTGTCAACCTTCCCATTAAAATAACCTTATTCATACGCTCACCTTACTTTTCTTTATTAATAACCATATACTTGAGAATACCATCTGTAATCTTGAAAATTCTTTCAAGCTCACGGGGGAAATCAGGTTCCGAACTAAAATTGGCAAGAACATAATAGCCTTCACTCTTATCATTGATTAAGTAGGCTAACTTTCTTTTTCCCCATTCATCGATGCTTTCTAATTGAGCTGAAGTTTCAAGCAGGCTCTTAAATTTTTCTACAAGTGCCTGTATGTTCTCCTCGCCAATGTCAGAATCGATGATAAATATACATTCATATTTTTTCACCATTAGACTATCACCTCCTTCTGGACTGAACGGCCCTGTAACTATGTACAGAGCAAGGATACCGAGAAGTTATTTTATCATAACAATATTAATTGTGCAAGCAAAAACAGCAAAATTACAAATGATGAAATCAGCAGGATGTTTATTACGTAATTGACTGTGAACACTGAATTGAAGCCTCTTCTACCTTTTGCTTTCTCCTTGCCGCTGGTAACTGCAAGTCCGTTTTCCTTTATATATCGGTCTATAATAGCCTGGGCTTCCTTTAATATAAAATCTCCCTCTCCTTTTGGTTCTCTTCGTAAAATGAATATTGCTTCCTCAATAAGATTTGATTTAATATTCTTAATTACAACAATTCTTTTTGTATCATTAGCTGCCATATGATCCTCCGCAAACAATACTTCACTTATAGTTTGCGATGTAAATATAGTTTTATACAGATATTTCCCAATAAGTCTTAAAAATTCCTGACTAATTTATACTATTAAAGCTTCCTCCAAACCTTAGCCACAAGTACAGTCAAATCATCACAGGGTTTATTTTGGCAGCACTTATCAGCCTCTTCTATTATGCTGTCCGCCACCTTTTGAGGATTGAGGCAATCAATCTGTTGTATAAATTTCATCAGACTTCGCTCTCCCGGCAATTCACCGGCAAAGCTGTCAATAATGCCGTCGGTCACCATAATAATCATGTCCCCCGCTCCCACGTGCCTCCGGGCTAATTCTGCATCTATACCAGGCAGAATTCCTGCAGGCAGCGTTGCAGCCCTGATAATCTCTGCTTTATCTGCTCTTTTTATATATGTAGGCGCAGCCCCGATTTTAACAAATTCCACCTCTCCACTAAACAAATCTATTATTGACATATCTATTGAGCACGATAAATGCTCGCTCGATTTGAGCACAAGAGCGGAGTTAACAAGATTTACAGCCATTTCCTTATCAAACCCGGACTCAAAAAAGCTCTCCAGCATGTTAACAACAGCCTTACTCTGAGCCGCTGCACCGTACCCTGTCCCCATACCATCACTTAATGCCAGCGTATGTTTCCCGTTTTCGCCATTCATAAATGTAAAGCTGTCTCCGGAAATGTCACTTCCATACTTAGGCAGCCTTGCTATACCTGTTGAAATCCTCAGATTCTCCGCTTCAATCAGCTTAACGCTGCAGCTTCCGTCCCGCTCCTTAGCACAATCTTCGTTAACCCGCACCAATTTTTTGCCAACAGCCTCCGATGCCACTCTTTCAATAACACTGATGCAGACCCTTGCTCCGCCGCATCCATTATGAAGCACACTGACCTCATACTTTTCCCAGTTGTTTTTATATACAATAACCTCTTTGACCTTTATCCTCATATGGTGAAGGGCGGCTGCTATCTCATCCTCTAACGGCGCCAGAAAGTTGACCTCTGTATTTATTTCACCTGCAAGAGTAGAGATAACTCTTGACATTCCTTCAAACTGCCTGCTTATAACAGTTCTGCTTTCATCCAGTTTGCTCTTCCAGATCACCCCCACCTTAAACAGCTCATACATGTTGTTTACTGCATTAACAAAATCACTTATTCTTGCGCACCTTTCTAAAAAATAGTCCGGGATATCACTTTCCTCAACTCTTCCCTTAGCTTCCAGCTTCTCAACTATTTTAAACATAACCTGGTAGGTGTCATAAAAATTGCGCTCCCAGCAGTGTAGGCACGAGCCGCAGTCACTGCATATCCTGTCGGCAACCCTGTCAAACAGTACATTTATATCTTGCTTGCCGGCAGTTGTTTTAGTCTCTGATATTTCCACAAATGTTTTTGCCATCTCACTAAAAGCTCTTGAGAACCTTCTTAACTTTTCTACCGTAATATCCTTTATTCTTCGTGAATATGCAATTCTGCCGGTGGGGAGTACAAAATCCCGCATAAATGGGTTTGTCAATATCTCGATGAGCTTTCTTGGCAAAATGAAAAATATTATGGTACCGGCGATAATTTCCCTTAAATAAAGAGTGACCTCAACTGCACCATTTAAATATGCAGACAAAATCATGCTACCCATTATGAAGCCAAGAGCAGAACCAACTCTTCCTAAATTCCTGAGCATCCCGGACAGCATACCGCACAAAGCATAAGAACCTGTAATTGCAGGTGTCGCTCCCGGGGATATGCTTGTAATAAGGCCTATAGCGCAGCCAGCAGCCGCACCGACTCCGGCACCGCATTTAGAGCTCAAAATCAGAAGCAATACAACACAAATAGTGTTTCTGATAGATACACCCAATATATGAACTGTGCCTATTCCTGATAACACCAGTGTGGCTGTTACCGCTACCGATATTGCTTCTTCACCTGCCAGCAATGCCCTTTTAACCGTACCTGTCATAATAGGCACAGAATATCTGAATATAAAGTAAAGAACAAAAGATATAAATGAGCTGAAAATAGCCCTTAAAACATCATAAAGCAAGTACCCTCTTAAGCCTGCCAAAATAATCTGGGGCAAAAACATTGAAAAAAACACTAAAGATGCAGTCTTTATATTTGGTCTTTCATTAATTTGCTTGAATGGAATACTCAATAAACTGAAGGTAAACATACTGGCTGCATTTATATATATAGCCTCAGGCGTGCCGTTTACAGATGTGCCAATTAAAACGGATAAGGCTGTCAGAAGCCATATGCCGTAGTTGCCGTATGTTGCAGCAAAAAAAGCAACCCCGAAGGGAAGCGTTCCGGCAGCTATATTACTGTTTCCAAGAAGAAATGCTGAAATTAGAATAAGATAGTTGTTCTGATAAAGAAAAATTTTTTTTAATAAATCAAAAGGGGAACTGCCTTTACCTATGCCTTTACCTATGCCTTTACTCATTTGCACAGTAGTAGTTTTCATCTTTCGTAACCTCCCGCAAGACTAGTAATTAATGAAAATTATAGCTTGCGGGCGTTAAAAAATTTGTCAAATTACACAGATGGCCTTCACACAATGTTTTGACACTTAACTTCAAAATACTGTGCTTTAATGCTTTTATCCAGCTTCGCTCAAATTAACCACCTAATTTGTCTAAGTTATTCTTTCCATGGTTTATGGAATGATTGGGAGAAAAAGGTCGGAATGTTTTTCATCTTTACCTTTTTCTCTTGCTCCCCTTTTCCTGCCAGGTTTGCCCCAAATTGTTTCTTTGCTTATTGTCCTGTTTATTCTGTCTTTCATCTCTATATATTTGCTTGAGCAGCTCTTCTTTTAATTTTTGACGCTCACGCTCCAGCTTCTTTTCATTTTGTGCTGACTTCTTTTTATTTTCATTATTGTTTTTACTGTTGTTATTTTTAACGTCTTTATTATTCTTATTTTTGCTGTTATTTTTATTGATATTGCTGTTCTTATCGTTTTTGTCGTTTTTGTTGTTTTTCTTATCTTTATTGTCTTTATCCGCTTTATTTCCATTAACCTGTTTGCTGTCCCCGGCAGTATTGGAGCTGTTCTTCTCAAGCTTTCTGTCATTGGCTTTCGGTTTGTTGCCGCTTATATATCCTTCATCTTCCAAAACAATCTTGGTCTCCTTCTTGTCATCCTGTAAAGCTGGCTTTGTTACGTTGGATTCAGTCTTTTTATCTTCTGCAACATTTGCTTTTCCAGAAGCCTTTTTAGCTTGTGAAGACTTATTATCCTTTGCCTTTGCGACCAAATCCCTGACAGCAGCTGATTTTAACTCCTCAAGGCTTAGCTCGGGTTCAGCCTCTATGGCATTCTCAATTAATGCAAGCTTCCCCGGTGTTGTACCAACCTTTCTTGCATCATCTCTTTGCTCTAATGTCGCTTCTCCAACAAGCACATCGGAAACAATGCTTTCCTTTGAAAGCTTTTCTTCTATCATATTTACAAGCTCCTCTTTAAGTGCTTTGGATTTGTTGCCATTGCTGCTTGAAACGGTGAAAAGGACTGCGTCTCGGACTTCATCTGAGGTTGAAGCATCAGACTTAAAGTAACCTTGCTCTGCTGCAGAGCTAATCAATTTGGAAACGCCCTCCGAAAGCTTAGTATTCTTTAATTTGCTGCAACCTAAAAGTACTTGTCCGTCACTGTTAAGTGCTTCTGCATTAATAATTCTGTCGTATATGTTGACCGTAAGCTCAATGCTTGGATTAATGTCGAAATCTATATAGCTGTAAGGCATTGAGTAACTGAGCACTCCATACCCTGTCCCAAGCACCAGCAAAGCAGCCGCAGCTAAAGATACCACTTTCGAAATGAGCTTTTGTTTGGTTCCGTTGCTTTTCAGACAATTTATGTCGATTTCGCTCCCCACAGTCATGTGTGGTTCCGCTTTTATCTTCTTAAATAAACCGTCTTTAGTAAGAATTATTGCGTATTTCCCGTTTATTTCTGCTATAATCCCCTTCATGGCATAACAACTCCTGTCTCAGAGCTTTATATAATTCTGAATATAATCATAGTCACCTGTTTCAATTAATACTAATGCTATAATATACTTTCGAAACCTTTCAATCAATTTTCGGGGTAAATTGGTTCCTTTTTCTAACTCTGCTACCGGCAAATACTTTTTTGTTATTATTTGATTTAATATGTCAGGTTTTGATAATATAAATCTCAAAATCTGTTTGCATTTTTCCTTAGTGCTCTTGTGCTTAGGAGAGACCTTGGCCAGGTCCGAAAAGGAAATGTTCCATCTCTCCAGTTCTTCCCTCAGGTTTTTCATCTCCAAACTTCTTATCTGGGATAATTCTATTTCGGAATATTGCCGTATAGCTTCATCAGTGCTTAAGTCATACTCATTCCCCTTCTCGTCTATATACATATTTAATGAAACTACAGTATCATGGCGTTTTTCCTTGCGATAATAATCAATAATACGCCTCTTAATAACATTGCGGGAAAATGAAAAGAAGCTGCCCTTGCTCTGATTAAACGAATTGATTGCCTCCACAAAAGCAAGCATGGCAACAGAAAGCTCATCGTCAGAACCGTAGCTCAAAAACCTTCCCGCTACCTTTTCTGCACATGAAGCTATAAAAGGCTTATACTCCTCAACAAACTTGTTAATCTGCTGAGTATCGTCCCTTATTTCCTCTATTCTTTGATTAATCGAAGGATAAGCCATACCTTCCCCCTTATACACACAGAAATTATAACATACGCAATAGCTCTAAGGGGCTGATGAAACCTTTTATTAATCTAGTTGTAATAATTTAAAAATAAAACAGCAGACATGGCTGTATCTGCTGTTTTCACTATACTCCCCTGTTATTAATTTTAATATTATTTCCCATTCTACTGTTCCATCTGCCTGCCTAAAAACCCCGCTGCTGATTGAGCCAGCTTCGCTTCAACTTCTCCCATATGTCGGTTAGGGTCGGTGGATAAAAGTACCACTGCACCAATAGGATCACCTTCTGCTATGATAGGAGATACTACCTGGGATGAATATTTCCTTTCTCCTCCTTCATCAGCAAGTATCGCTATGCTTTTGTCATCAGGTGACTTGACCACCAGAGTATTCTTTTCCTCTATGACATGCTCTAATTCCGAACTCAGTGATTTGTCAAGAAACTCCTTTTTAGATGCCCCCGAAACCGCAATTATCGTGTCCCTGTCTGCAATACAAGTAATGTGACCAATTGTTTTGTGTATTGATTCCGCATATTGTGTTGCAAAATCTCCCAACTCTCCTATTGGAGAATACTTTTTCAATATAACCTCTCCATCTTTGTCGGTAAATATCTCCAAAGGGTCTCCTTCTCTTATTCTTAATGTTCTTCTTATTTCCTTTGGAATTACAACCCTGCCCAGATCATCAATTCTTCGTACGATACCGGTTGCCTTCAATGTTCTTACCTCCTTAATTTCTTAACTCGAATGTTTCTTATTGCCTTTTTAGTATTAATTAATTAATGGAGTTTTATACATTAGCGGATAATCTAGCAAGTAAATCGAGAGGTCGGAAAACAAATCAATTTTTACTTCCAAAGCATGCGCAAAACTGATGTAATGCTCTTGCGACATCCACGCCTGCTTTTCAGCGAGACTTATTTCTTACAGCCTAAAAAACCCGGTGAGCATCCACCGGGTTTTTACATCACTATTTAATTTACTTAATTGAATTGTAAACAGAAGTGTTTATCTCAACCTTGGCATTTTTCACCATCTCAGCAGCCTTATTCAAGTATAGCTTATATTTTATAAAATTATTGCCCCCAAACTCAAAATAGTTCTTTGCGCATTCCAGACTGACAGGTTCGTCCTGTCCGTATTTTTCCTCCAGTTTTATTATATGATACCCTGAAGTAGTCTTTACAGGTGTCTGTGTATATGTTCCGGGAGTAAGTGAAAAAGCTGCTTCTTCAAACTCCTGATACATTCTGCCTCTGCCGAATACATAGTCACCGCCTCTGGAGTTTGAACCCGGATCCTCTGAAAGCTCCTTTACAAGTGTCACAAAGTCTTCACCTGCATTTAACCGTTCAATGACCTCCCCAGCCTTTTTTCTGGCCTCTTCTATCTCCTCCTCGGTTGCTGTATCCTCTTCTGCCAGAATGAGTATATGTCTTGCCCATACAGCTTCTTCCCCACCGTGTCTGTACTGGAGATCCTCTGCATACCATTCGGGGTTTGACTTGTAATAAGTATCTATGTCAGCTTCACTCTCAGATATTTTATTGATTTCTTCAAGCTGGTATTTTTGAACCGTATAATTCCTAATCTGTGATGCTCTCATGTCAGAAATACTAAAATTAAATTTCCTGAGCATCTCTTTATTGGCTCTGACTTTGTTCCCTTTTCCTGCTTCACCATTATTGTACGGATCCATTATATCTATGACATTTGTCTGAATTTCGGCATCCAGTAATTTAATTTCTTCATTTGTCAATGATATGCCTGCTTCTTTGGCTTTCGCGTACTGTACCATTATGTTTTTTATACTGTCAAGTGCTTTCTGCTTTGCAACCTCGATAGCGTCTTCGTTGTTTATCTTAGTCGCCCAGAAGGTCTCCTCTGATATCATAGGATCTACCTCCAAAGCACTTCTGTACATAGAAAGCTTCTGTACCTCCAAATAGTATGCAAACTCGCCTTTCTTTATTTTCTGTCCGTTTACTTTTGCAACATATCCTCCGGTTACATTAAAATATATCACCAATCCGATAGTTATTACGGCAATAATTGCAAGAGCAATCAAACCGTATTTAACAAATATAGGTAGTCTGTTTCCCTCCACTTTGCTTTTCAAGGTCTTTTCTCCCCCATCTCATTGAATAGGGCAGGTTTCTAAAACCCGCCCCTAGTTGTATATTTACATTATAATAGATATTTACTGCACTTCAAAGCTTTTTAAATCCTGTAACAAAATCTTAATATTCTCAAGCCTCACATCCTTCTGTTCCCGGGGTATCCTGTATGCAATATAGGGTTTGTTCCCCGCATTAAAAAGCAACCGGCGTTTATATTTCTCAGCCGCCCTCCCTATAGCTTCAAGATTAATGCTTTTTATGTCATCCAGTTGGAATATCACAGTATCATCCTTCTCTGTCACTGATGTAATTCCCAGTGAGGCTGAAATTGCTTTTATATGTGCGATTGCAATAAGATTTCTGACCGGCTCCGGCATATCCCCATACCTGTCTGTCAGCTCATCCTCAATATCCATAACATCCTGAGCATCCCGTATAGCTGCAATCTTTTTATACATCTCGATTTTCTTGCCTTCGGAGCTTATATATGAATCATCAATATAAGCGCTGATGTTAATATCAATGGTAATCTCGCTCTCCTCTCTTTTGAGTGGCTCTCCCTTAAGCTCCCTGACCGCCTCATCCAAAAGCCTGCAATACATATCATAGCCTACAGAGTCCATATGGCCGTGCTGCTCTGAGCCCAATAGGTTCCCAGCCCCCCTTATCTCCATATCCCTCATGGCTATTTTGAAGCCAGACCCCAGCTCAGTGAACTCCTTTATTGCTTGCAGCCTTTTTTCGGCGATTTCAGATACAATTTTATCCTTTTTGTAGGTAATGTAGGCATAAGCCAGCCTGTTAGAGCGCCCGACTCTTCCCCTTAGCTGATAGAGCTGAGCCAGCCCCATCCTGTCCGCATCTTCAACAATAATGGTATTTACATTTGGCATATCAAGACCTGACTCAATAATAGTTGTACAAACCAAAATGTCAAAGTCTCCTTTTATGAAGCTGAGCATAATGTCCTCAAGCTGCCTCTCCTCCATTTGCCCATGGGCAACAGCTACCCGTGCGTCGGGAACAAGAGCTTGTATCTGTGTGGCTTTCATATCAATAGATCTTACTCTGTTGTAAAGGTAAAATACCTGGCCGCCTCTTCCGATTTCTCTGATGATTGCATCCTTTATAACATCTTTGTTGTATTCCATTACATATGTTTGTACCGGGTATCTTTCTTCCGGCGGATCCTCTATTACACTAATGTCCCGGATGCCTACAAGAGACATGTGAAGAGTTCTTGGTATCGGTGTTGCGGTAAGAGTCAAAACATCAATTCCCGGAGCAAGGCTCTTAATCCGTTCCTTATGGGCGACTCCAAAGCGTTGCTCCTCATCAACCACCAACAACCCCAGATTCTTAAAGTGGATATCCTTCTGTAATAATCTGTGGGTTCCTACTAATATATCAATATTTCCTGAGCTGACATCCCTTAGAATTTTCTTTTGCTGTGCAGGTGTTCTAAAACGGCTTATTACATCAACTGTGACAGGAAAATCCTTCAGTCTCTCTGCAAAGCTGTTGTACTGCTGCTGGGCAAGCACAGTGGTAGGAACCAGATATGCAACCTGCTTTCCATCCATGACAGCCTTAAAAATCGCTCTAATGGCTACCTCTGTCTTTCCAAAGCCTACATCGCCGCAAAGGAGTCTGTCCATCACTCTGCCGGATTCCATATCAGCTTTTATTTCCTGAATACATTTTAACTGGTCTTCCGTTTCTTCATAGGGAAATTGCTCCTCAAACTGCCTTTGCCATACAGTGTCCTTTGAGTAAGCAAATCCCGACATGGCCTGCCTTTTGGCATAAAGCTTTATCAGCTCTGCCGCCAGCTTTCTAAGAGATTCCTTTACTCTGGATTTTGTCTTAGCCCAGTCTGAGCCTCCAAGCTTATTTAACTTTGGCAGCTTTCCCTCAGTTCCTATGTATTTTTGTATTAAGTCCAGTTGATTTGTCGGGATGTATAAAAAATCTGAGTTTTGATAACGTATTTTTAAATAGTCCCGTTTCGCCCCGTCCACAGAAAGCTTTTCAATTCCCACATATTGCCCGATACCATGAGTTTGATGTACAACATAGTCACCTAAGCTAAGCTCCGAGAATACACTAATCGGCCTTCCTTTATGTTTGCTCGAAGTTTTAGCAGGTCTTCTGTCCTGACCGAAAACCTCCTTATCACTGACTACTGCAAACCCAATTGTAGGATATTCAAAACCTTTGTGAAGGCTTCCATGTGTAATAATTACCTGCCCCGGCTGTATGGGTGCAGTAAGGTCATGGATGTATACACTCTCAATTCCTTTTGCCTCAAGACTCTCACGAAGTCTTTCACCCCGTCCTCTCGTGCCGGACAGCACCAGCGTCCTGCTTTTGCTGCTCTTCCAAGCCGACAGGCTCTCACAAAGCATATCCATATTTCCCATAAAGGAGCCTATGAGCCTGCATGGTATGCTGTATGTCTTTGAGGAGCCTGATGCAATATTGTCAACATTAATAGTATTCAATAAAAACAGCTTGTTTTCTGAAAGCCTTGAGTAAACTTCATTGTAGTCAAAGAATATTCTCATGCTTTCAGGAAGCAGATGCCCTTTTTCAAGAAGGCCTTTACATACCTCCTCATTCTCTAAAAGCAAATTATCAAGTCTCTGCTCCTGCCTTACCGGCTCATCCATAAAAACAAGGGTATTCTCCCCTGCATAATCCCTGATTGAAAATGGGTTGTCCGCTATATATGGAATATACCTGTCAATACCTGCAAAATATGAGCTTTCCTTAAGTTTCTCTATGTCGGCCGATATTTTTTGAGTGAATATATTATTTTTCTTGCCCGTCTTTGCCAGGTCTTCTTTGATTGCTCTTATTATGCCTTCCTTTTTTTCAGGAGGATAGATTATTTCTCTTGCCGGGATAATCTTCGTATTTTTAATACTGTCTATGGAGCGCTGTGTATTAACATCAAACTGGCGTATTGAATCAACTTCATCTCCGAAAAGCTCAATTCTCACAGGCAAATCACAATCTATAGAAAAAACATCTAAAATCCCGCCTCTTACAGCAAACTCACCGCGGCGCTCAACTGTCTCAACCCGCTCATATCCCATCATTACAAGGCTTCGTGTGATTTCATCCAAGTCTATCCTGCTGTCCATTCCTATTTTAATAATGCTGTTTTTAATAAGCCCAGGATGTACAAGCTTATGGGAAACAGCCTCAATAGATGTTACAACAACCCTGTAATCGCCCGCAAGCATCCTGTCAAGAGCAGCAATCCTTTGATAAACTGCATCGTTGCTCTTGGCATTTACATCATAAAGCATTACTTCTTTGGTCGGAAAGAAAAGAGCATCCTCTCCCAGAAAGAAGACAAAATCCTCATAAAGCCTTCTTGCCTGCATTTCATTGAAAGCAACATATATGCCCTTATTGTCTGTATGGGTTAAAATGGCATGACAAATATGAGCCTTCTGGGATTCAGATGGCCCTACGATATTTACAGGTCCCGGATATCTTTCAACCGAAATCAGTACCTGTTTATATTCTTCAAGTTCCAAAAGCGGGTTAATGAAGTTATCCATTATATAAATTCATGGCAGCCGTCACCCCGTCGGTCAATATAATAGGAACGGCAGCCGCAGCCCTTTCAACGCTCTGCTTAACAGGAGCAAAATCCTCAACTGTAAACTTGCTCAACACATAATCAGCCAAATCCCACCCTTCAGGCGCCTTGCCGATTCCAATCCTGATACGTGGAAACGAGTCGGATTGGAGCTGGTAGATGACTGATTTCATGCCATTATGTGTTCCGGCACTGCCATTAGGCCTGATTCTTACAGTTCCCACCGGCAAATCAACATCATCATATATTACTATTATGTTGTCTAAAGGCAGCTTGTACCATTCAACAATATCTCGTACACTCTCACCGCTTGAGTTCATAAAAGTCTGAGGCTTGGCAAGCATAACCCTCTTCCCCTGGATAATTCCTTCACCATAAAGGGCTTTATGCTTTAATTTGTTCAGCTTGATATTATACTTCTCACAAAGTACATCTATTACCCTAAACCCTACATTATGTCTTGTAAATTCATATTTATTGCCCGGATTTCCCAAGCCTATAATAACTGTCATTTTCCGAAACAGTCCCCCATTTTAATCAGTCTGTGTAAAAAGGGTGCTTATGGAAATATCCCCGTAAATCCTCTCAATTGCCTCTGCAAATATCGGGGCTACCGAGAGGGATGTAATCTTCTTAGCTGGCTTATCCTCTCTCAACGGTATCGTATTTAAAATAACCAACTCTTTTATCTGCGATTCGTCAATCTTTTCATATGCTTCACCTGAAAGTACACCGTGGGTGCAGCACCCGTAGACTTCCTTTGCCCCCATCTCCAACAACGCATTGGCAGCATTAATAAAAGTACCGCCTGTATCAAGCAAGTCGTCAATTAGAATGACCTTCTTATTTATCACATCACCTATTATATTCATTATCTCACTTACATTAGCCTTAGGCCTTCTTTTATCAATAATAGCAATAGGAATATCAAGACGCTGCGCAAACATTCTGGTTCTTGTTACACTTCCTACATCAGGTGATACGGCTACAACATCGTCGAAGCCGTCAAATTTGCTTTTGAAATATGATGACAAAACCGGAACCCCCATCAGATGGTCCACAGGAATGTCAAAAAAGCCCTGTAACTGGGGTGTATGCAAGTCCATTGTCAAAACCCTGTCTGCACCAGCAGTTGTTATTAGATTAGCCACAAGCTTGGCTGAAATCGGATCTCTTGCCCTCGCCTTTCTGTCCTGGCGCGCATAACCGTAATAAGGCATAACTGCAGTAATTCTTCCTGCCGATGCTCTTTTTAAGGCATCAATAATAATCAAAAGCTCTACAAGATTGTCATTGACAGGATTACATGTGGATTGTATAACAAAAACGTCGGAGCCTCTTACAACTTCACCTATGTTTATGGCAGATTCTCCGTCGCTGAATTTTCCAACAGTCGCAATTCCGAGAGGCAGACCTATTCTCTCTGCAATCTCTTCGGCAAGAGTCCGGTTTGAATTACCGGCGAAAATTTTGATATCCTTCCCATGCAAATTCATTCTTATGCTCCTTTTACTATTTTGATATGTTTTGTTTAATTCTTTTCTGCATTATTCTAGACAGCTTTTCAAGCTGAGCCTTGTCATTTACCCCAAGTATCTCTTCACAATCCCGGACCTTCCATACCCCTGCCTTATAGCCCTTTGACAGCATAATTTCAAGTGTATCAGTTAAATAGTATTCTTTTTGGTCGTTATTATTTGTTAATAAATTAACGACTTCAGATAACTCTTTTGAGGAAAAAACATAAAGCCCGGAATTAATTTCTGTTATTAATTTTTCCTCTTCAGTTGCATCTCTATGCTCAACAATCTTAACGAATTCGTTTTGTGCATTTCTGACTATACGTCCATAACCAAACGGATCAGAAACTTCCGCAGAAATCACCACGGCATTGTAGCCTCCGGTCTTTGTATACTCCAAAGCGTTTAAAATTGTATTGGAAGTAATAAGGGGCGCATCACCGCAGAGCACAACAATATAGCCCTCGCCATTATCATAGTAGCTGCGGGCTTGTTGTACGGCGTGACCTGTTCCGAGCTGCTGTTTTTGAAAAACATACTCGACCTTGTCCCCCATATGCTCAATAATTTGCTCTGCCTTATGCCCTACAATAGCCACACACTTGTCAACACCTGCATTAGAGGCGGCTTCATAAACCCATTCAAGCATTGGCTTTCCGCAGAGCATATGCAAAACCTTTGCTTTATCTGATTGCATCCTCTTACCCTCGCCTGCTGCAAGGATAAGAGCAGTTACCTGTCCCATTTTAAATTTCCTTTCAGATTCCAGCCTTTATTCTCTCACTTTTCTTAATATTTTTCAATATCAATAATGCACAAGCTTCTAAAATAGTAGTGCTGCAATCTGTATCTTTATTACCTAATAAAATAAAAAAAGACACTTCTTTTAAAAGTGCCTTTTATATTCTATTCTTCAGTAGCAGATGTCGAAACGTATTTTTCGAGTATCGCTCTCTGAATTTTATCTCTTGTAGCTGCGTTTATGGGGTGCGCAATATCTTTGAACTCCCCATCTGGGGTTTTCCTACTGGGCATAGCAATGAATAATCCGTTCTGGCTCTCAATGACCTTGATGTCATGAACAACAAATTCATTATCAAATGTAACCGAAACAACGGCCTTCATTTTGCCCTCAACATCGATTTTGCGAATGCGGACATCGGTAATCTCCATCTGTGCTACCACCTTCCAATAATTAATGTACCATATATATTCTATAAATAATTACATTCTCCTTCTTTTTTCTTACGTTTTTAACCATATGCTACATTAAACCATTTCTAGTCCGCAATTTTAGCCTATTATCTCTTCGCTTGGCCTGATTAAAGTTTCGCCCTTTTCTTCATCAACACCTTCAAGAGTCAAAAGTGAAAACCAGTTGTCAACAAGCTTCTTTTCCGGCTGTGCCGTCTGAACAAGCACACCGATTCCGGCAACTTCACATTCAAATTCCTTTGCCAGCTCAAGTATTCCTTTTGCAGTCCCTCCACCCTTCATAAAATCGTCGATAAAAAGCAGCTTCGAATTCCTTTTCAGTGAACGGAGGGAAAGAATCATTGATTGTATTTTTTTTGATGAGCCCGACACATAGTTAATATTTACGGAAGGGCCGTCTGTAGCTGCATTATAGTGCCTGACAATCACAAGCGGTACATTAAGATATTTTGCCGTCGAAAAGGCAAGGGGTATACCCTTAGTCTCCACCGTAATCACATAGTCAATATTATTTTTATAAAAAGTACTTGAAAATACCCTTCCTATTTTAGATACCATTGAAGGGTTATATATTATATCAAGCATATAAAGAAATCCCCCGGGCAATATCCGCTCCTTCTTTGAGAGCACCTCACTAAGCTCGGCAGCAAGCTTCAAAGAGCTTTCCCGGCTTGCTACAGGCAAAAAACGCACCCCGCCCGAAGCACCCGGAATAGTTTCAATAGTTCCTATTTCATACTTCTCAAAATACCCTCTTAAGATATCAATATCTTCACTGACAGAAGACTTTGCACATCCAAAAATCTCAGTAAAGCTCCCGAGGGTAAATGCCTTTCCCGGCGAATTGCACAGTATTGACTGAAGCACGGTTAATCTTTCATTTCGTTGGATTTTTTCCATAAAAATCACTCATTTTCTATTAGAATAAACAACACAAAATTATTATATCATATTTTATCCGAATGATTTAGTGTATTTTTAAATAAATGTTCGGATTTACCCTTATTATTTCCTCAAATCTGTCTAAAAAACCACAATAATATATATAATATATAATTAGACATATACTAAATAAAGTGCCAGCGTATACAGTTTTACATTTATAAAGAATTATTGTATTATTTATATGGTCTTAAAATAAACTCTGGGAGTGTTTTACTTTGCATAGCAACAGTATGTTAGACATCAATAATATAAAAAAAGTGCACTTTGTTGGTATCGGTGGTATCAGCATGAGCGGACTTGCAGAAATACTTCTCCATCAAGGCTTTACCGTTAGCGGATCCGATGAGAAATCGTCCCCTATAGTTCAAAAGCTGGAGAAATTAGGAATAAAAATAACTATAGGCCATTTTGCGCAGAATGTTAAGGGAGTAGATTTGGTCGTGTATACCGCTGCTGTGCGCGAGGACAACCCAGAGCTTAAAGCTGGTGCCCAGGCCGGTATTCCATGCATTGACAGGGCTACCCTTTTAGGTGAAATAATGAAAGGTTATCCTGGAAGCATCGCCGTTTCAGGCACTCACGGCAAAACCACCACTACCTCCATGATCTCATTGATTATGCTGGAGGAAGGATTTGACCCTACTGTCCACTTAGGAGGAGAGCTGGATGCAATTGGCGGGACCACAAGAATAGGCGGGACAGATTATTTTATTGCAGAAGCTTGCGAGTATACTGGCAGCTTCCTTAAGCTCCACCCTTATCTTGCGGTAATTTTAAATATCGAACTCGATCATGTTGATTACTTTCAAAATATAGATCATATACGGGATACATTCCTTAGCTTCGCAAGGCTCGTTCCTGAAAACGGCTGGCTTTTAGCCTGCGGAGACGATCCAAGTATTTTGGAAATAGCAAAGCGGGTTTCCTGCCAAAAGGTTACATTCAGTATGTTTGACGAAAGCTGCACCTGGAGTGCAAGGGATATCACTTTTGACGAAATGGGCTGTGCCGAATACACATTGCTTCATGACAAAGAACCATTATTAAGAATAAAGCTAAATGTTCCCGGTCTTCACAACGCCAGCAATTCCCTTGCAGCTATAGCCGCCTGCTGCACAATGGGAGTAAGCGCCCAATCAGCTGCAAAAGCACTATTAAGATTTAGAGGTACTCATAGGCGTTTTGAGAAAAAGGGTACCCGTAATGGCGTTACAGTCATTGACGATTATGCACACCACCCGACAGAAGTATCAGAAGCACTCAAAACTGCATATAGATGCAATCATTCCCGGATTTGGTGTGTCTTTCAGCCTCATACATATACACGGACAAAAACTCTTTTGGATGATTTTTCTCATTCCTTTAATTGCGCCGACATCATTATTGTTACTGACATATATGCAGCCCGTGAGCCCGATTCAGGTGAGATAAACTCTCAGCTTCTTGTGGATAAAATTATACAGCAGGGGAAAAACGCCCTCTACATTAAGGATTTTGAGAGCATTGTCAATTACCTTGCGAAAAATACCCAGGAGGGTGACCTTGTTATAACAATGGGCGCGGGAGACATCTATAAGGTTGGCGAACTTTTCCTGAGTATCAAAGAGCCTTTAGCTGTTAGCTGATTCTTAATTTCAGGCGTTCACTTTTGTCATGGCAAAGCTAATAGTGCCTTCTGCCGCAGTCTTTCCATCAACAGATGCATTAACCTTTGCCTTTACTACCCCCATCTTAGCTGTGAGGACTTCAGCCTCCAGGCGGAGTGTATCTCCTGGAACCACTTGCTTCTTGAACTTCATCTCATTGATGCTTGCGAAAACACCAAGCTTTTTCTCCGGAATCTCTTCTCCGGCATTTAAAGCATCAGCATTTGCAGCAATACCCGCTGTTTGAGCAAGAGCCTCTACTATAAGAACCCCCGGCATTATTGGATATTCCGGAAAATGCCCTTGAAAGAACGGTTCGTTGGTTGTAACATTTTTAATTCCTACTGCACTTTTCCCCGGCGTAAGCTCAATTATTTTATCAACCAACAGAAAAGGATATCTGTGGGGAATTATTTTTCTGATTTCTACATTTGTAAGCATAAATACACCTCGTAATTTATTTTTCCAATGCCTTGTACCCTTTAACAACCTCGGGAATTATTTCATCAATAAAGTATTTTGCGCTTATCAGGTCTGACTCAGAAAGGCTTTCCATAATCTTATGATATTTAGTCGCAAAGGGCTCAAGATTATTCAGCTTTACCTCTCCTATACATTCCATAAGAGCGTCTATGTAATCAGCACATTTAAGAATTTTTCCTTCGATGGTGTCGTCCTTACCGTCGAGCAAAATATCCCTGTATATGCTTTTATATGGTTCCTCCATGCTGGAAAGCAGATTCTCTTCAGCTACCTCCTCTTCCAGGAGAGTCAGCATGTTTCTCAGCTCATCATTTTTATTCTTTACAGTGCTTATAATATCTCCTGTGAGTGCTTCGACTACATCATGGTTTAAAAGCTTCTTAAAAAGTATTTCCCAGTCGATAGTGTTCCCGTTTTGCTCTTCGATAAGCGCCATCATTTGACCAATCTGGCAGACAAAAAAAGAGTGCTCGCTGACCGTCGTCCTCTGATGCATGAAGTCTGTAGACCATCTGCCCATATTGTTTAGCTTTCGCACAGTCATCAAATAGTTATGCAAACTCATATATAGCCTCCCCTCTTCTGCTGTGTTGAATAATACGTTATAAGCAGAGTCTATATAAAGTATACACCAAAAGGTCGGCTAAATGCGAGTAACTGAGTCTCTTTCAATCAAGCTGCATTCAATTTTTAAATGGTGTTCCTTGTTTTTATTTTTATAAGCACCTGTTATCATGCTAAGAATAATTTCCGTGGCTTTCTGGCCGATTTCAAAAAGCGGCAGGGACACGGTTGAAAGCTTTGGTCTAACAACTTCTCCAATCTCTCTGTTGTCAAAGCCCATCAGCGATAAATCCTTTCCCACCGCTATTCCTGTTTCGTTGCAATAGTCTATTACACCACATGCCATTTCATCGTTATTGCAAAAAATCGCCGTAACTCCTCGATCCATCAATGGTTTACACAGGTTGTAGCCTGATTCTCTCTCCCAATTACCATACATAACAAGGTTTGGATTGTAAAATATGGAGCTGTCATAAAGCGCCTTCTGATAGCCCAAAAGCCTGTTCTGTGTGTGGAGGGAGTCAGGCAAACCGCAAATAACCCCAATTTTTGTGTGTCCGTTTTTAATCAACTGAACAGTAGCGTCATAGCCTGCCCTCTTGTCATCATATATTACAGAAGGTGTCTCAGGGTTGCTATTATAGCAATAGGCACATACCAGCGGAATCTTTAAATCCTTCGGCAGATACTGTATCTCATGGTTATGGCAGCCTACATAAATAATTCCTTCGACTTGTCTTGAAAGCATGGTCCTAATGGTCGAATTAATAATATGATGGTGTAGATCCGTTTCAAAAAAATCATGCCCGAAGCGCTTATTAAGCCGCAAATTCCCAAGAATATAGTGGTATCCGTTTTGATCACATGAGTAATCTATACCGTCTACGATTTCCGGAGTATTAAAAACAGTCAAGTCTTCTGTAATTATTCCTATTGTATCGCTTTTTCTGCTCTTTAAATTCTTCGCTATTATATTTGGTGTATAGTTCATTTCCTTTGCCAGCTTCAATATCCTGGCTTTAGTCTCCTCGCTTGCACCGCCTCTGTTATTTAAGACCTTTGATACTGTTGCAATTGAAACATTTGCCCGTGCAGCAATTTCTTTAATTGTAGCCATATCTTATCCCCTAACTTTTTTAATGCAATAAAGTCATATAAAGAATATACCACTAAAACGTTTAGCTTACAATAGCCTTTAAGAACCGGGGTTAAATAGTGCGTAAGTCTCCTAATTGCTGGTTTCGCTGGAAAAACGTATAATTAATTGATAAAATATTTTTTGAGAAATTTTCTACGGAGGTGCTATATGAACGAAAATATACTGCTTATGTTAAAAGAGCTTAAGGACTCCGAAATTGTCAGACTGCCTCGTTATGGCTATATTAAAAAAAGTACTCTCAAGGATTTATATGGCTCACCACTGACCTTGCTGTCTGTTTGCAACGGCCTTCTTCGCTACACGGCAATAATCGAAAGAGGTATGGATATTGGCGAAGTTTACTTAAACGAAGAAAAGGTCAGCTGGGACAGGGATATAAAATATCTTCTTCACCCGGACAATGTTGATTTGACTAAAAATAATGGTACAGGCTGGCTGGATGGCTTTTATCCTGCCGTTGCCACCATTGGCCCTGAATTATTCGGGACTCCGGGGGAAGGCTATACACTTCACGGCTCAGGCTCCTACTCTCCTGCCGATCCTGCATCCGTCGTTATCAGTGTTAATGATAAGGCTGTATCTGTATCAGCCGGAATATTAATAAAGGACTCCTCTCACAAAGGGATATTTGAGAAAAAGGTTAAAATAACAAGCTATTTTAATTCCACCTCCTTTTTAAGAGAAGAAGTCACAAAAAATGTTTCCTCTTGTGTAAGAGTGCTTGATGACGGTTTGCACATTCAAATGTGCGGAAGCTTTTTAGAAAGCGGAGGTACATATGTACTTCCCGTACAGAGCCGTGAAATGCTTATAAGAGATTCCGCTCCCGGCGAAAATGACCCGCTGTACATATACCCCCTATCAGCAGGTACTGTTCCCATCAGGTGCTACCAGTATGTGCCCCACCCTGTTGCCGGGCTTGAATTAATACCCGGGCTTGGACAAATTATGCCTGACTTAGAGAGTGAAATCGGTATAACAGCAGAAATGCTCATAAATTCCGAAAGGAATACCGCAGCCTATGTCATCAGGCCATTAGACTGTTTCCCCCGTTCACTAATCGCAAAGGAAATAACTGAAAATCAAATGTTCGCTTTTGAACCGTGTAGAACAAGACCAAACCGTATGTCACAAAAGATAACCGACGGTGAGGCATTTTACCTCAAACCCGCCGGTTCCACAAAAACTCAATGTGTTATAGGCGTCACTAAAGACGTAAATGCAATTAACACACTTGAAAAAATAATAAAAGCTGCAGTTTAAAATGAAAAGTCAATTGAATCAATAAACTTCCTATCCTTGATTATGAATTCATTATCAGGATCATTCCTCTGTAATTCAAGCATTCTAAGGTATTTTTCCCCTGCAAGAAATTCAGCCACATCCTGCTTCACTTCCTCATAGCCGGATCTTTTTTCAAGCTTAAGAACATGATATCCATGGACAGTCTGAACTACCCCCGTATCACCAGGCTGGGATTTGAGTGCCCAACTTTCGATTTCATTCTGTATGTCCATTGGCACCTTAAATGTGAACTGCCCGTTGTTAGTTTTAACATTGGGGTCATCTGAGTTCTCTAATGCAAGCTGCCCAGCATCAACACCATCCTGCATTTCCTGTAAAACAAAAAATGCTCTGTTTCCGGCTTTAATCTTCTCTTCCTCAGACAGCTCCTCCCCGGTTTTCAAATCTATAGTCGCAAAAAGAATATCTCTTATGGTGAAATCATCTACATAATCTTTGTTTTTCTCATAATAGTCAATCATTTCATCCTCAGAAGATTCTATTGCTTCAATTTCTCGGGCAATCAGCTTTCTGATAAGCCTGACCTTTTTGTATACATCCTCATACTCCCGGGAGGATACACCAAACATTTTTACAAATTCTTCTTCCCTCTCCCTGTTGTTTTTGCTGACAGAAGCACTGCTTAAAAGCTGCTGCATATAGCCCTTAGCATCGTCTAACTCGTCCTTCTCAAGCTTAACACCGGTCTGTTTTGCCTTCCTGAGCTGTATCTTAAATTCCTTTAGTTTGGCGGCAGTTCTTTCCTTAACAATATCCTTTGTGCTTCGACCGCCAATATCCTTTATTAGTCACAAGGAGGGAGATTTCTCTCCCTCCTCCTAAGCTCGTTTGCAAAAGATGTCGGTTATTATGGTTTAATATGCTGTTCTTGCAATACTTCCTACTGTAGCTGTATTTTTAACACCCTTTACATAGAAGGTTACATCTTTATCCGAAAGGTTTGCTACCTCCACTTCATTTTCAGCAATCACAACCCTTACCCAGTCGCCCCTCCAGAAAAGCTTAAAGCTAATTTTCTTTATTTGCTTGGGAAGGCAAGGATTGAATGTGAGCTCCTGCTTGTTTAGAATGCTGGTAAGCCCGCCGAATCCAAGCACTATTTCCTGCCACATGCCTCCGACGTTTGCAAAATGAACACCGTCTGATGAACGGGGTCTGGCGCCGAAATCTATATCAATTGACTTCTTCCAGTTTTCATACGCCTCTTCCGCCCTGCCCATATTTGCTGACAGCATCTGATGATGACAAATAGAATTTGAAGAGTCATGTATCGTAATAGGGCTGTAGTAATCGTATGAAGCCACCTTCTGCTCTATTGTGAAAGAGTCTGTAAACACAGCCATCAAAGCCACAACGTCTGATTGCTTAAGGCATTTGGACCTGTACCTCTTTTCCTGGGTAGTAAACTTACCGAATAACTGTGTCTTATCCTTCCAAAGTCTCTCAATATCAATAGACGCAAATGCTGTATCAAAGTCATCACACTGCCAGACTATATTTCTTTCTTCGTCTATGGGAATAGGCAATCCGTCTGCAATCTCATTGAAAAGCTCTATTTCCTTTTCATCAAACGAAAGCTTTTCACACAGCTTTTTATAAATATCCGGTGCATCAGCCTTTATCATTTCAACCACTTCTCCCACTAATCTGAGATTGATTTTTGTGGTGAAATTAGTGTACGCGTTGTTATTTGTTATAGGCTTGTACTCATCGGGTCCCATTACTCCTAAAATCTGATAACCCGGCTTTCCTTCAATCACATCAACTCTTGATGTCCAATACCTGGCTGTCTCAATGATTATCTCCAGACCTTGATTGTACAGATAGTCCTTATCGTTTGTGTTCAGGAAATAATGCCAGATTCCAAGAACAATATCTGCTGTAATATGAATCTCATGGTCTGCATATTCCCATAATGAACAAACCTCATCGCCCTTGAAATCCGTCTGCCACGGATACCTGGCACCTATATAATTCATGCTCCTGGCACTTCTTCTGGCACCATCCAATATGTGATACCTGTACATTGGAGTCATCTTTGCCAATTCAGGCTGGGTGTAGATATAGAACGGCTGGAAGAATATTTCCATATCCCAGCAAACAGATCCTAAGTAAGCCTCACTGGTAGTTCCCTTTGCACAATTCAGCGCACGGTAATCCTTAGAACGTGCCCTGAACAGATGATAAATAGACTGTCTGATTGCAAGCTGGCTGTTGTAGCCCTCATCATCATCCGACTCAATAATTACGTCGGACACTTCCCATCTCTTCCTCCAAATTTCCTTGTGCTCTTCATAGATGTTATTTACGCCTGTCTTAAAGCTGTCATTGATTAGTTTGGCAGCCGATTCCAATAGCGTATCTTTGTCGAAATAAACATCCGCAATCTCGGCTGAAATCTTGACGACCTCTGCTCCCTGACCCTGCATGAGAGTGAAGGAAGAAGTTGAATAAGCCCTTCTTTCCTCTAAGCTCACCTCATAGGAGTCCGCTCTGTTGTTTATCATTTTACTTACGGTTATAACCCGTCCGTCCAGATTTGTTGTAACATCTGAGTAAATTATGTTATCTGCATAGTCTCCGACCTTGCGCTCTTTGAATTTATCAAAGCCGTTTGTCCTTACATCATTGTCTACATAGCTTTTTACCTGTATGTCAGCCTTACCGGAAAGCATTTGTATGAATACCTGCTGAACGCATATAAACCTCTGCTCAGGATTCATAAACCTTTTGAACATAAGCTCCAGCTTCTTGCCGGACTTTGTTGTCCAAATAAAGGTCCGGTACAATGTGGCAGTCTTCATATCCAGCCATCTGCAATAGTCAGATATGTCGCACTTTTCCATGTCCAGCTTTTCTCCGTCGGCATAAACCACCAGCCCGAGATAATATGGAAGGTTTACAATTCCCACATTCCAAAACGGATGCTTGGCCTGAACCAGTTGTATAAAAGTACCCCATCTGCTTTTCTTCGAAGGTATTACCTCCAGTGAGACATTGCCGGGAATACGGTCATACTCAAAATTTTGCTCGTCATCCTCAAATCCCTCATCGAAGCTGGATCTGGTTGTCATATTTCCCGTCCCCAATGCCATTACGGATTCCCAGTGCCGAACCTTTGCCACCTCGAATTTGTCCTCTACCACGCACCAGTTTCTATCAATGCCGTTCCTGTAGTCGTTAAAATACATAATGCCACTCCCCCCTATACGGCTATATTTATGAATGCTTTTCCTTTATTCTCTGCATGACATCCTCAAGCGTACCCTGAAATGGCCCATAGGTTTCCATTTTAATAGAAACTAGTGCTGCGGCAAACTTTAAGGATTCAGCTGCATCATGTTCGAGTCTCCACGAAAGGTAAGCTGCAAATGTGGTGTCACCGCGTCCTGTTCTTCCTATAACACTACTATTTGAGAACTTCTCATAGTATGTCACACCGTTAACTCTTGCTAGAACTCCTTCTGAATGTGTTATAAGAATTTCCGGGCATCCCCAGCTTTCTACAATTTTAGCAGCCTCTTCGAGATTATCAGTTCCTGTGAGAACTTTTGCCTCAACTATGTCAAGCTTAACTTTATCCATCAAAGAGATAATCTCTTTTTTATCTTTTACATCGCCGAAATTAATCTCATGTGTAACAGGAGTAATCTGCCTTACAAAGCTTTGCATGTCAGTGGATAAACTATACCCTCTTGCTTTTAGCCCTTTTATGAGAGCCATGTCAAATTCGGAATCTGAAATACCAGCCAGATGCACAAACGTTGATTCCAGCTGTGGAACGTCTTCAATAGAAATAAGCCCTGCAGTTCTGACTAAAGTAATTTTTCTTTCGTCTACATTTTCTGACTCATGTACAACTCTTGAATATGTAGTAACATCACTTGGGATGAGATATGTATCAACTCCAACCTCTTTCATGGGGTCTAAAATCTCTTCTTCTGCAGGATTCATTTTAACTACTGCAGCAACCTTCTTTCCCACTCTTGCAGCCACCATAGCCCCGCATAAAACAGCACTACCCGGCGCAATTATCGGTTCTCCGCCAAATGGGGTTACCTCGTCATAACACATGTGTCCAATAAAAGTTACATCGTACTTTTTCATCATGTACCTCTCCTTATCGAAAATAAAATAATATAATGGTATGAAATCTCATGCATAAACCATGTTAATTCTATATTGAGTTAAACGTTTACTAATAGATTTTACTTAAAAATTAAATAAAAGTCTATACTGTTTTAAGCTTTATATTATCCAAATTAATCGTTTTCCTCTAGTTTTCTTCATGTTCTTAGATTATTCATACCTTTATAATTTAATTTATCGTCAGGAAATAATGCTTTAAACATTTACAAATTTGCCTTTGTCGTTTAAAATAAATATAGATATAAACAATTCTACCGAAGATAAGTAATAATTATACGAATTTACGAATTCCTTGCTTGATTTTGAAATTATAAGATAATTATAAATAGTCGATGGAAATTAAAGCTTTTTGATGATAACCTCAAATTTCGGCACATACTTGCAATTTTACACCAATTGTATTTGTGATATATTAATAACATGCGCGAAAACGTTTAACAAAGTTACTTATATCGTATTCCATTTGCTTCGTGATCGAATTGGCGTTGCCAATTTAATCAAAATATAGACAAACATATTAAGGAGGTCACGTTATGAAAATGGCATCAAAATGGCTGGCACTGGTACTTTGCGTAATTATGCTGGTATCAGTATTCGCAGGTTGCGGAGAGAAAGAGGGAACTGATGATCCTGCTACTACAGCAGAAGATACAGCTCCGGCTAAAACTGAAGATACTCCCGCTCCGGCAGAAAAGATCAAGATTACATACTCAAACTGGGGTACAGCTGAAGAGTCCGCTACTGTTATCGAAGTAGCAAACAAGTACACTCAGTCCCAAGACAAGGTGGAAATTGAAGTCATATGCATACCCTGGGAGAACTACATGACTAAGCTTAACACCATGGCAACAGCAGGCGAGCTTCCCGACACAGGTATCATGTCAGAAGCAGGCGTTCTGCAGTGGGCAAGCCAGGGCATGTTGGCTGACATCAGTGAAATGTACGGACAAGGCGAAAGCAAACCATTGGATTCCCTGGCATTCAAATATCAGGGCAAACCAGTTGCTTACTCTACAGCAAACGAAATCCTCTTGATGTTCTTCAACAAAAAGATGTTTGACGATGCTGGAGTTGCATATCCTCCGCAGTCACTCGACAAAGCATGGAAGTGGGATGAATTCGTTTCAGTAGCAAAACAGCTCACACTTGACAAAAACGGAAAGCGTCCTGGCGATGCAGGCTTTGATTCTCAGAACATAGTACAGTACGGTGCTCTGGTAGAGAACCTTACTTGGCAGCTTGAGACCTGGTGTATTTCCAATGGCGGCGGATTCTATTCTGAAGATGGCTCAAAGGTTATCATTAATGATCCTAAGAGTATAGAAGCTATTCAGAAAGTTGCTGACCTTCACCTTGTAGATCATGTTGCTCCTCTTTCCGCTGGTAATACTGACGACGGCGTACAGCGTTCAATTATCAACGGAACCTGCGCTATGACAACTAACGGACAGTGGAACATCGGTACATGCCTGAATGCATGGAAAGATGAAGGAAATGAATACGGCGTAGCAGTTCTGCCTTACATGGATAAGAAGGTTACCCTCTGCACAGGCGGTCCGAACGTTGTATTCAACCAGACCAAGAATCTCAGAGAAGCTATGGATTGGATTAAGTGGTACGCTCAGGAAGAGAACAGCTGGGCTCTGATCGAGCAGGGTATCTGGATGCCAGTACTCGAAAAATGGTACACTGATGAGACTCTGACCCACAAGTGGGTTGATAATCCTAACTTCCCGCCATACGATGAGTACAAGAGCGCTGTTGTTGACGTTGCAAAAGATATGAACGTTACTAGGTCAGCTTCATGGTATTATGTAAATAATACTGTTGACTTCAACAACCTCTTAGGTTCAATCCTCGGTGAAGTATGGACTGGTAAGATTACCGCTGAAAAAGCAATTACCGACAACTACGATGCTTTAGTTGCAGCATTTCAAGGCCAGTAATAATTAAAACAAATTAAACAGATAAGTAGTAAGGGTGTCCGCTCGTGGTACTCGTGTGGACACCCTTACCTATACAAGTCAAGGGGTGTTCTTATGGGCAGTGCAAAAAAAGTAATTAAGCGCCATTCAATACGGGCCAGGAAGGAAGCTACGGCAGCTTACATTCTCCTTATACCTGCGTTTTTAGGTTTGACATTTATTACATATTTGCCGCTGATAGCGGTTTTCACAATTAGCTTTTTTAATTGGAAGGGCCTTGCCAGTCCGATATTCAATGGCATTGATAACTATATCCGGTTATTTACCTCCGACCCATATTTTAAAGAATCGATTAAGGTAACAATATATTTTTCGCTACTTGCAGTTGCAGGCAGCATGATTTATTCTTTAGGAATAGCGATGTTGCTCAATAGAAAAGTTCCTGCACGCGGATTTTGGCGTGCTGTATTCTACCTTCCTTACGTACTTCCGGCTGTTGCTGTTTATGTAGGGTGGTCATGGCTACTTGAATCAAATTTCGGCCTATTCAATTTTGTATTATCAGAATTAGGCTTCAAAAAAGTTTTGTTTTTAAATGACGCACGTTGGGTTGTACCGTCACTGGCTATCATTGCTGTCTGGTTAAGCGGTAACCTTATCGTCATTTTCCTTGCAGGACTGCAGAATGTCCCAAAGGTTTACCATGAAGCTGCTGAAATCGATGGTGCTAACGCTTGGCACCGTTTTATACATATAACTTTACCATGTATGTCACCGATTATTTTTTACAATCTGCTTATGAGCCTTATTGTCAACATGCAGGTTGTTGTTCCCGCTCTTTCATTGACAAAAGGCGGACCCGGAACATCATCAATGTTTATGACATATTTAATGTATCGTTATGCATTTGAAAGCAATCAGCTTGGTTATGCTTGTGCAATTTCATTTGTATTCTTTATATTAATCGGGATATTGACAGCCATAATATTTGCAACATCTAAATCTTGGATTTTCTATGAAGGAGGCGATGACTAATGGCACAAACTGTTATAACATCTGAGACCTTGCCGGAAAATAGGCTTAAAAGGTCGAAGAGCTTTAAAAGTAAAGAACGGAGCAAAAAAATTGCCGATTTCATTTCGATGGTTATAATTATTATTATGGCGGCTGCAGTTATGTTGCCTATTTGGTGGATTTTCCGCTCATCGTTAATGACTAATTCCGAGCTGTATGCATTTCCACCGTCTTTTTTCCCGAGCAAATGGCTTTTTTCAAACTATACGGTTACTTTAAAATATTTTGATTTCTGGCTCTATTTGAAAAACTCATTCACAATTATAACTCCTTCGGTTATTGCCGGAACGCTAACTGCCACATTATGTGGTTATGCGTTTGGGAGACTGCGTTTTAAAGGCAAGAAATTTTTATTTTCCCTTTGTGTCGGTTCCATGCTTCTGCCTACAATGGTTACGTTGATTCCCTTGTATATTATGTGGACCCGCTTACTAGGCTTGGGGAATACATATTGGCCTCTAATCCTGCCGTATTTTTGCGGTGGTGGTGCATTCAACATATTCTTGATCCGGCAGTTTGTCAAAACCATTCCCAGAGAGCTTGATGAATCAGCCACAATTGACGGAGCCGGATATTTTAGGATTATGGTAAGTATAATAGTGCCTCTAATCAGACCCGCAATGATTGTTGTTGCGCTTCTGTTATTTATATCTATGTGGAATGACCTGCTCCAGCAGTTAATTTACATCAATAAAACAGAAGACTTCACCATTGCTATTGGATTGACAATGTTTAGAAGTGCACTAAAGGTTGATTGGGGCAAAACCATGTGTGCAACATGTATGTCCTTTTCACCCGGTGTAATACTTTATCTAATAGGTCAAAAATACTTTGTAGAAGGTATAGCAATGACCGGAATGAAAAACTAAAATTCTATTACAGCCAAGGGCTCAGAACCACCCGCTAAGGGTGGTTGCTTATGCCCTATGTTTCGACAAAATACTAAACATATTGACATTTAACAACATAATTACATTTTTTATTGTCTCCTGGTTTTTACTAATGATATAATGAATATAACAATCAAATATAGCTTTTAGGGAGGAAATCATGATTAAATTTAAACGGATTGATTTCAAATCTCTTATAAAGATTGATTTCAAATCACTTATCTCGGACCTTACCACAAAAAACAGTATTTTGACAAAAATGGTAGCTATGTTCCTCGCACTGATTATCTTACCCCTATCCGTTATTGGTTTTGCCTCGACTAGGACCGCCTCCGTAAATTTAAAGCAAAGTGTTAAAGATAGTGTAAAGGGAGCGTCTTATCAAGCATCCAACAATTTTGATGCATTTATTGATAAGGCTTTAAATATTTCCCTTCAGCTTATTTCAAATGAAAGCATTGCTGATTTGACCAAGGTTATAGACAGGGAAAGCAGCTCAGAAAAGATGGCCGCTCAAAGAGAGGCAGCTGATGCACTGTCTAACATAGACACAGCCATATCGGAAATGAACAGTAAGGTAATACTTAATTCCGGCTACGTACTAGGGAATTTGGCGCCTCCGGACAGCATGGAAAGAGTATTTGAAACTGAATGGTACAATCAAGTACTTGAGGCAAACGGTGCCGCATGTTGGATTGATGATTACAGCGAGGGTATGAAGGTTACAGTAGAATATGCCTTCTCGATTATCAGACTTTATAAAACCAAAGCAGTAGGCAAATCTGACGGTTTTATTATTGTAGATATTAACTATGAACCTATTACTAATATATTAAAAAGTATAGATCTTGGTAAAGGTGAATCCTCTTATCTTTTGACCCCTGGGGGAAAGGTTATTACCGAAAATGGCGTATATGAGAAGGAAGATTTCAGTAATAGAGCATTTATAAATGAGGTAAGAAAACGGGTCGCGAGCAAAGCTAACGATCTGTTCAATATTGATGACAATGGCGTAAATTATCTGGTTTCATATTATAAATCTCCAAAGACCGGTATGACTGTTATTACAACTGTACCACATTCAGCTATAACTGCTGGTGCATCGCAAATTTTGAGAACTACTATTTTGTTTGGCATACTATTTGCTATTATTGCTGTGACAATTGGCTTCCTGTTTTCACTCAAAATGACAAACGCATTGAAAACCATTATGGGTGCAATGTCTAAAGCTGAAAAAGGTGACCTTACAGTTTCACTTTCAATGAACAGAAATGATGAGATTGGAAACCTTACAAACAGCTTTAATGAGATGCTTGTACATATCCGCCAGCTTGTAATACAGAGTACGAAAGCAGCAGAGGAGGTTGTAGCTTCATCTCAAAAAATGGCGACAATCTCTCGCCAGTCAGCCCAAATATCATCAGAAATCACACAAGCTATTATTGAGGTTGCATCCGGGTCGGCAAGCCAATCTGCTGAGGTAGACACCAGCGTTAAAAACGTATCGGAGCTGGCTGATCGTATAACACTTGCCGTCGAAAAAACAATGGCTATGGAAGCTGATTCTGATTTCATGAGAGAGCTTTCCGATATCGGCATCACCACTATTGATTCATTAAATCGTAAGGCATCTGAGACTGACGATATTACATCAAAGGTTGTTACCGAAATAGCCCAGTTGAATCAATATGTTAAAAATATTAACGTTATAACCCGGGTTCTTAGAAGCATAGCTGACCAGACAAACCTGCTTGCTCTTAATGCTGCTATCGAAGCTGCCAGAGCCGGTGAGGCGGGCAAGGGTTTTGCTGTTGTAGCCGATGAGATCAGAAAGCTTGCAGAACAATCAAATAACCACACCCGTAATATACAAAAGCATGTCGAGGATATATTCAAGCAATCTCAAACCTCTGCCTCCCTGGTGTTGGAAGCTGAAACCAGTATCAAGGAACAGAGTAAAATGGTTGAACAGACAGCTGAAGCCTTCGAAAGGATCAATTCAACAACGCTTCAGCTCAGTGAAAATATCAACAATGTGGGCAGCATGATAACTGAAATGGATTCCTACAAGGAAATGGTTATTACCAGTATGCAGAGCATATCTGCAGTATCACAGCAGGTATCCGCTTCCACAGAAGAAGTATCTGCCTCCACACAAGAGCAACTGGCTTCTGTTGAACAGCTTGATGATATGGCAAATCAATTGAACGAGCTTGCAACCAACCTTATCGAGCAAATGAAGAAATTCACCATTTAAGCTCTTTATGGTGCCAGGCACTGAAGTTATAAATTATTCAAAGCAAGAGAAGCTAAAGCAAGGGGGACAACCGTCCCCCTTGCTTAGCTTAATTTCGTTATTGCAGTCCCACTGAACCGTCTTAGTAGCGCCCGCTGCTTCCGCCTCCGCCGCTTCTGCCGCCTCCGCCGCCAAAGCTGTCTCCGCCGAAGCCACCACCTCTAAAGCCTCCACCACCGAAGCCTCCGCCTCCAAAACCTCCTCCTCTGCCACCGCGGCCTCCACGGCCTCCTCCAAAAAAGCTTGAATAGAAGGCGAGTTTCAGTAGTAAAGCTGTTATTCTGAATTTAAAGAAAATGCCATCAACAGCCAGGAATATTATAATAAAAATCATATACCCTCTGCTGCTATCCTGGGAGTGTGCTCTTTCTTCCTGTGGGAAGCTTTGGGGAGCCCTTACCGGCTGTTCGGACTCATTCATTTCAACGCCGTATTCTTTGGCCACTGCATTAACCACAGCTACATAACCATTATAAAGACCACTGTCATAATCTTCGTTTTTAAGATATGGATTCATATATTCTTTACGGATTCGGGCAGCCGCTACGTCCGGCAATGCGCCCTCTAATCCATACCCTACCTCTATCCTGATCAATCTCTCATTAACTGCATTTAGTATGAGAATACCGTTATCCTTGTCTTTTTGCCCAATCCCCCAGCTTTCAAAAAGCCTGTTGGCATAACTGTCGATATCATCCCCGTCCAAAGTCTCAATGGTTACCAATACAACTTGGGCTGTCGTTTTTTCTTTTAGCTGTACCCCAAGATTTTGTATTTTCTCCTCAATGGACTGAGAGATAACATCAGCAAAATCATTGACAAAAAAAGAAGATGTGGGTGAAGGTATTTTAGCCTCAGCATATGCAGCACCGCTAGCTAAGCTTATAATCAATATTATAAAAACAATTTTCTTCGTAAGACTTTTAAACATATACCTTCACCTCCTTTGTTTGAGCATTACCTATCAAAATGGACATGCCAAAGGGAATATAGCTCATCTTCAGTCAAATTCTACCTTCGGAGCCTTCTGCGCTTCCGGGTCTGCCTCAAAATAATCCTTTGGCTCAAAACCCATTAGCCTAGCAAAAATATTTCCCGGAAATCTCGTTACTTTTATATTATAGTTTTCAACGGCTTTAATGAAATTCCTTCTCTCAACCGATACCCTGTTCTCAGAACCTTCGATCTGCTCCTGCAAATTTGAAAAAAGCTCACTTGCTTTAAGGTCCGGGTAGTTTTCTGCTATTGCAAGAATATTTTTTCCGTATGTCTTCATGGCTTCATCTGCCTCAAGCTTACTGTTTATATCTGCATTACTGTTATACAGTACAGCCCTTGCAGCTGCAATATCCTCAAATACCTTTTCTTCATGCTTTGCATAGCCCTTTACCACTTCTACCTCATTTAAAATCACATCAGCTCTTCTTTGCATCACATTCTGGACCTGGCCCCAACTGCTTCTGACTGCCTGGTCAGCGGCGTTCAACCCATTCCACGTGGAAATGGAGGTAGATATTATTATAATTGCTAGTATAGCAATAATTCCCCACTTGAGAAACTTGCCTCTGAAAAAATCATTATAGCTTCCACTCATATCAATTCTTCCTTTCTAAATATATAATTTTATAAAATATATAATTTAAATTAAATTTCTCATTTTATTATTATACGCTAAAATCCATTACAATGTCTGTAAATAAAGCATGCTATATAAAAAGAAGAGAGAGCCTTGCATCTGCTGCAAAACTCTCCTTGTCAGCTAATAGTAAATATTGATTTTTAGCCTAGTATTAATGCAGCATCATCTGTTGGTCAGTCTATACTCTTATCAATTGCAAACCTAAGTATCTTTCTGGAGGTGTTCTTCAAAAATTCCTCTTCTCGTATTTTAACCATCTTTACTGCTTTATAGGAGACCATTCTGGCATTTATCTTTTTTATCTCGTCATCAAAATATCCTTTTATATCTTCAATGCCTCTTTGCTTCAATGCCTCAAAATCAGGGAATATCTCAGCCACAATGACCTCCTTGTTTTTTGATACCCTGCTTTCGCCAGCATAAACAACACACTCTGCTACACCGTATATTCGAGATATTTCAGTCTCTATCTCCTCTGGATAAACATTTTTACCGTTGCTTAGAATAATTACATTTTTAAGCCTGCCGGTAATATATATCCACCCTTCCTCATCCAGCTTGCCGTAATCCCCTGTCTTAAAGTAACCTTCTTCATCAAATGCAGCAGCCGTTGCTTCAGGGTCCTTATAGTAGCCAAGCATTACATTTGGACCTTTAACGCATATCTCACCTTCGCCGTTTTCATCCGGATCTTTTATTTTTACTTTCAGACCTATGATTGGCGTACCAACGCTTCCTTTCTTTTGGTACTTATTTCTGTTGCATGAAATTAGGGGCGAGCATTCAGTAATGCCATATCCATTAAGTAGCGTAATGCCTATGGCATCAAAGAAATCAATTATGTCCTGATTTAAACTTGCGCCTCCGCAAATAATCATCTCAAGCTTTCCGCCAAAGGACGAAAGAATGCTTTTGAAAAATACTTTACGCAAATCTATACCGACTTTTCTCAAAGCATTGCTTATCTTAATCATTTTTCGCAATGTGTCGGCTTTTCCGGTCTTTTCAGCGGTAGACCAAACCTTCTTATAAAGTGCTTCAACAAATAAGGGGACAAGTATCAAATGAGATGGCTGCTGTTCCTTAATTTCATTAGCAATATGTTTTAAACCGCTGGAAATATAAATTTCGGAGCCCTGTGCGAAGTGTCCCACGAAATTGACCGTAGAGCCGAAAGTGTGGTGGGGCGGCAGCACATTCATTGTTTTTGGCGTGATGGCAAAGTTGTACATACCCTGAGTCATATCAGTTACAATATTTGTCTGTGATAGCATGACCCCTTTGCCCTTTCCTGTGGTACCGGAAGTAAAAACTATAGTTGCCATGCGTTCGGTATCAATCTTATAGTCATAGTAAGAATTGTCGCCGGCTTTATATCTCTGCCCGCCATCCCGGACAATATCAGAAAGCTTCAGCACTCCCGTATCTTTTGTATCGCCCATGCAAATGGAAGTTTTTAGACAAGCTACCTCTTGTCTGACCTCCTTCATTTTTGCCTCTACAGCACTGCTGTAAACCAAGAATTCGCATTCAGCAGTATTCATAATAGATGCTATTTCCTCTGAAGGAAGATCCTTGTCAATGGGCACAGTAACAGCACCTATTGACATCAGCGAAAAATAGGAACAGATCCATTCATAAGAGCTTTCACCAACAATGGCAACATGCTTATCTCTGCATCCCAAAGCTATCAACCCTGTACCCAAATCACGAATATAATCTCTCGCTTGTGAATAGGTTACTCGTATTGTTTCCTTGTCACGTGGGTCTTTTTTATAAGAAATCGCAACTCTGTCAGGATACTTTTTCGCAACATTCTCTGTCATGATTCGGAAGTCTTCAAAAATGGTTGTTTCATACAACGGGTAATTTTTTTTAGCCATGATAACAATTCGCTCCCCTTTTTCGCCCATTATGGGCTGAATATTCAAATAAGATAATAGTAATTATATATAGGCTGGGATTGATTTTATGCAAAAACTGCCTCTTTTCATTTTATCTTCAAATGCCCATTTAGTCAATAATATGGCGGAAAGGGTGTGTTTATTCTGCGATAATGTCACCTTATAATATTTCAGCGAAAATGTCAC
>CAZPMC010000003.1:0-35555 GCA_964587755.1 uncultured Oscillospiraceae bacterium
TTTCGCTGAATAAAACCACGCTTTTAAGGGTGACATTTTCGCTGAATATTGACAGGGCTAATCAATCGCATATTATGTATCTGCTTCTGATTACCCTTAAGCAGTCATCTATAACTTAACCATGCCCATACATGTCTTGCTAATCCTCAATATTTAAGTTACCTTGTCTCAAATATATACTGGTTCAGCATGCTTTCAAGGACTTCCTGCCTTCCGGAAGAATTCACAATCCTGTCGTTCTCAAGAGCATAGCTTTCAAGCTCTTTGAAGCCTGCCTTGCCTTCAACTATATCCTTACCGATACCTTCGGAGTAGCTCTTATATCTTTCGGAAACCAATGTGTCCAGCTTTCCGTCCTCGATGATTTTTGCTGCGACCTTAAGGCCTTTTGCAAATGTATCCATTCCGGCAATATGTGCATAGAACAGGTCAATAGCTTCGAAGGAGCCCCTTCTTACCTTTGCGTCAAAGTTTAAGCCGCCTGTTGTAAAGCCTCCCATTTTAAGAACCTCATACATAGCCAGGGTTGTATCATAAATATTAGTCGGGAATTGATCCGTATCCCATCCAAGCAGCATGTCTCCCTGATTTGCGTCAATACTGCCAAGCATTCCGTTAATACGTGCCACACGCAAGTCGTGCTGGAACGTATGTGCCGCCAGTGTTGCATGGTTTGCTTCAATATTAAGCTTAAAGTAAGAGTCAAGACCGTAGGCTTTCAAAAATCCTATTACCGTTGCGGCATCAAAATCATATTGGTGCTTTGTAGGCTCCTTTGGCTTTGGTTCTATGAGAAGCTGCCCTTTAAATCCTATCTGCTTTGCATAGTCGCAGGCCATGCGCAAAAATCTTGCCATATTATCCAATTCAAGCTTCATGTCCGTATTGAGCAATGTCTCATAGCCTTCTCTGCCGCCCCAGAATACGTAGTTTTGTCCTCCCAGCTCCATTGTGATTTCCATTGCCTTTTTCACCTGGGCGCATACAAAGGCAAATACATCTGCATTAGGAGATGTAGATGCGCCGTGGACAAATCTTGGATGGCCAAAGGCATTGGTGGTACCCCAAAGGAGTTTGACGCTGCTTGTGCTCATTCTGTCCTTAATCAATGCCGTTATCTCGTCCAGCCTTTTGTTAGTTTCCCTTAAAGAATCAGCTTCAGGTGCAATATCCCTGTCGTGGAAACAGAAAAATGGCAAACCAAGCTTTTCACAAAACTCGAAATTGGCGTAAACCTTTATCTTAGCCAGCTCCATTTTATCTGTAACATTGTCCCAAGGCCTGATGGCTGTGCCTGCACCGAAAGGGTCGACTCCTGTAGCCTGAAAGGTATGCCAATACGCAGCTGCAAATCTCAAGTGTTCCCGCATTGTCTTTCCTAGAACCACTTCATCAGGATTGTAGTATTTGAATGCCAAAGGATTGTCCGAGCCGCTGCCCTCATACACTACCTTCTTTACTTCCTTAAAATACTCCGCCATGATTAATCCTCCATTCGTCTGTTTTTTTATCTTCCAAACAATATTTTTAACGGTATAATTGCCGCTCCTAAAGTTGATGTCCTCTCTCCTATTTCCGAGATAGTCACCTCAACAACAGAAGCCGGTTTTTTCAATGCTTTGCGCTCTATCAAGCTTCTTAGTGTATCCATCACTAAATCGCCATATTTAACAAAATCCTTTCCCAGGACTATCTTTGAAGGGTTTAATGTGTTTACCAGACTTGAAAGTGCAATTCCTATGTATCTTGCAGCTTCATTAAGTAGCCCCAGCGCTTTTTCATCGCCTGCTCTTGCTACATCAATAATATGGTTTAAGTCAATGCTATCCGAATTATTTGCTTTACAATGGAACGAAGCCACACCCTGTCTGGCCATCTTCCTGGCTCTTTCAACAATTCTGCCTGTTGAAGCAATTGTCTCAAGGCATCCGTAATTACCGCAGCCGCATTTGGGGCCATCCTCATCAACTACCACATGCCCTACCTCACCTGCACTTCCACTGCTGCCTTTGTACGGCCTGCCTCCTGTAAATATTCCTGCACCTATACCTGATTTGATATTTACACAAACAAAATTATCTACTTCCCGGCATTCTCCAATCCAATTCTCACAAATAGCTGAAGCCATTGCCTCATTCTCCACATACACCGGCATGTCAAGGTGCTTCTTAAGCATAATACCTAAGTCAACATCCTCCCATCCAAGGTTTGGAGCAAGAATCACCCTTTGAGTGTCAGGCTCCACTAAACCGGGAACTGAAATACCAACACCAAGCAGCGTCCCCGTATCAATTGCTCTGCTTTTGACTATTTCACCTACATATGACGCCAAAGCAGAAACCGCCGCTTCCGGCACCTGTGAATTGATAGCTCCCGAGCCTTCATACACCACCTTGCCTGTAATATCCATAAGCATATATAAAACACTATCTACATCCACATCCAAACCTATAGAATAGTAGGAGTCTGGTACAAGCTCTAAAAGTACAGGTCTTCTGCCTCCTTTAGATTCTCCCGTTCCTCTCTCCCGGATATATCCCTTTTCAATTAAAGCCGACACAATTATACCCGTAGCAGTCGGAGACAGTCCTGTTGCTTTCGATAGGTCTGCCCGGGAAAGAGCCTTCCCAGTCCGAATTAAATCCAGTATTCCTGATTCGTTATATTGCTTTAGGAATTTGTTATTGCCGGTTTTGCTTTTTGTCATAAATCGCCCTCATATACTTCACTCATAATTTCATGCAAAGCTTTGTAATCATTCTTTAGAGATTTATAGAGCTGCCTGTAAATACCGTAAAGCTTTGTGTATTTTTGCTGCCTGTCAATTTCCACCTGCTGCACATTATCAACCTTTATAGCCGCATCACAGGCTTGGGCAACATTTTTGTAAACACCTGTCCCAACTCCGGCTAAAAGGGCTACCCCCAGCGCAGGTCCTTCGCTTGAATTAATAGTTGTGATTCCCTTTCCAAATACATCTGCCTGTATCTGCTTCCAGAGCCTGCTTCTGCCGCCTCCTCCCGAAGCCCTTATTTCACTGACATGAATGCCCATATCACTTATGATTTCCAGACAGTCTCTTAAGCTGAAGGCTACACCTTCCATAACAGCCCTTATCATATCCTTCTTATCATGCTTTGCTGACAGTCCGAAGAAAACGCCCTTTGCATATGCGTCAAGATGAGGAGTCCTCTCTCCCATAAGATACGGCAGATAAATAAGACCGTTACTGCCCGGCACAGATTTTTCCGCTTGCTGATCCATCAATACATAGGGATCAACGCCCATCAGATGTGCAACATTTATCTCTTCATTACAGAAATTGTCCCTAAACCATTTAAGTGAAAGTCCTGCCGCCTGTGTTACCCCCATTACATGCCAGGTATTTGGCACAGCATGGCAGAAGGTATGGACTCTGCCTGCCGGGTCTATGCTTATTTTGTCCAGATATGCGAATACAACACCTGATGTCCCAATGGTGGATGATACAACTCCCGGCTTTACAATGCCGTTTCCCACAGCCCCGGCTGCTTGATCTCCGGCACCTCCTACAACAGCCGTGCCCTCACAAAGGCCTGTCAGTTCAGCAGCCTCTTTGCTTACTTTGCCGCTTATCTCCTGTGATTCATACATCTGTGGAAGCTTGTGTATGTCAATTTCAAGCTTACTGAGCACCTCGCTGCTCCAGCACCTATCAGGTATATCCATAAGCTGCATGCCGCTGGCATCCGACACCTCTGTAGCAAACTCTCCCGTAAGCCTGAATCTCACATAGTCCTTTGGCAGCATTATCTTAGCTGCCTTTTCAAAAATCTGGGGCTCATTGTTCTTAACCCACATTATTTTTGATGCAGTAAAGCCTGTAAGAGCAGGGTTTGCCGTTATTTCTATCAGCCGCTTCTCCCCTATCAAAGAGGTAATTTGCTCACATTCCTTTGTAGTTCTCTGGTCGCACCATATAATAGACCGCCGGAGAACTTTATCGTCTTTATCCAGCATTACCAGACCGTGCATCTGACCTGACAGTCCGATGCCGCTAATATCGCAAGCTTTTATTCCACTATCGGAAAGCACTTTGCGAATTCCCAGCACTGTAGCATTCCACCAATCCTCCGGCTCTTGCTCAGCCCATCCTATATTGGGCTGATAAAGAGGATATTCATAAACAGCGCTGACTACAGTATTTCCCACTTCATCAAAAAGAACAGTCTTTGTACCCGAGGTTCCGATGTCAATACCTAATAAATATGCCATAAGCTTTCCTCCTAAACAGAACTTTGTAATACCATATTACTAAGTATAGCATAGAAGGGTATGCCAATCAACAAGATTTGCCAAAACCCCTAAAATATTATTTAATATCCAAAGGGTTCAATCGTTCTATCCAGGATGCCCTGCATGTATGCGATCAGCACTCCGTAATTTACAATAGGAATGCCCTTTTCTTTGGCAGTTTCAATGCGATGCTTCATTTCCTTTCCGTTTAGCATACAACCGCCGCAGTGAACAATTACACTATAGTCCTCCAGATTGCCCGGGAAATGATTTCCTGATGTGAAGTCATATATCACTTGCTTGCCTGTACTTTTACTAATCCATTTAGGCAGCTTAACTGTTCCAATGTCCTCACATTGTCTGTGATGAGTGCAGCCTTCTGAAATAAGTACCCTATCGCCATCCATCAATTCAGCTAAAGCTCTGGCTCCCTTTATTAACTCCTTCAAGTCACCCTTATATCGCGCAAATAGAATAGAAAAGGATGTAAGCAATATATCCTCCGGCGTTTCTTTGGATACCTTTTCAAAAACCTGAGAGTCGGTAATTACAAGCTTAGGCTTTGTCCCAAGCCTCTCAAGGGTAGCCTTAAGCTCTGTATCCCTTGTAACAATTGATATAGCACCGGACTCCAGAACATCTCTTATCACCTGCTGCTGTGGTAATATCAATCTGCCTTTCGGCGCCCCGCTGTCTATGGGCACCACAAGCACCACAAAATCATTGGGCTTGAGCAAATCTCCTACAAGAGCCTGCCTCTCCCCAGAATCGGGGACGGTTCTTGAAATTTGCTCCTTTAGCTTATCTATCCCCTCCATTGTCTCAGCCGACACACAAAGAACCTTTCCTCCGGCTTTTCGCTCTATACTTTGGATAAATTCGTTCGTAGGATAAAACAGATCTATCTTATTTAATACAATAATAAAGGGAATCTCTCGTCTTTTGATAAGCTCTATTACATTAAGCTCCACCAAAGTCAAGCCTTCCCGCACATCGCATACAACAACCCCTATATCGGTTTTTGCTAACACGTCCCTAGCCTTTTGAACTCTTAAGCTTCCAAGCTCTCCCTCATCATCAAGTCCCGGAGTGTCAATAAGCACAACCGGGCCAAGAGGTAAAAGCTCCATTGCTTTATATACCGGGTCTGTAGTAGTACCCTTAACTTCGGATACTATTGAAAGCTGCTGGTTTGCTATTGCATTTACCAGGCTGGATTTGCCCGCATTCCTTTTCCCGAAAAACGCTATATGCTTTCTCTCACCGGACGGTGTCAAATTCATGCTCATATATGCCGCTCCCTCGCAAATAGTTTGATACCAAAAAGAATCAGATGAATCAGATGAAGATCTAATCAATAGAAAATTAGATAAATAAATCCCTTTCACCCGACTTTATTCTCTCAATGTTTTCTATAGTAAGCTTTTTCACTTTTTCATTTTGGATTGAATCAATGTGCTTGTTAATAATCTTATCGGCCTTTTCCTTAAATGAATCGTCTCCATAGTCCTGGGCGTACTCACACAATGTTGCCAGCGCATTTGGCAGGCAAACATTTTTAATATTGCCTGACTTTGCAAGGCTCATAAAACGGTCCCCTGTTCTTCCCGTCCTGTAACAGGCTGTACAGAAGCTGGGAACAAGCCCCTCATCCATTATCCATTCAATAATCTCTGACGCCGGTCTATTGTCGGCAAGCTCAAATTGAGGGGCATTAGCTTCACGCATAGCATATCCTCCCACCTCTACAGAAGAGCCTCCGCTAATCTGGGAAATTCCTATAGAAATGAGCTTTTTGCGGATATCCACCGATTCTCTTGTGGATACAATCATGCCTGTAAAGGGCACAGCCAAACGAATAATAGCCACCAGCTTTAAAAACTCTTCGTCTGTGGGAATGTATTTGGCTGCTGTGATATCAGCTCCGTCTGCCTCCCTAATTCTTGGTACAGAAATAGTATGAAAGCCGACATTAAAACGCTTTTCAAGATGCTCATTGTGAAGCATCAAGCCCATTACCTCAAATCTGTAATCATATAATCCAAACAGAACCCCGCCGCCTACGTCATCTATTCCGCCTAGCTGGGCGCGGTCAAAGGCAGTGGTATGGTACCAATAATTACTTTTAGGTCCTGCAATATGAACCTTTTCATAGGTTGGCTGATGATAAGTCTCCTGAAAAAGTATATATGTCCCTATACCTGCATTTTTCAGCCTCCTGTAGTTTTCTACTGTTGTAGCTGCAATATTAACGTTGGCGCGGCGAATTTCCCCGTTTTTAAACTTCATGTCATAAATGGTCTTTAGGACTTCCTCTATATATTCAATGGGACAGTTTTTTGGATCTTCGCCTGCCTCCACCGCAAGCCTTTTATGACCCATGCTCTCAAGAATACGAACCTCTTCTCGAATTTCATCCATGGTCAGTCTTTTTCTTGGATATTCATGGTCGCAGCGGAAACCGCAATAGGCGCATTTATTGACACAGTAGTCACTGACATACAAAGGGGCAAACATGACAACCCTGTCTCCATATATATGATTCTTGATGTTCCCCGCAACCTGGAATATTCTTTCTATGTGCTTATCATCATCAATCTGAAGCAGTACCGCCACTTCATGATGACTTAACCCTTCAAACCTGTCAGCCTTGTGGAGAATTTGAGTGATCTCTTCATCGGAAGCGCCTTTAGCGTCCTCTAAAACCTTTTCAATATAATCACTGTCAATAAACCTTTCATCACAGCCGTAATCCAACATAATGCATCATCTACTTTCTATATAATTTATGTTTAGCTAAGCAATTCTGTTTTATTATCCTGACTTTACCAAAAGCTTTTCAATGAATTACTCCTCTAAATTAATTCCTTCTTTGGCAATAGAAGCCTTCACCGAAACACCCGGTAGCTTCCCCAGTCTTCCGGTCAGACCGTTTATACGATCAAGCTCTGCCACAACCGTAAGAGATACCAGAGCTATCTTCCCTCCTCCGAAGGGGATACCCATCCGTCCTCTGACTATGTCACTGTACTCAGATATAATGCTGTTAAATTCCCGCTGTGATTTGTGTGGATTTTCGATAATTGCACTGATGATACCCGCTCTTTTCATTGATACTCCTCCAATACAAAATAATTAATTTCTCCGCCACAAATAAAAGCACCTCCCGGTTAAATCCGAAAGGTGCAGACAATCAAAGCAAGCCCAACACTAAGGTTGGTCATATTAAGTCCTTGGCCTTTCGAATCAGACAATAGATGTCTTTTCCGTCGGGATACGGTAGTTAAGTCACGAATGATAAATAAAATTCATCACTAATGACTATAAAAATCATAGCACATTGTTAATTAATTGTCAATAAATTCTCTTACCAGACTTCCATTCTGACTGTTTTACATTTGGGACATGCAAACAAATATGCTTCGTCCAGGCTCCCTTGACTGTCTCTTCTGTGAAATGTATTAATCAGCTTTATAAATTCTTCGTCTCCGTCACTTATAAACTTCTCACCATTAGAGCTTTTATCAGGCTCATTATACCGGTAACCGCATACAGCACATTTCATCTGCAAATCCCTCCTGATTTCAATTCTTTTGTATCTTATTCAAGAAAAATTCTATCATAGACTTCACCGTTTTTCTATACTCTTTTAGGTTCAGGAAGCTTTACAAACTTGATTACCAGAAGAGTCAATACAATGGTTATCAAAAACTCAGGAAGTAAAAAGGTACCATTGTAGAGTATTGAGTAAATAATCGGGGACTGTCCCTCAGGAGCATAGCTAGAAAAGACCGCGACCCCCGAATACACATGACACAAAAATCTCCCGGCAACCCCCACAAATATGCCTGATATAATCCCTACAGGACTCTTTTTAAAGAACCCGGCTACACCTAAAACACCATAGGCTAGAACGTAGTCAAAAATAATAGAAATAGGATGAACAGAATATATACCTCCGATTAATAAATCCAGTATACCGTATACTACTCCTACTAGTATACCGGCTTTTCCTCCCCATCTATAAGCAAAAAAGAATAATGGTACCATTGCCCCTAATGTCACAGAGCCTCCCATAGGCATTTTAAACAGCTTTACGAATTCCCCCAGCACAACTGCCAAAGCAATCATCATGCTGGCTTCTACCAGCATCCATGTATTTTGCTTCTTCATTTTTCAAACCTCCTTTTGATTATCACCTGAGCTGAGTGGGATGTTAAAACAAAAACCCTCTATTCTGAAACTGGATAGAAGGTTTATAAGCATAAAGTAAGTTATTCTCCCTCCGCCGGCATTATCCGTCTCAGGTTTAATGGGTCGGAGCTGTAACAGCCCCCTCTCAGCCGGATTCATCCAGCTCCCCAGATTTTATTTTTCAAACAAATATTATTACAATATTTGCTTCATGTCAAGCGTGATATTAGGAACAGCAGTCTAATATCTAACATACTTTAGGGGGTTGACGGCGACTCCGTTTTTCCTCACCTCAAAATGCAGGTGAGGTCCCGTTGATCGTCCTGTGTTTCCCACAGTTGCTATAACTTCTCCTTTGGCTACCCTCTGGCCGTTTTTTACCTTTATAGTATTACAATGGCCGTAGTATGTCGTATAACCATTTTCATGGTTGATAATCACCAGCTTGCCGTAAGTACCCTTCCAGCCTGCAAATATAACCTTTCCTCCGTCGGCCGCTTTTATCGGTGTTCCGGTCGCTGCGCCAATATCTATACCTTGATGCTGTCGGCTCCACCTTTGTCCAAAGCGTGATGTAAGGCTTCCGCGGCTGGGATTTGCAAAGCTACCTGTAGCCATCGTCCTGGGTCTGGCTTTCGTTCCCTTAAGTACAATAGCTGTCTTAGGCTCCTCTATAATATTCTCTTCAACTATATTAACTTCTTCCTGTATTCCGTTAATACTGACGACCTCTGCCTTTACCAGCTTCCGGCCCTCTACACCCGCCAACTTAACCCTTGTGTCACCCTTGTATAAGTCAGCGGATTCCTCGTATTCTACTTCATATGGGACTGGTTCCTCATACGTTTTATAAACCTTTGTCGTTACATTGATAATGTATCTGGGAACCATCAGGTTAAGCTCCTGGCCGATAGAAATACGGTCAAGATTTAAGTCTGGATTTGCTTTTTGAACCTCAGCTAGCTTTAAACCATACTGCTGGGCGATCTCACTTACTGTGTCCCCTTCTTTTACTACATATTTTTTCGTCTGCTCGCTTTTCAAAAATATATTATTAAAAATGTCTTCCACAGTATCCGTCTCAATCAAAGGGGTTTCCCTTTGAATTATGCTGACATTCTCGAGGAAGCCGACCACTGCTCCGCTTTCCTCCTGTGCTTTATATGGCTCCTTAATCCTGTTTAGAACCTCTTGTGCCAGGGATTGGTCTTTAAAGCGTGCGATATCTTTTCCGTCTACATTAATCGCATAGGTTTTCATTTTAAAAATAAGCTTCTTTTCAATTCTTTCCCTAAGTACATCTTCCTCAGTATTTTTTCCTGCAAGAATAACCTTTTCGAAGCTTATTTCATTAGGAGTAACAATTTGTGTGCCGTATTCTTTTTCTGTCTTTCGTTTGATATCCTCTATAAGGCTTTTTACATCATCTTCATTTTTAACAATTCCGACCGCTTCATTGTCTATGCTTACTTTATAAGCCTTGGTCGAATATACACACAATACGGATATTACTATTGTTGCTATTATACACAAAATAATTGCCACTCTTTTTTTTGTGAATATCTTTTGTATTTGTTTTAAGATTTGTTCCTTGTTAATTTCCGGTTTAGTATCCAAAATAACTCCTTTAGTAAAACACAGTCAGTATTTTAGGGATAATTATATCAAATAATTCCTTTTGTATTATTAACAAATTATGAATTAATTAAAAGTTATATGTGTAACCTTTTAGTTAATTCAATTTTAATGTTTTCTCCCTGAAAAATGATTATAGCAGACAAAAATATAATACTCAATGCTACACATATAACAGAAGGATATAATACATCGACAAGCTCCAGCAATATAAAGATAACCGGAATTATTCCCAAAAGCCCGTCAAGCAGCATATACGCTATATAATCCCGGACACTTAGGTTCATCACTTTCGCTGTGACATACATAACCAGCATAGCCGACACACAAATAGTAGGGATAACATAGTCCAGCGACCAGCCCCTATAGCCTGTTCTCCAGTCCCAGAGGATTGAAAGTCCCGATACTATGACTACCTGCCACATAATAGTCTTGGCAATATTGCGTCTTTTTCTCAGTACTACAATCAGGCTAATCCACATGCTTATTAGTCCAAACAGTTCAAACATCGGCCAGTTTAATTCTGAGGGAAACATTTTATATACAGAAAAGCTTATAACAACAGCAGCAATGGAAATAAAGGCCATAATCTGGATAGTGAGATGGCGCTGATATGAAGGCGGTATCCTTGGATAGATATCCTTTTGGAAACCATCTGATTCACTTTTCCCCGGCAGTATGTTTGCGCACAATGGGCATTTGGTTGTATTTCCTCGTACATGTACTTTGCAATAATTACAGTACTTAATAAGTATCTTCCCCTTTTCTAGAGATTTGATGAGATTTCAACAGAAATCCCTTTCTCGGAAAGCAAATTAAAAAATATCCGCTGTATTTCTGTTTCCCTATATGGTGCCGCAAAGCTGATGCTCAGCATATCTGCATAGGTACACATGGTTATCTGCGGTCTTCTCACACTTGGAAAAATACTAAATTGCCTTATATATTCTTCAAACTCCTGGTGCATTGAAATTCGCCCCATATTGGATATAGCAGCCGTAACTCCCCTGTCTGCCACTCTACTGGCAATACGGAGAATTAAATCCTTTAATGGCAGGGGGAATGTCTTGGTCAGGAGATTCCTCTCCAGCCACATATACCTGTTAATCCTATTATTAAGTTTCTCTGTCTTCAGCTCGTTTATGAAGCTCTCACCGACAGATTTTATTACATCCTCCAATTCAGTGCTATTCTCACTGAAATTATACCCTATATTCATAGTGCAGAAGAAATTTCGTGCAGTCCCGGAATCATAAAACTGTCTTAAATTTATAGGGACAGACATAACTACAGGTTTATTTCTCTTATAGGCAGGCATATCCTTATAAATTGAATACATGAACAATGCCGTAATAAATACAGTCAACGTTACACAGTATTTATGGGCTTGCTTTAAAACCTCATTGGCTGACATACATCCTTCGATGACCTTTATTCTGTTTTCCGGCAGTCTTGTCCCACTGATATGATATGCCCTGAACTTTTCTTCTCTTGCAGGTTTTTCTGTGATTAGCTTAATAGTATCCAAGCCTTTGTAATACCTTCCAAAGCTATCATCCAATTGCTGACTGATTGAGCTTTTGTAATCAGGCAGTGGCGGATTCTTGACAAATTTGTCTCCATGCCGTATAAATAGGTAATGATATAACAATGTTTTCATGAAATATAGGCCGCCTGTCCCATCGGAAAGCGCGTGGAATATCTCCAGGTTAATCCTGTTATTAAAATAAGACACTCTAAATAGCAGGTTTCTTCTATCCCTTATGTAAATAGGTGCGCAAACAGGAGTTGATTCGATTTCAACAACAGGCTCAATATTACTTGTCTCAAGATAATACCAAAATATTCCCCTTCGTAAGACAGATTTGTAAAGGGGGAAGCTTTCAATGGTTATATTAAGTGATTGTTGCAAAATTTTCGGTTCTACAGGTTCATATAATTCACAAGCAATTCTGAATACCTTTGTATCTTTTTCATTGCTAATCGAAGGAAAAAACTTTGATGCATTATCAAGCCTTCTCCATTCGGTACTTTTTCTGTGTTTCAAGTTATTCTCCTGATTATATCATACTATTTGTTATATTATAACACAGTATGATATAACATAGTCTAAAGCCTCTTTTGGCAAAAACAACGGGGATTTGGTTTTATATTTACAGCTTGACAATCTGATTGCATTCCATTGAATATAAGCAAATTCTTACTGTTTCCGGACAAGCCCAGCAAGTATTTGAAAACCTCTATTGCCTCAAATGCTCCCATTACACCAGCAGTTGCACCTACAATTCCCTTGCTTTCTTCTCCCTTTGGTGCTTTATAACCAGTTGGCAAAATACATCTTAAGCATGGACTTACTCCCGGAATCACTGTTATTGTCTGACCGTAAAGGCTATGTACCCCGGCGTGGACAAATGGCTTGTTAAGAGCAATGCAAGCGTCATTAAGTATAAACCGCCCTTCAAAGTTATCAAAGCAATCAACAATTATGTCATATTTTTCAAAAATACCTTCTGCATTTTCCTTTGAAAGCATCATATAATAGGTTTCGATATTTACATCAGGATTCTGCCTTAGGAGTCTCTTTTTCGCAACCTCTACCTTTGGATAACCGATATCTTCAGGAGTATACAAAATCTGTCTATTCAGATTTGTCCTAGACACCGTATCTGAGTCAATTAAGCCTATGCGTCCGATACCCATAGCTGTCAAATAAAAAGCAACCGGAGAACCAAGTCCGCCTGCCCCGCAAATCAGCACAGAGGATGATAAAAGTTTTTCCTGACCCCATATTCCGACTTCGGGTAAAATTATCTGTCTGTGATACGTGTTAAGTTGAATTTCATTCATAATATTTCTCCCAAAAATATTAGTTATACTATAATTATTATACCACTTATATACTTCCTTTGTCATCCTGTATAAAAATTTCATTGTAAAACAATTGTCCCTGTGATAAAATATTTTTATAGACTGGAGCTTGAAATTTGAACAAATATACGGTTGCGCGTTTAATTGCCGGCTTGGGATTTTATTAAATAAAGTCCAAAGGGGTATTTACCAAAAGCCATATAACTTTAACGCCGAAATTCATCATTATGAACATAGATTGAAAATAAAAAATTAAAATTAGGAGGTCAAATATGAAAAAACTTGTAGCTGATCCTTCACTGTGTCAGGGCTGCCGCGCTTGTGAAATGGCATGCTCAAAAGCTTTTTATAAAGAGGAAAATTCTTCCAAAAGTGCTATACGCATCCATGAAAATAAAGATGGCACTTACCGTATAGATGTATGCGATCAATGCGGAGATTGTGCAAAAATGTGTTCTTCAATGGCTTTGCCTAAAGACAAAAAGGGCGTCTTGAGAGTTGACAAAAAAAATTGTGTCGGCTGCTTGATTTGCGTAGCCGAGTGTGTAAGAGGATATATGTACTATCATGATGATTTGCCCACACCATTTAAATGTGTTGCCTGCGGCATTTGTGTAAAAGCTTGTCCTCACGGCGCACTTAGTATAGTTGAAGACTAGTTTATAGAAAACTAAAGGAGGTAAATTAAATGCCTGATTGCGTTAAAAATAATTATCGCAGCCACATTGGCAGCCGTGAAGAAATCATGGCAATGAAGGCTGCACATAAAGTACTGGCTGTATACAAATACGATCCCACAACAATTAAAAAAGGCTATAACAACAGAAGTCTTTACATTAGTATTGGAGGCTCCTATGATACGTCTTCCCAGGATCCGCTCATTAAAAAGGTTGAAGGGGAAAACGGCATCGTCATTGGCGAAAAGACAGTTACTGACGACATGAAAAAGAAATTTGTCGGCGGAAAAGGCTTTGACCTGTATCATTTGTGGAAGGCTGTTAAGCCCGGTACAAAATGGGATGACCCTGAAAATGAAATAGTCATTTCTCCAGGACCCTTAGCCGGAATCACTCAGTACCCGGGAGCCGGTAAATCCCTTGTTTGTACTATATCGCCTCTTACCTCGTTGCCGGTTGACAGCAATGTTGGAGGCTATTTCGGACCTTATATGAAGTTTGCCGGATTTGACGCTTTAGAGCTCCAAGGTAAATCTGACGAAGAATTAATTATATTTATTGACGGTGACAACCACACCATCAGCATTGAGACTGCGCCTTTAGAAGCTTTAGACAGCCATGTGCTGGGTGAGCAGCTTTGTGAAATGTATGCAACAAACGATCAAGACAAAAAGAATATATCTGTTGTCAGCAGCGGCCGCGCCTCAGAAAATTCATATATAGGTATACTCAATTTCTCCTTCTGGGATATGAGAAGAAATTGTCTCAGACTTAAGCAAGCAGGCCGGGGAGGAATCGGGACTGTATTTCGCAACAAAAAAATTAAAGCCCTTGTAGTCAAGTTCTCCGGAACCCACGGTGATATAAATAATCCTGCAAAAAAGCGTCTTCTCAATGAAGCGGGTCTTAGACTTCACCGTGAGATGACTCACTTAGATCCGAAACAAAACAACATGCGTAAAATTGGTACAGCAAATATAATCGAAATAATGGACAAATATGATCTGCTGCCTACTCACAATTACCAGTATGGCATGCATCCGGAAACGCCAAAAATCGCATCTAAGGTATTCATTGAAAAATACATTACCCAGAATGTCCCTGACGGTTGCTGGTACGGCTGCTCTATGAGCTGTGCAAAGGCTGCCGACAATTTCGAACTCAGGACCGGACCTTACAAAGGACACAAAGTATGTGTAGACGGCCCTGAATATGAAAATGCCGCCGGACTCGGGTCAAATGTCGGAGTCTTCGATCCCCGATGGATACTTGAAGCGAATTTCTATTGTGACACCTATGGGCTTGACACAATCAGTATGGCCACTATGACAGCCTTTGCTATGGAATGCTTCCAACGCGGCCTTATCAATCTTGACGATACTGAAGGCCTTGATATGAGATGGGGTAACGGCTATACCCTCAATGAGCTTATGCACCAAATGGTACGTGGTGAAGGCTTCGGCGTGATAGTCGGCAAGGGAGTGCGTCAGCAAAAGCGGATATTTGCAGAGCGTTTCGGCAAGGTTGCCCCTGAATACGAATATATGCTCAAAGGGCGTAAATGGAGTACACTTGAACTTCCCGAGGAAAAAATTGCACCTACTGTATTAATAAATCCTGATTTGGCAGACGTCCAGTATTTAAAAGAAACAGAGTATGATGATGTGGCAGTACAGGAAAGCATAAAGAATACACCATTGGCAAATTCAGGTGCTTCCAATGATAGCCCATGGATTGGCAAGCCTGAGCGCTGGGAAAAAATCGAGGGCATTCCGACAATCAGCCGTGATGAGATTGCGGATTGGCCTTACGGTAAGCCATACTATTCTGAAGATCCTGAATGCCCATATACCAACGGGCGTCCTTGGGTTAAGATGACACCGGAACAGATTGAGCTTATGAATCAAATCGGCATGGAAAATAAAGGGCTTGAGTACTCGGAATACTTGATGAAAGAATCCCTTGCCCAGCAGGGCGGCTACGCTCTTTGCAATAAAGGGCCTCAGCATGATGAGGCATGGCTCATATTTATGGACATGGTCAACAACCAGTTACCAACCTTTGAAGACAAGGCAGAAGCCCTGCACTACTTCCCCATGTTCCGTACATGGTTTGGGCTCCTTGGTTTGTGCAAGCTCCCATGGAATGACGTAACTCCGGAAGACAATAAATACGAGGCTGAACCTGCAAAAATACCGGCTCACGTCAAAAATTACCTGGAAATATACGAAGGTGTTACAGGCGAGCCCCTAGATGAAGAATCAATGGTTGTTCAGAGTGAGCGTGTTTATACATTCCAGCGCTGCTTTATCCTCCGTATGGGAAGCGGTCAAAGGAAGCATGACATGCCGCCACTGCGTTCCCTCGGTCCTGTAACGGTGGAGGAATACCTCTCCAGGCAGGAGCGTTACGACAAACAAATTCTTGAAAATCAAGGCATTGACGTAACAGGTAAATCTGTCGAGGAGAAAATTAAAATTATTATGGATTACCGCATTGACCAGTTCAACCAGCTTGTTGACGCAGTATACAAAAGACGGGGCTGGACACCAAACGGCATCGTAAAGCTTGAGAAACTGATTTCCATTGGAATGGATATTCCCGAGCTTGTGCGAACAGTCCGTCCTTATCTTAAGGAAGAAGGATATTGGCCTGAAGGCCCTGAATATGCTAAATACAATGAGATGTAACAGTCGTATTTACGGGAGGTGGCTATGATAACATTAAACAATAGGCCTTACCCCTACACCGAAGGCATGACAGTCAAGTCACTGATGGACGAAAATAATTTTGTCTTTAAAGAAATTATTGTGAACATAAACGGAGAAATTATCCGTGAGGAGGATTGGCTTACTACTCCCATTAGTGACGGAGATGATGTTAAGATGATTCATGTTTTCGGCGGAGGCTAAAGAAATTCAGTCATAACAGCCGGCAAAGACCTAAAAGGTTTTTGCCGGTCTTTTATCAAATAGCACACGTTCTACGCTCCAGTAAAATCCGTCTTCGCCCACCAAATCATAAATACCCGACTTATGTATAACATCCTTTACTCCGTTTGGCAACCCGCAGATAACAAAGTCAACATTCCTCGATCGAAATTCATTAAGTACATCCATAAGCACTTGGATACCTGTGATGTCTATATGGGAAACACCTCTCATGGACAGAAGAACAGTATCAATTTCTTGCCCGACATTTGCAGGGATTTGTTCTATATATTTTGTGTTTGCAAAAATAATAGGTCCCGTTATGTAAACAACACAAGCATTACTGTATCTTTTTTTCAATTCACTGTCGGTTGTACTTATACGACTCATATCCACCTTTTCATAATTTACTTCTATTTTAGAAAGCATGTTCACAAGCAATACAAGAGCAACTGCAACACCAATCAGGATCGCAATTGTCAAGTCAAAAACAATTGTCGCAATCATTCTTGGGGTTATATCCTTTAAACTCCTGTCGTAAATCTGAAATATAGTCAAAAAACATTTTTTACCCCTATCATTTAAATATTTTTAAAGCTTATCGTTTAAAAATCAACTCTTTGTTCTTTTCAAGATATATCATCAGAGGATATCCAAGACCGTAGCAGGCTATAAGTTCGCCCAAAGCCACTAAACCCATTGTAGCCATTAACGGGGCATTCATGGTTATCTTCAGAACATATGCCACCACGACCGCATTTAGAATAACAGGCGGAATGGGAACCAATGGCTTAGATTTGATTTTATATGAAAGAAAAGCTGCTAAAAGTGTTGCAAGACTTCCAAATACAATGTCGTAAATCCCGGCTCCTACAAATATATTTGCAGTAAGACACCCTATAAAAAGTCCCGGTACTGCTGCCGGCGTAAAATACGGCAATACCGTCAAAGCCTCTGAAATTCTTACCTGAAACTCTCCAGAGCTCCAGGGATTTATTATTGTCAGTACAGCATACATTGCTGCTATAATTGCAGCCTCAACCGAATATCTTACTTTATACATCAAAACTCCTCCGTTAGCTGCCACCTGTCAGTTATAACGTACCACTACAAAAAAGGGACGCATTCGTCCCTATAAAATAACATTTTCCCGTAGTTTTGTTTAGAGACAGGATGGTTTCGAACTGTCTTATTTTTTCTCTGATTATCCCATACCATGCGCAAAATCGCAACAATTAATTGACCGTCATAATATTCTTATAACTAGTCATTATTTGTCTGGCTTTTAACTATCTTGACTATTCTGCTGGTTCCAATCCTATTTGCACCAAGTTTCAAAAAATCCTGTGCATCCGAAATGGAGGATATTCCGCCTGCTGCTTTAATTTTCACAGGAGGCTTGACATGCTTTGTAAATAAAACAACATCCTCCTCAGTAGCTCCGCCTTCGGAAAAACCAGTTGAGGTCTTAATAAAGTCAGCTCCCGCTTCTGATATTATCTGACACATTTTTATTTTTTCTTGCTCGTCAAGCAGGCATGCTTCAATAATCACCTTTAGCAGCTTTCCTTTACATGCAGCCTTTACCGCCTTTATTTCTTCAAGGATTAAATCATATCTTTTACCCTTAAGCCAGCCAATATTGATAACCATATCAATTTCGTCCGCACCGTTTTTAACAGCTTCCGCAGCCTCAAAGCATTTTGCGGCTGTTGTGGTATATCCGTTGGGAAAGCCGATGACGGTACAAACAGGAAGCTTTCCATTTAAATATTCCGCTGCTTGCTTAACATAGCAGGGCGGAATGCAAACCGAAGCAACACCGTAAGCTATTGCGTCATCGCAAAGTGCTTTAACATCTTCCCATGTTGCTGTTACTGAAAGCATTGTATGATCAACCGCAGCTAAAACTGCTTTTAACTCCATATCAATCGTACCTCATAATAGATAAATAATACTATTCTCCAAAGTCCATTACTCTTATTGCCATCGTAGGGCAAACCTTTGTACATTCCCCGCAGTTTACGCACTTGTCGTAATCTATCTTTGCCAGGGTTCCTTCCATGTGGATAGCTCCTTCAGGACATGCCTTCAGGCAACGTGTGCACCCAATGCAGCCAACCTCACAGTTTTTTCTTGTGACTGCGCCTTTGTCCTTTGACATACACATTACAGAGTACTTCTTATCTTTATCTATCATCTCAATAAGATGCTTTGGACAGGCCGCAACACATTTTTCGCATGCCTTACAGCGGTCCTCTATTACTCTTGCTATCCCGCCTACCATAACAATAGCATCAAAAGGGCACGCCCTCATACAATTGCCATGACCAAGGCATCCATAGCTGCAAGCTTTATGACCGTTAAAAAGCTGTGCTGCCGCAAAACAATCATCTAAGCCATCATAAACATACTTTTCCTTGCTTACAGAGCATCTCCCGTTACATAAAACTCTTGCAGCCTTTCTGGAAATTCCCGCAGCCTCTACACCCATGACATCTGCTACCTTTTGCGCCACATCATTTCCGCCTACAGGGCATCCGTTTGTCGGCGCTTCGCCTGAAACAACCGCATCAGCAAAACCGTCACAGCCTGCATAGCCACATGCTCCGCAATTTGCACCGGGAAGCACATCCCTTACAAGTGGTATTCTTTCATCCACCTCTACAGCAAACAACTTGGAAGCGTAGGAAAGTCCTACTCCGAATACCAATCCCAAGCCGCTTATTACTCCAACAGCAATTATTATCTCATTCATATCTTAACCTCCCGGACAATCATTTAAGCAACCCCTGGAACCCTAAAAACGCCAACGAAACTAGTGACGCCGAAATCAAAGAAATCGGAAAGCCTTCAAGACACTTTGGAACCTTGGCTGTTTCCAGTCTTTCTCTTATGCCTGCAAAAAGAACAATAGCAAGTGTAAAGCCTACCCCGGAAAAAGTACCGTTCAAAACTGACATAAGGAATCTGCTATCTCCGCTTATTTCAAGGTTTAAAAGGCAAACGCCAAGTACGGCACAGTTAGTTGTAATCAAAGGCAGGTAAACACCCAGTGCCTTGTACAATGCCTGACTGGTTTTTTGTAATACCATTTCAACCAACTGAACCAATGCCGCAATTACAAGTATAAAAGCGATTGTTTGCAGGTATTCCAAATCATATGGGTAAAGAATATATTCCTGCACAGCCCAAGTAGCGGCAGATGAAAAAGCCATAACAAATATAACTGCTACACCCATCCCCAAAGCAGTATTAATTTTCTTAGAGACTCCGAGGAAAGGACAAATACCTAAGAATTTTACAACTACAAAGTTATTTATAAAAACAGCTGATATAAATGCTATAAGAATACTTTCCAGCATTATGCTTCACCCCCATTTTCCGTAACGGCTGCCTCACAGCCTCCACATGCTCCACATCCTGCACCGCAACCGGTTTTCAGTGTTTGTCTGGAGGTGATGAGATTTACCAGTCCGATAATCAAACCGAACACAAGGAATCCTCCCGGAGGTAAAATAACAGCTAATGCGGGACTGGCTGCTTCTCCAAACAGTGAAAATCCAAATATGCTACCGTTTCCGAGAATTTCTCTGATTCCGCCTATCAATACAAGTGCTAGTGTAAATCCTATACCCATACCCAGTCCGTCAACAGCAGAAGCAATCACAGTGTTCCTGTTTGCAAAAGCCTCAGCTCTTGCCAATATAATACAATTAACAACAATAAGGGGAATATAAATTCCCAAAGCTTTGTCAAGAGCAGGTACATAAGCCTTAAGAAGCATCTGTACAATTGTCACAAACCCTGCAATTATCGTAACATACGCCGGTATCCTAACCTTTGACGGTATAAACTTTCTAAGCAATGAAATAACCACGTTAGAGCCAATTAAAACCGCCATGGTTGAAATACCCATACCAACTCCGTTTATTGCGGATGTTGTTACTGCCAGTGTCGGACAGGTGCCAAGCACAAGGCGGAATGTCGGATTTTCATCAATTATTCCATTTTTGAATGTCTTTAGTAAACTCATTTAACCTCGCCTCCATCCTGTTCCTGTAATAGCTTACTGCCAAGCTCGGAAGAAGCCGAAACCGCATCCGTAACTGCCACAGAGCTAATCGTAGCACCGCTGACGGCTTGGATTTCGCTGTCGTCTTTTGCAGGCACCTTAACTACCGTAAACTTTTGATTTATTTCTTTATCCATATACTGGACTAAAAAATCATCACTTGCTGCTTTACTTCCAAGACCAGGTGTCTCTTCATTACTGCCGACTTTAACACCTGTAATTTTACCTTCGGTATTGATACCTACAGTAACGGGTATTTCTCCACCGAAGCCAACCTGGAAAGCACTGAAAACATAACCGACAAAGGTATCTGACGAATAGGCCTCATAAACCTCCCTTATCAAGCCGCTTTCATCCTTGTCTTCCCAGCCTTCTGTCAATTTGAAGCTGTCTGCCTCACTTAGAACCAGTTTCCTTTGCTCCTGCGCATCTAATATAATTCTCTGCTCAATGGTATCCTTAGTGATACTGTTAACAAATGCCAGAGCAAATGCAACAGCTAAGCATATAATAAACAGAGATAATGTTGGTTTTAACATATCACGCATTTTTCACGGCACCTCCAAAGCTCTTGGGAATAATAAATCTGTCGATTAGCGGTACAACAAGGTTCATAAGCAGTATGGAGTAAGATACCCCTTCCGGATATCCGCCATACAACCTTATTACCGATGTCAAAAGACCGCATCCGACTCCCATGATAATCCGCCCTGAAAATGTAACAGGCGAAGTCGTATAGTCTGTAGCCATGAAGAATGCTCCCAGTATCAGCCCGCCTGGTAATATATGGTAAATGAAATCACCACTAAAGGCTGTTTCTCCTCCAAGCATCCATGTCATAAATGCAACAGTTCCAATAAACGCAATAGGAATTTCAGGTGTTATAACCCTTCTAACCAGCAAATACGCGGCACCTATAAGTAATGCCAATGCTGAGGTCTCACCGATACATCCTCCGATGTTTCCTAAGAAAAGATCAATAAGCCCAGGCATTTGACCGGAAACCTCAGAGCCCTTTAAAATAGCTAAAGGGGTAGCAGAGCTTACAGCATCAACTCCCGGTGTAACCCAGGTAGTCATTTGGACCGGCCAAGAAGCCATAAGAAAAGCTCTGGCAGCCAAAGCGGGATTTATAAAGTTATGCCCCAGACCTCCAAATAGCTGCTTTGTAATGATTATTGCAAAAACACCACCAATAACGGCTATCCAAACAGGAACCTGCGGCGATAAGTTGAAGGCCAGCAGTATTCCGGTTACTACAGCGCTCAAGTCGCCTAATGTATTAGGCTTCTTTGTAACCTTTGTCCACAAAAACTCAGACAAAACACAGGATAAGACTGTAGCCGCTATAAGCAGTAATGCATTAAGCCCAAAATAGTATATAGCGGAAACTGCTGCCGGCATTAATGCAATAACAACATCAAGCATTATTTTCTGTACATTTTTGTTGCTTTTTATATGGGGTGACGAACCCGCCAGAAGATAATTTTCCATAACTATTTTTCCCCACCTTTCTTTTTTGCTGCAATCTCTCTAAGCTGCGCCTTGGCATACCGGATTGACTGTACCAGATGCCTTGAAGCAGGGCAAATATATGAGCAGCATCCACATTCCATGCAATCGTTAACATGATATTTGAGGGTTTCTTCTATTTCACCCTTCTCAACACATGCGTTTATAAACAGCGGCATTAGGGACATAGGACATGCTCCTACACACTTTCCGCATCTTATGCAGGTTGATTCTTTGTCAGTTGATATTTCTTTTTCAGACAATGCCAATAGTGCATTTGTCTGCTTAATTACTGTGTTATCCAATGAAAATTGTGCTACACCCATCATAGGGCCACCCATTATAACTTTTTTGGGTTCCTCGATAAATCCTCCACAAAAGTCAAAAACCTCTCTTAAGGGTGTTCCTATGAGCACCTCAACATTCATAGGGTTCTTTACACAACCCCCGTCCACCGTAACTCTCTTTTTAATAAGAGGCATTCCGGTCCTAATATATTCATCGATAAAGGACGTAGTATTCACGTTGTGAACTAAAACGCCTACTTCCGACGGAAGCTTCCCGGCAGGCACTTTTCTTCCTGTTACCGCATATATCAGCTGCTTCTCCCCGCCCTGGGGGTATCTTGTCCTCAAAGGCGCTACCTGGATACCCTCATATTCTTTTACCATCTCATCTAACAGCATAATTGCACGGGGCTTATTGGATTCAATGCCGATATAGGCCTTTTTAATGCCCGTAATCTTCATGACGGCTTTTGTACCTTCCAAAATTCCCTTTGGATTCTCCATCATTTCCCTGTAATCCGAAGTAATATACGGCTCACATTCGGCTCCGTTTACTACTAAGGTATCCACCTTCGATCTCGGAGGAGGTGAAAGCTTCACCGCCGACGGGAATCCTGCGCCGCCTAATCCCACCAAACCTGCTTCTTTAATAGCCTTAAGAAGGCTCTGGTTATCGGTAAATACTGGAGGCTTAACACTTTCATGAACCTCCTGCAAACCATCAGGCTTAATCTCTACACACATAATTTCAAAGCCTCCGGGATAAAGCATTGGCTTTACATCAGTAACGTTACCGGAGACACTTGAATGAACAGCAGCCGAAATAAAAGCTTCGGATACTCCAATCTGCTGTCCGACTAAAACCCTGTCACCCTTCTTAACTACGGGTGTGCAGGGGGCTCCTATATGTTGAAGCATTGGAATTACAACCTTAGACGGCAGTGGCATTTTAACGGTTTGACTTTCTGCTGTTCTTTTATCGTGTCCGGGTTTGACCCCTCCCCTAAATGCTTTTACTGCTTTGACCACTCAAACCACCTCACTTGTTCTGTTATATAAAATTATAGCGTATCATGTATACAATGTCCATAAAAAAGCGAAATTTTCTTTGTTAAAAATATAACTATGTCCCGCTATAATCAAGGGTTACAGACATTTCTACTGTTCAAAGAATTGAGCCGCCCTTTCAATAATAGATGCAAACTGTGCACGTGTAACAGCCTGTTTAGGATAAAATTTACCGTCCGGAAATCCATTTAAGACCCCTTCCTCCTTACATCTGGCGATGGCCTCATATGACCATGGGGACGTTTCTTCAGTCACATCCGGAAAGGGATCCTTCTCAGCAGGAAAGGAATCCGCCGCTTCACCGCTGAATCCCAATGCCCTGTCAAGCAAAACAGCTATCTGCTCTCTCGTCAATTTCCCGTCCGGCATAAATTTCCCTGACGTCATTCCTTTAACAAGTCCATTTATATGAGCTGTCTCGATTTCATCGAAAGCCCAATGGGATGCTGTATCATAATAGGTGCAATTATTTCTGTCGCCCGTGATGATATCAATATTCAACGCTCTTACTAACGTAGTTACCGCCTGAGCCCTTGTTACGGGACTTTCAGGTGCAAATTTCGAGCCTAAGACCCCTATCATCCACCCTTTTTGAGCAACAATCATTATTGAATCCTTTGCCCAGCTATGTTGTATATCACTAAAATACTTACCATTTAACCACAGTGAATAGTAATCCCAGGTGCCCTCTGCCTCTTGCCCGAGACTCCAGGATCCACTGCCTTTTAAATTGTACTTTGCTACAAGGGATAACTTGCTTTTTATTGATTGGGCATTTTCATACCAAATATCATATACTCCTGCTTCCAACTCTTTTCCAAAAACCTTTGGCTTTTTATCACCCTGTAATATAGTAATGGTCGCCTTAGGAGAGCGCTCCTTCTCGTCGTAAACAACCTTGCTCCTGTAATTTTTAATTAGCTCTTCAACCACGTTATTGCTAATACCATACCCGCCGTATGAAGCCCCCTGCTTCCACAGCCTTCCATAAAAAGGAATTCCCAAAACCAGCTTGTCAGAGGGCACAAGCTTTAGGGCAGCTTTTATCGTATCCTCAACAAAAGGATATCCTGCAACAGGTCCCGGGGCGCTTCCCTGGTAGTGCTCGTCATAGGCCATAATCATCAGGTAATCACTGTACTCCGCTAGAGCTTTGTAATCATAGGAGCCATGCCATCCTTCAATCAGATTCCATGGATTTGGAGCAACGGCAACGGACAGACTTTTTTCTTTAGGAAGCTTCTGCCTCAGAAGCCTGACAAAGTCTGTATAGCTATCCCTTTGAGCCTGCGTTACATTTTCAATATCAACATTTACTCCATCCAGATTGTATTCCTCTATTGCCTCTACAATTTGTGTCGATAAGGCTTCTCTCATATTCAGGGCATTAATTCCCTTCTGCCTGTCCCAATGATTGCTGAGAAACGGAGTCACCTTTATTCCCCGCTCATGCATATCCTTTATAAACTCACGGCTTACAGCCCCTGTGAGCTTTAGTGTCCCGTCGTCATTTAGATCAAAATAACTGGGTGAGATATCATCTATGGAACCTTGGGCTTTATCAATATAACCTGTATAAGCAGCCGGATTCCCAAAATAAATATAGCTCATATTAAATCTGTCTGCTTGTGCTGAAATGCTTTCATCTTTGCCCGTTACCCCTTGAGATATAAGCAAAAACAATACAACTAGCAGCACAATAGATAAAGAACGCTTAAAAGACTTCCTGACCCCACTCAAATCTTTACCCCCATCTGTTATAAACATTTTTATATACCTCATGTCATTATCCCACGGCGGCCTTAAATACTTCAACAAACAATTTATGTAAACCAATAATAAATCCTTCACCGGATGAATATAATCACTTTATGAAGAACTTAACTATACTGTTTATAAACAGAAAAAAAGCGATAATAATCATTGCATTGATTATTCCGCTTATATTTTTATTTCTGTTAATTATGAATCTGTTTCACAAGCAGCTTTCTATAATATTTTTCTTACCACGTCGATCATAGCTTCCTTGCTGCATACTGTCTTGTGAAGTATTTCCTTATCTTTTAGGCCTTGAAGTCCTTTAGGAATCTTTAGGGAGCATGTGCTTGCAATTATATCAATAAGCTCAAATTCAGTTTTGCCTTCAATAGTCTCTTCGCCAAGTATTGCCCTTGCAACACTCTTATTAAACTTAAAGGGACTGGCCGTGGAGGCAATAACCGTTTTAGTAATATCCCCGGTGGAAATAACATATTTGTCGTAGACATCTATTCCTACCGCAGTATGGGTATCGACAACATAATTGTAATCCTTGTAAACATCCCTGATAGTGTTAATGGTTTCTGTATCATTTGAATACGATGCCCAGAACAGTTCTTTTGTCTTGCGGCTGACTTCCTCCGTAACACTATACTCTCCCTCAGATTTTAGTATTTCCATCCATTCACTCACTTGGCTTGCATCACGCCCGGACATCTCAAATAAAAGTCTTTCAAGATTACTTGAAATCAGTATGTCCATGGACGGTGAAATCGTCTTTTTAAAATCTCTCAATCTGTTGTACCTTCCTGTGTTTATAAACTCAGTAAGCACATTGTTTTCATTTGATGCACATATCAGTTTATTAATCATAAGCCCCATCTGCTGGGCATACCAAGCAGCCAGTATGTTTCCAAAGTTGCCGGTGGGTACTGTAAAATTGATTTTTTCTCCTCTTTCAATCTGGCCCGATGCTAACATATCTGCATAGGCAGAGAAATAATAAACTATTTGAGGTACAAGCCTGCCCCAGTTTATTGAATTTGCCGATGAAAATTTCTTGCCCTTTAAAAGCATCTCATTCTCAAGAGCTTTATCTGAAAAGATAGCTTTTACACCAGTTTGGGTATCGTCAAAATTGCCTTCAACCGCAATAGAAGAAACATTTCTGCCCTCCTGGGTAACCATCTGCATCTTCTGCATTTGGCTTACGCCTTCCTTAGGGAAGAATACTATTATCCTGGTGCCTTCAACATCCTTAAAGCCTTCCAGTGCTGCTTTACCCGTATCCCCTGAGGTTGCGACCAATATCACTGTTTCAGCTTTCTCTCCCGTCTTTTCCACCGCTTTTACAAGCAGACGGGGCAATAACTGCAGGGCAACGTCCTTAAATGCACATGTGGGGCCATGCCAAAGCTCCATCGTATACACATTTCCATTTAGCTTCTTAAGCGGAGCGACTGAATCCCCTTCAAACTTTCCATCCCCATATGCGCCGTTGACACATTCCAGCAATTCTTCGTATGTATAGTCCTCAAGAAAACGGCTTAAAATAAATACCGCTCTTTGTTTGTAATCCATATCGGCAAGTGAATATATCTCTTCCGCAGACAGCCTTGGAATCACTTCTGGTACAAAAAGCCCGCCATCTGGCGCCAAGCCGCGCTTTATAGCCTCTGCAGAAGTGACATTTCCAGCAGCACCCCGCGTACTTCTATAATGCATTTCAAATCCCCCTGGTATAAATAAATTCAAATTCAGCAGAAATATGCTTTAATAGTTATAATAATATAAATGCAACTAAAATAAAAGCACTAAAATTTCGATTCCAATCTAATAGCAACTGAGAGCAGGCAGATTCTTGCAACGGGGTACTGTCGGAAACAGTTACGAGCTTGATTTCGGAATAAACGGCAGCAGCCGTTTTGCAAAGGAAGGCAGTGTCATTGTCTGCAACCAGACCTTGCCCGGTCCTGTAAGAGTGGTAAGGAATAAACCCTCCCCGCCAAACAGTATGTTTTTAAAACCCTTAACCATTTCCGTCTGATAATTTACACTTTCTTCAAAGGCTGCAACATTACCAGTGTCAACCTTTATAGTCTGTCCGGGCGCCAATGTGCGTTCTACAAGACTTCCGTCAATCTCTAAGAAAACAGTTCCTGCTCCGTAAAGTCTTTGCAAAATAAAGCCTTCGCCGCCAAAAAGCCCTGCGGCTATCCCCCGTGTCATGGTGGCAGATAACTCAACACTTGGCTGGGCAGCTAAAAAAGCTGACTTTTGGGCAATTATCGCCTTTCCTGAAAGCTCCAAAGCTAATATGCTTCCCGGGAATGAAGATGCTATGGTTATTTCCTGACCGGGAGCATTTGAAGTGAATGTTGCCATAAAAAGCGATTCTCCGGATAGCATTCTTCCAAGCCCTTTCATAAAACCACCCTGCATATTGGTAGTCATGGTGATTTTGCTATCCATCCATGTCATGCCGCCTGACTGGGTATAAATACTTTCACCAGCGTCCAGCGTGATAGCTACAGCCGGTAAATTCTCTCCGAAAATTTTATAATTGAGCTTTTTCGGAGCATATGCCCTAGGACCTGCGGGAGCACCTCCTCCAAGCTGTCTGCCGCAGCCGGGACAAAATGCTACGCCGGGATTTACCTCTTTCCCACAATTGGGACAGAACATAACTGTACCTCCTCTTAAAAAATCTATGGGTTTTTTGTAAGTTCATTGAGCCGTGCTTTTGCACTTTTCAAATACCCGCTTTTCGGATAGTTCTCCAAAAGCTTTTGATAAAATGCAACAGCACTTCGTGAGTCCTGTAAAAGCTGGCAGCTTCTGCCCATAAAGTAATAGACGGCATCCATCCGTGGGTAATCGGCATCATACATTTCTACCTTTTCAAAGCTTTTCAATGCTTCTTGATAGTTTCTGCTGTTATATTGCCTATAGCCATAATCATATGCTGCTTTTGCAGCCTTTGGCATGACTGTTTTTACTAGATTATTAAACTTCTCAATATCATCGTCCTTAAACTCAACAGTCTTCATGAGTAAAAGCATATCTGCTGCTTTTTCAAATTCTCCTGACCTATGAAGAGCATCAATTTCATAAAGCCTGTTAACTGCTTTATAATAATCAGCCTGCTCAACCGCAGCCTTCTTATCCTGTTCCAGTGTAGAATATTTTTCTTTTAATTCATTATATTTTTCTATGTGGTTATTAATCTCTTCCTGGTACACAGCTTCCATATTGTTATCTGAATCCGCCGGAGGCTGTGTCTGAGTATTAGACAGGCTTAAAAAAATTATTGCTGTGAGAGCGGCGCCGGCAACAAACGATGCTATTAGCTTTGTTGCTTTTATATAAGCACTTCTCCGCTTGTTTATCCCATACAGGGGCTTTTTCTCCGTTCTGACTCTCTTAAGTGTTTCTTCCCGGGTACCGCCGGCTTCTTTTGATTGCTTGCCCTTTGGCGGCGGGACAACCTCCACCATTCCAAGCCGCTTCATATAATTCATGGCTATTATGCTATTTGACTCAGCCTTTACAACTCTTTCAAACATTTCAGCCGATTTATCCGTCTCTCCTAAGTAGCTATAGCATACTCCCAGTAAATTCATTGCTTCATAAAATTGGGGATTCAATGATATTGCCTTTTTAAGCTCTATAACGGCAATGTCTTCACTACCGGATTTTATGCTTTCAATGGCCTTGTTATAAAGAAACACTGAATTGCGAATTTTTTCAGGGATTTTATCATTACCCCTGGTTAATTCCTCGAGATTAATCCGATTGAATTTTTTCAGTTCTGTCTTTATGTCCAGCAATTAAAAGCACCCCCCGGTTCAAACTTAATAATCTATAATCCAAAGAAAGCTCTTACTTCTCCAATATAATAAAGAGACCCGAAAGCACAAATTACTTCATTATGGGAAGCTGTCTTAATACATGTCTCTAGCGCACTTTCAATTGTATCACTAACTTGTACATTTTTACAGTGCTTTTGGGCATTTTTTGCCAAATCTGATGCTGATAAAGCTCTGGGGCTGTTTGTTGAAATGGCAAAGAGCCTTTTACACCCCGGTAATACCGTTTTCATCATGGACTTGTAGTCTTTGTCACTTAGGACCCCCATTATAAAAGAAACAGGTCTGCCCGGGAAGTATTCATCAAGTGAATTTCTTAACATCTGAGCTCCGTCTGCATTATGAGCCCCGTCTATTATAACGACAGGCTCCTTTGAAACAACCTCAAATCTGCCTGGCCATCTTGCTTTCAAAAGCCCGCTTCTTAAAGCAGCTTCAGGTATATCAAAGCCCTTTTCCTTCAGGTGCTTTGCAGTGTTAACAGCCGTTGCTGCATTATTTAGCTGATGCTTGCCCAATAGCCCTATTTTCAGATCTTTATACTCATCAAAGCTAAAGGTTTGTCCATCAATACCGAATTCGTGCAGATATAAATCCGAAAAATCAGTCTTATATAATTTTGCTCCTCTCTCCTTACAGGCTTTCTCGAAAACCTGCTCTACATCAGCATTTTGACCGTAAATTACAACAGTTCCACCCGGTTTGATTATACCAGCCTTTTCAAATGCGATTTCAGGCAATGTACTTCCCAGTCTTTCTGTATGGTCATAGCTTATTGTTGTAATAACCGCCACAAGAGGAGTGTCAATAATGTTTGTGGAATCAAATCTTCCTCCCAGGCCAACCTCCAGTACAACAATATCACAATTATTTCTGTAGAAAAATTCAAAAGCTATGGCTGTAACAATCTCAAATTCGGTCGGGTGGTTTTCTCCCATAGCAAGCATTTTATCTACATTTCCTTTAACAAACTCAGTTATTTCTGCTAATTCGTGCCTTCCGATTTCATCGTTGCCAATACGCATTCTTTCAGTAAATCTTTGTATGTAGGGAGATGTAAATACCCCTGTTTTGTACCCCGATTCAATTAAAATGCTGCTTATAAAAGCTGTTGTTGATCCCTTTCCGTTAGTCCCGGCAACATGTACAAATTTCAGCTTTTTTTGCGGGTCACCCATCAACTTCAATAGTGCCTCAATATTGTGAAGACCCAGCTTGCTTCCAAATTTTAGTGTCCCGTGTATATAATCCAGTGCTTCATTATAGTTCATAATCAGTAACCTCTTAGTCTACGTCCTCTTTAGTTTTCAATAGCTCCATGACATTTTTTATATTTCTTTCCGCTTCCGCAGGGGCACGGCTCATTTCTACCGACCTTAACGGCACTACGTACAACTGGCTTCTTAGGTCCTTCTCCATGGCTTGCTGTAACGGGTTCGGCCACTTTCTCCCTCTTAGGCGCACCACGCTCCTTGTCAATACGTACATGCAGAAGCATCTTTACGGAATCCTGCTGGATATTTCTTATCATTTCCTCAAACATTTCAAAGCCTTCAAACTTGTATTCCACGACAGGATCACGCTGGCCGTAAGCCCGCATGCCGACACCGTAACGCAGCTGATCCATTGCATCTATATGGTCCATCCACTTTTCATCGACAACCCGCAGAAGTACAATTCTCTCAAGCTCCCTCATCAATTCCGGACCATACTCATCTTCCTTAGCCTGATATATCTTTATAGCTGCATCAATAAAATCTTTCCTGAGATCATCTTTTGTATATCCCTCAAGCTTTTCCCTTGTCAATTTCAGAGCGCCTTTAGGTAAGAAAATCCCCTCTGCATGTGCAATTAAAGCATCCCAATCCCAAAGGTCCGGGTAGTCGCTTTCTCCGCAATAAGCTGCAATAACACCATCCACTGTGCCTTCTATCATGCGCATAAAGGAGTCCTTAAGATTCTCCCCGTTGAGAACCTGCTTACGCTGGGCATATATAACTTCTCTTTGCTTATTCATTACATCGTCATATTGTAAGACGTTCTTTCTTATGTCAAAGTTCTTACCCTCAATTCTTCGTTGGGCACTTTCTATTGCATTAGTAAGCATTTTGTGCTCAATGGGCTGGTCGTCCTCAAGTCCCAGGGCACTTACAACTGTTGTAAGCCTTTCTGAACCAAAGAGCCTCATAAGGTCATCCTCAAGAGAAATATAAAATCTTGAGGAACCCGGATCTCCCTGACGCCCGGAACGGCCTCTTAGCTGGTTGTCTATACGCCTTGATTCATGGCGCTCGGTGCCAATAATATGCAATCCTCCCGCCTTAATGACCTTTTCTCTTTCTTTACTTGTAACTTTTTTAAACTCATCGTGAAGCTGCTTAAAGGCAGCTCTTGCCTTAAGAATTTCTTCATCATTTGTGTCGTAAAAGCTTGTAGCCTCACTGATTAATTCCTCAGGATACCCTTGCTTCCTCATCTCCTGCTTTGCCAGGTATTCTGGATTTCCGCCAAGTACAATATCTGTTCCTCGGCCTGCCATGTTGGTTGCAATAGTAATGGCGCCGAGCTTTCCTGCCTGTGCAACTATCTCCGCTTCCTTGTCATGGAATTTAGCATTTAATACCTGATGAGTCAGTCCCCGTTTTTTCAGCATAAAGCTTAGCTGTTCCGACTTCTCGATGGATATTGTACCTATCAGTACTGGCTGACCCCTCTGATGACACTGAACAATCTCGTCTATTACTGCATTAAACTTACCTATTTCGTTTTTATATACACTGTCTGGATAGTCCTGCCTTATCATCGGCTTATTTGTGGGGATGACTACTACGTCCAGCTTATAAATTGTCTGAAACTCCTGCTCTTCCGTTTGAGCAGTACCTGTCATACCCGCCAGCTTTTTAAACATTCTGAAGTAATTTTGAAAGGTGATTGTGGCAAGGGTTTTGCTCTCCCGTTCAACCTTAACATTCTCTTTAGCCTCAATAGCCTGATGCAACCCGTCACTGTACCTTCTGCCATACATAAGACGGCCTGTAAATTCATCAACAATAATTACCTCTCCGTCTTTTACAACATAGTCCCTGTCTCTTTTCATCAGTCCATGAGCTTTAATTGCCTGGTTTATATGGTGAGAAATAGTAAGATTGTCCGGATCTGAAAGATTTTCTATTCCGAAAAACTGTTCTGCTTTAGCTACACCCTTGGCAGACAGTGTGGCAGAATGTGCCTTTTCATCAACAATATAGTCTGCGTCTATGTCTTCGTCGCTTTCTTTATCGTCTGTCTGGGTGAAGACCTTGACCCTAAGCCGCGATGCAAAAGTATTTGCCCGCTTATACATATCAGTAGATTTGTCGCCTGCTCCAGAAATAATAAGAGGAGTCCTGGCTTCGTCTATCAGGATACTGTCTACCTCGTCAACGATAGCATAATGCAATTCCCTTTGAACCATGTCCTCTTTATAAATAACCATGTTGTCCCTAAGATAGTCAAATCCGAATTCGTTGTTTGTCCCGTATGTTATGTCACAGTTGTAAGCTTTTCTTCTTTCTTCGTTATTCATGTCATGGATAATCAAACCTACACTTAAGCCCAGGAAGCTGTAAATCTTGCCCATCCATTCACTGTCACGCTTTGCCAAATAGTCATTTACCGTCACAACATGTACACCTTTGCCTTCAAGGGCATTAAGATACACGGGCAGCGTTGCTACCAGGGTTTTACCTTCACCTGTCTTCATCTCGGCAATCCTGCCCTGGTGCAAAACTATACCGCCTATTAACTGCACCCGGAAATGTCTCATCCCAAGCACTCTTACAGAAGCCTCCCTAACAACGGCAAAGGCTTCAGGCAATATATCATCAAGGGTCTCTCCTTCAGAGAGCCTTTTTTTAAATTCCTGTGTCTTAGCCTTTAACTGTTCATCTGAAAGGGCCTTCATTTGAGGCTCCAGGCTTTCTATTTCATCCACAATTGGTTCGATTCTTTTTAGCTCCCTGTCGCTGTAAGAACCGATTATTTTTTCCAGCATCTGTTTAAACATAAATACCTCCGAATTAAATTATTTTTAACGAAACTAATTTATATCCGGAGGAGACAAATCTGCGAAATGAAAAAAGAACTCAGATTTATAAGCATTGGAAATAAATCTGTTTGCCCTGATGCGGCATGCTATGTCACACCGGCAATCAGATTTGTCCAGCAAACACATTTCATGGGTTTGACAGTCATTCTTCTTTTGATATTGTTGAGTTTTGTTTCCGAAACAAAATGATTTGTTGTAAATCTTTTTATCTCTATTAAACTTCGCAGCTAAATTATCAGCATATTTCTCTGATGCTATATTCCTAAACTGTTGGGTTAACTGTATTGCGGCACTCTTTGGTATAAGTGACGACAATATCAGAACACCTATGAACAGACCTCTGAGCACTGCTATCTTCCTTTCTCCTCCAGTCTATCAAGCACTAACTTGTATCCGTCAGCACCGTAATTAAAGCATCTGTTAACTCTGCTTATTGTGGCAGTGCTGGCGCCTGTTTTCTCAGCAATGTCTGTGTAGGTATAACCTGCCCTAAGCATTTTAGCCACTTCCAGCCTTTGAGCCATTGCCTTTATTTCAGAAATAGTGCAAATATCTTCAAAGAAATTATAACACTCTTCTGTAGTTTCTAAAAGCAATATTGCCTCAAATAATCCGTCCGTCCATTTGTTACGTATTTTGGAATTCATATTATTTCACTCCCGGCACTTTAATGCTGTAAAATGCTGAACCATGCTGTAAGTCTACAATATCAGCTTTTTTTGATATAGTCAACTTAAGCCTTAATGGTATATAATAATTTAATGGGATTTATAAATGGGGGTCATAATATGAATTATAAGGTTGTACCTGTTATTACCAGGACTGAGCTGAATCAATTTCTTAAGCTGCCATGGGAAATATACAAAGGCGATAAATGCTGGGTGCCTCCGCTTTTAAAGGAAGTAAAAGATTCTCTTTCACCACAGAAAAATCCCACTCTGAAAAAAATAGAATATGCGCTTTTTATGGTTTTAGGTGATAATAAGCCGGTAGGCAGGATTTATGCAGGTATTGACACAAATCTCAATCAAAAGAAAAATATAAATATGGCGTTCTTTTCAATGTTCGAATGCATTAACGACTATACTGCGGCAAAGCTGCTTTTTGATGCTGCTTTTGATTGGGCAAAGCAAAGAGGTGCCGATTTTGTCTGCGGTCCTGTGGCAGTTACAGGAACCGACGGAGATGAAAACAAAGGACTGCTTGTTAACTGTTTTGACAAACCTCCTGTTATCCTGAATTCATACAACCCCGAATATTATATGACCTTGATAGAAAAGTACGGCTTTGTAAAGGATTATGACGTATTTGCCTATTATATGGATAGTAAGAATACATTTTCAAAGAACCCGGAAAGAGTTATAGAGTATGCCAAGAAACGTTATGGCTTTCGCATAGACACATTGAATGTTAATGATTTGGAAAATGAAATAAAAGCACTCAAGCATGTTATGGACAGGGCAATGCCGGAAGAGTGGCCTGATCTTGTCCCACCCAGTCTTGATGAGATAAGGGATATGGCTAAAAGGCTTATCGGTCTGGCTGACCCCGCATTAATTCCCATAGCCCGCTGCGGGGATGAGCCAATAGGCTTCGGAATAACACTGCCTGACTACAACCAGGTGCTTATCCACCTTAACGGCCGTATTACACCACTGGCAGCACTAAAGTTCCTTTATTATAAAAGGAAAATAACAGGTGCCAGAATGTTTGTAGTTTTCGTAGTACCCGAATTCAGAAAAAAAGCTGTCTCAACCGCTATATACTATACGGTATTTTCCAACGCAATTAAATCCGGCTACACTTGGGGAGAAGGCTCTACCATCGGGGAGACAAACCTTAGTATGAGAGCCGACATTGAAGGTACCGGAGCCCAGCACTACAAGACATACAGAATATATAAAAAGGATTTGGCATAAAATCAAATATTTATTTCCTCTTCCGAAAGCATATCCTCATCAACGGACGCTTCAATATATCCGCCTTTTTTTACTTCATATCTTATCCCTCTCCACACAACAAAACGGCTGTTGAAAGAGAAGATCAGATAGAAGGTTGCAAATAAGTCAAATAGCCACGGAATTACAAAATCCAAAGGAGCAATTTTGTTTCTTGTTAAAACACGCATGGCAAGCCCGTGAAAAACTCTCAGTATAATAAATATAAAGGAAAGATATATTACCTTTGTATTTTGTGAAGCAAAGCCTAATATCAATATTCCCCAGTACCAGAACATCATCATTACAAATGCAGGCAGCTCTACTGCAATATGGGCCTTTATTCCCGATGCCAGACGTCTTGCATAATTAAAGGATTTTTC
>CAZPMC010000003.1:35565-53059 GCA_964587755.1 uncultured Oscillospiraceae bacterium
TTCCGCCACTTTCCTTAGCAGCTGGTTCTGTAGATTTTTCCTTTGCAAGCTTTTGAACATGACATTCTATAAACGGCCCTAACACAAGCTTATATCCCATTCTGTAAAGAGTATTCCCAAGATAAAGATCCTCCAGCAAAGACCCGCCAAAGGCTTCCAGCCCGCCAATCTCCATAAGAAGCTTCTTTCGCATGGCGAATGCTGCCCCGGTAGCGCCTACATCTACTCCCAGCTTGGTTAAAAAGGCCCAGATAAAATCTGTCTCGCTATTTTGAGTAAATGTAAAGAACTTGGTCCAAAAGTCGTTGCCGCCTATATTTATCTGCCCACAGGTTGTAATACCGACCTTCTCGTCCTTTAGAGGACGGACCATTTTAACGATAAAGTCCTCTTTGACTCTGATGTCACTGTCCCCGAACAAAACAATGTCATATTTTGATATCTTTATTCCATTGACCATGTTTGAGCTTTTTCCATTAAGTCCGGGAATAACAGGATTTACGATTATTTTGCAATCTGTTTCAGGATACTTTTTAATTGTGTCTCTTACAACGGGTATAGCCGGGTCATCAGGTGTTTGGAAGCTGAATATGTGCTCCACCAGCCCCTTATAATTTTGCATAAACCATGTATCAAGATTCTTTTCCAGCTCGAAATCCAAGTCCTTAATTGGATGAATAATGCTAACCCCTACCGCCTCGTCCTCTTTATCTGACTCAATAATTCGGTTTGTCCAGTCCATGTGAAGCTTGAAAAAGACCAGCTGCCCTATCCAAAACAGGCAGAAAACTGTTCCAACTGCAATGCAAAAATACAATAGCAACATAAAACATTCCCCCCACATGTTTATCCGTATTGTCCATTATATAACTTATGCCTAAATAATACAATAAATTTACAATTATAAGCAAAGGGGACGGTTCTTCAGCAAAGGGAATCAAACCACAGTAATATAACTCGCTCCTTTAAATGCAAAAAAATGCTTCGTCCATCATTGACAAAAATAAAAGTCGACTGTATAATATGTTAGTCGGCAGTCAAGACAACGTGCGGGTGTAGTTCAATGGTAGAACATCAGCCTTCCAAGCTGATTGCGTGGGTTCGATTCCCATCACCCGCTCCATATGTTTTAATATGTGCCTGTAGCTCAGCTGGATAGAGCAACGGACTTCTAATCCGTAGGCCAGGGGTTCGAATCCCTTCAGGCACGCCACTTACAGGAGATGCAAATGAGTTTATACCAATCTCCTACCAATCTTAATAGCAAAACGGTATTCAACTAGAATACCGTTTTTGTTTTTTTGATTTGATCTACCACTAAAACTTTTTGAATTTTTTGATGGCATCATCGTCCAGTCAATCAGTAAAAGTTTTTGGTTTGCATATCTCTTTACATCTCTGTAGCTACCCCCGTCATCGGTATTTTGTAATATGCCGGGAAGGGACCACTCACACCATCCTCATTCAATGGGTACACCACCACATATCTTTCCTCTCCCCACATCGCATTGACAAGCTCATTAGGGAGCCCTGTATTTGTTTTTGTACTAAAATATGTGTCAGTTGTAATCATACTGCTAAAGCCTGATAAATCATGACTATTGCTAAAGTTTAGCCAATCTGAAATGCTTTTTGATACATATACTATATAACCCGACGCCCCGGGGACCGGATCCCAGGAAAAACCGTACCAGCAGGGAGCGCCCAAAAGACTATCTGTTTGCCGCTGCGACCACATTGATTTGACATTTACTCTGTCAAGCATAGCAAATTGCAGGTGAAATGGAGCACTTTCTGCTGTGCGATTTACACATGTTACATTTATGTCGACTGTTTTACCCAGTATTTCTTCATAATAAAACCCATCTTCTGTGAATTCAAACACATCAGGCTTCCCAGCGTCGTTTGTAAAATAGAGTTTAAATCCTGTATACTCTCCAAGTATCCGTATCCTATTGCGCCAAAAGGTTACCCTTCCGGTGTTCCCATCCAAATACTCGAATGAATCATTATCTATTATAAATAAAGGTTGGTTTGGAACAGGGTACTCACTGCTCTGTCCCCCTGTATCTTCCTTTTCAGGCTCTGATACAGGTTCTAACTTATTAAAGAAAATTTTTGCCTCCTTCGTGCTGCCATCCCATTCAACATCAGCACCAAGATTTTCAACAACAAATCTTAAGGGTACCATTGTTCTTCCGTTCTTGGACATTGGAGGCACATCCAGGGTTACTTTTTTATTGTTAACCAAAGCAATTTCATCATTGAGCCATAGTTTTATGTCAATCGTACCAAGATTTATGTCTACTCTCTTTTCATTTTGATCCCATCCAACGGTTCCTCCCATTTCTTCTACCAGAGCCCTGATAGGCAATAACGTTCTGCCGCTGCTTATAAAAGGAACAGTATTGCGCCCGGGATCGATTTCCTTTTTAACTCCGTTGACTACCATAATAGGATTGCCTATTTGCACAATCATTAAATCATCATACTCTGCAAAGGCTTGAATTGGTATTAAGGATGCGGTCAGAGTCAAAATCAGCAAGAACAGCACCAGCTTAATATGACCCGGATTCAATGTTTTACTTTTCATTTTGTCCACCTCATGCTTTCTTTTCTCAAATTTTCCTCTCATGAAAATTCTACCATATTAAGTGGCAAAGTTCACCTAATAATATTGACAAAGTGTTTGGGGTTTAGGCAAGGAAAAGCAAGGGAGACGGTTTCTTTTGCTTTCCCCCCAAGCTTCAAATCAAAAAAAGAATGATTTTATGACGAATATATGCTAAAATTGCACTAAATATGGTAACTTCGGTGCCTGCCACCATTAAGAATGGCACCATAGAGAAAGGGCAAATCTATGGATTATTTGCTATTATTTTTAGAGGGTATCATTACTTTTATCTCTCCATGCCTACTGCCAATGATTCCAATTTACATATCATATTTGGCAGGACAGGGTAATGAAGAGAAAAGAACGTCAACTGTCATAAATTCCGTCGGCTTTGTACTTGGCTTTACTGTTGTGTTTGTTTTGCTTGGAGCATTTGCTGGTACTGCCGGCAGCTTCTTAAAGGAATACGGCACAATAATAAATATTATCTGTGGTATTATTGTCATATTGTTTGGCCTTAATTTTATGGGTGTAATTCGTATACCGCTTCTTAACACCAATAGACAGTTGGAAATGAAGGAGTTTAAAGCAGGCTTTGGTTCCTCTGTTTTATTTGGCATGATTTTCTCAATAGGCTGGACCCCGTGTGTAGGGGCATTTCTCGGCTCGGCCTTGATGCTTGCAGCTTCCTCCCAAAATGTGACGAAGGCTGTTATTATGCTTTTATGCTTCTCGGCCGGTCTCGGGGTTCCATTTATCTTCAGCGCTCTTCTGATTGACAAGCTAAAGACAGCATTTGACTTTATAAAAAGAAACTACCAGGTTATAAATATTATTTCAGGTAGTATCCTCGTAATTGTGGGTATATTAATGGCAACCGGACTTATGGGATATTTTCTTGCATTGCTCACTTTTTAGGAGGATTTTATGAACAACAAATTACGAACTGTTTTGATTTCATTATTATTTGTGTTACTGATAATTACCGCATATTTTGCATATAACTCTTTATCAGACAGATATGACCCGGCTCCAGATGCTCAAATACGCTCTGAAGCAACGGCGCCTGAGGCCACAGAGTCAACAGCCGAACCCTCTCCCACAAAAGAAGCTGACAGGACAACACAAGAAGAAGGGGAAGAGATTAAATATGCTGCTCCTGACTTTACGGTGTATGATGCAGACGGTAATGAAGTTAAATTATCGGACTTCTTAGGAAAACCTATAGTTCTTAATTTCTGGGCTTCCTGGTGTCCCCCGTGCAAAGAGGAAATGCCTCATTTCAACGAAGTGTATCTGGAAACGAAGGATGATGTGGTATTTTTAATGGTGGACTTAAATGATGGTCAAAGAGAAACTCAGGAAAAGGCACAAAAATATGTAGATGACAAAGGCTTTAAGTTCCCGGTGTATTTTGACACAAATATGAACGCAGCCGCAACTTACGGAGTATCATCAATTCCAACAACTCTGTTCATTGACTCTGCAGGGTATATCCTAAAAGGCTATATGGGCGCAATTAAAAAGAGGACCTTAGAGGATGCGGTAAAGCTTTTGCTTGATTAGCCACCAGCTTTACCTTTTACCTCCGTATTTCATTAGCTTTACTGTAGTACCGCCTTCAGGCGCTCTGCCAAAAGGCGTAAAGCTTTTCCACGATGACTGATTGAGTTTTTTGTAATAGAGTCCATTTGCGCTATGGTCAGTCCCATATCGGGAACATAGAAAAGAGGATCATAGCCAAACCCATTATTGCCTGATGGCTCAAAAGCAATGCGCCCCTCACAGGTACCCCGTACTGTTAAAACCTGACCATCCGTAAGTATTACAGCAATAGCACAGACAAACCTGGCTGTTCTTTCAGTCTCCGGTACACCGTCGAGCGCATCTAGTAGCTTCCGGTTATTATCTGAATCCGAAGCACCCTCGCCAGCATACCGGGCGGAATACACACCGGGCGCACCCTTGAGGTAATCCACCTCCAGCCCTGAATCGTCAGCTATTACAGCTTTGCCTGTGGCTTTCCAGACACTTTTGGCTTTAATTATGGCATTCTCCTCGAAGGTGCTGCCGTTTTCCTCAATGTCGTCATTGAAACCGGCTTGCTCCATGGAAATAACTTCCCAGGGAAAGCCGGCTAAAATTTCCGTTATCTCAAGCAGCTTCCCCTTATTTTTTGTAGCGGCTATAAGCTTAGGCCGCTTCCCCCTCATAATATCAGTTGAGTTATTCACTTTATCAGCATCCTTATAAGTAAAATTTATCTATCCATTACATCGTTAATGGTTGCCGGAATTGCCAATCCTAAAGTGCTTTCTAATCCATCTGGCAGTTCAATCTGCCTGCCCTCAACAAGCACCCTGATGCCTGTAATTTCCTTGACCTGCCTGAGAGTATATGCCAGCTGTTTCAAAATTTCTATCTTTTTTGCTTCATCACTTTCATCGGTAAAACCGTCACTAAAGTTGAGGGTTAACAATCCGTTTGCCAGTTTGCTATCCAAAAGCTCGACTCCTTTAGGCATTTGTGTAGCCAGCTTTCCAGAAGAATCAGTATCAAGCAGCTGCTTAACAAGAATCTCAGGCATTTCGCCAACAAAACCGGAAGCTGGTACGGATATGGGCGCAATGTATGTAAACCCTTCATTTGCCTTCTTATAAAGGAATACATCTACTTTATCCGGACTGTTTTCAAACTGCAATTGTCCGCTGTTTATATAGATATCTTCTCTTCCCAGAGCTTTCGAAATATCCGTTCCATACTTCATCTCTCCTTGCAGGTAGCCATTTACAAGAATACGTACCTTATCAATTGTTTTAAATTCCGTCAAGGTGTAGATAACTGATGCAACTAAATTCCTCTCAGATCTGGCGTCCTTATAATTTAAAAAATGCCTGCTGAAGTCAATTGTGGCAACACCATCTCTAATATCAATACCTAGTATTTTAGTTCCCGAGGGTATCACAGGGTAAACACCATAATAAGCCGTCTGCTCCCTGTTTATAGGGCTGTCAATATCAAGACTTATGGAAGCTCTGGCAATGCCCTGCTGAATCATTATCCACCTTGTCATGGGAATAAGATACCCGTCCTGATCCTGATAATATATTGTAACAGGAAGTCTCGTTTTGGTAAATTCTTCATCCGGCTCTGTTGTAATTGAAGATGACAAAACCCCGGTAGCTTGTTTCGGGTCAGGTGTCTGTTCCGGCAAAATATCCTCCTCCAGGGGCGCCATAGGTACGTTTACATCACCTTCCCCGTCACCTTCCCCGCTGGTTTCCTCATTGGCTAAATCCTCTATAGCCTCACTGTCTCCGGGCTCATGTGACGATTCAGCCTCTGTTGTTCTGATTAAGTCCAGCCCATCCACATCTGCCAAGGGTTCCTTAGATGCCTTTCCAAAGAAGGGCAGTGAACAGCCTGCCATTAGCAAAAGCTGTATTACCAATAAAATAGCTATTAATCTCTTCATATTGTCCTCCATAATCACAAATCTACGTTATTATGGTAATTATGGACAAAGTGAAGGCTATTTAGTATTTCCCGATATATTGCCCGGAACAAAGCCTATTTTCAAGCCCTGCAGTCCATGGCTACCCTGCTTATTTCTCCGGCTTCTTCTCCGGTTTCTTCTCATTATTCTTATCAGGCTTCTTTTCATTTTTCTTCTCAAGCTTCTTCTCTTCACTGGCTCTTATAATCTCAAGAAGCCTTTCGCTTGCCAGCTTATTGCAATAGCTGGAAACAGCAAGCCTTAAAGCCATATCCGACAAGGATTCCATTTCCCAATCGGTATTTATGGTTTCGGCTGTTTTTGTAAGCTCACTTTCAAGTATCTCTTTAAATTTTGTGTAGAATTCTTTAGGAGAAGAGCTAAGAAGCTCTTGCTTCATAAGAAGCCCGGTGTCCTTGACCGAAAGAACCTGCTTAAGGATGCAAATCTCAGTTAAGCCAGCCAGATGTTCTTTTGAATATTTCTTACCATCAGTACGCGGCAATAAGTTGTCCTTTATATAGTTATTTATCATTGCTGAGGTTATTTGGTGGTTTTCATCAAAATTAATCACCTGCCGTTGCATATATGACACGACCTGATCCTTATATAGGCCTATGTCGGGAAACTCATTCCACCCAACAGGTCTTTCATGTGACAGCTTTTCCTTTAGCAGCTTGAGACCTTCCATCTTTGTACCTCCGGATAAAATCTTTTATAACATTTTACTATGCATAATCTGATTCTGCAAATCTTTTTAAATTTTTAAACTCCTATATTGACATTATGATTACCACATAATATAATTTTGATTATTAGATTTGATTTTTTACGAAAAAGGGGTGGCATAAATGTCTAACGATATTTGCGTTTTCGGTGATTCAATAGCCAAAGGTGTTATATTTGATAACATCAAAGGCAGGTACACTTTTTTAAAAAACAATATAACTAATATGTTAAGCAGAAGTCAAGGCTTGAAAATCGATAACTATGCCAAATTCGGCTGCACTATCCAAACAGGCAAGAAGATTATTGAAAAGCACTTATCAAAGCTTTCTCAATATAAATATACAGCCTTGGAATTCGGCGGCAATGACTGTGATTTTGACTGGGCAGCCGTGTCTGAAAGGCCTTATGATGAGCATTTGCCGAAAACGCCCATTGACAGCTTTGAAGAGATTTATTCAGAAGTTATAGACTCTGTAGCCAAAAGCGGCAGTACTCCTGTACTGCTCTCACTGCCACCGCTTAATGCCCCTCGTTACTTCTCCTGGATTTCCAAAGGTCTCAATGCCGACAACATTTTAAAATGGCTCGGTGATGTAGAGCATATATACAGATGGCATGAGATGTACAACCTTGCTGTTTTAAGGCTTGCAGCAATAAAAAACGTCCCTCTCATCGATATACGAAGAGCTTTTTTAAAAACAAGGGATTACATAAAGCTGTACTGTGAGGATGGCATACATCCAAATGAAGAAGGTCATCGCCTGATATCTGACTTTATAACAGAGCATATCGCGAGGTTATCTTTGTCTCAGTAGGCTATCTTTGTCTCAGTGAAATTATGCAACCACAATACTTTTGCCGGTAAAGGTCCATGTCCTTTGCCTCTTTTTGTCCCTGCCTGAATCCCGGACGAAAATCTCTGTAATAAAACTTGACACCGTATTGAGCAGCGTACTTTTCCCCAAGCTCATTTATCAGCTCATGCTTTTGATAGGGGCTGACCAAAAGTGTAGTAGTAAACGCATCATACCCTTCTGAGGCTGCCAGCTTTGCAACCTGCTCAAGCCTAACGCTATAGCACATGGCACATCTTAAGTCATCTTCTCCCTTAAAGCTCTCCCAATCAGGCTGGCTGAAATCGTCAAAATAATTTACCTGTAAACCTTTTATCTGGGCAAGCTTCTCAACATTCTCCCTTCGCCTATTAAACTCATCAATAGGATGAATATTGGGGTTAAAAAAAACACCAACCGGTTCTATACCTTCCTGCCTTATAACAGATAGGGGATATGTTGAGCAAGGCCCACAGCACATATGCATTAATAGCTTCATTCCAATTTGATCTCCTCTTGTATGTATCGGTTTTCCCCCATTTTTATATTGAGGTGTTCATATGCAAGCTTCGTAGCCATCCTGCCCCTTGGGGTTTTGTTAATAAACCCAAGCTGAAGAAGATAGGGTTCATAAACATCCTCAATTGTTTCCGGCTCTTCTCCTGTAATGGCAGCAAGTGTATCCAGACCTACAGGTCCGCCGTCAAATTTTTCAATGATGCTTAAGAGCATGCTCCGGTCCGTACTGTCGAGCCCTATATTATCTATTTCAAGGGCGCTCAGAGCCATGGCTGAAACCTCCTCATTTATTACACCGTCAGCCTTGACCTGGGCAAAATCTCGGACCCTTTTCAAAAGCCTGTTGGCTATCCTGGGTGTGCCTCTGGACCGCCTTGCTATCTCCCAGGCTCCTTTTTCGTCTATATCTATCTTCAGTATTCCCGCAGAACGCGTGACAATATGCGCCAATTCCTCGTTGCTATACATTTCAAGCCGGTTGATAACACCAAATCTATCCCTTAGAGGTGATGTAAGAAGTCCCGCTCTTGTAGTCGCTCCAACAAGGGTAAATTTAGGAAGGTCCAGCCTGATGGATCTGGCACTTGGTCCCTTGCCTATTATAATATCTAGTGCAAAGTCCTCCATTGCAGGGTAAAGTATTTCTTCAACACTCCTATTTAGCCTGTGTATCTCATCGATAAAAAGAACATCATAACTGCCTAAGTTAGTTAATATAGCTGCCAAATCCCCCGGCTTTTCTATTGCGGGTCCTGAGGTTATCCGAAGGCTTACTCCCAGCTCGGCTGCAATAATACCTGCCAATGTTGTCTTCCCGAGTCCGGGAGGCCCATACAGCAATACATGATCAAGCGCTTCCTTTCGTCTCTTTGCTGCCTCAATGAAAACGTTCAGGTTTTCTTTAACCTTTGTCTGACCAATGTATTCGCTTAAGCCCCGGGGTCTTAGGCTTGTCTCATCTATATCCTCGCTTACAATCTCTGTCTGGATAAGTCTTTCCTCACTCATCAATGCTTCATCCCCCTATCGTCCTAATCCCTTAAGAGAATTTCTGATAATAGTCTCCAAATCCAGATCATCAGAATATACAGCCGCTATTGCTTTATTGGCCTCAGCAGCTGAATAGCCCAGCACCATCAAGGCACTTACTGCCTCTGACAGCCTTGACCTGCCTGTACTCTTATCATCATTAACAAATCCACCGTCCTTATTTAAAGCGACCTGTTCCTTGCTAATCTTATCCTTCAGCTCAAGTATAATCCTCTGAGCCGTTTTATTGCCTATTCCCTGGGCACGTGTCAAGGTTTTTACGTCATCTGTAATAACCGCAAGACCGAACTTTGAAGGCGATATTGTCGAAAGCAGTGACAATGCGGCCTTTGGCCCTACTCCCGAAACAGTCAGAAGGAGCTTGAACATCCCCAACTCCTCATTGGTAGCAAAGCCATAGAGGCTCATGGTATCCTCCCTGACATACAGATAAGTATGTATTTTTACCTCTTGGCCTAACTGTCCTAGCGCTTCAAGAGTTGAAAGGGAAGTTGAAATCCTGTAGCCTATTCCGCCTGCTTCTATTATTACCGATTCACTCTCTTTTGCCTCTAGTTTACCTTTTATGTATGCGTACATTCTTGCCCTCCGTTTTATTCTTTCATTAATCCAAGGCTTCCAAGCTTGCAGGAATGACCGTGGCATATGGCAATTGCCAAAGCATCCGCCACATCGTCAGGCCTCGGAATATCCGGAAGATTTAGTATTGCCTTTACCATTTGCTGCACCTGAGCCTTATCCGCTCTTCCGTACCCTACAACAGCCTGCTTTACCTGAAGAGGTGTATATTCATAGACCCGGGCTCCTGACTTTGCTGCTGTAGCCATTGCTATTCCTCTTGCGTGAGCAGCCATAATCGCCGTTTTTATGTTTTTGTTAAAAAACAATTCTTCTACTGAAATCTCATCAGGCCTGTACTTCTCAATTATAGCGCAAAGCCCCTCCTCAAGCTGTAAAAGCCTTGTTGCAAAAGGAGTTGTCGACTTTGTCAACACTGCGCCATATTCGATTGGATCAAATTTGTTCCCCTCGTATTTTACTATACCATACCCGGTAATAGCAAATCCGGGATCAATGCCCATTATAATCATTTGTCTCCGCCTTTGTATATTTATAAAGTATATTGCATATTTATTCACTTTGTTGTATAATCTTTAGATAGTAAGTACAATAAGTACAATATGAATACATTTTAGCATAAGTTTGGAGGAATTTACATGAATCAAAAGGAAAAAGTCGTACTGGCCTATTCAGGAGGTCTGGACACCTCAATTATCATCCCTTGGCTAAAAGAAAATTACGATTACGAAGTTATTGCAGTAGCAGGTGATGTGGGACAAGGTGAAGAGCTGGAGCCCCTTAGAGAAAAAGCTATCAAGACAGGAGCAAGCAAAATTTATATAGAAGACTTAAAAGAGGAATTTGTAACTGATTACATTTTCCCCACCTTAAAGGCAAATGCCGTCTATGAGGGTAAATATCTTCTGGGAACCTCCTTTGCAAGACCCATTATTGCAAAGAGGCTGGTAGAGATAGCGCTTAGGGAAGGCGCTGCAGCTATTTGCCATGGCTGCACAGGAAAGGGCAATGACCAGGTCAGGTTTGAACTGACTGTCAAAGCTCTTGCCCCCCATCTTAAGATAATCGCTCCGTGGAGAATATGGGACCTTAAATCCAGGGAGGATGAAATAGACTATGCCCTGGCAAGAAATATTCCCATTCCTGTTTCAAAAGAAAACAATTACAGTATGGACAGGAACCTCTGGCATTTGAGCCATGAAGGTCTGGACCTTGAAGATCCATGGAATGAACCTCAGTACGATAAAATCCTAAAGCTCATGGTGCCGCCCGAGAAGGCTCCCGATAAGCCCACATATGTTGAGATATACTTCGAGCAGGGTATTCCAAAAAAGGTTGACTCAGTTGAATACTCTCCGGTTGAATTGATTGATGTATTAAATAAACTTGGCGGTGCAAACGGCATCGGTATAGCCGACATGGTTGAAAACAGGCTTGTAGGCATGAAATCAAGAGGGGTATACGAAACACCCGGTGGAACTATTCTGTATGCAGCCCACAGGGAGCTTGAGCTGCTTTGCCTCGACAGGGACACTCTGCATTACAAGGATCTGGTCTCTCAGAGATTTGCAGAGCTTGTTTATAACGGACAATGGTACACACCTTTAAGAGAAGCTCTGTCAGCCTTTATTGACAGTACATCTCAAACTGTAACAGGAACGGTCCGCATGAAGCTTTATAAGGGCAATTGCATGCCTGCAGGTGCAAAATCACCTTACTCTCTTTATAATGAAGAGCTATCCACCTTTGGAGAAGATGCCATTTACAATCAAAAGGATTCCGAAGGCTTTATAAATCTATTTGGTTTGCCCATTACCGCCAGGTCACTTATGATGGAGCAGCATAAAAATAAGAAGTAACAGATTGCGGGGTATTCAAAATGAAATTGTGGGGAGGACGGTTTGTCTCAGGAACAGACAAATCAGTTGACGATTTTAATTCATCCATCAGCTTTGATGCAAGATTATATAAGCACGATATTCTAGGCAGCATAGCTCATGCCGAGATGCTTGGGAAGTGCGGTATTATTCCTGCCGATGAGACAAAGCTCATCTGTTCAACACTTGAAGAAATTCTGTCGGACATTGAGAAGGGTCTTATTGAATTCCAGGTTGATGCAGAAGATATTCATATGAATATTGAAAAGATATTGATTGAACGAATTGGTGATACTGGCAAAAAGCTTCATACGGGAAGAAGCCGCAATGACCAGGTAGCTTTGGATATCCGGATGTACCTTAAGTCACAGACACAGGCAATAAAAAATATGTTATTGGACCTGATGAATGTACTCCTTACGATTTCAGAGGAAAACCTTCATACCATCATGCCCGGTTACACTCACCTTCAAAGGGCGCAGCCTGTGACCCTTGCCCACCATATGATGGCTTATTTTCAGATGTTTAGCCGGGACATCGGCAGGCTCAACGATTGCAACAAGCGTATGGACGTGATGCCCTTAGGTTCCGGTGCCCTGGCAGGCACTACCTATCCTTTGGACAGGCAATATGTCTGTGACAGGCTTGGCTTCTCCTCCATTACACAAAACAGCCTTGATGGGGTAAGTGACAGAGATTTCGCAATAGAGCTAGCTTCATGCATCTCAATGATAATGATGCATTTGAGCCGTTTCAGCGAAGAGCTGATTTTGTGGTCATCCTCTGAGTTTTCCTTTGTCGAAATGGACGATGCCTTCAGCACCGGAAGCAGCATAATGCCTCAAAAAAAGAACCCCGATGTGGCAGAGCTGGTCAGAGGCAAAACAGGAAGGGCTTACGGCAATTTAATGACACTTTTGACTATTATGAAGTCCCTTCCCCTTGCATACAACAAAGATATGCAGGAGGATAAGGAAGCGATATTCGACTCGGTAGACACTATAAAAATGTGTTTGCCTGTGTTTACAAAGATGCTCTCCACAATGCATATAAACAAGGACACTATGTATAAAGCTGCTCAAGGTGGCTTTACAAACGCAACGGATCTTGCAGACTATCTTGTGAAAAAAGGCATTCCTTTCAGAACCGCCCATGAAATTATCGGCAGGATGGTACTTTATTGCATCAATAACGCTAAAGCTTTGGAAGAGCTATCATTAGAGGAGCTTAAAAGCTTTTCACCTGAAATCGGAACCGATATTTATTCGGAAATCAGCCTTGAAAAATGCGTCTTAGGCCGCAGTCTCCCAGGAGGACCTGCTGCCGAAAGCGTAATGGTCTCCATCGAAGCCGGCCGCCAGTTAGTGAAGCAAGAGGGATAAAGCAAGAGGGGAAATTCTTTTTTGCTTTACTTCGAGTAAGCTGTGACCGGCGGTGCCATTTATGGACATATAACACCGCTGGTCCACCTCCCCAATTACAAACATAAGGGGATGCAACAATACTTTCCGTATGATTACATCCCCGCAAAACATAGTATAAACTAAAAAAGCCCGGTATCACCGGGCTCATACAATAGTCTAATGTCTTTTGACCTTCTTATCGAGGGCCTTACCCAGACTATACCATGAGTCCCGTAATTTGAATCTCAGTTCCCCGTCAACTGTGCGTTCAATGACATCGTTTAATTCACGTCTCATTTCAATATATTCAACCATATTGAATTCTTCCTTCGCAAGCAGTTCCTCAATCTCACTAATCCAGTTTAATATATGTTCCTTACCGATAAAATCGTTTTCCGGCAGCTTCTTTTTCAAATGAGCAATAACAAGCTTCACTGCTTTGCGCTTAACATCGTTGTCTGTCTGTACCTTTTTTGCAGGCTTCTTTACCTTTGCCTCAGTGCCGTTAATAACTTTTTCATCCTGTGCATGCGCCATTTAGCATCACTCCTTTCGTTGAAATAATATTCTACTCTTTTGTTTTAGAAATGATAAAAAAATGATGACGTGAGTATAAATATATCCCTAACAATTATATAATAATATGGTTATAAATGCAAACAATATGCATGTCGATTACCCAGTTCTTATGCCCTTGCCCCCGTTTATCGGCGCTAAGCCTTCTCAATCTTCACTTTGCTCCCTTCCCCTTGCAATGTAGGCGGTTCAACTATCAGTCTGCGGCTAATTCTGCTTTTTAATTCCGGTACATGGCTAATCAATCCAACAACCCTATCCTTGCTGCTCAACCTTTCCAAAGCATCAATTACGTTGTTTAGCAGCTCCGGGTCCAGCGTTCCAAATCCCTCATCCAGGAAAAAGAACTCCAGCGGGCTCTGTCCCTTTAGCTGCATTTGTTCGGATAGAGCCAGAGCAAGGGAAAATGATGCTAAAAACGTCTCCCCGCCCGACAGGGATTTGACCACACGATAAGCTCCTCCATTGGCATCATCCCTGACAATAAAGCCCGCCTCCGCATCCAGCTCTAAAGCATATCTGTATCTGGTCATAATACCTAAAAGCTCCGAGGCCTTTGCAGCCACAAACTTAAGCCTCTCCTGGGCAATATAATCTATAAAGCTGTTGTCTTTCCTCAGATCAGCCTTGAGTAGTTTATGTATTTGCTCAAAAAGGCCCTTTTTATGATTTAATTCCTTAAAGCTTTTACCAAGCTCCTTCCATCGCTCATGCTTTTTATTAAGCTCCTCAAATCTTCTTTGGGCAACCACACTTTGGGAAACACATCTTTGGTTATGTTCTGACAGCTCTGTAAATTCGCCGTTTATACTATCCCATTCCTCCTTTGTAATAGTTCTGGACTTAAGCTTGCTTTTAACTAATTTCTTTTGTGCTTGAATATTGACCAATATCCTGTCATACTCTTCTATCTCTTTTTTTAACATGTTTTGTTCATCACGGGGCATTGATGCCTTCTCCACATCAAGAGGACTTTCAAAGCCTCTATCCTCAAGAGCGGCTGACAGCAATTTTCTCTCAGCATTTAAGTTGTCCGAATAAATGCTTAGTTGATTTTCCAAAAGAGATTTAGCTGTTTTCAATTCATTATGTGTTTTTTCAAGTATCTCAAGCTCTTGCTGTAATTCCTTTTCAAGCCTTGCATAGGTTTTTAGCTTTTCGTCGGCTTTTGCTGCCTCCTCACCAATGTCAGCATCTCCCACCAGCTCCCTGAGCTTGTGTTTCCTTTCGCCGCATTGCTTTTCAAGCCCGTCAGCCTCTGCCCTAAGCTTTATTATTTCACTATTTAATAGCTGCAGCTCCTCCTTTAGTTTATCCAGAAGGCTTCTTTTAATCCCCTGTTCCTCCTGGTTATTCCTAACCCTCCTTTGCAGCAAATCAAGCTGTCTGTCCTTCTCAGAAAGTCGCTGCAATTCATTTTGGGCACTGGTTATTCCATATCTTCGCAAGAAACCGGCATTTAGGTTTTTTGCATCCTCAAGGGCTTTTTGGGTGCCTTTAAGGTCTTTTTCAACCTGAGCTGCATTTTCAAGAGTGACCTTAAGCTCCGCAGCGATTCCGTTCTCAATTACCCGGTGCTTTGCAATTATTTCTTTTAAGCTATTAAGCTCATTCTTATATTTTTCCTGTTCAGCCTCCCAGCTCTCTATCGCCTTTAGCTTTTCGTCAAATTCTTTTTTTGCGGCGTCAATTTCTTTTTTGAGCTGTTCAGGCATAAGGCCTCTTAATTTTTCTGGAAGCCTTTTTGCCTCTGAGTTGTATTGGGCTTCTTTCTGCCGATAATCCTCCAAGGTTTGCTGATGCTGTAGTTGTTTATTTTTCAACTGTTCACTTATGATTAGGATATTTCCCTCAGCGGATTTTAAAGCAGCAGTTGCCTCCTCCAGCTTCTTTTTGGCTGCCTCTGCCTGCTGGTCAAGGAAAGCCGAATCTTTTGCATGGGTACTAAAAGCAGGCTCCGGATGATGCTTTGAGCCGCAGACAGGGCAAGGCTCACCGTCCTTAAGCTTTTCAGACAAAGCGTATATACTACTTTGTGCAAGCTTTTCAAGAGCTGTCTCATTTTCTTTCATGCATTTGTCGTATTCTTTGATGGCATTATCCTTTATCTTAATTAGTTCATCCTTCTTTTGTTCTGCCTGCTCTATACCTTTTTTCTGTGCCGAAAGCTTCTCCTGAAGCTCTTTAAGCTCAGCTATCCTCAATTTCAATACCTCATTGATTCCACTTATATTGTGAATCTCCTCCAAACCCTTAAGGACTTCATTTCTGTCCTCCGGTGCAGATTGACCGAGCTTTCTCATTTCTGCCGAAATCCGCCCCTGCTCCTCTAGGGATGATGAAATATCTAACCTCACAGAATCAAGCTTTTGATGAAATCCTGAAACAGCATTCCGAAGGGGTATCAACCTGGACGTAAGCTCATTCACGTCTGTTTCCAAGGCTTTCACCTGGTTTTCAAGAACCACCCCTTGCTGTATTTGCTGCCTGTATTCTGGATTTATTTTTAAAGCCTCACACTTAGCCTCAAGCTCTTCGATGCTCATGCCAAGCTTTTGAAATTCTATGGTTTCCTTATCCAGAAGCTCTTTTTTTGTATTTGATTTTTCAGCTAAATCTGAAATTGCGTCCAAAAGCCCCCTTATTTTATTTGTCATGGCATCAAGCTCGCTTTTAATGATTAATGCATCTGCCAATCTGGTTTTTAATTCCATAAGCTTTGGCGACTCAACTGCTATTTCACCTTTAAGGGCATCATTTTTAACTTTTTCATCTGAAAGTGCTGCTTCAATTTCTGGCAGCTTCCCAACAACACCCTGAAGCTCCTTTTCCGTGTGTGCCAGCTTCTCTTCAAGCTCCTTGTTTTTTTTAATTATATCCAATATCCCTTCTGCCTTCTGAGCCTTCTCAAGTCTTTGTCTTTTTTGGGCGATAATTTGGTGTATGGATAAATGTTTTTCTTCCTTTTCATTAAATTCCTTCAGCTCCTCAACAAGGCTCCAGACCTCTTTTGCCTCATCGTATTTGCTCTTAAGTTTCTTAAGCTTCCCTGAAACCTCTTCCTTCTCTTTAAATGCTTCCTCCATAGCCTTCTTTGCTTCTTCCAGTGCTTCGTCTGTGGCATCCTGATATCCCTTTAATTCACCTGATAATACGTCTATTCTGCTTTTTAGTCCTGCTATTTTCACAGTAACCTTATCCGTGAGCTTTCTGCCGTATTCCTCCAGATAAAATATCCTCTCCAGCATACCCCGCCTTTCCTTGTTGTTTAAAAGCAGAAACTCCTGAAAGCTGTTTTGTGGAAGCACCACAGCCCTTGTAAAATCATCATGGTTTAAGCCGAGTAAATCCCTGATGTAATAGCTTACCTCCATTGCCTTGTCTAAAAGAGGAATCTCACCAGTATCAGTCACTTCAATAAGGCGGACGACCTTCGGCTCACAAGAATTGGGAGAATTATTTTTCCTTTGATAGGCTCTCTCCACCCTATAGGTCTTTCTTGAACCATCCACTGTAAGCTCAAATGTAAACGTCACTCTGGCAATATTGAGATTTGAATTAATAATGCCCTGGGTACCGGATTCTGCCCGCTTAACCTTTCCATACAGAGCAAAGGTGATGGCATCTAAAATTGTGGATTTGCCGCTTCCTGTCGGTCCGAATATGCCAAACAGTCCCGTTTCACCCAAAAGCTCAAAATCTATCCTTTGCATCTGTGTAAAGCTCTGAAGCCCTTCTATCTCAAGGAGCTTTGGTCTCATAGTACCTTAAACCTCCCCTTCCTTATCGTCACTGGAGCTACCCTCGTCATTAATAAC
>CAZPMC010000003.1:53069-94973 GCA_964587755.1 uncultured Oscillospiraceae bacterium
AGCTCCTCGGGAATCTCTACCCCCATACGGTATTTGTAAAAATCCCTGAACAGCTCGTCAATCTTTCTGCCCTCTCTGCTTTCAAAGCTTGAAAGCTCAGTCTCCTGAGTTCTAAACCTGGGGCGGATATTAATAATTCCTCTGTGAAGGCTTCGCAAGGCCTTTTGCTCCTCTGCCGTAAACACCCTGTCTGTAAGAATCTCAAGGTCTATCAATGCATTGGGATCTCTTCCCTCCTCGCACCACTTAATGGCTTGTCCTATCCCCTCACTTGCAACCCATTTTCTCAGAGGTTTGCCACAATCAATATAAACAGGTGTAACAGTTGCTGTTTGCCCCGGAACGGCATCAACTATATAAACCGCCTTGCTGTATTCCGCCTCTGAAAAGCTGTAAGCTAGAGGTGAGCCGGCATAAAATGCAGGACACGGAGCATTTTTTATTTGCTGGGGTCTGTGGAGATGTCCTAAAGCCACATAATTCGCCTTTTCAGGAAGAACCTCAGGACTGACGGTCATTGCGCCGCCTACCTGTAAAGTTCTTTCGGAATCGGATGTGCTGCCTCCCATTAAAAAAATATGGGCAACAACCAGATTCACGGTGTCATCTCTGAACCTTTGGCTGAGAGTCTCAAATACGTCCCCGATTTTTTCGGAATATGCCTTTTGCAATAGGCTCTCATCTGCCTCCCTTGACAATAATTCCTCCAGACGAGCCTCAGACGGGTAGGGCAATGTAATAATGACAGCATTGTGAGGGCAACCGGCAATTGAAAGCTCAAGCCACCCCGGTCCTGAATCCACAAGGCTGATAGAAGAAGATTCAGACGAATCTGCTGTTGGCAAATATTCGGAAGGATCACTTGCAGGATACCCAAGCAAAATAATCCCGTTTTTATATGCAAGAGGGCTGGCTGCACATAAACGTTCCGGGTTATCATGATTTCCCGCAATCACAATAACTGCTCTTTTACCTTTGCTGCTCAGCCTGTCAACGGCATCATAAAAAAGCTCCTCTGCAGCAGCTGGGGGATTGTATGTATCATAAATATCACCGGCTATTAATACAAGCTCAACCTCAAGCTCCTCAACCTTATTACAAAGCCAGTCAACAAAATCCCTTTGCTCATTTATCCGGCTGACCTGCTCAAGGCTTTTGCCAAGATGCCAGTCAGATGTATGTAAAATGCGCATCGCCTCAACCCCCCACATAGCCTCACGAAATATGTATATATACTCTATTATACCTCAGCTAAAAAGTGAAGCAAATAAGGGGACCAAATAAGGGGACGGTTCTTCTATTTACTTTTAAGTAGTGTGACAAATCAAGCCGTTGAGGACTGGCATGGCTGCAAGACAGGTATCATGCGTAGGGGCGGCTACAGGCTGTGAAATAATGTCGAAGCTGAAATGCGGCACAAGGAACATAAGGCTTTGCCACGGATGGCAAAGCCGCTTGTTTTTTAAAGCATGGATGCCGAATAACAAGCGCCCGCTTGAGAGCGAACAAGGATATTACAGCCTGCCCAGACTTTAAGCCGATATATGGATTGCAGACATTGCCTGTCCTATATCGCCGGTTTTATCGGCTCGAAGCCTAAAACGTGAAGAACCGTCCCCCATACTTTGTAATATACTGTACTATATATCATGTGTCTGAAGGAGGCCGTATCATGCCCCAGTTAATATATACAATCCAGCCGGGTGACACTCTTTCCGGGCTTGCAAGGCTGTATGGCAGCTCATTGCAATCAATTATTGAGATTAATAACATCACCAACCCAAACCTTATCTATCCTGGTGCCGTTATACTAATCCCCGTTGACGAAGAGTACGGTCCCGGTGTGCCGCCGGGAGGCTTTATTTATACCATACAGCCCGGTGACACGCTGTATACTTTATCGTATTTATTTGGAGTCAGTCTCCAAAGTATTATTTCGCTAAACAACATAGAAGACCCCTCGAGGATTTTTCCCGGGCTTAAAATTGTTTTGCCAAGTGATGCAACAAACCCGTTTCAGCCTGTCGTCCCGGGTCTGATAAGATATACCATCATACCATCTGACACCATATATAGAATAGCATTAAGGTTCGGGACGACCGTTCAATCCATATTAAATTCAAATCCCGGTATTGACCCTATGAGGCTTTTGCCGGGGCAGGTAATTAATATCACCATACCGGCTAACGCTACTGCCATATACAGGGGTAATCCCGCAAAAAGAATGGTTTCATTAACCTTTGATGCAACCTATGGAGACAACCAGACACCCCGGCTTTTACAAATACTAAGGGACAACAACATAAAAGCCACATTTTTCCTCTCGGGCATCTGGCCTTTGAACTATCCAAGCCAGGCAAGGTCAATAGTTGCCGCAGGTCATGAAATAGGAAATCACAGCCTGACCCACCCTCATATGACTCAGATTCCGTTGACTGAGGTAAGTAATCAGGTTATAAGAACAGAAGCGTTGATTAGAAATATTACAGGTGCAAATACTTATTTGTTCAGACCGCCCTTTGGAGAATATAATCAAGCAGTTTTAAATACCGTGGCGGCACTTGGTTATTTAACAATTATGTGGACTGTGGATTCACTTGATTGGCAAAACCCCGGCGCCGCTCAAATAGCCAACCGTGTAGTTAACAATACGGTGCCCGGAGCCATCATACTAATGCATCAGGCAGCACCTCAGACACCCGAGGCACTGCCCTCCATAATAACCCGTTTAAGGCAACAGGGGTATAGCTTTGGAACTGTTACTCAAGTTCTTTCCTGACCTGTGCAAAGGTCTTAACAACATAATCCAGATCCTCCCTGGTATGCTCAGCCGACACCTGGGTACGTATTCTTGCCTTGTTCATTGGTACAACAGGATAGGAAAAAGCTGTAGCGTATATTCCCTTTTCCATCAAGGCCTCTGACATTTTATGAGCTAAAACGGCGTCTCCAAGCATTATAGGTACAATTGGATGAATTCCTTCGGCGATATCAAATCCAGCTTCCGTAAGCCTTTTTCTATAATACTCCGTGTTTTCGAAGAGAGTATCCCTAAGACTCGTGGATTCCATCAAAATATCAAGAGCCTTAAGGGATGCTGAGGCAATTGAAGGTGCCAGTGTGTTTGAAAACAGGTATGGACGTGATCTTTGTCTTAAAAGGTCAATTATCTGTTTTCTGCCACTGACATATCCGCCGCTGGCGCCACCTAAAGCCTTACCCAGTGTCCCGGTAAATATATCAATCCTGTCCTCTACGCCACAATATTCATGGGTACCTCTGCCCATCTTTCCCATAAATCCTACTGCATGGCTGTCATCTACCATAACAAGGGCATTGTACTTATCCGCCAGGTCGCATATAGCCTTAAGATTTGCAATAAAGCCATCCATTGAGAACACGCCGTCTGTTACTATTAATCTAAACCTTTGGGACTGAGCTTGTTTTAATTTAGCCTCCAGCTCCTCCATGTCATTGTTTTTATATCTATAGCGTACGGCTTTACAAAGACGTATTCCGTCTATTATGCTGGCATGATTTAATTGGTCGCTGATAACAGCATCCTCCTCTGAGAGCAATACATCAAAAACGCCTCCGTTTGCATCAAAGCAGGAGGAATATAAAATAGTGTCCTCAGTGCCTAAAAACTCAGATATTTTATTCTCCAACTGCTTGTGAACACCTTGGGTGCCGCATATAAACCTGACTGAAGATAAGCCATAGCCCCACTGGTCCATGCCTGCTTTTGCTGCTTCTATTACCTCGGGGTTGTTTGAAAGTCCCAGATAGTTGTTTGCGCACATGTTTAATACAGTCCGACCGTCTTTTAAATTTATCCTTGCTCCCTGAGGCCCGGCTATTATCCTCTCCTCTTTCCACAAGCCGCTTTCTTTTATCTTATTAAGCTCAGAATCATAAAAATTTAAAGCATCCTTACTCATAAGCTATTGCCCTCCATAAGCTTTATTTATCAACATCCCAATTCAGCACTACCTTCCCTGAATTGCCTGACATCATTACTTCAAATCCCTTTTCAAAATCCGTATAATCAAACCGGTGGGTTATAATTTGAGATATATCAAGTCCCGACTGGAGCATGACAGTCATTTTATACCAGGTCTCATACATTTCGCGCCCGTAAATGCCCTTTATGGTAAGCCCGTTAAACACTACCTTATCCCAGTCTATAACAGCGCCCGGCTTTTGAAGTCCAAGGAGTGCTATTTTGCCCCCATGGCACATATTGTCCACAATATTATTAAAGGCATTTTCACTTCCCGACATTTCAAGACCTACGTCAAAGCCTTCCTTCATCCCAAGGTCTCGTACAACATCCTCAATGGATTCCCTGCTTATATCAATTGTAACTGTAGCCCCCATCTTTTTTGCCAACTCCAGGCGGTACGGATTTACATCAGTTACTACCACATACCTGGCACCGGCGTGTTTTGCAACAGCAGCCGCCATTATTCCTATAGGTCCGGCTCCTGTTATCAGAACATCTTCACCCAGTACATCAAATGCCAGTGCTGTATGTACTGCATTTCCAAAGGGATCAAAAAGGCTGTACAAATCTGTGTCAATTGAAGGGTCACAATGCCAGACATTTGTTACCGGTATTGAAAGGTACTCAGCAAATGCTCCTTGGCGGTTCACTCCTACCCCGCTTGTTTTATTGCACAAATGACGTCTGCCCGCAAGACAGTTTCTACAGCGTCCGCATACCAGATGACCCTCACCTGATACCAGGTCCCCTATTTTAACATCTGCAACATTGCTGCCTATAGCCGCAACTGTCCCAACAAACTCATGGCCTATAACCATAGGTGTGGGTATTGTTTTTTGGGCCCACTCATTCCAGCTGTATATATGCACATCTGTTCCGCATATGGAGGTTTTTAAAATCTTAATGAGAACGTCGTTGATTCCTATTTCCGGAACCGGTACCTCATCAAGCCATAGACCCGGCTTTTTATGCTTTTTTACAAGTGCCTTCATCATTTTTTTCTGCATACATATCACCAATCTCTTCTAGTATTTATTTAATATATTACTAATTCTCTTCCACCGATTAGTTCCTTATTAACAAATTCTTCATGGGATTTTGGCACAGTCACCGTGTCCGGGTTCCCATCACTAATATACTGGCGTTCTCTAGACATGTTGTTTAGCCACCATTCCAAATCCTGAGCCACCGGCTCGATTCCGGAGGATCTAACCCTGGCAGTCGCCAGCGGTTCAAATTTAATGCTGAAGGGTGATGGTGCAGGCTCTGCACCTACCTTCATTATTGCATGGTTTTCGTATTCTACCCCTTCATATTCTCCCTTTATAACATACTGCTTCAAATCACCGGACGGATTGCCATAGGGGAGTGAAAAGGTTTTTAACGTATACCCCGGAATCAGTTCATACATTTTCTTCTGATTGCCGCCTATTTCTTCTTGTATTTTATCAGCTGATTTTGTGTTTTTCAAATTAATATGGGTATAGGTGTGGTTGCCCAGTTCAAACCCTTTGCTTGTAAGGTATTCCAGTCTTTGCGCCAGGGTTCCCTCGCTTCCGAAGGTCTGGTTGCCAAGATTGACATAAAAGGTGCCCTTTAATCCAAAATCAGGATGTGACTCATTAAACTTTTCCATGATGCCCACTGCTGAGCGGGGGTTTGCCACAAGCTTGCCATCCTTCTCAATTAAGTTAAACTGCCCGGCTGTCCCGTCATCAAATGTAAACACCATGGGTATACAGCCTGCTGGCACATCTATATTGCCTTCCAGATAATCATTGAGATTGATTAATCTGTAGTCTGAATCATAAAGATCCTGCAAAAGCTTTTCAAAGGCTTCAAAGGTAGTAGTATACTCTTTATCGCCTTTTGTGTATTCTTCAACGAAGTTATGGAACATAACAATCATTATCCGGCCTGTTTCATTTGGCTTTATCGCTTCTAAATCAATGGGTTCTTTTGTATCCTGTGGGATGTCCTTAGCCCCTTCACCGTCAGGCTCAGAAGCTTCATCCTCATCAGCCGTTTTGGCTTTCTCATCTTGTGGAACAGTTTCATTCCCTTCGGTCGTCTGAGATGTTTGTTCAGGCTGGGAATTGTCTTGCCGCCTTCCCGATAAATTCCCGCATCCTTGAATCAGCATTGCTATAGCAAGTATGACTATTACTGCTTTTACTGCAAAAATTCTTCTTGTGTTCATTTGATTCTCCGTTTGTTAGTATATTTTATTTTTTAATAGTAACAGACATAAAATTCATCAATTTTGTTCCCTATCCCGTGGCCAGTGAGACACACGATTTTTACCTTTTTTCTTTGATGTATATAACCCTTTATCCGCAATAGCAATCAGCTCATCAAGAGTCTGACCGTCCTGAGGGAATGCTGCAATCCCAATAGAAATAGTTGTATTAATATACTCAATCTCCTCTATCCTTTTTCTAAGGCGTTGTGCTACATCTATAGCCTGTTTCAACGACAGCCCTGGAAGAACTGCGATAAATTCATCTCCCCCGTATCTTCCCAGCTTGTCTATCTTCCTAAGGCTGCTTCTTGTTTCAAGCGAAATTCTATGAATATATTTATCACCTACTATATGTCCTTGATTATCGTTTATATTTTTAAAATCGTCAATATCAAACATGAGTATGGAAAATTCGGGCACCTTTACGCGAATCAGCCTTTCGATCTCCTCTATTATAGCTGCTCTATTAAGTGCCCTGGACAGTTTGTCAATCTTAGATGCCTCAACAATACTTTCATTAATCCTCTCGATTTCAATAGTCCTCTTCCTTATTTCCGGCTCTAATGAGTGGTCAAGCTCCGAAAGCTTTTTTTCAGCATTGCTAAGCCTGTCTTTCATTGGTTCAATACTTTTTCTCGTAAAGAAAGCTGTAAAAGCGCTATATGCGCACAAGCCCAGTGCCATAGATAACATGTCATAACCCTTGTATATTCTGAATGCGGCTTCTGCCGCCAAAAAGAGCACAGCAGTAATAAAAGTATTTTCCCCGTCATAAAGCCGCTTTGCACCGATTAATAAAATAACACAGGCAGATAAAAGTACATAGGGTGATATTTTTATCACAGCATTAAAATATCTGGCTGCAGGCTCAAAAAATCCGGCAGCCAAAGCCGCTCCCAAAAGAATGAACGCTATGGCTTTAATTCGCTTATACCACTTGCTTTGCGCCTTAATTGCAATAATTGCCGTTAAAGCTAAGACTAAAAGTGTATCAGTCACCTCAAGGAAAAAAACCGAAACACGCTTCCCATTCAAAATGAAAGAAAAGGTTAACAGTACAACAGGAATCAAAAAACAGTATGAAGCGTACTCCCATGGCGGTACTGCTTCTTTAATTTTTCTTTCGAAGGCGAATATGTAAAAAGAAAGGCATATTATTGCTAATACAGCTATTTGCTCCATCATACTAATTTCAAGCATACCTCATTCCCCCGGAAGTTAAACGTTTCACTTATGCTGCTAATTATATTATCGGATAGGTAACAGAAAAACTCCAGTGGAATTATTTTCTGCCGAAAATCAATTAAAATTTCAGCAGATCCCCGCTATAGAACAGATAAATATATTTCTCTAAAACGTTTCTGCCAGTAATCCTCTCAAGGGCTCTTGTATAGTAATCAAGCTGAGTAATGTAGCGCTTTGCGATGATTTCTGCCCCTCCCCTTGGAACAAAGTCAGTCTTATAATCTATGAGCACAATTCCATTGCCCGACTCAAACCAGCAGTCAATTACACCTTGCAATAGAAGCATTTCAGAGCCATAAATATCTTCCGGAAGCTCCTTGTAAACCTCGGTCGCCTTTATTTCTATATTGAAGGTTGTCTCCCTGTGTACAGATTCCGCCCTAAGCATACGCCTGCCCAGCTGTGTTTTGAAAAAGGCTTCTATTCCTTTTAAATTAACAACATCAGCCTCAGGCTGGGTAAGCTGCTCTTTTTTAACCATATTTGAAAGTTGTGCTTGAAGCTCATTGTAAAGTATACCTGAAGCACCTTCATTGTCCTCCCGGGATTGGGCAGTTGAAATCTTATTTAGCTCCACCTGCTGCATAACAAAATGCATAATTGTACCCTTTCTGGCTGCATCAAGCCCCGAATCAGGCTCCATAAAAAGGGGCTTGCCCACAACAGGGTATGTAAACAGTGCTGATGAATCCGGCTGTTCATCCTGAGCAAAACGTCTCTTAAGCTCTGTAACAGAAATCTTCGCAGGTACGCAAGTCAATGCTTTATAAGGGTATTCCCACTCCAGTCTTTTAATAAGCTCACCATCAATAGCATCACTGCTTAACTCTTCAGTCTTAAGCTCACCCTCAAGCCAATTCTTTAAACCCTCAAATGCAGCCACGGACTCTTTATTCCCTGTGGCAGCACCCAATCCCCAAAACTTAATCTCCCAACAGGATTGCTCCGTTTCAAAGATATTGATGCCTTCAATGGAGGCAACAGCAGCCTCATGTCTTAAGAGTTCACCTGACTTATGCCTTGCAACTGCAGGCCCTATCCAATCAAGGTAATTTTGAGCCTGCTGAATGTCATAGCTTGGAAGCTTTTCATCCATAGTTTGAGCTACAGAGCACCATTTTGAGCATGCTTTTTCGATATCTCTTACACAGCCTGTCAAAATGAGCTTCTCCTTTGCCCTTGTAAAAGCAACGTATAGAATCCTCATCTCCTCTGAAAGGGCTTCCAGGTGAAGCTTCTGCCTAATGGCGAATTTGGGCATGGAAGCCGATATAGTTCTTTTTTCAAGATTGACAACATCCGGCCCGAACCCCAGCTCCTGATGAAGGAGTATTCTTTCATTTAAGTCCCGCAAATTAAATTTCTTACCGCATCCGGCAACAAATACTATAGGAAATTCAAGCCCCTTGCTTTTGTGAATACTCATTATTCTGACTACATTCTCGTTTTCACCTATTATTTTGGCGCTTCCCATATCACCGCCGCCACTTCGGAGTCTGTCTATGAAGTTTATAAAGTTAAATAGTCCCTTATAGCTGGTCTGCTCGTATTGCCTTGCCCTTTCAAAAAGCATTCTCAGATTAGCCTGCCGCTCAGGACCACCGGGAAGTATGCCCACGTAGGTTAAGTACCCTGTCTGTGTAAGAAGCATCCACACAAGCTCGTCTGTAGGTGTATATTGAGATAAGTCCCTCCATCTGTTGAGTTTTTTAAGGAAATCCTCAGCTTTTTGAGACTTCTGAGCATAAAGCTTCATAGCCTCATATATGGACACTGTTTTGTCGGCAAGCCTTATTTCTACCAGCTCCTCTGCGCTAAAGCCCCCAATGGGAGAACGCAGCACGCCAAGCATAGGTATATCCTGAAGAGGATTGTCTATTATCTGTAAGAGGCAAAGCATGGTTTCCACCTCAACAGCATCAAAATATCCCAGCCCCGTGTCTGCATAGGCAGGAATACCCATTGCTGAAAGCTCATCTGCAAATATATCAGCCCATCCGCTGGTTGCCCTCATAAGTATTACAATGTCTTTGTACTCAGCTTTCCTGTAGCCGCCGCGCTCCTCGCCATGGCCATTATCAAGGTTCTTGTCGTAAACTGCCTGACCGTTTTGTTCTGACACAAGCCTTCTGATTCGCTCACCGATTATTCTTGCCTCAGCCTGAATGTTGTCAATGGGCTCCTGCTCTTCGTCGCCTTCTTTTCCCCCACTGCCTCCTGTTCCGTCTTCTTCGCTTTTGTCCTTCCCGGGTAATATCTCTGAATGGCCTGAAGTCACATCTACTATATGCAGCTCAATTGGTCCCCCCACAGTGTATTTCTTATTTTCAGGTGGTTCAAAGACCGCTCCCGGATTCAGCGCCTCCTCGTCATTATAATCAAGCTCCCCGACACTTTCGGACATTATTTGCTTAAATATAAAATTGACACCGTTTATAACGTCATGTCTGCTCCTAAAGTTCTTATATAGCTTAATCACCCTTGAATCATAGCCGGCTTCCTTAGGATAGGATTCATATTTTGATAAAAACAGCTCCGGCTTTGCCTGTCTGAACCTGTATATACTCTGCTTCACATCCCCGACCATAAATATATTGTAAATTCCTTCATGGTTTCCTGACACAGTTGTGAGTATCAGCTCCTGTATCATGTTGCTGTCTTGGTACTCGTCCACCAGTATTTCTTCAAATTTCTGGCTTAGCAGTCCTGCAGCCTGGGTAGGTTTACCATTCTCAATCAACACCTTCAGGCAATAATGCTCCAAATCGTTGAAATCAAGAAGCCCCTTCGTCTTTTTCTTTTCCGAGTATATTTCGTTAAAACGGCAAATCATGTGTGCTAAATACTTAAAAAGGGGATATATAATGGCAAAATCCTCTTTAATCTGAGCCTCACTGGCTCCAAATCCGCTTTCAGAAAGCTTTCTGACCTTCTCCTTGACAAGGTTTCTCACTGCCTTTACCTTATCCTGCACATCCTTATCAGCATCCTTCTTGCATCTGGGCAGCCTTGACGGACTATAGGATGAAAATGCCCGATGGACTTCATCCCAGACAGAAGCACTATCCTGTGAGATAGGTAAAGCACTCTGTGGTGCAGCAGTGGCTGAGTCAGAGGCAGCAGTCTGTGGTGCGGCAGTGGCTTGGTCAGAGGCAGCAGTCTTTGAGAAGGAGTCTGCAGTCTGGGAGGCCAAAGCAGCGGCCTGTAAGGATGCGGCTGCGTTTATTGGCAAGACCATGCCAGAATCAAGTGTATAAGCTGTATCGGTTGTATGGGTAGTATGGGCTGTATAGGCTGCCTGACATACCCGTGTCAGCTCCTTTAGCTGCTCAATGTCCTCTTCAAGGACACCACAGTAAGGCTCAAGACCCTGGGCTTCACAGGCCGCCGCAGCAGCCCTTTCCAGCATGGCCGTAAGGCCCATAAGCTCGGCTGCTGCGCCCTTGAGCAGCACCCAGGCCCAGGGTGTGCTGCTCAGGGAGGCAGAAGCATCAGGCCTAAAGGCTTCTGCCTGGGCGGCCAGCCACTGCTCGGGCCACGGGTGGCTTTGTGCATAGCGGTGCAGCGACAGCACTATATCTCTTAGGGAGTTGTCCCCCCTGCCGCCTCCATAGCTTTCCACCAGCTTAAAGAATTCACTTTCCGTATCTTCATCCTCATATTTTTCTTCAAAAAGCTCCTCCAATGCATCAAGCTTCATCAGCATACTTTCTGTTTCATCGGCTATCCTGAAGGAAGGGTCCAGATCAAGGCTCTGGAAATGACTTCTGACCACCTCAAGGCAAAATGAATGGAGAGTCATAATATTTGCTCTGTCCAAAAGGGCCATCTGATTTTGCAAATTTACATCGGACGGATTTTTCTCAAGCCTGTCTGCCAGCGCGTTTCCAATTCTTTCGCGCATTTCGGTGGCTGCCGCATTTGTAAAGGTCACTACAAGCAGCTTGTCAATGTCGACAGGCTTATGGGTATCGGTTATTTTTTTTATTATTCTCTCGACCAACACTGCAGTCTTTCCTGCGCCTGCTGCTGCGGCGACAAGAAGGTTACAGTCCCTTTGATTTATTGCTTCAAGCTGCTCATTTGTCCAATTATTCGCCATCTTGTCCACCCCCTGAGGTTTGGCCTTCCATAAGCCTCCAAAGCTCATCCTCATCAATACCTTGAATTAATCTGAAGCTGTTTTCCCTAAGTGCCGTATCAAACTGGCATACCGGCTTAAAGCTGCAATAGGTGCAGGCTGTCATAGTTTTCTTTTTGTACGGGCTTATTTTTATGTTTCCTCGCAATATCTGTGTTCCGATAGCAGAAAGGGTTTTCTTGACATACCCTCTTAAAATATCAAACTGCTTTTTTGAGGCTGCTGAGGATCTGCCAAGAGATCCGTCCTTATTCACTCTGGCCGGAATGATAAGAGATTCTCCGTCTATTTCTTTGTCCATTTCCTTTACCAGCTTCACATCAGCCAAAACCAGACCCTTCATTCTAAGCTCCTTCATAATTGCCTTCTCTATCTGCTCATTGGAGATCTGCCTGTCAGCTTTAATCAAAGGGTCATCAAGCTTAAAATACAAAATTCCTGCAGGAAGCTTTAAATCAGTCTCACTGATAACATCACCCCTGATGCCTTCAGCTCCCAGCACCGCATCAAGATAAGTCACTAGCTGAAGCTGTAGTCCATAATACATATCCGTAAGCTTTAAGGCTCTATTCCCTGACTTGTAATCGATTATCCTGACATATGTATGTCCATCGGATGACAATGTGTCAATCCTGTCAATTCTGCCTGTAAGCTTAACAGTCTCACCACCGGGAAGCTCAATTGTAATGGGAGGATACCTGCCCGTATCACTGAATTCAACCTCGTACCCTGTAGGCTCAAAGCTTCCCATTTCTATTTGGCGCCCAATCAGAACAATTGCCCTGTTTATGATCTTCTTAAGCCTATTAGCCAGGTATTTATACCTTTTGCTGCTTCCAAGGACTACTGACGATTTCGAAGCAAGAACATCATCCACAATGCGGGAAACCGTTTCCTCGCACCATCTTTTATCAAGCCTTCTCCAACTGACATTTTCCTTAGCCAATATCCTTGAAAACTCATCAATAACATTATGCATAAACGATCCGGCGTCCACCGCCTCAAAGGTAAACAGCCTTCTCTCTTTAGCTCTCAATCCATATCTTATAAAATATGAAAAGGGACATGAAGCATAGGATTCCATGCGTGAAACACTTGAAAACAGAGGTTTTCCATACAGCATCTCTGCTTTCCCTCTTGTGAGAATCCCCGGCTGGTTTGTATATGCAAGCCCCCTTATAATCCTCTCGCACTTTTCCTTCCATCCATCCTGCTTTGAAAACCACTTATATACATTTATCCAGCCATCGTGAATTGCTTCGCCGTCATACCGCTGCCTGAGCTTGCTCACAAGCTCGTCAAAGAAAGGCTCCGGTGCCGTCGGATGCGGAATGTAATCTTCACTGTCTGTAATAAGAGAGCTTCTTTCTTCTACCCGGGGCAGGATTCTTTTTATATCTAAAATTAAGCGTGATGGTCTTAGAGCCCTTTGCTCCCTGTCTGCTGCAGGATAGCTTAACCACAGGTATTTTGAAGGAGTAGCAAGAGCCATATACACCATAAACCTCTCCTCAAGACTCCTGCTCTTCGTATTCCCAGAAAGCTCAACTCCTAGCTGCCCCAGGCTCTCCCTATCCATGTCGGACAAAATCCCCTCGTCCGCTTTTCCGCCGGGGAAAACACCCTCATTTATCCCAAGTATGTATAAAGCCTTAATATCATGGCTCCTGGCCCTTTCTACACTTGACACCAGCACCTGGTCAAGGGAAGGCGGGATAAGGTTTATTCTGTAGTCTGAAAAACCGGCTGCAAGTATTTCTGAGAAACGCTCAGTCCCCATTCTTTCTTCGCCTAACACCTCCACTATCTGTGAAAATACGTCCATGACTATATTCCACACACGGCTGTACTCAGCGGCTTTTTCAAGCTGACCTTCGTCATTAAACCTGGTTGACAGCTCCAAAACCTTCTTGTCCGCACCTGTATCGCACAAAAGCTCAAATAAAGCAGTGCAAAACACTATAGCCTTTGCTCCACCCTTTGTCTTCCCCCTGAATTTCTCCAGGGGCTCTGAAAGCTGTCTTCTTGCCGTATTTATCATTTCAAGGCGTTCAAGCTGGCTGTCGGATGGCTTCTCTTCCCTTTGTGAGATATCCACGGGATAATCCCAGTCGTCCTGACGGGTCCAGGCACTGCCTCTTATACCATTGGCAAGCACATAGTTTTCAAGTATATCCAGCACTTCTCTGTCAACTCCCGTTAAGCCTGTCTTTGCATATCTGAAAACAGACTCATAGGACCAGTTACTCGAAAAAATTTCAAGTGCCGACATTATAAAAACAATCAAAGGATGTCCTTCTATGTCTCTTTTTGTATCGAAAAAGAAGGGAATTTCGTATTGGTCGAAAACACTTTTCAGGATACTGCTATAGCTTTCGGGATTTCTCATGGTGACCGCAATGTCTCTGAACCGATACCCCTTATCCCTGCAAAGCCTTATAATATCCTTGGCAGCATCCTCCACCTCTTTATACAGATTAGACGAGGAAGATAAAATCACATCCCCGGAATACTTTTCAAATTTCTTACTTGGATATTTGTAATAGTTTCGTTCAAGATGTCCTAGCTCCTCTGACGACGAAAACTTGACGGAATACGGTACCTGTTCGAGAAAAACAGGCCTCTCAATCTCAACCCCCTCTTTTTTGGCAATATTTAAAAGCTTTTCTGCCGTGTTTCTCACAGGGGTAAAGACCATGGGCGCGCCGTCTCCCGGATCATCCGATAGGCAATCGGTACACAGGCTTACAGTCACTCTCTGGGCTTTTTTAAGAAGCTTTGCGATAACGTTGTATTCTTGAGGAGTAAAGCCTGAAAACTCATCTATCCATATATGAGCCCCGTCAAACTGGGCAGAGGTGTCAAGCTTTCTGCAAAGCTCAACTAAATCATCATCAGCATCCATATAATTCTGATGCAAAAGATTCTCAAACTCAGTATAAATAAGTGCAAGGTCTGACAACTTATCCTTTAACGGCGAACCCTCAATAAGCTTTTCTGAAGCTTCCTGAAGCTTTGCCGGTTCAATATCATAGCGTTTAAACTCTGTAATGGAATCCGATAAAATTTGTGTAAAGCCTTTTCTGGCAGCTGCACCCTTAAACACCTTCAGGTCACTGCCTATGGTATTCATTATTTTAAAAAGCAGCATGCTCCTTCCTGCAGAATTAAGGTGCTTTCGGGAAATTCCCCCGACTTCAGCGAATACTCTGAAGGCAAGTCGTCTGAAGCTTAAAACCTCTGCTCTCACGACATTTTTAGAAGATGTTGTTTTGGCAAGATTTTTCTCCGCCTGAAGTGAAAACTGCTCCGGCACAATCAATATCAAAGGATGATTGTCTTCGTTTCCAAGCGTATTTAGAATTTCATTCAGACAATAAGTAGTCTTTCCGCTTCCAGCCCGGCCGTACACAATTTTTAACCCCATACCATCCTCCGTCCCATTCAGCCTGTACAATATCAATACAATTGTACCACAAAACAGGGCTGTTTAACGACGAGATCAATCTACTGCGGTACTATGCCCGGTGTGCCGCCCGCTGACAAGCTTCAGCTCCGATATAAGCATTCCCGCAAGTATCATTGCTCCACCTATTATTGTTGTCAGAGTAGGCTTTTCGGTCATACCCTGGGCATTTGGTATTATCATGGCGAATATTGCAGCAAAGACAGGTTCAGCAGTAAGTATCAAAGCCGTATGAGTAGGAGTTGTATCCTTTTGCGCTATGGTTTGTCCGCCAAAGGCTAGGGCAGAGCCAATTATGCCTGTGAAAAGCAATATCCCTATAACTATCCAGTTTATTTCAACAGGCTTTCCTGCATCTGCTATCAACCAAAGGAAGGTGCTTGCCACCCCTATGAAAAGCAATTGGATAATGGCTAAAAGCTTCGCATCCTCTGTCTGTGTGAATTTATCTATGGCAATAATCTGAAATGCCCAGCAAATAGCACATAAAAACGTTAAAAAGTCGCCTATATTGAAATCGGACCTTAAACCACCCGACAAAAAGAACAGACCGGCAAAAGCCACAGTTACCCCGATAAAGGAAGCCCTATCTGGCTTCTTTTTTAATAGTACCGATGAAATAATAGGAACCATAACAACATTTAGTCCCGTAATAAAGCCTGAATTTGAGGCTGATGTTGTGTAAAGCCCCATTACCTGAAAGGACATTCCCCCCAACATCAAAAGTCCGATTATACTGCCATAAATCAGCGTCCTTTTAGTCATCTTCCTGAGACTTTTATGAAATAGTAAAGTAAGAACTGCTGCCGCTATGAAAAACCTGAGTGTAAGATAAGCAAATGCCGGGATGAATTCCAAAACCATTTTCATCAGGGGGAAGGAAGCCCCCCAGACAATTGTTATCAAAAGTAAAATTATATCTGCACGTATCTTTTTTGTCATTTACACCACTGAATTCTTTCCTATAATTATTGGCCAGTCCAAGTCACCCTTGAGATTTTTGGCTTTTGTAAGTATAACATTTTTATCGAGAATTGCATAATTTATTGAGGCATCCTGCTCTACGACTGACCCTTGCATAACAATACTGTTTTTTATTACAGCTCCCTTTGAGACTTTTACGCCTCTAAAGAGTATGCTGTTGTCAACTATACCTTCAATAAAGCAGCCGTCTGCGACTATGGAATTTTTGACCTCAGCCTCTTCATTGTATTTAGCAGGCGCTTCGTCCTTAACCTTGGTATACACCTTGCCGTTGTCGATAAAAAGCTCCTTCCTTATCTCGGGCTTAAGCATATCCATGCTGCACTGGTAATAATTCTTAACGGAGCTGATATTGCGCCAGTAGCCTTTGAATTCATATCCGTATACACGCAGCGAATCAAGCTTTTTAATCAATATATCCTTTACAAGGTCATACTCCCCATGGGCAATGCATTCCTCCAATAGATTTATCAGCAATGACCTTTTTATTATGTATATACCAATAGAACCCAGGCTTGACTGAGGGTGAGGGGGCTTTTCCTGAAGGTCTGTCACCCTGCTGTTTTCGTCAAGCTTTATTATTCCAAGCCGGGATAAATCGCTGGCGCTAAAATCAAACATATCCCTGTAAGCCAACGTTATATCGGCATCTACCCTTTTATGATATTCCAGCATTTCATCAAACTGCATTTTAAATATGCCATTCCCCTGAGAAATAACAACATACTCTTCGTTGCTGCGCTTAATAAATGAAAGGTTGTTATACATTGCATCCGCACTGCCTCTGTACCATCCCTCATCGTCTGCCGACATGGACGGGGGGAAAATAAACAGGCCATCTTTTTTTCTGTCCAAATCCCACTCCTTACCCGAACCAAGATGGTCCATAAGTGAACGGAAGCTGTATTGCGTTAATACACCAACATTTGTTATCCCTGAATTGACCATATTTGATAATATAAAATCGATAGCCCTGAACTTGCCGCCTACAGGCATGGCAGAAACAGACCTTATATAAGACAGCTCTTTTAGGTCAGGCTTTTTCCAGCCTGTAAGTATCAATCCCATTGTATTAGTCATCACACTCACCGCCTTTTAAAACACTTGAGCCGGAAGCAATATGTAAAGAGCAAAAATCATTTGCATCTGCATATATATCGATTGCCACATTTCTGCCAATAGTTGTGTTATCCGGAATTTCCGCCCTCTCCCCTACGACAGTGATACCTGAACAGTAAATTTGCGGCTTTAATTCATTGGGAATGTTGTCACCTTCTCCGATTACAACATTACTGCCTATTTTTACATTTTCGCTTATTATGCAGTGTTCAAGCCTCGAACCCTGCCCGATTAAGGTATTTGACATAACTATTGAATTTTCCACCACTGCCCCTTCTTCTACTGTAACACCGGGGAATAAAACAGAGTTTCTGACCTTACCGTAAATCATGCACCCTTCGGCAATTACAGAGGTCTTGACGGTACCGGTGAGCCCCACATAATGGGGTGGCTTGACAGGGTTTGGAGTGTAAATTCTCCACTCCTTATCATATAAATTAAACTCAGGCACTCTTTTTATCAAATCCATATTAGACTCCCAAAAAGCCTGAATGGTACCAACATCTCTCCAATAACCAACAAATTTGTATGCCCACATGCTTCTGCCGTCATTAAGCATTGCAGGTATAATATCCTTCCCAAAATCATGGTCCGATTCTTTCCGGTGTTCATCCCTCAGAAGGTATTTCTTCAGAACCTCCCATGTAAATATGTAAACACCCATTGAAGCCAGTGTGCTTTTAGGGTTTGCCGGCTTTTCCTCAAATTCGTAAATTCTCCCCTTCTCATCGGTGTTCATTATACCGTACCGGGAAGCGTCCTCATAAGGCACCTCAATTACAGAAATTGTAGCTTCCGCATTGTTTTTCTTATGGAAATCCAGCATATGAGAATAATTCATTTTATAAATGTGATCACCGGATAGTATAATTACGTACTTTGGGTCCAGCTTATCAATATAATCAATATTTTGGCTTATGGCATTTGCAGTACCCTTATACCATTCACCCCTGGACTCCTTTATATACGGGGACAGTATAGTTACTCCTCCGTTCATCCTGTCCATATCCCATGGCTTGCCTATTCCAATATGACTATTGAGCTTTAAGGGCTGGTATTGGGTGAGCACTCCCACTGTGTCAATCCCTGAATTTATGCAATTACTCAGGGAAAAATCAATTATCCTGTATTTCCCTCCAAAGAGGACTGCCGGCTTTGCAGCTTTCTTAGTCAAAATACCAAGTCTGCTGCCCTGTCCCCCGGCAAGCAGAAGGGCTATTATTTCCTTTTTGGTCAAATCAAATCCCTCCAATTTGTTTATTTATAGCGCTCCACACCCAGCCCTGCAAACCTTAATGCATATGCCGCATACAGAGCCCCGGCCTATATGCTTGAAATTCTTATTCATATAATCGCTGCAAGCCCTTGCATCAACTATTTCCTCCCTGGCAGCTCCTTCATGCCACTCCCGGCCTGTAAGCGCCATTGCAGGACAGGCGGCAACACATAGGTTGCAGTCTCCGCAGTATCCTTTTTTTAAAGAACCGTCCCCTGCAAAGTCCCCCTCGGGATTTCCTGCAGAACCGTCACCGACTGAAGAACCGTCCCTCACAGGACAGGGAACCTCCATATCCGTCAGGATTGTCGCCAGCCTTACCCTGGGCCCGAATTCATTGTGCAAAAAAAGTCCGTTTTTGCCTATACGTCCAAGTCCTGCCATGACTGCCGCAGTTTTATGTGGAAAAATGCCACTATATGGGTCACTGACATTATTGACAGTCTGAGATGCCGGAACAGCAATGGCTCTATAGCCCTGCTGCTGTATAAAAAGCAAGCCTCTTAGGGCTATTTGGTCAAGCAAAGTATTTACGGTTCTGTAGTGATGAAAATAAGTGTAGGTAGGCTTGTTCGTAATCTCGTCTATAATGGCATCAGACAATCTGACCCCCATAGTGACGGCATAATTGTATGCTTTTAAGCTCTCACCGGGTTTCCCGGTCACATTTGAAAAACCAACAAATGAAGCTCCCAATCCTTCCAAAAGTGATGCCAGATGCTGATGCCTTTCCACTTATTAAACCTCCGTTTAAACCAATTTATCACTTAGGTATTCACTTAGTTGTAATGATACCACCGTGGCTATTATTTTAACATACTCTTAGCGCTTTCCTGCCACCCTATTCTTCCCACTCAGATGTTCACTTTTTTTGCATGTGACAACAACAACTTCCGGCCTGTTAAAAATTCTGAGAGGGAAAATACTATTCCCAAGCCCCCTGCTTACCACCATTGCTGATTGCTTCAGGGTGTACATTCCGTTTGTATACTTTGGAAAAAAGCCCTGGCCAGGCGCTACCAGCCCGCCCACAAACGGCATCCTGATTTGCCCGCCATGAGCATGACCTGAAAATACCAAGTCAATATTTTTATCTGCAAATAACTCAAAATACTCAGGTCTGTGAAAAAGCAGGATTTGAAAAACAGAACTGTCGTAAAAATCTTCATTGCCCCTTGAAGAGCCTAAGGCGTTTATTTCTCCATCACTCGTATTCATGTAAACTGCCGGGTCAGGAATGCCAAGAAGCTCTATCTTGTCATTCCTCCGTTTTAGCTCAACCTTTTCATTATCAAGTATCTTGACTCCCAGTGCCAGAAGCCTGCGTCTTATATTTTCATAATCCCCCGACCAACCTTCGTGGTTTCCGCTGACAAAATACACGGGAGCTATCCTGACTGCCCCTTTTATAAAGTCCATGGCAGCGTCAAGGTCATAGCTCCGGCTGTCAACCAAATCGCCTGTAACCACTATTATGTCAGGAGAAATTTCGCTTATTTTATTTAATAAACGCTTTTGCTCATTTCCAAACCCTTTGTTATGTAAATCAGAAATATGTGCGATTTTATAACCGCTAAATCCCACAGGCACCTTTTCATTTATGTAATTAATACGGGTTATTGTAATATCGTTGTTCTGCCATATCAGAAAAACAGATAAACATACAGCTGCAAGAATCCAAAGGGCAATTTTCTTTGTCCTTTCTAATTTCTTTTTATATCTCACCTTTCCGTCCCCGCATCTAACCTTTCTATCCCCGTGTTATTTCAAAAAACCTTTTTCTCTGGCGCCCTCAATCATTTTCGCTACAAAATCAGAAATCCTTTTGTCTGCTTTTTCAAAAACAACTTCATTTCTTATCTTTACACTCTCAGCATGTATACTATGCTCAAGCCATGATTTGCCCCCGGAGGTGTAATTTAAAAGCAGGGGCTGCAATCTGTCCAATATGGCTGCGCAAACAGCTTCAGGTGTCTTTCTCTCTTCGAACTCTATCCACAAATCGTACAATTCTTTTTTCTGATCCTCCGGCAAAATAGAAAACAATTCATTGGCAGCCTCCTGTTCCCTTTCAAACTTCCCAAGATTTGCTTTTTCATCGTAGCAGTATACATCACCGGCGATAATCTCAACCAGGTCATGCATTATTACCATTTTAACTGTTTTCAGAACGTCAATACCTTCAAAATACTCTGACAGGATGAAAACCATCATGCCAAGATGCCATGAATGCTCTGCATCATTTTCTCTCCTTGTGCCGTCAGCCAGATAATTTCTTCTGATTATGTGTTTTATCTTGTCAATCTCAATTAGAAAATCTATTTGTTTTTTAAGTCTCTCCATGCCCATAATATACCTCTTTTCTCAGTGAGCTTCGTTGCTTTTATACAACAAAATTTTTCTTTTATTCTACCACATATAAGGTCCATATTAAAATAATGCAATTTATATTAAGCATTGCCACTTGTTTGCCAAATGCAGCTATAATACGATATAACCGACTGATATATCAGTGATACATCAGTCAGATACCGGCAATAAAAATGAACCATATTACGTATTTCTAAGGAGAACATCATTGGAAAACAAAAGCCCACTTAATGAAAAAGCATACCAGCTGATGAAAAATAACCTTATGAACTATGAAGATGGTAAATTTTTAAGCGCCCGGGCATTTGCCAACGAAATAGGAATGAGCTATACACCCGTACGCGATGCATTTATCCGGCTACAAAGGGAAGGTTTAATTAAAAAAATACCTAACGTAGGTTTTTTTGTTGTTAAACTGAATATAAAGGAAATTATCGATATGTTTCAGGTTAGAGAATGTATCGAACCGTTTATATTAGAAAATGTATTTAGCTCAATTACAGACAAAGATATCCAAACTCTGGATAATCTAATCGCTGAGCAAATAAAAGCTCTGGAAGAAAAAAATATTCGTCAGTACGTTAGAGTTGATGAGCAATTTCACCTGGTATTTTTCGATATTTGTGATAACCAATATTTTTTCAATCTCATTAAAAACGTACGTGAACAGTACTTGTTCTGCTCTGCGAAAATTGCAAGCGCCTGTAGTTCAGAGGGCATTAATGAGCACATTCAAATTCTTAATTACATTAAATCAAATGATAAAAAGGCCGCTGTTCATACTCTGAAACTACATATTGAAAATGCTGTACAACGAATGAAAGACGGATTCATCAGTGCAAATGAAATATAAATTTGTGGACAGGAGTATTGTGTATGGTTGAAATCATTGGACATGGATTACTAAGTGAATATTGTGGCAAATTTCATGTGCAAGAAACAACTACAATACAAAATTTAATAGATCAGCTTTCTATCCCTGCTGAACTAGTGGACATTCTGATTCCTGTGCGGGAATCCTTGGTCTTGTCCATAAACGATAAAGTCAATGACAATGATGTTATCCATTTATACACAGCATTACTTGGCGGTTAGTTCCTAGAAATACTAACTTATTTTATATTAAGGAGGGTTTAGTTATGATTCATGTCAGAAGAAATATTGAAAGACCATCACAAGAGATTGTTGAAGCCTTCAGAACTCTGTCAAGTGCCACAATCCATGAAGCTTCCGGACGGAAGGGTTATATCGATTGTGCCATTAAGCCGATTGCAAGGGGGCTTAAGCTTTGCGGCCCCGCATTCACTGTGCAATGTGCACCCGGGGATAATATGATGCTTCACAAAGCTTTGGAGCGGGCACAGCCAGGAGATATTCTGGTTGTATCGGTAGGCGGAGCCTATGATTACGGCTATTTCGGCGATTTGATGGCGACAAGTGCTCTTGCAAGAAAGGTTGGCGGCTTATGCATAGAAGGATGTATCCGCGATAGTGAAGAGATTATTGAATCTGGTTTCCCTGTTTTCGCCAGAGGCTTCAGCATTAGGGGGACAGGAAAAGGAACATTAGGTGTAGTCAACTACCCTACTGTGTTCGGCGGGCAAATGATTAATCCAGGCGATCTTATCTTCGGAGACGACGACGGTCTTGTGGCTGTCAGACGGGAGGATTGTGAAGAGGTTCTTAAGAAATCTCGCCAGCGGGTTGAAAAGGAAATCGAAAAAGCAAAGGTTCTGGCAACCGGGGTTTCAAGTGTTGAATTCAACAAGTTCGGCCCTCTGTTTGAAGCAGCGGGATTAATTGAAGAGTAAAGGCGGGGGAATTGGAATGACATATACGTATAAGCAGCTCAAAGTATGCACAATTGAAATATTAATGGCTTGCGGTGAAAGTAAAAAAGGAGCCGAAACAGTAGCAGAATCAATGCTTTTTGCAGATTCCAGAGGCATCACTACTCATGGGACACATCTGCTTACCCCCATATATAAACGGGTAAAAGCCAAACAATTATCGCTACCGACAAATGCAACTGTTGTTAGCGACAGTGGCGCTACTGCAATCATTGACGGCGGAGACGGTCTGGGTGCCATAGCCGGAAGATTAGCCGCAGATATCGCTATAGAAAAAGCAAGACAATTTGGCACCTCTACCGTTTTAATTAAAAACACTAACAATATCGGAGCATTGGCTTGGTATTCAGAATATATAGCCAGAAATGGTTTGATTTCAATCATCAGCTGCAACGCAGCGCCTGCTATGGCACCATGGGGCGGAGCTGAACAGTTCCTTGGAACCAATCCTATTGCAATCGCTATCTATACTGGACAAGATTTGCTGTTTTCTGCAGATATGGCATCCACAGTTGTTGCAAGAGGCAAAATACGCAAGGCTGCACGCAACGGGCAAACAATCCCTGACAACTGGGCTATGGATGAAGACGGTAATTTTACGACAGACCCCAATGCCGCATTGAAAGGCTCATTGTTGCCAATGGGTGGACCAAAGGGCTCTGCCATTGCTTTGGCTGCAGATATTATTAGTGGCATGCTGTCTGGAGCCAGTTATGCACCCAATCTGAAGAGTTTTCACACTCCTGAGGGCAAAACAGGCGTCGGAGCATCGATTATTGCTCTGGATATCAGCCGCTTTATACCCCTTGATAGCTTTAAGAGTGAAATGAGCAAGTATATAGACAGTATAAAGAATCTAAAGAAGGCCAAAGGCTTTGATGAAATTTATTTGCCGGGAGAAATTGAATACAACAACGAGAAGATTTCCCGCGAAAACGGAATTAAATTGGATGACAATGCCGTAGCCGCCATTGACAATATTCTGACGGATATCGGCTCATCATTTCGTTTAGGAGAATGAATATGAACAGAATAATAAGAGTTAATACAAGAACATGTGAGATAACTGAATACAATGCATCAGAAGAAGAACTTCGCATAGGTGGCAGACACTTTATTGCACATGTTTTAAACAAGGAAGTGCCCCCTACATGCGAACCGTTGGGCAGACATAACAAACTAATTGTTTCACTTGGTTTATTTGCTGATACAGGTGTATCGACTGCCGGTCAATTGTCATTAGGAGGTAAAAGTCCTTTGACCGGTGGCGTTAAGGAAAGCAACACTGGTGGATTTGCTGGGAACAGAATAATTCGTCTCGGCATCAAGTCAATCATATTTGATGACATTCCCGATACTGAAAAAACAAGAGTTCTATATTTGTCAGGGACAGAAATGAAATTGTTTGATATGCCTGAGCTACGCCATAAGTTAGTGTCAGAGACTTTTGCAATTCTTCGTAAGACATTTGGCGAAAAAGCAGGATTACTTTGTATTGGACCTGCAGGTGAAATGAAAATGCATTCAGCAGGTATTGCATCCGTTGATGATTACGACATGCAGGTACGCTACGCAGGACGTGGCGGATTAGGTGCCGTTATGGGCAGCAAGGGTATTAAAGCAATTGTTGTCGTTGACGATATCCGGACAAAACCAAGCTTTCACGACTCTGAACTTCTTAAAAAAACAGTCCGGGATATTGTAAAGGTGCTGAGAGAGGATCCAAAAAGCAAAAACCGTAAGCTGTATGGCACACTGGATATCCTTGATATGGCGAATAAAATTGGTATCTTGCCTACAAAAAACTTCTCATCAGGAACTTTTGAACCTGCACAAGAATGGACAGGACCAAAGTTTGCTGAAATGGTGGCTCGCCGCGGAGGCTGCGGACGTAGTGGTACGCCGTGCGTTCAAGGGTGCACAATACAGTGCTCCAACGTATTCCCGTACAAAAATGGAGAACGCATTGTAGGTTCTATTCAATACGAAAGTATTGCACTTTTAGGGAGCAACCTTGGTATCGAAAATCTAGATGACGTTGGAGAGTTAAATCATCTGTGTAATGAAGTAGGTGTTGATACCATTGAAGTTGGAGCAGCCCTAGGCGTAGCAATGGAAGCCGGCATCAAGGATTTTGGTGATGCTGAAGGCGCAAAGGATTTGATTAGACAGATTGGGAAAGGTACCCCCCTCGGAAGAATACTAGGTCAAGGAGTAGTATTTACAGGACAGGCATTTGGTATTCGAAGAGTACCTGCAGTAAAAGGTCAGGCTATGCCGGCCTATGACCCGCGTGCATTAAAGGGAAATGGAGTCACTTATGTGACATCCACCATGGGTGCTGACCACACCTCAGGAAATTGCTTTGAAACTGTCAGGACAAACAACCCGTTAGGCACGGAAAATCAAGTTTACAATTCAAGACAACTGCAGGTCCGGGCAGCTATTCTGGATACTATGGGAGTGTGCCTCTTTACACGCCCGGCATTTGTAAAAAACCCACAGTTGTTATCCGATTTGTTTATGGGTAAATTCGGCTGGGAAGTTACACTTGCTGATGTACGGCATTTGGGCGCAGAGGTGCTTGATCTGGAAAGAAAGTTCAATGAGCTGGCCGGTGTCTCTGAAAAATTCAGACCGCTGCCCGAATATATGCGAGATGAACCATTACCTCCCAACAACACTGTATTTGATATCCCTCAAGAGGATATGGAAGCTATTTGGGAAGTCCCTGTAAGAGTTGATATGTTTTAATTAACAATATTATAAAGGAGGATTTACAATGTCAGGTTTAAAATGGTTTGATATCAACAACATGGAGGGTGAATACCGCGAACCTCCACGCACCAGTTGGATTATTGTATCAGAAAAAACATGCGGTTCACAGAATTTAGCAATGGGTGTCAACAAGACTCATGTTGGTGGTATGGTTCCGCCTCATAAACATGAGAAGGAAGAAGAAGTGATGTTTTTTATAAAGGGCAAGGGTCAGTTTATTACAGATAATGAAGTCATTGAGCTTAAGCCCGGTATTTGTGTTTACAACCCGCCGGGAGAAACACACAAAATAGTAAACACAGGCGATGAAGATCTTGAGTTCGTATGGATTTATGCACCGCAGCTAGAAAGTCATCGTATTAAAAAGGATTAAATGTGCTAAAACCTTATAAAAAATAAAATCAGGAGGTCACAAAATGAGTAAATGGAATTTCCCACCTAAGGGCGGCTATATGGAGTCCCCCCAAAAAATGTACTATCATACTATGACCAAGAAAGATGTTGAGGAAAGACTCAAGGTCAATGATGTAATATTAATACCAGTGGGTTCAACAGAAAATCATGGAAATGCAGGTCCCATCGGCGAGGATACCTTCGTAGTAACACGTATGTGTGAAATGGTCGCGGAAAAAACCGGCTGCACAATTGCTTCCCCGGTCTGGTATGGTTCACATCCTTTCCACCATATCGGTCAACCTTGCACCATTCCCCTTCCGGACAGTGTTTTTATTGATTATCTGCGTGCTATTATTACAGGTTTTTGGAACACCGGTTTCCGCAAACAGATATTTGTCAGTTTGCATGGACAAGAATACTCCCTGCCTGTCGCATTAAACGAATGGGCAAAGAAGTATCAGGTACCCGCTGTTCTGTTGTTTGTTGACGTTCCAAGAGTAATGGGTCAGACTATAAAGGATAAAGCACATGGCGGACCTTTCAACAGACCGTTCCAGCATGCATGTGAAGTTGAGCAATCACTGTCACTGGCTTTATTCCCTGAGCTTTGCGATCAAGAATTTGCAGAGGACACCGAAGTGAAGGGTGCACTTCCCGCAGGACACGTTGATCGTGGCGGAGATATCTATGGCAATCCAATACCGGGGCACTGTCAAGTCGGTAACTGCGGTATTGAGTGCGTGACATTCCCAGAGGGTGTATTGGGTTATGCAACAGAAGCAGATCCTCAGAAAGCCATCCCGGCAATTGAGAAGTTCTGTGATTATCTTGAAAAACTGCACAATGATGTTCTGGAAACCTGGCCTGTAGGTCAATTGCCTGATGCTAAGCTTATGACCCAGCGTGATCCAGAGGAGATTGAAAAACTGCTTAAAGGTCCTTTAAATGGCGGTAAACATATTTATACACTTGGATGGCCCACATAATATAACAGATAAGATATCATCAATATAACCTCTCAATAAATATTTGGACTAAATGTTGGAGCAGCAAAATAGCTGCTCCAACATTTATTTTATAGTGCCATCCAACAAAGCAAGTTATGTTTTCCTACAGCCTGCATGAGACGAACCGCTGCATATAAGAGTATAAATTAACTCCAGTGGATAACCTGTTGCACGGTCATCCACTGGAGTATGGAGGAAAAATAACTCAACTATTATTTTACCTAAGCCCACCCCATTACATGGGGCCATTTTTACTTTATTTTATTGCTTATTTGAAATGGGCATCCTTAGCGTAGAATGACTTACCGATTGGGCGAATTCCTTCAAGGTTTATGTTAGCAGCGAATTCTGTAGGATATACATAGTACGGAACCAACGGCAATTCTTCAATCAAAATCTCCTGCGCCCTTGCATAAAACTGCAGCTTTTCATTGTTATCAAATGAAGCACGAGCCTTATCCAACAATTCACTGAACTCATCACTCTTAAATCTGGTCATGTTGGTTCCGCCGTCTTTAGCAACGGATTTGTGGAAACGCAGGTACAATGCACTGTCAGGTTCACCACTTGGTGTTGAAACACCTTGTAAGAACAGGTTGCCATTGCCTTTATAGAGCTCATCATACCAAGAAGCAAAGTCTGTAGATGTTATATGTGCATTGATTCCTATTTTACCTAACTGATTTTTAACAATTTCCGCTGTGGTAATACGGAATGCATTATCATCAATTAAGAGGTCAACATCAACACCATTAGCATATCCGGCTTCAGCCATCAACTGTTTTGCCTTTTCAATATCCTCTGTATATGGCCAGAGATTTTCAACTTCTGGATTGTATCCCCAAATATCAGGTGATATAATACCATGTCCAATACGTCCGACCTGCTGATAAGTTGCCCTGAAAATATCCTCTTGATTTACAACATATGCAACAGCTTGTCTTACTTTAATATTGTCAAATGGCGGTTTTGAAACATTTAACATAACGGCGTCACATCTTTGTGAAGCTGCTTGTATAATTTTAAGCTTGTCAGGTTTTTCTTCAATATGCTTCTTATCTGTTCCTGTAAGATTAAGAATCATATCAACTTCGCCATTTTCCAAAGCAATGAGTGCTTGAGAGCTCTCGGAAATAAAACGTATTGTGAACTTTTTGATAACAGGCTTTTCTCCCCAATAATCTTCATTGCGTTCCATTTCAACCCTGTCACCCATAACATGCTTTGTCATCTTGAAAGCACCAGTTCCGACGGGATTTTCACCTATGTTTTCACCGAATTCTGTAAATGCTTTTTCACTGACAACATACATATTGTTTGCCGATAAATAGTGAAGTGTAAGACTGTTTTTCTGTGTGAAAGGAATCTTAACTGTATAATCATCAAGCGCCTCTACATTATCCCAGTCTATCCAGTTAATTCCGCCATTAGCATTTGCCTCATTCTTCATTGTTTTGAAGGAAAATACTACGTCACTAGCCTTCATCTCTTCACCGTTGTGGAATTTAACACCTTCACGCAAATAGAATATCATTCCCATACCATCATCAATAACTTCCCACTTAGTAGCAAGTACAGGTTCAAATGTGCCTATTTCTTTCCCTGGATCAACGAGACGTTCGAATATATGATTCACAACGCGCGCGCTCTGTTCCGACTGGCTCTTGTACGGATTCAAGTCTTTTGGGTCCTGGTTAGAAACAACAACTAAGGTATCCTTTGTTGTTTGGCCACCGCTGGATTCGTCCCCAGATGCTGAAGTTGATGGTACTTCTGCATTGCCTTGAGGCTGATTATTACTGCCCTGGCAAGCACCCAAAATCATTGCAGTTACAATAATGAATACGATTAGGATACTAACTCTTCTCTTCATTTTGCTTCCCCCTTTTTAATATTGTTTGCATTTATCTCTTCAACAAAGTGGCATGCAGCCCAATGACCGCTGCTCACTTCCTTGAATTCAGGATTTTCACTGCGACATATATCCTTCGCATAATTACACCTTGCCGCAAATCTACATCCAGGCTTTGGATTTATTGGCGAAGATAATTCGCCTTGCAGCAGTACTCTCTTTCTTTTATTGTGTATGTCAGGAAGTGGCACCGCAGACAGCAGCGCCTTTGTATACGGATGTAGTGAATTGCAGAATAGTTCTTCAGTTTCAGCCATTTCGACAACTTGTCCCAAATACATTACCATAATATTGTGGGAAATATATCTTACTACGGATAAATCATGGGTTATGAATATATATGTAAGCCCTAAATTTTCCTGAAGATCTACCATAAGATTAAGTATCTGAGCTCTTATAGATACATCAAGGGCTGAAACCGGCTCATCACACACTATAAAACTGGGATTAAGTGCTAAAGCTCTAGCAATACCGATTCTCTGCCTTCGTCCTCCGTCTAACTCGTGTGGATATGTGTTAATTAAGCGTTCTGCCAATCCAACGGTATCCATTAGTTCTTTTACGCGTTTATCAGCTTCCTTTTTTGACATTTCTTTATTGATTAACAAAGGCTCTGAAATCGTCTCATATACAGACATTCTGGGATTTAAGGATGAAAAGGGGTCCTGAAAAATAATCTGCATATCCTTTCTCAATTCTCGCAGCTTCTTCTTACTCACATGGGTAATATCCTCACCCTTAAAAATGATATTCCCGCCTGTGCTGTCAAGCAGATGCAAAACTACACGGCCAAGTGTTGATTTGCCACAACCTGATTCTCCAACGACGCCAAAAGTTTGACCTTGCTCAATGGTAAAACTGACGTCATCAACCGCATGCAGTAAACCTCTTGGCGTGTTAAAATATTTCTTTAGATTTTTTACTTCCATCAAGGTGGCTGACATCTTATGCTTCCTCCTCCAAATGGTTAAATTTCCAACAACGTACTAGATGACCCTCAGATATCTGAATTAAGGGCTGTTCATTCTTTTCGCAAGTATCCTCCCTATAGGGACATCTTTCAGCAAACTTACATCCAGAACTTAGGTTAGTCGGATCTGGCATCAGGCCAGGTATAGGCGTAAGACGTTTGGTACTTCTGTTTCCGCTTGCTGCACTCGGCAACGACCCGAATAAACCCTTGGTGTACGGATGACTCATTTCGTCATAAATATGTTCAAGATTGCCTATTTCAACTATTTCACCTGCGTAAATTACCGCTACCCGGTTGCACATTTCCGCCACAACTCCAAGGTCATGGGTAATAAGAATCATAGATGTGTTGAATTTCTTCTTAAGATTGTTCATCATCTCCAATACCTGTGCCTGTATAGTAACATCTAACGCACTGGTAGGTTCATCAGCTATCAGAAGCTTGGGATTACAGGCTAATGCAATAGCAATTACAATTCTTTGCTTCATTCCTCCGGAAAACTGGTGGGGGAACTCACTATATCTATCACCTGGAATACCAACCAATTCCATCATTTCAACTGCTTTGAGCATGGCTTCTCTTTTTGTGACTTTTTCATGAAGGTGAATTACTTCTGCAATCTGGTCACCTACAGTGTCAATGGGATTTAAAGCCGTCATCGGGTCCTGAAAAATCATAGAGATATCTTTCCCGCGGACATCCCGCATCTGGGCTTCACTTTTATTAAGCAAATCCTCTCCTTCAAAGATGATAGAACCACTTACGATTTTGCCCGGAGGATCTGGAATCAAACCCATGATGCCCAGGGCAATAGTAGTTTTTCCAGCACCTGTCTCTCCGACAATTCCCAATGTTTCTCCCTTTTTTAAATCAAATCCTATATTGTTAACTGCCTTCACTGTCCCGGATTCCACAAAATAATGTATCGTCAAATCATTAACTGAAAGCAGCTTATCGTCCTTAATCTTGTTCATATACTTCTCCTCCTAACGTTTTAGTCTCGGATCAAGTGCATCGCGTAACCCGTCGCCCAGCAAATTTAAAGAAAATACAGTCAGCATAATTGCTATACCAGGGAAAGTTGTTAGATAAGAGTAGTCTCTCAGGAATGAACGGCCGCTGGAAATCATTGCTCCCCATTCAGGATTTGGCGGTTGAACACCAAGACCTAAAAAGCTAAGGGTAGTTGCTTGCAAAATCGCACTGGCAACGCCCAATGTGGACTGTACAATAATGGGAGCCAGTACATTAGGTAATATATACTTTGTTATAATATGTAAATCGGTGGAATTAATTGCTCTGGCTGCCTCTATATATTCCATTTCCCTAATCGAAAGAACAGAGGAACGGATAATCCGGGCAAAGCCAGGTAACGCAGCAACTCCTATGGCCAACATAGCATTCCCGACACCGGGTCCCAAAGCTGCTGAAATCGCAATAGCAAGTAATATGCCAGGAATAGCAAGCAAAATATCCATAACCCTCATAATCACATTATCAATAACCCCGCCATAGTATCCGGCGATTGCACCTAATATTGTGCCCGCAACTGCAGATATAGCTACAGATATAAGACCAATTCGAAGCGAAACTCTTGCGCCGTATAGGAGTCGGCTAAAAATGCAACGGCCTAAATTGTCAGTGCCTAAAATGAATTCCATTCCCGGAAGTGTAAAGCTCTTGCTTATATCTTGATCATCAAACCCAAATGGAGCTATTTTATCCGCAAATATTGCTGCAAGAACCATCAGTATTAAAACAATTCCACCAATAACTGCAGCTTTACTGCGTTTGAACTGATGCCATACCTCGCTCCATTGGCCACGTTTTTTTACTTTCTTTCTTGCATTTCTCTCAACATAGGCGTTCATCATTACGCAACAGACCTCCTTCCGAATAGCTTTTTAGGTTTCGCCCTCTTATACTGAGCCTTTATTCTTGGATCAATAAACGCATACAGAATATCCACACACAGATTTATTATTGCAAAAGTGAAAGCTATACAAAGAACGCCTCCCATAACTGCCGGATAATCCCTGCCTTTTATAGAGCTTAGAAGGTAACTGCCAAGGCCAGGGATAGAAAACACAGATTCCGTAACCATAGCACCACCAAGCTGGACGCCTAATTGAAGTCCGATAACTGTTATAATTGGAAGCAAAGCATTTCTCAATGCATGGTGAATAATAACCTTTCCTTCTGTCTGACCCTTAGCACGAGCTGTGCGGATATAATCTTGACGTATAACCTCTAGCATGCTGGATCTTGTCATACGGGCAATCAGCGCAACACTATGGAAGCCGACTGAGAAAGATGGAAGTATCCAGTATATCGGCCCATACCATCCTCCTGACGGGAACCAACCCAGCTTCAATGAGAACCATAGGACAAGCAGCATACCAATCCAGAAAGTAGGCATTGATACTCCCAATAGTGCAATTCCCATTGAAATATTATCTATGGCAGAATACTGTTTTGTTGCCGATATTATCCCAACAGGTATCCCAAGTAATACCATCCAGGCTACGCTGAAAAATGCCAATAAAAATGTAGTCGGGTATCTGGACAATACCTCCTGCAACACAGGTCCTCTACTGATATACGATTTTCCGAAATCACCTCTGAGAAGGTTTGACAGATATCTGCCAAGCTGAACCAATAATGGGTCATTTAGTCCTAATTCATTTCTTAGTGCATCTATCTCCTCCTGCTGTGCATTCTGACCGAGAATCATCTGCGCAGGGTCGCCGGGTGCAGAATACAGTATCAGAAATACAAGCACAGTAACACCTAACAAAACGAAAACCAACATCGCTAAACGGGCTAATATATGTCTGAACAATTTAAGCAACTCCTTCCTTTACGTGAATAAAGCCCACCTTACCTTACATCTAATTTTATATGCGACCCCCGGTTTTTGATAGAGACTGAATTTTAATATTTAGTGTTCTTTTTTCATAAAAAATCTGCCGGCATAATTTCTATGCCGGCAGATATGTAGATAATTATCTATAAATCGTAAATCTATCCTACTAACTTCCGATAATTCTCAAGAATTGCTGAGACCATATCTAAATCTTCTTGTGTGAAAAGTCCTTCCTCTACAAACCCTTTTTGTATGGGAAGAGTTTTTTGCTTCCACTTATTTCTCAACTCAGGGTTCTCTATTACCATTACAACATTTTCACTGAGGTCTGCTATTTTTTGTGAGAAATTCGTCTCTTCCTGCATTGTAATCCGCTCACACATTTCATTGCTCTCAAGCGCTACTTGGTCAAATAATACCTGCAGATCTTCCGGTAAGGATTTGTACCAGTACATACTTACCATTAGAGGATCTGGTCCCGATGCATAATTGATCCACGTAAAATTCTTTGCCACCTCATGTATTTTATATCCATAATTCCCAGATGACATATTACATGCTCCATCAGCGGCGTTTGTACTTAAGGCCATGTATACATCATTAATAGAGGTTACTATCGGATTTGCGCCGCACAGCTTGTAAAATTCCATTATCAAGGCCTGCCCCGGAGTTCTCATGGTTAGACCTATTAAATCATCGGGCTCTCGTATCACCTTTTCTACGGTTTGAATGTTCCTAAACCCTAGAAAATTAATACCCGGAATGTAAATGCCATTCTTAGATGCTTCTTTAGCAATAGACTGGGCAAAATTGCTGTTACTGAAATACGATAGTTCTTCATATGACTCAAATAAAAAGGGGATGGACCATAAATGAAGCTTCCCAGATAATGCATCCCATCCCGAACCTTTATATACATGAACACTACCAACAGAGACATATTGAAATATTTCTGTATCGTTTCCAAGGACACCGTTTCCATAGTATTTTGCATTTATTCTGCCGCCGCTCCTTTGAGTCAGTTCATCAGCCATCCATTTCATTGCTCTGGCCCTTGGCTGTCCATCAGGGAGTCCGTTGGCAATTCTGCATTCATAAATAACCTGAGGCTTCTCAGATTGAGCAGGATTCTCCTTTGGTATTGCCGGAGTCTGATTATTCGATTCAGTTCCTGATTTTTGTCCGCAGGATGCAAAAACGACTAAAAAAAGTGCACAGAATATCACAATACCTATTCTTTTAATCATTCCTAGGATCCTCCCATACCAATCCCCGCAGCGTACTTCTCTCTGTATTCATTTGGTGTAACTCCATTTAGTTTTTTAAAGACCTTTATGTAGTGTTTCGAGTCAACATACCCTACCTTGTAAGCAATTTCGTAAACCCTCAGGTTTGCCTGCTCCAGCAGTCTTTTTGAATTTTCTATTCTTAAATCTGTTATGTAGTTAATAAAATTCTCACCAGTATATTTCTTAAAAAGCGTACTTAGATACTGAGGCGATATATTCAGATAGTCTGCCACCTCAACCAGCGAAATATTATCATTATAGTGTTGATTTATATACTGTTTGGCCAGCATGATAACCATTCTGTTCTCGTTGTCATGAATGGGATTATTTTCTTCCATAGTAGAATAAATATCACATTCAATCTTGTCTCTCACTTCCTCAATTGACCTGCTTTCAATAACCTGACCGATTGGGTCCACACCTCTGATTCCTTCACCGATGCTTTTGATAGCGTTTTTTTTGTACAATAGGTTGTAAACATTGTGCAAAATGAGAAACAGGCTTTCTGCACTAAAATTAACTGTCTTGTCTTCCTCCCCAAAAATTTCACCCAACAGTTCAGATGCTTTTTGAAGGTCGTTAAACCCTATATACATCTCCATTTTCTTCTCCCAGGCAAGATGAATACCGTTAACCTCAGAATCAAGCCATGAAGCCTCAAAAACCTTATTATGACTTGTAAACTTGTTTAGTAGTGCTATTCGCAGCATGGAGTAAATCTTTGAAAATTCTGAGAAACGGACACTTTGGGTACTGAATGAAATGACAAGTTCAACTTTCAACAGCTCTAATACTGTGTTTTGTATATCAACCGCATATTTGTGAAGCTCTACGCTCTTCTGGTCCTCATCCACAGAGCAGAGAACCAGGATTTCATTTTTATTGGGGTAAATAGATATTTTATTTTTGCAGCACGTAATGAGCTCCTCTGCAATATTGGCAATAGAGAATTTCAATAAATCATCCTCGTTTGCCCATGTCTTTTCAGCATCTTCTGTGAGTCTGTCAATATATATCAGCATTTTGACAAATTCACCATTGGTAAGATTTATATCAAACAACGTTTCTTTTTCAGATAATGTCTTATGGTCGATTTCTTCTCCTGCAACTATTTTCTCCAAAAACTTAGTTCTGGCATAATTATACCCTGAAAACAATTTATTCTTGATCTTTAGTGCATTTTTCCAATCAATGACCTCTTGTTCGATATCCTTTTTCAAGCGAAAGAGAATATTATTCAACTCTTCCTCATCCAATGGTTTCAGGACATATTCTCTTACACCCATTTCCATGGCTATTCTGGCATATTCGAAGTCATCATACCCACTCACAATTACAATCCTGGTTTTTGGGGCATACTCCAGTACCTTTTTCGTCAAAGTTAACCCATCTTCATCTGGCATGCGAATATCTGTAATAATAATATGGGGCGTCTCCTTTTTTACTACATCAAAGGCTTCCCTTGCATTTCCTGCCAGGTCTGTTATCTCTGCCTCCAGTACGTCAAGTTTCAGCATCTTAGCAATACCGTTTCTAATATGCGCTTCATCATCTACTATTAATATTTTCAATCTCATCTGCATCACTTCCTTTAACTACTGCGGGAATTGAAATATATACTGTTGTGCCTATGCCTTTTTTACTTTCATATCTTAGTCCATATTCATTTCCATAATAGAGCTTAATCCTCGAATTAACATTTAAAATTCCTATACTGAACTTCTTGTTGTTGTATTCCAAATAATTCTTAGGTTCTTCTGAGAGTAATCTGTTCAATTCCTCAAGCTCCTTCACATCAAAACCCTGACCATTGTCAATAACTTTAATTTCAATAAGCTCTTTGCTTTTTTTAATCAGTATAGCAATAAGTCCATCCTTTTCCTTACTATTTAAACCGTGTAAACAAGCATTCTCCACAAGCGGCTGAAGGATAAGCTTAAGTATTCTGTAATCCTCCAATCCATCCTCTACCTTAATAAGCGCATCTATCTTACCGGGATTTCTGATTTTCATAATAGATAAATACATTCTCACGTGCTCAATTTCTTTATCTATAGTTGAAATTCTTTCACCCTTAATGCTATATCTGAACATCCCTGCTAAAGAGTGTGCAATTACGCCAATTTCTTTAACATTACGAGCAACTGCAATGCTCCTCACCGTCTCTAAAGTATTGTAAAGAAAATGCGGTGTTATTTGTGATTGGAGTGCGCTTAGTTCAGCTTCTTTTTCTTTTATTTTTAATGCATATTCATTTTTAATCATGTCATCCAACTGTCTCGTCATATGGCTGAAGCTGTTTGTAAGGTCTCCTATTTCATCTTTTGCTTCTATCTGATCCCAACTCTCCAATATACCTCTTTCTACTTTCGACATCCTTATCATTAGCTGGTTAATGGGATTGGTAATTTTATAAGACAAATAAACAGATACTGCAACCGCAAAAATAATACAAACTGCGCCAAAAAAAATGCTGACAAGCTTTATATACTTTACATCCTTTAGCAGATCGTCGTAAGGAATTGACTGTAATACCTTACATCCCGTTTTTTTAGATGTTGAAATAACATAAAGCTTCTTCTCACCATCAAAATCCCCGCTAAACTTCCCGTTAGATGTAGTATCCAATGCTTTTTCAATATTTATATTGGCGCGATGGCCGATTTTTTCGGTATCTGTATCATAAATAATAAATAAATTATCATCAAGAATAGTAGTTCTATGCTGATAATCATATCCATAGTACTCTAAAGAGTACAACCGTTCAAAATACCGTATGTCGGTGTCGACTCGCAGAACCCCTAGTTTTTCTCCCTCCCATGTGGTACCCTCGGGTCCTTCCAGCTTCATAACAAGCGAAAACACATTTTTATCCTTATTATCCTTATAATAACTGGTATAATTCGGCCCTTGTACCAGATTGGATTCAGGTGACTTAACTGCATCGATATACCAATCATCATTTACCGCATTTTTTGTAATATCCAAAGCTTCTTCTGAAAATTTGTATACTCCATTGTTTTCAGTAATGAGCATGATACCGCATAGATCACTTTTAAAACTTATAAAATCCTTGAAGGACCGGTATAGTGTAAATTCATTCCTTACCCTGACTGCATCAGATAGATAATTGTTGTCATTCTTTAAAAGTTCGGCAGCTTGTTTATTATTTTGGACTGCTTCCCCAATTTTGAGCAAGTCATTTATATAGTAGTCCAAATTATTTAACATTTGTTTATTAGTTTTCAAAGCATTATTTACTGCTTCGTTTTCCATAGATTTAGAGAATATAGAATAATATATAATTCCGAGGAAGGAGATTGCTGTTATAGTAAGAACCAGATAAGTAATCAAAAGCTTATACCGAATAGGTGTATATCTATGAAATATCTCCATTCCCCCCTCCAATTAAATTATACATTAACAATATCAGCACTTGCATATTCTTTTTTTCATATTTAGTGTTCAATTTTAATAAATCATCATTTTTTATTCTATCATAACCGATTTAAGTGATACAATCGAATAAACACCATGGCAAATTAATCAGGAGATGACAAAAATTATGCAGAACGTTATTTATAGCATTAATGTAGTGGCGCCAGTTTTTATTGTCATTTGTTTGAGCGCTTTTCTTTATAAAATCAAAATCATCAATGATAACTTTACAAAAGTTGCTACCGAGCTTGCATTTAAAATAGCTCTTCCTGTGATGACATTCAGGGACATATCAAGAACTAATGCTGAAAGTGTGTTTGACTTAAAGCTTTTAACCTTCTCAGTTATCAGTATTGTAACCGTATTCTTATTGCTCAGCTTTATTATCCCCTTTTTTATTAAAGAAGGTAAAACCCGTGGCGCTTTTATCCATGGGGTTTTTAGGAGCAACTATGGTATCCTCGGCCTGGCAATAGTAAACAACGCATACGGACAGACGGGATTTTCAAAAAGCACCGTTTTACTGTCTGTAATATTGCCTGTGTTCAGTATTCTTGCTGTCATTACCCTCGCTGCCAACTCTTCCGGTAAAAGCAAAGGTTCTTTTCGTGAGACACTCAAAACCATTGTGCAAAACCCCTTGATCATTGCTACCTCAATTGCTTTGCCCTTTATGTATTTCAAAATTCCAATACCTACTGTCATTGATAAGACAATTGATTATTTTGGATCAATTGCAATACCTATAGCCTTAATCGGGATGGGCGGTTCTTTCAAATTCAGTAGGATGGATAAGAATAAGAAAGTACTTGCAGTAGGTACGCTTCTGAAAATTATAATTTTACCTCTGATTATTGTTCCCTTTGCATACCTTTTAGGATTTAGAGGGCTTGAGCTTTGCATTCTGTTCGTGCTCTTTGCATCCCCTTCTGCTATTACCAGCTTCATTATGACTAAGGCGATGGGCGGTGACGGAGATTTGGCTGCCAACATAGTCATGGTAACCACCCTTGGTTCTGTAGTCACATTGCCGTTAGGGATTTTTATCCTGAGAACTGTTGGCTGGATGTAGGAGGCTGTCTTTAAAGCTTTCCACAAAGCATCCAAGAATCGGATTTTGTTTTCCTTTTTCCCTCCATGCGATACCAACTTTCCAGTCCTTTAAGCTTGGCGCCGAAATAAAATACATTGGTTTTTGATTCTCTTTAACTGAAGACGCATAGGTTGCGGGAATAAAAGCGATTCCTTCGCCGTACAGTGCCAGACGGTTGGCAGTTTGCACACTGGCCGTGACAACTGAAGTTTGATATGATATTTTCTCATGTTCGAAGAAAAGCTCGGCAGACTGCCGTAATCTCATTTCTTCCTGGGACAGGATAAAGCTCTCCCCCTGTAAGTAAACGGGATCCAGCATTGGATACTTCTCACCGGGTATAATTCGTCCCTTTCTTGCAAGGTGGCTGTTCGGGCATACTGCAAGCAATATCCGTTCATAAAAAAGTTCCTGGAACATTAGATTAGGGTTGGGCGAGTTCTCAACCAGTACAGCAACGTCCAGATTCCCATTTTCAATCATTTTTTCGAGCTTGGAAGACGTTTGTGTGTTTACGATTATCTCTGCCTTCGGAAACCTTCTTCTGAATTCCGGAAGCGCCTTCGGCAGTAAGAAATCACTGAAAAAATGAGATATCCCCAAATAAAGTCTGCCGGTTTTCCCATCAGTAATGCCAGACATTTCATTGTCCATATCCGCCTTTAGCTGCAAAATCTTTTTAGCATGCTTTAAAAATTGCTTGCCTTCCTCAGTAAGAGATATCCCGTACTGTTGGCGGTCAAACAGCGGATATCCCATCTGTTTCTCCAAACGTGATATTGTCCGGCTCAAAGCAGGCTGGGAGATGAAGAGTTTTTCCGCCGCACGCGAAATGTTCTTTTCCTCAGCGGCCGTCTTAAAATAAATTAAGTCCTGAAAATCCAATCCGCTCTCCCTCCCTAGTGTAAAAATGCCTTAACAAGCTCGATAAAATAGTGTACTAATTCAATCTGCTCACAATTTTTTGAATAGACATAAAAAACATCCATTTTAATCGGATTACCTACAGAAAAGAAAACAGGCGGCTCCGGGAATTTAATGCTATGCATTGCCGCTTCCGGTGCAAAACAAACCCCCGCCCCGGTAGCCGCTGTCTGAATTGCGTTCAGAGAATTGCGGGTTTGCATAATAACCTTAACACGTATACCTTCCTCTTCAAGCAGTTGGTCCGAAAGCTGCCGTGTTCTCTGATCCGGAAAATGCAGTATGAAATTATCGTTCCTAAGCCGGTTGATATCTACCCAGAGATACCGGCATCCTTCCCTCCAAATAGCATGATTGATTACAGGATGTTCACAGGAGGTTGCTAAAAGTATCTCATCCTGTGTAAGTAAATTGCATACCAGGTTCTCACCGTGAACAGGTTGATTTACTATTGCCACATCTATCTGACCGGAGGCCAGCATGGAAGATACATCGCTTGTCTCCACCATCATCAATCTGCTTTCAGGGTGCCGTTCACAAAACTGCTTAATGGCAAAAGGGTGAACATAGGAACCTTCACTTTGTGAACATCCTACTGTGAAAAATGGCGTCTCCTGTGGCGTTTTACCTTTAAAAGCTGACGCTACATCCAGGATATGCCTTGCCCACGCAATATATCGTTCCCCTGCATAGGTAGGCACAAGTCTGCTTCCCTCTCTTTTAAACAACTGGGTGTTCATGCTTTTATTCAGATTTTGCAAATATCTGCTCAAAGAAGGTTGGGATATGCCAAGGCTTTTTGCAGCCTTCCAAATGCTTCCGTGTTCTTCCACAGACAGAACATAGCGCAGTTCCTTAAAATCCAATTGCCATCATCCTTTAAAACTTTAATGCAGATAATATAATAACCTCACTTAATGAGGTTATTATATCATATCTGCATTTCCACAATACTATTGATATTTTGTGTAGATAACTTTGTATTGTGTAAAGAAGTCCTTATTGGTCTTTCCCTTGCTGAACTGCCCTATTCCGGAGTTTTTCACCCCGCCGAAGGGCATGGTTCCATCGGTTACAGTGCCATGATTTACGTGAAGCATACCGGCTTCCACTTCCTGCATGAACCTGTAAATATATTTCATATTGTCACTAAACAGAGAAGCTGCAAGTCCGTACTGAGTATCATTGGCAACCCGTATTGCCTCATCAAAATCCTTTACTCTTATTACTACCAGAACAGGTCCGAAAATTTCTTCAGTAGCAACCTTCATATCCGCAGTTACATTTGTAATTAAAGTGGGTTCAATGTAAAATCCTTTGTCATATATGCCTCCGGTTAGCCTGTTTCCACCGCATCTGACAGTTGCGCCCTGATCTATTGCGCTTTGTATGTAAGCCATTATATCATTTCCGGCTTTTTCATTAATGATAGGCCCTATATTTACCTTAGGATCCATTCCGTCTCCCACAACAAAGTTCTTCTTTGTCTTCTCTTCCAGAAGCCGTTCCATTTCATCAGCCTGATCCTCTAATACAATAATACGGCTGATAGATGTGCAGCGCTGTCCCGCTAAAGCGAAAGAAGCAGATGCCAGCTGTGTTGCGGCGCTTTCCAGGTCGTGGTACTGGGCTATAATAGAAGGATTTTTGCCGCCCATTTCAAGCTGAACCTTTGTAAAATTAGGAGCCGCATTTTGATTGATTAGCCTTCCGACTGCCGTGGACCCGGTAAATGTTATTCCCCTGACTAATGGATTTTGTGTAATGAAGTCGCCTATCTCGCTGCCTCTGCCTGTGACCATGTTAACTACTCCGGCAGGAAAGCCTGCCTGCTCTATCAATTCCATGATCATAACTCCGCAGTGAGGCGTCTCCATAGCAGGTTTAAAAACAACCGTATTCCCTGCAACCAGAGCAGGAATTATTTTGCGAAGTGGTGTGAGGAACGGGAAATTCCAGGGTGATATAGCTGCTACCACACCAAGAGGAACGCGGTTTGCAACACTTACAACCCCAGGGCGGTCGCTGGGCATAGTGATTCCTTCCATGCGCTGCCCTTCACCCAAATTATATTTACATTCAATTACACCGCGTGTCGGTTCTCCCAGAGCTTCTTTCAGAGTTTTTCCCTCTTCCCTGGTAAGCATTTCGGCTATATGCTGCTTGTTAGCATCAATCAGGCATATAAATTTTTCAATGTACTTTTCCCGTTCAGCCACAAGCATCTTGCCCCAAATACTAAATGCCCTGTGGCAGCTTTCAATAGCCGCATCCACATCTTCTTTCGTGGATAGAGCGTATTCAGCGATTATATCGTCACGGTTTGCCGGGTTTATGTTCTGATAATATTGCCCCTTTGAAGGAGCTACCCATTTACCGTCTATGAAATTTTGGTACTGTTTTAGTTTGCCCATATTGTATTCCTCCTAAATATTGCGAATATTGTACCTTACATAGACAGTATAATATGCCTTGATATTCTGGTCTAATATCAATAAAACATATCAGATATAACCTAAAGCTATAATC
>CAZPMC010000003.1:94983-100306 GCA_964587755.1 uncultured Oscillospiraceae bacterium
TCTAAGTTATGCCTCTTTACCATAAAAATATCTGAATTTAAAGCATTGAATATAAATATTGGACATATTTGATTTTATTTGAAAAAGTCCAAAACGGTAAATGTAATATCGTCTAACGCTTGTTCCCCGTCGATAAACTTGAATAAATCGTTTTGAGCTGCTTCAAGCAACTTTTCGCCACTTAAGTGGAAACTATCTTCTAAAAGCTTCTTCAATCTTTCAACTGAGTAGGATTCATTGCTTTTATTTTTTGCATCAACAAATCCATCCGTATAAAATACCAATTTGTCTCCAGGATTCATATCAATGTGGTTATCATAATATTTAGGCTCAAAAATATCCTTCAGCTTGCAGATGGGAAGTCCGTATATGGGTATATTTGCGACCGTCCCGTCATTTTTTATCAAAAAGGGTTTTGCGTTCATGCCTGCAGATGAATATGTGAGCCTCTTTGTCTTTATGTTATAGATAACATAAATGAGTACAATATATACATCCTCCCTGAAATTAGAGGCATTAAACGCATCATAAAGGCCCTTCAATACATTGGCAGGGTATGTAACCTCACCTGCGTTAAAGTCGGCTTTTCGCCTCTCGTCAATGCTTTGCTTCAAGAACACGGTAAGCATTGCCGCCGGAACGCCATGACCCGACACATCGCAGATATAAAAGACAATATGCTCATCATCAAGCCTGAAAATATCATAGAAATCTCCGCTTATCCTTTCAGCAGGGTGATACATTGCAGAAAATTTAAAGCCTGCTATTTTAGGGAAAGATGACGGCAGCATCGCTTTTTGAATGTCCCGTGCATAATCCATGTCATCTGTGAGCATCTTATTGGCCTTGCTAAGCTGGGCAGTCCTTTCCTCGACTATATTGTCAAGGTTCTCCTTATTCAGTCTCAACTCCTCCTGGGCTTCATACAGCTCAATATACGGCTGCCTAACACCCCTGACAAAGACAATCCTGAACAGCAGGAAGTATGCAATAACCTTATACACATGACCTATGTAGTTGTAAATATCATTCACCTGAAAATAAGTCATAAACGCCGCTTCGCTGAATATACTCAGTATCATTGCGCCTGCGGAAAGAAGATAAAGATAGTCCTTGTTCTTTATGTACTTAACAAAAAATATTACAAGTGAAACAGCTAAAAGCGCTATCACAAACCTCTCAAGAGTTATCTTTATCGCAGTCAGCCCCTCGCCCTCAATGTACATCTGCGGGAATATGCCGGGCTTGTAAGTCACAAGGTAGAAGCATAAAAATGACATCGTCACGATGAGAATCAGCATTACATTTCTGTTTATCTTTGTCTCGCGCTTGACGGGTATAATGCTCATGAGGACAAACCCAACAGCCGCAATGAGCCTTGCCAATATCCAGAATGTGGTCGCTCGGTTTGATTCAAAATTCGGTATGAAGAAATCCGGCATTCCCTTGTAGCTTAGAGTATGGAAAAGATCAATAATGCCAACGGCTAAGAACATATTACCGATGATTAACAATCTTAATTCCCTTCTGCTCTTTAATGAAAAGTATACTACAAAGAAAATACTGAAGCTTACAAATATTGAGAATAGTTCGAATATATTATGCCATGTGAGATATGAGGCTACACTTACAAGATTCTGAAACCCATACTGCATCTTGTGGGCAAATCTAAAAAGCAGGTATGAGAAAAGTGTTATAAAAAATAATATAAAATAGGGTTTTATCTTCTTAATGTAGTCTCGTCGTAAACTTTTGCCCATTTATACACCTATCTTATTAAGTTTTTGATAACTTTATTATAAAAAGCTTATCATATATATTTTGAATATACAACAAACATCGACAACAAATTCCGTGGTATAATTATATTGTATATAATACTTTCACGGAGGGCTGAGAATGAATCAACTGGGCGGAAGCAGACAAATAGTTCAAAATAAGCTGATAATAATGTATATTATCCAAAACCTCAACGGGCCTGTCACAAACAACAACATTACAAAGATTATTCTTCAGACACGGCTCATGAACTATTTCGTGCTGCAGCAGTGCTTAACCGATCTGCTTGAAAGCAAGCTGATTTCACTTGATTCCAGCACGAATGCTTCCGATAAAACCGAAAGCTACAGTATTACAGACTCAGGAGCCAAAACCCTTAACTACTTTCAAAATCTGATTCCTCCGGGAATAAAAAAGCGCATTGATAAGGTGCTTCTTGATTCATCAAAAGAGCTTCAGACAGAAGCCCAGGTAACAGCTGATTTCACGCCTGAAAGTGAAGATAAATTCAATGTAACATGCAAAATTGGTGAAAAGGATTTTCAGCTTATTGAGCTTAATGTGGCTGTAGGCACAAAAAAGGATGCCCGGGAAGTCTGTGACAACTGGATAAAACACTCTTCCGAGATTTATGCTGAGATTATTGAATCCCTGACCAAAAAAAGAGATGAGTAAAAAAGAGATGAGTAAAGGGGCTGACCGCCCCCTTTTTCGTTTACTGCTGCAGTTCAATCTGTGTACTGCTACAGCTCTATTTCCTTATGCTTCTTTGACTCCCTGTACAGCACAAATTTGTTCCCGATTACCTGCACCACGTGAGCGCCTGTCAGTTGTGCAATCTCTTCACATATTTCCCTTGCGCTGTACTCCGAATTCCTTAGTACTGTAGCCTTTACAAGCTCACGGGCTTCGAGGGCATCATTAAACTGCTTAATTAGATTTTCTCCTACTCCGCCCTTCCCAACTTGAAATATCGGCTCCAGGGTGTTTGCCAACCCCCTCAAATAGCTTCTTTGCTTACTTGTGAGCTCATTATGTCTATATCCTTCCATACTCGTACCTCTCTACCTTATATATTCAAACTCAAAATCATATATCCTTACTGTATCGCCTTCATTTATGCCCTGAGCCTCAAGCTCCTCTATGACTCCCTTTGCCTTTAACGACCTTTGGAAATACTGCAATGATTCATAAACATCAAAGTTGGTAGAGCCTAAAACCTTTCTTATCCAATTCCCTTCGACAATGAAAATGTCTCCTTCTTTTCTCACTGTGAAAGGCTCTTCTTCCTCAGCAATGTATACAACTTCTTCCTCTTCCTCAATTGACAGATTCGTTGCAGGCAGCTCATCAAGCTTTGCAGCTATATGGCTCACCAGCTCTTTTATACCCTTATTAGTTGCAGCAGATAATGGGAATACACTAAACCCCTTTGCTTCCACATATTTTTTAAATTCCTCTAGGTTATCCTGCCCCTCCGGTAAATCAATCTTATTTGCAGCAATTATTTGAGGCTTCTCCGAAAGCTTTGGATTGTATTTTTTAAGCTCCTCATTTATGGTATCAAAGTCGCTTACAGGGTCCCTGCCATCCACTGCTGCCACGTCAACCACGTGTAAAAGCAGTCTGGTCCGCTCTATATGCCTTAAAAATTCATGCCCTAAGCCGACGCCTTCATGAGCTCCCTCAATAAGTCCGGGTATATCAGCCATTACAAAGCTTTTCCCCTCTTCAATCCTGACAACACCTAAGTTTGGCTCAAGGGTCGTAAATGGATAATCAGCAATTTTTGGCTCGGCTGCAGAGACAATTGATAAAATAGTAGATTTCCCTGCATTGGGGAATCCCACAAGCCCCACATCAGCTATGAGCTTAAGCTCAAGCAGCACATCATACTCCTCGCCTAAATCACCAGCTCTTGCGAAGCTCGGTATCTGCCTGGTAGGTGTGGCAAAATGCTGATTGCCCTTGCCCCCCTTGCCGCCTTTTGCTATAACCACCCTTTTACCATCCTCGGTCATATCTGCCAGAATACGTCCTGTATTTTCATCCTTAACAAGAGTTCCCGGCGGCACCTTTATAATAAGGTCCTTGCCGCTTTTCCCCGAACGGTTTGACGTACCGCCATTTTCTCCTGACGGTGCAACATATTTTCTTCTATATTTAAAATCTATTAGTGTGCTTAACCCGCTATCGACTTCAAAGACTATATCCCCGCCTTTTCCGCCGTCTCCGCCGTTAGGGCCCCCGGCTGCTACATATTTTTCTCTGCGGAAGGAAACCTTTCCGTTCCCGCCGTCTCCCGCCTTTATTTTTATTTTTGCACGGTCTATGAACATCTTTTGTCTCCTCTGCTTTCTATACAGTGAAAAAAATCCCGGCTTGTGCACCGGGACTTATTTTTTGCTTATGAGACTTTTACTATACTGACTTGTTTTTTATCCTTGCCCAATCTTGAAAACTTAACTATACCTTCAGATAAAGCAAAGAGTGTATCATCCTTACCTTTTCCCACATTCTCTCCGGGATGAATTTTTGTGCCTCTTTGTCTAACCAATATGTTTCCGGCCAATACGAACTGACCGTCGCCTCTCTTGACACCGAGTCTTTGCGCCGCACTGTCACGGCCGTTCCTTGAGCTGCCGACACCCTTCTTGTGAGCAAACAGCTGGAGATTAATTTTAATCATCGGATTACACCTCCTCTTCAACTACCACAACATATTTTCCATATGAGAGTTCTATTTGTTTGAAGCCTATGGCAGTCGTTTCCATAACAATTTCGGCAATTGATGCTTGATGCTTTGTTATGGATGAGGGTACGGTCACTGTCATGTGTCCGTCTGCCTCAGAGTAACAGTCCGTAAAGCCCGCCAGCTCCTGCAGTGCGCCTGCTGCCGTATAGGCTGTCACCGACACTGCCGAGCAGATAATATCCGCTCCCTTTTGGGCATACCCTGCGTGACCATCCACGCTAAAGCTTTTAATAGAACCCGCTGAATCCCTTTTTATTACTACCTTAATCATTTTATGACCCAAACTGCGTTATACGTTGATTTTTTCTATCTGTACTTTAGTATAAGGCTGTCTGTGTCCCATTTTTCTTTTATAGCCTTTTTTGGGCTTGAACTTAAAAACAATTATCTTCTTTCCTTTTCCCTGCCCAATGACTTTTGCGGAAACACTTGCGCTTTCAATCAATGGTTTTCCGAAAGCTAGCTTGCCTTCGTCTGAAATTGCCAGAACCTTGTCAAATGTAACTTCTGCGCCGTCTTCAGCTTCAAGCTTTTCTATGAAAACAACATCGCCTTCTTGCACCTTGTACTGCTTTCCACCTGTCTCTATAACAGCATACATGGTTTTAACCTCCTTGTTACAGACTCGCCGGATTGTAAGGCAGCAACATTCGTTGCATTTTGAAGCCTTGCCCGAGCGGTTACCGAAATATTCTACCATACAAGATTTTTATTGTCAACGAGAATCAGTTTTAATTGTGTTTATTCTGCGATAATGTCACCTTATAATATTTCAGCGAAAATGTCACT
>CAZPMC010000004.1:0-36846 GCA_964587755.1 uncultured Oscillospiraceae bacterium
CGTACGGTTTGATGAGGGGGCGGTGGAAACCCCACTGCTCTACTCTATCAAGGGTAAAAGATTGAGAGAGCTGAAAACCCTTATATATCAATGCTTTTGCACACAGGGTTACAAAACCCATTGAGCGAAAAGCACGAAAATATCGCTTCGTGGAAACAAGTCCAAAGAGGCTGTTTTGATAGTCAAGTGGTCAGGTTGTAATGCATGGCTACTAATCGGGGTTCTTTTTATTCCGATGTTTATTGTCGGTACAGTTTTGGCAATCAAGAATCCAGAGCTTTTGCGAAAGAGACTTAATGCGAAGGATATTCAAAATATAAAAAGCGCATAAAGTATAGACTGATTCCATTTATCTGGTGATATTATTTATCGATTTTGTCTTTGCTACTCGAATAATTTGAGACGTTTTTTTGTTAGGAGGAAGTGTATGGAAATTAGGCAATACAGTAAAGCGGATGAAACTTTGCTTTTTGACCTTCTTATTGAAGAAGGAGATGTATGGAGCTGTTATCATGGGCCTCAATCTTTGAGGTTGAAGTATGAATAAAGGCACACCAGACAATGTAATTTTCTAGAGTGTTATCTGTTTTTGAAGCGATATATTATTCTTCTGTGCATAGCTATATTTTTAAATAATACTCAATTTTCATATTAAGTTATAAAAAATCATCTATTAAGAATAGGGGAAAAGCCGTGAAATTTGCGGCTGTCCCCCTCTTGCTTCCAGTTTGATGTATACAGACCCCTTTCAACGGAAAGAATGAAATTAATACCGCTGAAAGGGGTGTTTTATTGGTAAAAAAGAGAGCATTTTATTTATGCGGTATTTTTATTTCTTTATTTGCTTTGCTGCTCATGCGAATTTCGCAAATACAGCTCGTGCCTTCAAAATCTTTTGCAGAGGCCGCCTTCCGCCAGAGAATTTCAAATAATAGTGTAGATGAAATACGCGGTCATATTTTGGATAGAAACTCTATACCCTTCACAGACAGAGAATTGAGCTATACAGCCTTTATCAAGACCTCCAATTTGCCCAAATCAGCTGATGAACGAGAAAAAGTGTCACAGATACTGGGTATTGATCCGAACATATTAAACAATCTGACAACAAGAAGCAAGCCCCTTATGATTGAAACAAATACTGACGCAAGCAGGGCTATACTTGAGATGAACTGTGATTGGGTATCAATAATACACTCTCTTAAAAGATACGGCAGCGGTACTTTAGCTAAGCATGTAATCGGGTATCAGAGTAAAAGGGACAGAATCGGTCAGACGGGAATCGAGAAGGCTTTTGATAAAGAGCTTAGAGAAAATGTCGCCTTTGAGATAATAACTTTGACCGATGCATCCAAAAATCCAATTAAAGGTATGGGCTATAGAATCAAAAGCTTTAATAACAATGATAGGGTAAGCGTTAAACTTACACTTGATTATCATATACAAAAAATTGTTGAGGATGCCATGGATAAAGACAGGATATCAGGAGCTGTGGTCGTAGAGGATATTGCTACCGGGGATATTCTTGCAATGGCAAGCCGGCCTGATTACAATCAGGAAAAAGTAGAGGATTATTTAGGCAGCGACAATAACGAGCTTTTTAATAAAGCAACGGCTTCATATAATCTCGGGTCAGTATTTAAGCTGGTGGATGTGGCCGCCTTATATGAGAATTATGAAGAGGTTTTAAAAAAGCTCAGCAATGAAGTTAACGGTATGGATTTAGACAATTATTATTGCGAGGGCGGGGTTGACATAAACGGTCTTTTGTTTAAATGCTCTTCATATCCCATAGGCGGGCACGCAGAGTTAAACTTAGAGCAAGCCTTTGCCAAGTCCTGTAACTCATATTTTATCGAAATATGCCAAAGGATTGGCTATAGGAACATTGTTGACATGGCAAGAAAATTCGGCTTAGGGGAAGCCACTGGTATTTCAAGGCAGGGAATAATCGAAGCAAAGGGGAGTCTTCCTTATTCTGACGGTTATTTCAGCAGAGCCGACATAGCTAACATTGCCATAGGGCAGGGGGTGCTATTGGCAACTCCGTTACAGGTAGCCGACATGGTTGCAACAGTAGCCAACGGAGGAATAAAGAACACAGTAAATATAGTGGATTCCATTGTTGATGAGAAGGGTAATGTGGTTAGGGAAATTCGTGTAAGGCAGGGCAAAAGAATAATTTCAAAAAGTACTGCAGATAAGATTAAGAGCCTTATGGAGGCAGCTACAATATATGGAACGGGAACAGAAGCGGGAATGGAGTATTACGGCGGGGCGGCAGGGAAGACGGGAAGTGCCGAAACAGGACGCAAGGGAATAGTCCATGCATGGTTTGCAGGGTACTTCCCTGTGGACGATCCCAAATATGCCGTAGCAGTTTTTGTAGAGGAAGGACAGTACGGGGGTAAAACAGCAGCACCTGTATTTGCCAACATAGCAAGGCAAATGAGGGATAAGGGTTATTAAAGCCATAAGGCATTATTTGCCCAAAATTTTGTGTAAAATGCGCTTGAGGAAGGGCTTTTTTGCTCCAGAATCCTGAGGTGGCGCCAAAGTCTGTGAATTTTTGACAGGCTTTATGCCTTTCGAATCATGGATAGACTTCTTAGCTGTATAATCCCCGGGAGTCCTAGTTTTAACTGCTGAAGCTTGGTTGAATGGCTTCTTATATGGTGAAGAGACTCTCTTGGCATTTTGTGGTGCAGTCTTGCCGGCGGGTCTGCTATGCTTTGCTGCCTTGGAGCTTCTGTTTTTGTCAGTATCCCTCTTATAAGAGGATTTGGAATATGGCTTCTTGCTTGACGTCTTTTTGCTTGATGTCTTTTGACCGGATTGATTCCGGCCAGTAGCGTTATTCTGAGCCCTGGGCGGTCTGGGTTTTCTCGAATTTGCCTTAATCCATTGTTCGGTTTTTTCTCTTTGTTCCCTAAGGTCAGAATCTTTTGGCAGTTCAGCTTCTGGAATCAATGCTCCAATGTGCTCTTCAATGGCGTAAAGACTCATTATGTCATCACCGGTAACTAATGTTATGGCCTTGCCTGTGTTTCCTGCCCTGCCTGTGCGTCCTATTCTATGGACATAGTTATCCATGTCATTTGGCACATCGTAGTTTATAACCAATGACAAATTATCGATATGAAGACCTCGTGCAGCAACGTCTGTGGCTACAAGCAAATTAAATACACCAGTTTTAAACTGTTGTATAGTCTTAATTCGCCTGCTCTGGGGAATATCACCATGGAGTGCCCTGGATGCATATCCCTTACGCGTAAAGTACGACTGAATTCTATCAACTGCAGAGCGGGTATTGCAAAATACTATACAGCTTTCAGGACGCTCTGCCAGCAGCAGGCGATTTAGCTGTGTACGTTTTTCATTGGGATTAACACGATAGTAAACCTGCTCGGTGGTATCAACAGTCATTGTCTTCGATTCTATTTCAATGGATACCGGATTATTCATATAGGAATTGCATATATCATGTATTTCCGGAGGTATAGTCGCAGAGAAAAGCAGTGTAATCCTGTTTTTTGGAAGAGTTTTTATTATTCTTACTACCTGGTCAATAAAGCCCATGTCAAGCATCCTGTCGGCTTCATCAAGAACTAAAAACCGGATGCTGTTAGTTTTTAAGCTGCCATTGGTTATATGGTCATAAACCCGGCCAGGAGTACCTGAAACGATTGAAACTCCCCTCTTGAGAGCTTCTATCTCAATATTCATACTATGCTGCCCGTATACTGCAGTTGTCTTGTGGGGTAGATATTTTGACATTTTTTTAAGATCGTTGTCAATCTGGACAGCAAGCTCTCTTGTGGGAGTGAGAATTAACCCTTGCGGTCCGGGCGCAGATGCGTCAATCATCTGAAGAATGGATACGCCAAACACGGCAGTTTTGCCACTGCCTGTTTTGGACATAACAACTAAATCCTCTTTGTTTAATATATGCGGAATTGCTGCACTTTGAACTTCAGTAGGTGATTCAAAGCCCATATCCTCAAGGGCCTTCAGTATAGGAGAAGATAAGCCCATTTCTTTAAAAGTATCATTCATTTATATCATCTTTCCTTTATTAAGATTAAATCATTATAACATTTACTTATGATTTAATCCACTAAAGCACTCTGGGATGGGTGAAAGATGACATTATCTAGAAATTGCAGTTTTCAGGCTTTAGCTCTTTATTTAATTTTTTAATAGCCTTCTTCTCTATCCGAGATACATAGGAGCGGGATATGCCGAGCATACTTGCTATTTCACGCTGAGTTTTACTGGCTCCGTTCAAAAGCCCGTAACGCAATTCAAGAACAGTTTTTTCACGTTTTTTCAAAACCACTTTCATTTTATTATAAAGCTTCTTCACCTGCATTTTAAGCTCAACTTCGTCCAGTATATTTTCCGTCTCATTTCCAATTACGTCAATTAATGTAATTTCGTTGCCCTCACGATCTACTCCAATAGGGTCGTGAAGGGAGACTTCGCTTTGCATTTTTTTAGCGGTTCTTATTTGCATCAATATTTCATTATCAATGCAGCGGGCTGCATAAGTAGCCAGCTTTGTACCTTTAGACGGGTCAAAGGTTGAAATTGCTTTTATCAGGCCAATAGTTCCGATTGATATTAAATCGTCACTGTCCCCGTTGTAGGTGCTGTATTTTTTCACTATATGTGCTACAAGTCTGAGATTTCTCTCTATTAGAATATTTCTTGCTTCCTCGTCGCCCTTCTTGAAGGCTTCGATATATTTTTGCTCTTCTTCAGCAGATAAGGGCTGCGGAAATGAATTTGTATTTGAAATATAGCCCAGTTGGAAGAAAAGGCTGCTCAGGATATCATTTATTATACAGAGTAAGCCTTGAGACAATTTCGGCACCCCCAAAAAATAGGTCACCATATGAGTATATGAGCAGGAATTTAAAAAAATGCATGTACAAAGAAAAAAAGATGGAATATTTCTTAGTGTATAGGTGGTAAAAAAAGTTTGATAATTTTTTTTTATTGTGTTATACTATACTGCGGTTAAAAAATACACACATGGCTGACGATTGGAGGAGTTCCCGTCCGGGTTTCCATGAGGTTGAAAGTCATGGTGGAATAAACTTAAGGAGGCTATATATTTATGTCAGTTATTTCTATGAAGCAATTACTTGAAGCAGGTGTCCATTTTGGTCATCAAACCAGAAGATGGAACCCGAAAATGGCCGAATATATCTTTACAGAGAGAAACGGCATCTACATTATCGATTTACAGAAAACAGTTAAAAAGATTGAAGAAGCTTATATGTTCATCAGAGAAATCTCTATGAACGGTGAAGATGTGCTTTTCGTTGGAACAAAAAAGCAAGCCCAGGATTCCATTAAAGAAGAGTCCGAAAGATGCGGACAGTACTACGTAAATGCAAGATGGTTAGGCGGAATGCTTACTAATTTCAACACAATACGTAAAAGGATTGACAGACTCAATCAGCTTGACGCTATGGAACAGGAAGGCTTGTTTGAAGTACTTCCCAAAAAGGAAGTTATAAAGCTCAAAAATGAGATGGAAAAGCTGGATAAATATCTTGGCGGTATCAGAAATATGAAGAGACTGCCTGGAGCATTGTTTGTAGTAGACCCAAGAAAAGAAAGAAATGCTATTCTCGAAGCAAGAAGGCTTGGTATTCCTGTGGTGGCAATTGTTGATACAAACTGCGACCCTGATGAGGTTGATTACGTAATACCAGGAAATGATGATGCTATCAGAGCGGTCAAATTGATTGCAGCAAAGATTGCGGATGCTGTGATAGAAGGGCGTCAGGGCGAGCAATTTGAAGAAACCGAAGCCGATGTCCCGGCAGAAGAAGCTATAGAAGCAGCTGAAGAAGTAGTTGTAGAAGTAGCTGTAGAGGCAGCAAAAGAAGCTGCTGAAGAAGTAGCTGAAGAGACTGTAGCAGCTGATGAAGCTAGTGAAAAAAGTGTTGAATAATACGATTAAATATAGTTTGGAGGAATTTAAATGATTACTGCTGAAATGGTAAAACAACTTCGCGAAAGAACCGGTTCGGGGATGATGGATTGTAAAAAAGCTCTTACCGAAGCAGGGGGAAATGTTGATAAGGCTATTGAGATTTTAAGAGAAAAGGGATTGGCCAATGCAGCTAAGAAGGCGGGAAGAATTGCAGCAGAAGGTATCGTAGACGCATATATACATGGTAATGGCAGAATAGGCGTACTTGTTGAGGTAAATATTGAGACTGACTTTGCAGCTGCCAACGAAGATTTCAAACAGTTGGTAAGAGATATCGCAATGCAGATTGCTGCAGCAAAGCCTGAATATGTTTCAAGGGAAGAGGTTCCTGCCGAAGTTCTCGAAAAAGAGATGAATATTCTCAGAAATCAAGCCAGGAATGAGGGTAAGCCTGAAAAGATTATCGATAAAATGGTTGAAGGCAGAATTGAAAAATATTATAAAGAGGTTTGTCTGCTGGAGCAGCCTTGGATTAAGGATCCGGAAAAAACCATCAAGCAGCTTGTTGCTGAAAACATCGCAGCGATTGGCGAGAATATAAATATCAGAAGGTTTGCAAGGTTTGAAAGAGGAGAAGGTATAGAAAAGAAACAGGAAGACTTTGCAGAAGAAGTTGCAAAGCAGATGGGAAACTAATAATGTTTTTAGCATTATAATGACTTTATAAGAGGCTCTAAGGCCTGTAACCATTTATGGTTTACAGGACTTACGGGTCTCTTTTGTTTTAGTCGGGAAGCGGATATACATCCTGTGAGATGTGTGTGATAGCATGAAAGGTCGTGGCGGAAATTTTCATGACACCTTGCGAAATCAATTTCCACTATGTTATAATGAGTCGAGCTTTCGCGGAGGTATATGAAGATGACGAGAAATGTAATGGCATATAAAATAATATGTATGAGATTTTAAAATACGGGGGGACATATATAGTGTATGTTCCCTTTTTATAAGCCTATTTAGCAGGAGCTTTAATTTTTATGTAGAACAATAGAATTAGGGAGCGGGGGTTAATACTATATGACACCAAAATATAAAAGAGTTTTACTGAAGCTTAGCGGAGAAGCACTTGCCGGCAATAATAAAACAGGAATAGATACGCAGGTCATTGGCGCGATTTCCGACAGGATTGCCGAAGCCCACAAATTAGGAATTGAAATAGCTATTGTTGTAGGCGGGGGGAATTTCTGGAGGGGCAGAAGCGGTGTTGGAATGGACAGGACTACTGCCGATCATATGGGAATGTTGGCGACTGTTATCAATTCTCTTGCATTGCAGGATGCTCTTGAAACAAGAGGCATTCCCACAAGAGTACAGACGGCTATAGAGATGAGGCAAATTGCTGAGCCGTATATACGAAGAAAAGCTATCAGGCATTTGGAGAAAAAAAGGATAGTAATATTTGCATGTGGTATTGGAAATCCTTATTTTTCGACAGATACCACTATGGCCCTAAGAGCTGCTGAGATTGACGCTGATGTAATATTAAAGGCTACTATGGTAGACGGTGTATATGATAGTGATCCTAATAAAAATCCCAATGCAGTTAAATTCGAGAAAATCACATTCGGCGATGCCCTTAACCGCAGATTGGGTGTAATGGATGCTACAGCACTTGCTCTATGTATGGATAATAAGATACCACTCATTGTTTTTAATATGATTAATCCGGAAAACATTATTAAAGTTGTTTGCGGCGAAAATATAGGTACAATTATAGATGCTGCGCCAAAGGCATAGTCACAATTCAATTTTCATAAGGAGGTTTTAATATGGACAACAATTCTTACAAAGATGTGGAAGAAAAGATGACCAAGACCATTAATGTTCTGAAGGAAGATTTGTCTAGATTAAGGGCGGGAAGAGCTAATCCGGCTATATTGGACAAAATAGCAGTAGATTATTACGGTGTGCCGACCCCCATTAATCAGCTCGGTAGCATCTCGGTTCCCGAAGCGCGCACTATTGTTATTCAACCGTGGGATGCAAAGGTTCTCAAGGATATTGAAAAAGCTATACAAAAATCTGATATAGGTATTAACCCAAACAATGACGGCAAGGTAATCAGACTTATCTTCCCGGTACTGACGGAAGAAAGAAGAAAAGAGCTTACTAAAACTGTTAAAAGGTACGGAGAGGACTCGAAAATTGCGATTCGCTCTATAAGAAGAGAGGCTATTGAGCGCTTCAAAAACCAAAAAAAGAAAAGCGAAATCACAGAGGATGATTTGAAGGTGGCGGAAAATGACATCCAGAAGCTGACGGACAAATATGTTGCAAATATCGACAAGATAGTTGAGTCGAAGGAAAAAGAGATAATGGAGGTCTAAGGCGCGTTATATGCGATTTCCTGATATTTGCGGCTATAAGATGAAAAATGCTGAAAAGCTTCTGAAAGAGCAGGGCATTGATAACTACATAGTCACACTGACTGCACCTCCAAGGCTAAGGGATAGAGGATATGACGAAGAATCCAGAATTGTAAAGCAAAGAGTGACCGATGAAGGGAAGCTTGAGCTAATTGTGAGCAATGTGATTCACGAGTAAAAAACAAGGCCGATTAAGGCCTTGTTTTATTTGTTTTTACTCATGCAGTTCTGTATAATAATATTTGGTAATTATGGAGGTGCCAAATGAGTTTTTTTGGACTAACTAAGAAAAAAGACATTCATTTAGATAAAGAAGGAATTATTCCTTCACATATTGCGATTATTATGGACGGAAACGGCCGGTGGGCTTCACGCAGAGGATTACCGAGGAGCGCCGGACATAGAGAAGGTGCAAACACTCTAAAAAGAATTGTAAGGGCAAGTGATGAGTTGGGGATTAAATACCTGACCGCCTATGCCTTTTCAACCGAAAACTGGAACAGGCCTAAGCAAGAGGTTGACGAGCTTATGTCGCTTCTATTGGAGTTTTTAAGAAATGCCGACGATGAGCTGGCGGATAAGAATATAAGGATAAAGGTAATAGGTGAAGAAAAGGGATTGTCCAGTGAAATAAGGCGGGAAATAAATCGTATATCTGAAAAGACAAAATCCAATACAGGGCTTACCCTTGTGCTTGCTTTAAATTACGGAAGCAGACGGGAAATATCAAGAGCTGCCGCAAGAATATCCCAGGATGTAAAGCAAGGGGGGCTGGACCCTGAGCAGATAGACGAAAAGCTGTTTTCTGACTATTTATACACCTCAGGCATACCTGATCCCGATATGATTATCAGACCAAGCGGAGAGAGAAGATTGAGCAATTTCCTTCTATGGCAGGCATCCTACGCCGAGCTTTGGTATTCAGACATATTATGGCCGGATTTTACTAAGAAGGATTTAATTCAAGCAATAAGAGAGTTTCAAGGCAGAGAAAGACGATTTGGAGGACTTTAGAAATGAAAACACGGGTAATAAGTGCAGTAGTGGCAATAGCTGTTTTGCTTGGCATTGTTTATTTGGGAGAAACAGCCATTGGAATTGCAGTGTTTTTACTTGCCCTAGGTGCAATATTTGAATTTTACAGGGCGCTAGAGAAGATTAATATTAAGCCTGTCTATGCTATTGGGTGTATATCCTGCTTGCCTTTGATTTTTTTGACGTTTTTAGATAAGCTTACCTTTTTAACAGAAACACCGGACGGCAAATTGCCGGTAACAGTGGCTGCCTGCGGGCTGTTTTTGTTGATGGTAGTATTTTTTTGTTTATTAGTTTTCTCCGACGGGAAATATACTGTGAAAGATATTTCTGCCACATTGTTTGGGATAGTATATATCGTTTTCATGTTTTTGTTTGTCATACTTACAAGAAGTCTGACAAACGGTCATTTGTACATATGGCTCATTTTTATCGGAGCATGGGCAACTGACACCTTCGCATTTTTTACTGGCGTTACTATAGGGAAAACGAAGATTCTCCCGAAGGTAAGCCCGAAGAAAACGCTGGAAGGAAGTATAGGTGGTGTTATAGGCTGTGTGGCAGTTATGATTATTTTTGGATGGGCTTTTAAGGCTACTATAAATGTGCCGGTTTATCACTTCGCCATTCTCGGGGCAATCTGTGGCGTGATTTCACAGCTCGGAGACTGGGCGGCATCTTCCGTAAAAAGGGCCGTAAATATTAAGGACTATGGAAACATTATGCCCGGACATGGCGGTGTGCTTGACAGGGTGGACAGCATACTTTTTGTTGCACCCAGCGTTTATTTTTACATAAGCTTATTTTTTTAAGGAGTAAGAGATGGCAAAAAACATTGCGATTTTAGGTTCTACAGGCTCCATTGGAGTACAGGCTCTTGATGTTGCCCAAAACCTTAATATAAAAGTCAGTGCGCTGAGCGCAAACTCAAATATTGATTTGTTAGAGACTCAGGCAAGAAGGTTCATGCCGAAGCTTGTAACGGTTTCGGACGGCTCTCTTGCAGCCCAACTTAAGGAAAGGCTTAAAGGCCTTCCTATTGAAGTCTTTCATGGAATTGAAGGTTTAAAGGCAGTTGCAACCATCGAAGAAGCAGATACTGTTGTATCGGCCATTGTCGGAATTGCAGGGCTTATCCCGACTCTTGAGGCTATTCGAAGCGGTAAAACAATTGCGCTGGCAAATAAAGAGACATTGGTTACTGCAGGCTCAATTGTGATGGCAGAAGCAGCCGCCCGCTCAGTTACAATATTTCCTATTGACTCTGAACATTCGGCAATTTACCAATGCCTCGAAGGAAATAATAGAGAGGATCTTGAAAGAATTATATTAACGGCTTCAGGAGGCCCTTTTAGAGGTAAAACCGCAAAGGAGCTTGAAAATGTAACAGTTTCTGAAGCATTACAGCATCCAAACTGGACAATGGGCAGTAAGATTACAATAGACTCGGCAACGCTTATGAATAAGGGGCTTGAAGTTATTGAGGCCTGCTGGCTTTTTGGAGTTGATGAAAGCCGAATAAAGGTCCTGATCCATCCCCAAAGCATTATTCATTCCATGGTAGAATACGTTGACGGCTCTGTTATTGCTCAACTGGGCTCACCTGATATGAGAATTCCGATTCAATATTCTCTTACCGCACCCAAGCGTGTAACAAACAGCTTTTCACGGCTCAATCTTTTAGAGTGCGCAAGCCTTACCTTTGAGGAGCCGGATATGGAAAACTTCAGGTGTTTGAAGCTTGCATTTGATGCCCTTAGAGAAGGAGGAACAATGCCGGCTGTTTTAAATGGAGCAAACGAAGCCGCTGTCCAGCTGTTTCTTACGGAAAAGGCAAGTTTTACAGACATACCGAGACTTATTGAGAAAGCTATGATGGCACATAGTGTGAATACTAAGCCGGGCATCGATGATATAATAGAAGTAGATAAATGGGCAAGAAGGATGGTTGGAGGAAATATATGAATTTACTTATAGCTTTTTTAGCTTTTAATATTATTGTTATTGTCCATGAGCTTGGACACTTTATTGTTGCTAAAAAATCCGGTATAAAGGTACTTGAATTTTCGCTTTTTATCGGGCCTAAAATATTCAGTATCCAGCGTGGGGAGACCATGTACTCCCTCAGGCTGATTCCTATTATTGCGTATGTCAAAATGGAAGGAGAAGAAGAAGAGTCTGAAGATGAACGCTCCTTCAACAAGAAACCTATGCATATAAGAGCGCTGACAACAGTCGGAGGCCCGTTGGCAAACCTGCTGCTTGCAGTTGTGTTGCTAACAGTACTTTTTTCCATACAGGGGTATTCTACAACTGCCATAAGCAGAGTTAGCGATAAATCAGCGGCAATGCAGGCTGGTATCAGACCGGGAGACAAGATTATATCCTATGATGGCAAAAGAGTACTTATGCCTCTGGATTTAGTTCAATTCTTATATATCACAAAAGGTGCCCCCACACAAATAGAGTATGTCAGGGACGGAGAAAAGCACATAGAAATAATAACACCTAAAATCATTCCTGCAACTACTTCGGCAAAAATCGGTGTCAGCTTAGGCTCAGATAATAGTTCTGACTCTAACATTATCACAGCCTTATCACCTGGTATGCCGGCAAAGATGGCCGGATTAGAGGTGGGAGACAGAATTGTTCTGCTAAACGATACAAGAATCGAATCAGCAGATGATATTATAGACTTTGTCACTAAGAACGGCACTAAACCTATTTCTGTATTAGTTAAGAGAGGAGCCACAGATGTGGCTGTGGATTTAACTCCTGTTGAGGTGAAAACAGAAGAGGTCTATGACATAGGTCTGGCCTTTGCACAGGGGAAGGGGGGAATACTTCCATCGCTGAGGGAATCGGTTGTTTTCACCTATTCTATTACACGAAGCACTGCATATAGCATAGGATGGCTTATTACAGGAAAGGCGAAGCTCAGCGAAACCATGGGGCCTATCGGAATGGTAAGCACTATAAGCACTGCTGTTGAGCATGCACCAAACCTGATTGATATGTTATTTCATCTTATGTATATTATGGCACTGCTTAGTATAGCGGTTGGGGCTACAAACCTGATACCTTTTCCGATGCTCGACGGAGGAAGGCTGGCATTGATAGGTGTTGAGGCTATCAGAGGTAAACCCCTCAGTCAGGAGAAGGAAGGTTATATTTCAATTATCGGGTTTGTATTGATTATTACTCTGGCGGCTTATGTGGCCTATAATGATATAGTCAGGATTATAACAGGATAGTGTGAGGACAAAGGTTAAATGAAAAGCATTTATTGCAGGAAAAATACCAGGAAAATAAATGTAGGCGGTGTTTTTACCGGGGGAGGTTCACCGGTAAGCGTTCAATCTATGACGAATACCGACACCAGAGATGTTAAAGCTACCGTGGAACAAATAAAGGCACTGGAGAGGGCAGGCTGTGATATTGTAAGAGTTGCAGTACCAGACAATGAGGCGGCAATGGCAGTTAAGGATATTAAAAAGGCAATAGCCATTCCCCTTGTAGCTGACATACATTTTGATTTTAGGCTTGCCATAACATGTATTGAAAACGGAGCAGATAAAATACGTTTGAATCCAGGGAATATCGGTGGCAGCGACAGGGTCGGAAAGGTGGCGAAAATTGCCAAGTCCGCAGGAATTCCAATAAGAATTGGAGTAAACTCAGGCTCAATTGAAAAGCAAATACTTAAGAAGCATGGCGGTGTTACTGCTGAGGCAATGGTGGAAAGTGCCCTTAACCATGCGGCGATGCTTGAAGCCTGGGACTTTAATGACATAGTCATTTCTCTTAAGGCATCCGATGTACCTTTGACTATTGAGGCATACAGACTCATATCGCATAGGACAAGCTATCCTCTTCATTTAGGAGTAACCGAGGCAGGAACAATTTCCGCAGGCACTGTTAAGTCAGCGGTGGGGATTGGCTGCCTTTTAGCTGAGGGAATTGGTGATACCATAAGAGTCTCACTAACTGGAGATCCTGTTGAAGAGGTAAGAGTCGGGATAGAGATTTTAAAAGCGCTGGGGCTTAGAAAGTCCGGTGTGGTTTTTATATCCTGTCCAACCTGCGGACGCTGCAAAATTGATTTGATAAATGTTGCCAATGAGGTTGAAAAAAGACTTTCAAAAATTGATAAGAACCTCCGGGTCGCTGTAATGGGCTGTGCCGTAAACGGCCCCGGTGAGGCAAGAGAGGCTGACATAGGTATAGCAGGCGGAGACGGGGAGGCTTTACTCTTTAAAAAAGGAAAAATTGTAAGAAAGATTCCGCAAGAGAAAATAATAGATGAACTTTTGGAAGAGATAGATAAATTATAATCAAGGGGAATTTACAAATGACAGAATCCGTGAGGAATAAAAGCTTTGTCGAGGTCTTTTCTGATGTGGTTCTTGACAAAGAAGCATTTAATTATTTCAAGAAAGTATCAATAACAAATCTTTGTATTTTTAAAAAATCAGAAAAATTAAGTATAAGGGCTATGGCATCTGACCTGATTCCGCCAGATGTGACGCAGCGTGTGGAGAAAGCTCTCACAGACGCTTTTTCACTGGAGGTGGAAATAATCCTGGGCTTTGATACAAGCCTTTGTTTTGAAGAGGCTTTAGAATCATATTGGGACAGTATTATTTATATTATTAACTCACAAATTGCGTTAAGCCGCGGCATTTTAAACAACAGCCAGTGGGAGCTTGTGAACGGGGAGCTTTATGTCAAGCTTGCTACAGTGGGGAATAAGATATTAAAAGCCCAGGGATGCGACAGATTAATGGAGGAAATAATACGAAATTCTTTTGGACAAGAGGTTTCGGTGAAATTTGTTAATTGCCAGCTGGATAGTGATTTCCGGGAAAGGTATAATGAGTTCATTGAGGAAGAAGAAGCCCGTGCCGAGAGTCTGGCAATAGCCGAGGAGATGGCTCAATCATCCAAAGGCTCCAAAAGCCGTAGAAAAAGACAGGCCTGTGCAGATGATCCGAGTGTAGTTGAGATAATACTCGGTAAGAATTTCAGTGACAATATTATGTCAATGAATGAGGTCACTCAGGACTCGGGCAAGGTTGCAATACAGGGAGAAGTATTCAATGTAGCCTTCAGGGAGATAAGAGGAAACCGCTATCTTTGCTCCTTTGACATTTCAGACCACACAAATTCTCTTACAATTAAATTCTTTTTTTCGAAGGATGATTATGATCTCAGGGCAGAACAAGTCCAAAATGAGCTGCATTTTAAAGTACGGGGAGAAGCCCAATTTGATAAGTATTCCAAAGAGGTGGTTATATTAGCCACAGACATAATTCAACTTGAAAAGCATGAAAAGCAAGATAATGCCGAGGTAAAAAGAGTTGAGCTGCATCTTCATACCCAAATGAGTGCTATGGATGCTGTAACACCGGTCACAAAGATCATTCAAAGAGCTGCAAAATGGGGGCATAAGGCTATTGCAATAACTGATCACGGAGTGGTGCAGGCATTTCCTGACGCTTATAATGCCGGGAAAAAGAACAATATTAAAATAATATATGGAATGGAATGTTATCTGCTGGACAGTGAACCTTCAGTTGTACATAGAGCAATGAACAAGGATTGCAGCTATCCTTTAAATGGCAGTTATGTAGTATTTGATATTGAAACTACAGGACTTTATGCCGGAAAGGATAAAATAATTGAAATAGGTGCTGTAAAGCTTATGGGAGGTAAGATTTGTGAAACCTTCAGCACCTTTGTAAATCCCCAAATTCCAATACCTGAGTTTATTACAAAGCTAACGGGGATAAATAATGCAATGGTAGCAGGTGCTCCCGGAATAGAGGAGGCTTTAGACACTTTTCTTAAATTCGTGGGTGACTTGCCAATCGTTGCCCATAATGCTTCCTTTGACACAGGATTTATTAAGTATAATGCAAAGGCTTTTGGCAGGAGATTTGACAACACAATCGTGGATACCCTCCAGCTTACAAAAAATTTGCTTCCCAAGCTTGGCAAATACAGGCTGAATACTGTGGCAAAGCACTTAGGTGTAGAGCTTAAAAATCACCATAGGGCTCTTGATGATGCTATTGCAACTGCAAACATTTTTCAAAAATGTGTTGAAATGCTGAAAGAAAAGGATATTTATTGTCTTGAACAAATAGATGACAGTATCAATGAAAGCCTGGACTATAAAAATGCTGATTCATATCATGCAATTATTTTAGTGAAGAACCAAACAGGGCTTAAGAATCTTTACAAAATTGTATCAGAGTCTCATCTTGAATACTTTTATAAAAGACCCAGAGTCCCCAAAAGCCTTTTAATGAAATATCGTGAAGGACTTATACTGGGGAGTGGGTGTGAGGCCGGTGAGCTTTACAGGGCAATCATAAATGAGAATAGCGATGAAGAGATAGAAAAAATAGCAAGGTTTTATGACTATCTGGAAATCCAACCCTTAGGTAATAATGAGTTCCTTATTCTCAACGGGAAAGTTGGCTCCCGGGAGGAGCTGATGGATATTAACAATCGAATAGTTAAGCTGGGAGAAAAACTGAGTAAGCCTGTTGTGGCAACCTGCGATGTGCATTTTATGGATGCTGAGGATGAGGTATTCAGAAGAATTCTGATGTACGGTCAGGGTTATCAGGATGCAGACAGGCAGGCACCTCTGTTTTTCAGAACAACAGAGGAAATGCTTGAGGAATTCTCTTATCTCGGTGAAGATAAGGCATACAAGGTTGTGGTAGAGAACACCAATATAGTTGCTGATATGGCAGGAGATGTTATTCCTATTCCACTTGGAACATTCCCTCCCAAAATTGAAGGCGCTGAAGAGGAAATAGAGAAAATAGCTTACAAAAAGGCTCATGAAATATATGGAGTTCCACTGCCTGAAATTGTATCAAAAAGGCTTGAAAAAGAGCTGAATTCTATTATAAAAAATGGGTTCGCCGTTATGTATCTTGTTGCTCAAAGGCTTGTTGCCAAATCCAACGAAGACGGCTATATTGTCGGCTCAAGAGGTTCAGTTGGCTCCTCCTTTGCCGCAACAATGACAAGCATTACGGAAGTAAACCCTCTGCCGCCCCATTATATCTGCGGCAAATGCAAATACTCTGAATTTATTACAGATGGTTCTGTAGGCTCAGGGTTTGATTTACCGCATAAGGATTGTCCCGTATGCGCATCACCACTGAAGGGGGATGGCCATGACATACCATTTGAGACCTTCCTGGGCTTTGACGGGGATAAGGCTCCTGATATTGACCTGAATTTCTCCGGAGAATACCAAGCCATAGCCCACAAATATACAGAAGTGCTTTTCGGTAAGGGTAATGTCTTTAAAGCCGGTACTATTGCATCTGTTGCAGAAAAAACTGCCTACGGATTTGTAAAAAAATACATAGACGAAAAGGAGATAATGGCCACAAATGCTGAAATCAACAGGCTTGTCGCAGGCTGCACAGGAGTAAAAAGGACGACAGGCCAGCATCCGGGGGGGATTATAGTTATACCTCAAGGCAAAGAGGTTCAAGATTTTACACCGATTCAAAGACCTGCTGATGATACACAATCAGATATTATAACAACACATTTTGATTTCCACTCATTGCATGACACTATTCTTAAGCTTGACATACTCGGACATGATGATCCTACTATGATTAAGTATTTAGAAGATTTGACAGGAGTAAAGGTTAAGGATGTACCTGTAAATGATGAGAAGGTAATGGAGCTGTTTTTATCCACCGATCCATTGGGAATTTCACCTGAGGACATAAACAGTAAGGTCGGAACCTTTGCCTTACCGGAGTTTGGGACTAGATTTGTACGCCAGATGCTCTTAGATACAAAACCTAAGACTTTTTCAGATTTATTGCAGATAAGCGGACTGTCACATGGTACAGACGTCTGGTTAAACAACGCCCAGGATTTGGTGCGGGATGGCACATGCACGATTTCTGATGTAATAGGAACAAGAGACAATATAATGGTTTATCTTATGTATAAGGGCCTTGAACCCCAAAGTGCATTTAAGATTATGGAGGATGTAAGAAAGGGCAGAGGCTTAAAGCCGGAATACGAAGAGGAGATGCTGGCTCATTCTGTCCCCGAATGGTATATAGAATCATGTAAAAAGATAAAATATATGTTCCCAAAGGCCCATGCTGCAGCCTATGTGATGACGGCAATGAGGATTGGGTGGTTCAAGGTTTATCATCCCCTGGCATTCTATGCTACTTATTTTACTGTCAGAGCAGATGAGTTTGATGCGGTATTGATGTGTAATGGAAAAGATATTGTCCGCAACAAAATTAAGGAGCTGGAAAGCATGGGGAATAATATCTCTGCTAAGGATAGAAATATTCTAACAATACTAGAGGTTGTAAATGAAATGTATAGCAGGGGTTTTGACTTTGTACCTATCGATCTTTATAAATCGGATGCTACAAAATTTATAATCACAGAAAAGGGAATACGCCCGCCTCTTAATACGCTTAATGGGTTGGGGGTTACAGCAGCCAATTCTATAGCCGAAGCCCGCTCAGAAGGCGAATTTCTATCAATTGATGAGCTGAAAAGCAAGGCAAAATTAAGCAAAACTGTGATTGAGATTCTTCAACAAAACGGGTGCCTGGAGGGATTGCCTGAAAGCAGTCAAATGAGCTTTTTTTAAGACTCAGATGCTTTCTAGCTTTTCCTTTATTTTTTCGATGGTCTCGTCGCTTACAATGTGTTCAATACGGCATGATTCGGCATATGCAGTTTCTTCTGATACACCAAGGATTTTAATCATAAATTCTGCTATTATGTTGTGGCGTTCACAGATTTTTTCTGCAGTTTTTTTGCCTTTTTCGGTTAAGATGATGTGACCGCGTTTATCCATGACGATGTAGCCTGAGGCTTTTAAAATACCCATAGCACGGCTAATACTTGGCTTTGTATAGCCTAGCTCATTGGCTATGTCAACAGAGCGGACATAACCGTTTCTGTCGGTAAGCAGAAGTATAGTTTCCAAATAATCCTCACCGGACTCATAGATCATAGTACACCTCAAAATAATCATTAATTGGTAATTAGTATAGCATAGAGTCTATACCATATCAAGGAACCCTAGTATAACCGAGACCTGGTGCTAAAAGATATTCTTAAAATAACTTTATATCTTCGGTGCCTGTTACCAAAAAATCTGAATATAATGTTGATAAATAAAGATAATAGTGATATACTATTAGTCGGACTAAAGCACATAGGTTATCTGACAAAGAGTGGGTCGACCCCACTCTTTGTCTTTAGATAAAGGGATTGTGTTTTTACTGAAAGGAATGAAGCGGCAGTATGGCGAAAAGAAAAATTGAAAATATTGTAACCGATTTTACGCAGCCCATAGTAGACTCATTGTCTTTTGAATTGGTGGATGTTGAGTATATTAAAGAAGGAGCGTATTGGTATCTGAGGGTATACATTGATAAGCCGGGCGGGATTACAATTGACGATTGTCAAGCTGTAAGTGAGCAGTTAAGCGATAAGCTTGACAAAACCGACCCAATAAAGCAAAGTTATATATTGGAGGTTTCTTCTCCTGGTGAGAGACCTCTTAAAAAAGAAAGAGACTTTGAACGTTACAAGGGACAATTAGTAGAAGTGAAGCTTTATCAGCCGTTAAACGGAAGAAAGCTGTTTGAAGGCGAATTAATCGGCCTTGTAGACAATAAAGTACAAATAAAAAATGATAAGGATGAAACTTTGAGCTTTGACAGAAATGACACGGCTGTTGTCAGACGGATAATAAAGATATAATAATAAAATGAATGCAGTGTTACCCGCCAGTACGGGATATGACAGGAGGTTATAACATGAGTGCGGAATTTATATATGCACTGGATCAATTACAATCAGAAAAGGGAATTGAAAAGACTGTATTGCTTGAAGCAATTGAATCAGCATTGGTTTCGGCATACAAAAGGAATTTTGGCTCTACACAGAATGTGAGAGTGAATATTGATTCTGAAACCGGTGATGTCAGGGTGTTCGCACTCAAAAAAGTCACAGCGTCACCTGAAATCGAAAATGAAGAAATCTCTGTAGAAGATGCAAGAAGGCTCAATCCTGAATATGATGAGGGTGATGTTGCTGAGATAGAGGTTACCCCTAGAAAATTTGGAAGAATCGCTGCTCAAACCGCAAAGCAGGTTATAATGCAAAAAATACGGGAAGCTGAGCGCAGTAACATATATGAAGAGTACTCCAATAAAGAAGGGGACATAGTAACAGGTGTAATTCAAAGAAGCGAGAGAAGGAATGTTATTCTGGATTTGGGCAAGGCTGAAGCTATTATGATTCCGTCTGAACAGACCATTGGAGAAGAGTACCGGTTCAATGACAGATTAAAAACATATATAACAGAAGTAAAAAAGACAACTAAGGGACCACAGATTATGGTTTCTAGAACACATCCGGGGCTTGTTAAAAGACTTTTCGAGCTTGAGGTGCCGGAAATTCATGACGGTACTGTGGAAATAAAGAGTATTTCCAGGGAGGCAGGCTCAAGAACAAAGATTGCAGTGTTTTCAAAAGATCCTGATGTTGATCCTGTTGGTGCATGTGTAGGTCAGAAGGGAACAAGGGTCCAGGCAATTGTTGATGAGCTGAGAGGCGAAAAGATTGATATTGTAAAATGGAGCAGCAATGCAGAAGAATTCATCTCCAGCAGTCTCAATCCTGCAAAAGTAGTGAGGGTTGACTTAGATGAAGAAAGTAAGTCAGCCAGAGTTATTGTCCCTGATTTCCAGCTTTCACTTGCAATAGGAAAAGAAGGACAAAATGCCAGACTTGCAGCAAAGCTTACAGGCTGGAAAATTGATATAAAGAGCGAATCGCAGCTTAGAGCTGTAATTGAACAGCAGATGTTTAATACCGGTAATGATTACTATGAGGACGAAACCGATGAAGAATTTGACGAGGAAGTAGTCGAGGAAGTATATGATGAAGCAGGCGAGGAAATAGACGAAGAAGCATACGATGAAGCAGACGGGGAAACAGACGAAGAAGCATACGATGGAGTAGATGGGGAAATAGAGGAAGAAGTCAACGAAGAAACATATGAGTTTGAGGATGGCGATTTTGAAACAGATGAGTCAGATGGTATTGATAATGAAGACGATGACCGTGAATAGAGGTGAACGTGCTTGAAGCGGAAGAAAGTGCCAATGAGGATGTGCTTAGGGTGTCAGGAAATGAAGCCTAAAAAAGAGCTATTAAGAATCGTCAAAAATAAGGAAGGGGCTATTAGCGTGGATACCACCGGCAAGTTGGCCGGCAGAGGGGCGTATATATGCAAAAGCACGGAATGCTTTGAGAAGGTTAAAAAGGCAAGAAGACTCGAAAAGACTTTTGAATGCCGTATTGATGAACAGATTTATCAGAGCTTAAGAAAACAATTGGAGGCAGAGAATGGTTGAAAGGATATACTCCTTTCTTGGACTGGCAACAAAAGCAGGTAAAATAATTTCAGGCGAGGGTAGCTGCGAGAAGGCTATAAAAAACGCAAGGGTATATCTGGTTATAGTAACACAGGACTCTTCAGACAATACTAAGAAGAAATTCAAAAATATGTGCAGTTACCGGAACATTGAAATTAGGTTCTTTGGGGAAAAAGACAAGTTGGGAAGGTATATCGGTAAGAAGGTTCGTTCTGTAATCGCAGTAGCGGATAATGGATTTGCAGAGCATATAAAAGAACTGATTGATAACCGCGGTATAGAACATGGGGGTGCATAATTTGGAAAAAGTAAGGGTTTACGAACTAGCGAAAGAACTTAACACAACTAGCAAGAGATTGATGGAAAAGCTTGCTGAGATAAATGTGGAGGTAAAAAACCACATGAGTCTTCTTGAAAGCCATGAGCTTGAGGCTTTGTATAAGCATATAGGTGTAATAAGACACGATGATAAAAAAACGGAGCAGGAACCAGTTAAGGCTCCGCCTTCTCCATCTGTCCAGCTTACCAGTGAGCAAAGAAGAGAAGCTAAAAAAGCGCCCCGAATAATCAGAACAACTGAAGTTATTATTAGTAGCAGTGATGCAGAAACAGATATGTCAAAAACCGCTAAAGACGGTTATTCAAGAGGTGGTTCAAGAAAAGGCGGGCATGGTTTTGTAGTATCCTCTGATTCTAATTCGGGCTTAAGAGCCGGATTTGTCAGAGATACCGATCCTGATTACACTAAATTGATAAGTAAAGCCAGGAAGACTGAAAGGAAGGCAACAAAGACAGAAACACCAGCTGTTGAGAAAAGAAAAGCAGATAAAAGTGCAGCCGCTAATAAGATTGAAAAGTCTGATAAGGTTGTTACGGGAGTTAAGAAAGATAAAGATGTAGTTAAGAAAGATAAAGAAATAAAAGCAGTAAAAGAAGTGAAAGAAGCAATAGACGCGAAAGATATAAAGAAAGAAATTAAGAAAGATATAAAGAAGAAAGATATAAAGGCTGAAATAGTCGAAGCAAAAAAGGATGAACCATCAGATATGCATGATGAAAAAGATAAGCCTAAGGCAAAGCCTGAAGTTAAAAAGACTGAAAAGAGTCTTGAGCAGGAACCCAAAAAAGAAAAGGCTAAGGACAAGGAGCTTGCTGCAAAAACCGACTCCCAAGGTATTGTTACGAAGCGTGAAGAGAAAACTCAACGGGGCAAGACTCGCAGCGACAAACCTCAATATCAGGGGGACAGACCTCAAAGTGACAAACCTCAATACAAGGGCAGCAGAGTAAAGGACGATAGACCTCAATACACTGACAGACATCAAAGTGGAGCAGGTAACCGTCAGGGCAGTAAGTCGCTTGAAATTCCAAAGCCTGATTTTTCTGCCGCTAAAAATGAGGAAATTGTATCCCAAAGAAGTGAATCTAGACGTGAGTTTTTTGGCAGGGATAGTGCAAAGGATAATAAAAGAGAGTTAAGAAAAGAAGTCCCAAGGATTCCTGCAATGACTAAGGCACAGAAGAAGATAAGGCCTACTCATATTGGGCTTTCTGAAAAGAAAGGTCTTTCTGAGATTCTTTCGGAGGACTTTATTTTAAATGAATTCTATAACGATACCGGCTCAAAGAAGAAGAAACAAAGCAGACCGAAGAAAGATAAAAGCGCACCTGCCAAATACATTCCTCCAAGAGCAGTATTGACTTCTATCAAGGTGCCTGACAGCATTACTGTTAAGGAATTAGCTGAAAGACTCAAAAAGACTTCCGGCGATGTTATCAAGAAACTGATAGCATTAGGCGTAATGGCTACTCTTAATGAAGAGGTTGACTTTGACACTGCTGCCATCGTTGCTGAAGAATTTGGGGTAACGGCAGAAAAAGAAATCATTATAAATGATGAAGATATATTATTTGATGATTCTGAAGATGATGATCCTGATAAGCTGGTTACACGGCCTCCTGTTGTGGTTGTAATGGGTCATGTCGATCATGGAAAGACCTCGCTGCTTGATGCAATACGTTCAACAAATGTGACGGATAAAGAAGCAGGTGGTATAACTCAACATATTGGCGCTTATTCGGTTAAGATAAAGAATAGAAATATCACTTTCCTTGATACGCCAGGTCATGAAGCATTTACAGCTATGAGGGCAAGAGGTGCACAGGCAACTGATATAGCAATACTTGTAGTTGCAGCCGATGATGGTGTTATGCCTCAGACTGTTGAAGCGATTAATCATGCAAAGGCGGCAAATGTAAGTATTATTGTTGCCATAAACAAGATTGACAAACCCGGTGCAAACCCCGAAAGAGTTAAGCAGGAGCTTACCCAGCACGGTCTCGTGCCTGAGGAATGGGGCGGGGATATTATATGTGTAAATGTATCCGCAAAGAATCACGAGAACATTGACCAGCTACTTGAAATGGTGCTGTTGACTGCTGATATTATGGAGCTTAAGGCTGATCCGACCAGACAGGCCAAGGGTACCGTTATAGAAGCTAAGCTTGATAAAAACAGAGGGTCCATTGCAACATTACTGGTACAAAGAGGCACACTAAAGGTTGGCGACTCTATTGTAACAGGAACAACGGTGGGTAGAATAAGGGCAATGGTTAATGATAAGCGGGAGCCTGTTCAAAGTGCAGGACCGTCAACGCCTGTTGAAATACTTGGTTTGCCTGAGGTTCCAGAAGCAGGGGAAGTGTTTTACGCTATCACAGATGAAAAGGTTGCAAAACATCTTGTGGAGAGCCGAAAGAATAAGCTGAAAGAGCAGCAAATGATGAACTCGTCAAGAGTAACCTTAGATGACCTATACAAACAGATTTCAGAGGGGACAGTCAAGGATTTAAATATTATTGTTAAAGCAGACGTACAAGGCACGGTTGAAGCTCTTAAGCAATCTCTTGACAAGCTGTCTAACGACGAGGTAAGAGTAAAGATAATTCATGGCGGAGTGGGGGCAATTAACGAGTCGGATGTTACTCTTGCAGATGTATCAAATGCTATCATTATCGGCTTTAATGTCAGACCCGTAGCAAATGTAACCGAGGCTGCTGCAAATGCAGGGGTTGACATAAGGCTCTACAGAGTTATATACAATGCAATCGAGGACATAGAAGCAGCTATGAAGGGTATGCTTGCACCCACGTTTAAAGAGGTGGTATTGGGGCATACTGAGGTAAGGCAAATTTTCAAGGTGTCCGATATAGGAACAATAGCAGGCTGTTATGTGCTTGACGGCAAAATTGTAAGAAACTCTGAGGTCCGGGTTGTCAGGGACGGAATAGTTATATATGAGGGCAAGCTTGCTTCATTAAAGCGTTTCAAGGATGACGTAAGAGAAGTAGTTCAAGGATATGAATGCGGTCTTTCTATTGAAAGGTACAATGATATTAAGGAAGGCGATATTATTGAATCCTTTGTAATGGAAGAGGTTAAAAGATAGAGACTAATAAATTCTTTATAGATTGAATAATTAGCCGGATGGGCGGGGTGACTGTCCGCCCGGCTTTTTTGCTAAGGAGTGGTGATGATGGACAGGATAGGAAGAATTTCTGAGGAAATGAAAAAAGAGGTAAGTGCAATAATACAAAATGAGCTCAAGGACCCAAGGTTGCCGAAGATTGTCAGTGTAACCTCTGCCGAAGTGACTAAGGATTTGAGGTATGCCAAGATATATGTAAGTGTTCTGGGTTCTGAAGAAGAAAAAGAAAACGCACTTAAGGGGCTAAAGAGTGCACAAGGCTTCATAAGACGTGAGATAGGTCACAGGCTCAAGCTCAGATATACTCCCGAGCTTATTTTCCATCTGGATAATTCAATCGAAAGAGGCATTTACATTTCTAAACTAATTGATGAGACCCTTAATGACAAATAGGTGGTGAACTAATGCTTCTGGAAATTGCGAATTTGATAAAATCCTCGGATAAAATAGCAATATTGCCTCATTTGGCTGCGGACGGGGATGCTTTAGGCTCTGCATTAGCTTTGGCGTTGGCAGTTGTTTCCTTGCAGAAGGAGGCGCTGATTGTCTTAGAAGAGGATCCACCGTCAACCTTTGATTTTTTGCCTTGGGAGGGACTATTCGATGTCTATGGGAACAAGGCTTGTGATTTTAGTACAGTAGTTGCTGTTGATTGCGGAGACGTTGAAAGACTGGGTCTGAGAAAACAGATATTTGAAAGAGCTGCGGTAACTGTAAATATTGATCATCACAACACAAACACAAGTTTTGCAGCTTATAACTATGTTGATACAAAATCTTCTGCTACTGCTGAAATTATTTATAGGTTGCTGCCAATGCTTGGAGCTGAGGTTGACAGTAAAATTGCCCTTTGTCTGTATGTTGCAATATCAACCGATACAGGAGGATTTCGTTACAGCAATACAACATCTGCTACACATATGATAGCTGCGAAACTAATAGAAGCAGGAATTGATATTGCAGATATCACTAAAAGGGTTTTTGACACTACTTCATTTGAGAAGGTCAAATTAACGGGTGAAGCTATCCGTTCCATTGAACTATATGAAGGTGGGAAGGTAGCTGTTATAACTCTTACAAACAGACAATTTATTGAAGCCGGAGCTAAGGATGAGGACAGCGATGGGATAATTAATATTGCAAGAAATATAACGAATGTAGAAGTTGCGGCGATGCTCAGAGAATTGGACAATGGGGAAATAAAGGTGAATTTAAGGTCCAATATGTATTTTGATGTTTCAAAAATTGCTATCATAAATTCCGGCGGGGGGCATAAAAGAGCAGCCGGATATACCGTAAAGTCTACACTGGAGAACGCAAAGAATAAATTATTATCAGATATAAGGAAAGCACTTTAATATGAATGGGATTTTAAATATATTAAAGCCCCCGGGAATGACTTCTTTTGATGTAGTAGCACATATGAGAGGTTTGCTTGGAATAAGGAAAATAGGTCATGCAGGTACGTTGGATCCACTGGCTGCAGGGGTTTTACCTGTATGCTGCGGCCGGGCAACAAAAGCCATAGAATTTCTTATGGACAAGGATAAGATATACAGAGGGGAGCTGACTCTTGGTGTTACTACGGATACACAAGATTCCTCCGGGCAAGTTTTAAAAACCATGATGCCCCAATGCTCAGATAAGGAAATTGAAGATGCTGTAAAATCATTTGAGGGCACGTATTTTCAAGTCCCGCCTATGTACTCTGCACTGAGGGTTAATGGCAAGAGACTTTATGATCTGGCGAGAAAAGGTATAGAAGTGGACAGGCCCTCACGGGAAATTACTGTACATTCCATTAAGGTGATTAATATTGACAGAGACGACGGTATAAAGGTTATTTTTGATGTACACTGCTCAAAAGGCACTTACATAAGGACTCTTTGCCAGGATATAGGTGAACGTCTCGGATGCGGCGCTCATATGTCTTTTCTCTTGAGGAAACGGGCAGGGCCTTTTGATATTTCTGAAGCTCACACTTTGGAGGATCTGGCTGAAATGCAAAAGGCGGGAAGGCTTCAGAGTGCTCTGAGGAATGTTGACATTTTATTTTCCACTCTACCTGCTGTCAGACTTGATGAACAATCAGAAAAAAGGTTCAGAAATGGAGTGGTAATACCGATAGATACAGATAAGCCAGGCTTTGATGTCACAGACAAAAAGAAGCTTGTTGGCGTATATGGTGAAAAAGGAGTTTTTTTAGCATTAGCTTTTGTTATTGATAAGGGAAATGATTTGTATTTGAAAGTTAAAAAATTTTTTTAATGAGGTAGGCTTGATGGAAGCAATATTTGGAGATGACAGAATTAAATTAAAAATTAAAACCTCAGCTGTCGGACTAGGCAACTTTGACGGACTACATATAGGACACATGGCCCTTGTGAGCACTTTAATAGACGAAGCAAGACTTAACGGCTTAGAATCGGTAATATATACCTTCACTATGCATCCTGAGAATATTATTAGAAAAAAGCTTTTTACTCCTCTTTTGACATCGGTTTCAAAAAAAATTGAAATTTTGAGTAAAACTGCACTTGATTATATAATTTTTGATGAATTTGATGAAAGCTATTCAAGGATGGAGCCTGAAACCTTTGTCAAGGAGATTTTAGTGGAGGGGCTTGGAGCAAAGATTGTTGTAGCCGGCTTTAACTACAGATTTGGGTATAAGGGTCAAGGAGATGTGGAATTATTAAAAAGACTTGGAGAAAAGCTAGGCTTTAAAGTAGTGATTATTTCCCCAATAATGATTGATAAGCAGATTGTCAGCAGTACATTGATACGGGAGTACATATCAAAGGGAAATATGGAGAAGGTACACGCACTTCTGGGACGACATTTTTCTATAACAGGAGAGGTGCTTACCGGGAAGCATATAGGCCGCAAAATCGGATTTCCCACCGCAAATTTACAGCCTGAAAGGTATCTTATCATGCCCCGTCCGGGAGTGTATATAACAAAAACCTTATACAACGGGGAGTTTTATAACAGCCTGACTAATATAGGATTCAACCCGACATTCGGCGGCGTGGAAAGAATAAGTGCCGAGACGCATATTATTGACTTTGACAAGGATATATATGCAAGCAATATAGAAGTGTTTTTCATTAAAAAGCTCCGCAACGAGAAGAAATTTAAAAATGCCTCTGAATTGACAGAGCAGATAAAATGTGATATTAAGCAGGTCAAAGAATATTTTGGAATATAAAGGGTAGCTTACGATGATTATCAGAATGAAGGACTTGGGTAAAATTTATGATACAGGAAAAATCCAGGTTGAAGCTTTGAAAAAAGTTAATCTGGATATTCATAAGGGTGAGTTTGTTTCAATAATGGGGCCTTCAGGTTCCGGCAAATCCACACTTATGAATATCATAGGCTGCCTTGACAGAGCCACCTCAGGCTTCTATGAACTGGACGGGGTAAGCATATCCGAATTGGACGATGCTCAGTTGGCTAAAATACGCAATCTTAAAATCGGTTTTGTATTTCAGTCATTTAATTTATTGCCCAGAATTACGGCGTTACAAAATGTAGAGCTTCCTATGATCTACGCAGGCGTGAGCAAAAAAGAGCGCAGAAGAAGAGCCGTTCACGCTCTTGCAAGAGTAAATCTTGAAGATAGAATGGACCACAAACCCAATGAGCTGTCAGGAGGTCAAAAGCAAAGGGTAGCCATTGCCCGGGCTCTTGTAAACAGCCCTTCTATTATTCTGGCCGATGAGCCTACGGGAAATCTTGATACGGCTTCCGGTGAGGAAATTATGGCTGTGTTCCAGGAGCTCAACACTGAGGGCGCGACGATTGTTCTTGTAACCCATGAGACTGATATTGCACAGCACACAAAGAGGGTTGTCAAATTCAGAGACGGGTTTCTTATTTCTGATGAACCGGTTAAACAGCCGGTTATTGCTAAGGATTTAATACGGGAATTTAAAAATAAGGGGGTTGTTTAATATTATGACTGAGCTTCAAACAAAAATAAATGAAAATGAGGCTTATTATGATAAGCCAGGCCTTTTTAGACGAGTTATATGGACAATTACATCACCGGGAAAGCTAATGGAGGAATTGGCTCAAAGGCCAAGAGTCTTGCTTGGAATACTTATAAGTGCAATTTCGATGGAGGCTTTATATTTTTTGAGGCTGCCCTTATTTAAGGAGAGTCTTCGCAGTGCTGTTATTGCAAGTTCACAACTCATGGAAGAATATACAGGGCAGGCAATGACAGCCAAAATGATTGAAAATCAAGTAGCCTCAAGCCTTAAAATAGCGCTGATTTCAACACCCTTTACAGCAATCCTCAGCATTTTATTTATAACAATTATATTTTTCGCTATCCTGAAAATTATTGGTGGGCAAGGCAAGTTTAAAGCATATTTTTCGGTCGTAAGCTATTCAAGCATTATCTCCTCACTTTACATTTTAATTGTACTGGGAGTTTCATTTATTACAAACAGCCTGCACGAGGATATACCACTTACCAGCCTTGCAATAATTGCTTCCGATGATATGTCGGGGACGTTTCTTTATGGATTGTTAAAGGGCATTGATGTATTTTCAATATGGCGCTTTGCTGTAATGGCAATTGGCTTTGCTGCTGTAAGCAGGCTTAAAAAGCCGTATGTATATGTGGCAGTTGCTGTTGTTTTCATAATAGGGCTTTTGTTGACCGGAGGCAGAGAACTAGCCCTTGGTGTTTTTTCATAAGAGTATTAATATGAGGTAAGGGAATTTTTCGGAGGTTTGGAAATGAACAAAAAGGTAATTGCAGGTGCCGCCATAGCGATTTCAGCCATATTGCTTATATCTGCAGCTATAGCTAAATCAAAAGGCTCAGGAAGGGGAATAACCGTAAAAGTCGCTGAAATAGGCAAAGGGGATATTTCTTCATATATATCGACTGATGGAATAATAGAAGAGGTGGAAAAGGCGGAAGTGTTTTTTGACACTCCTCTTAAGGTCAAAAAAATATTTGTTGAGGAAGGCCAGGAAGTAACCATAGGCCAGCCTCTTATGGAATTGGATTTAAGTGCATTGAATTCCCAGCTTGAGACTCTTAAAATCAACAGGAGCACACAGGAAAACTCTCTTAACTCATCCACAATGGATGCTGAAGTTGAGCGTGCTAAAAACAATCTGGACATTGCACTGCGAAATTATAATGATGCTAAGCAAAAATATGATGAAAAGGTAGCTATGTATAATGCCAGTGCCATTTCAAAGCAAGAGCTGGAAATGGCTGAAAAAGCACTCAAAGAAGCAGAATCTGGAATGAGCGGCCTGAATAATGCCCAATTAGCTTATAACAGCGCAGTTGAAAGCAGGGATAATACCAGAAGGTCCATAAAGGACAACCTGAAGGTATTAGATATTCAAATCTCCGATTTGGAAAAAAAGATTGAAGATATAGTTAAAAACTGCCAAAGCCCGATAAATGGCGTTGTTGCAAATCTCGGGATGCAGGAAAATGCTTTTACCAGCAGCATGCAAGCTGCGTATAAGATTTTTAATCCAGAGAAGCTGCAAATAAGAGCCGGGGTAAAGGAATTTGATATAAAGAGCGTAAATACAGGACAAGTGGTTAGGATAACCGGCGAAGCCATTGACGAGAGCAAAGAGGTATACGGGAAAGTAAGAAGCATTTCTCCTGTAGCGGTTACTAAAATGACAACTTCCGGAAATGAAACAGTAGTGGAAATTCTTATTGATGTGGATAAAACAGAAGCCTCATTGAAGCCGGGCTTAAATGTTACATGTGATATTTATACGGTAAATAAAAAAGATGTTTTGCTGGTGCCTATGGAAGCCTTGACACTTGATGTCAATGACAACAATATGGTGTATGTGATTGACAAAAAGTCAAAAACGCTGGTTAAAAGAAATGTAGCCGTAGGAATTAATTCCGACATGCATGTTGAGGTGCTGGATGGACTCAATGAAGGGGATATTGTAGTGCTTGATCCTCTGCCGAGCTACACAGAAGGATTAAGAGTGAAGGAATGGGAGTTTTAGTCAATGAATTTTTCTGAAAGCTTCAGGCAAGCCTTTGATAGCCTGAAAACCAATAAATTAAGGTCTTTTCTAACCATGCTCGGTATAGTCATGGGGGTATTTTCCGTGATTACCATCGTAGCACTGGGCAGTGCTGCCGAAGCGTATATGAACAGCCAGTTTGAAAAAATCGGTGCAAATACAATTACCATTTCATATAGGAAGATGAATGTAGATAAAAAAGACTGGCTTTTGATGAAGGATTTGGACACAGTAAAAAAAATCGCTCCGGAGATAAAGAATATTGCTACATATCAACAAAAGTCGGGCTCCTTGCGGGTAGGTGACAAATCAAAGGACGCAATTATTTTATGTGTATCATCCCAATATAAAAACTTTGACTTAATCGAGATGGCAGAAGGAAGGTTCATTAATGAATTTGATGTTTCAGCCCGTACTAAAGCAATTGTTGTAGACGAGTACTTTGTTAAAAAACATTTTAAAGAAGACGAGCAGGTAGTGGGGGAAAAGGTTATATTGAAAACACCGTCTGGAACCACTATTCCTTTAAAAATAGTTGGTGTTAAAAAGGCAGGAGATGATCTTTTTGAAAGCATGTTCGATAGTGACATGATACCTGCTATTGTGTATATGCCCATAACAACTGCCCAATCCTTGTATCCAAATAGCGAGAGGCTTGATTCCATTATGGTGTCCCTTGATGATAAAGATAAATTGCGGGATGTGGGTAAAAGGATAGTTAAAGCTCTTGAAATCAGACGTGGGAATGAAAATGTTTATATGGCCAGAAACTCAGCTGATATGCAAAAAGCTTTTTCAGATGTGCTGTCTGTTGTGTCGTCAGTCCTTTTGGTAATAGCTATAATTACACTTATTGTAGGTGGTATCGGTATTATAAACATTCTTCTTGTTTCGGTTACGGAGAGAATCCGTGAGATTGGGATAAGAAAGGCTTTAGGGGCTCAAAAGAAGGACATTGTACTGCAATTTATCACCGAATCCATCTTGATGACAGGCATAAGCGGATTGATGGGAATAGCGCTGGGAGTCATTGCCGGCGGCGTTATTTCATCTCTTATAAAGATACCTCCGGTTGTTGATTTAAAGGTAATAATACTCTCTTTCCTGGGTTCTATAGCACTTGGACTGATATTTGGCGTATATCCTGCAAAACGTGCTGCGGACCTTGACCCAATCGAATCACTAAGATATGAATAGCTGTTAATGCACACTGTGCCAGTCACCTTTCATATAATACCAAGGAAAAATTTTGAAATTGCTGGGCTTTGTATAAAGCGCAGAATAAGGTGACAGGCCGGTGAGAGTTAACCAGAATAAAACGCCGCTTTTTGATGCAGTGAAAAAATATATAGACGATAACGTCTTGGCATTTCATGTACCGGGGCATAAGCATGGCAGGGGGATTCAGGAGCTAACCGAATATCTGGGGCAGAAGACTTTATCCATGGATGTGAACGGCATGGAGGATCTTGATTATGCCAATAATCCTACAGGTGTTATTCTGCAAGCGCAAAAACTGATGGCTGACGCTTTCGGGGCAGAAAACTCGTATTTTCTTGTAAATGGTACCACATCAGGTGTTCAGACAATGATACTTAGCTCTTGCGAACCGGGCTGCAGGATTATCCTGCCAAGAAATGCACACAGGTCAACTATCGGGGGTATTATCTTAAGCGGTGCAATTCCTGTTTATGTTCAACCAGAAATAAACACCCAGCTTGGCATTGCTATGGGAGTATCTGTTGAGAGTATAAAGGCAGCAATAAAGCGAAATCCTCATGCAAAGGCCGTCTTTGTTATTAATCCGACCTATTATGGAATGGCATCTGACTTAAAATCTATTATAAGAGTAGCCCACAGGCATGATATGGCCGTTTTGGCCGATGAAGCTCACGGGGCTCACATGTCCTTTCATGATGACTTTCCTCTTACAGCCATGGAGGTGGGGGCTGATATGAGTGCTGTAAGTGTACACAAGACCGGAGGCTCCCTTACTCAAAGCTCAGTACTTCTCTCAAGAGGAGGACTTATACCCCAAGACAAAATAAAGCATGCCCTGGGATTGACCTTCACATCAAGTGCATCTTATTTATTAATGTGTTCATTAGATATTGCCAGGAAGCAACTGGCTGTCAATGGGGAAATGTTGCTTTCAAAGGCATTGCGGTTAGCGCGGTATGCAAGAAGTGAGATTAATAAAATTGAAGGGCTGTATGCATTTGGGTATGAATTGACTGAAAGCAGCGGCTGTTTTGATTTTGATGAGACTAAGCTAGGCATAAATGTTGCAAGGCTTGGTTACACAGGCTATGAGGTCGAAACAATTCTACGAAAAAAGTATAATATTCAGGTCGAAATGTCTGATATGCATAATATATTGGCTATTATTTCAATAGGCGACACTGATGAGGATGTTGAGGCCTTTGTTTGTGCCCTCAGACAAATAGCCTATGAAAGAAATGACAAACGGGTCCAATATGATGTTTCGGTTCCTGGGAGCCTGGAGCTTATCGTATCGCCCCGGGATGCTTTTTATAATAATAAGAAGACGGTGAGGCTGGAGGATGCAGTTGGAGAAATTGCAGGGGAGCTTGTTATGGCATATCCCCCCGGGATACCGGTCATATGCCTGGGTGAGAGAATAACTGCCGATATTATAGATTACATAAAAAAGCTTAAAGGACAAAGATGTCAGCTTCAAGGCACATCAGACCCCAATGTTGATTATATTAAAGTCCTTGGCAGCAATTGAAAACAATAAAAATATCATCTGTTTGCTCTTATACAATCAGAATTATTCCCAAAACGACCAGTCCTGTTCCGATTACTCTTAGCATTGTCATTTGCTCGTCAAGAAACAAAACAGAGCATAGTATTGTTATAAGGGGTGAGCTGGACATAATAATAGTTACAAGCGACACATCACCCTTTTTTAGTGCCGCATAATAAGCTAAATCACCTACAAGAGTAGCAAGAAGCGCTTCTATTCCAATGAGCCACCATGCGGAAGCAGGTATGCTGCTTATTTTTGAAAAGCTTCCGCTTAAGAGTACCCATCCTGATACAACACTTGCTGCAAATATAGTCCGTAGTACAAGACCTGCAGTAGGATCAATGTCTTTTAACGCAAGCTTGGCAAAAATTGGAGCAATGCCCCAACACACCATGCCAAAGAGCGCAAGGAGAACCACCATGCTTTTTTTGCCTCCGATTTTTTTCACCTTTTTACCCTTTCAAAATGAAAATATGAAATGCTGCAACCTAATATTACTGGAATTAAATTTTAGTTTATTTTTAGGACTGATGAGAAAAATACTTCTATGCGAAAAACATTGATAAAAGCTAAAAAAATAATTGCTTTGATTTTAATATTTTTTACGGTATCCGGCTTTGACGGTATTGATATACAATGTATTATACGACGCGGGATATGCATTGATATGGTATCAGGACCGGAAACTGAGTTTCCATGGGATGATGACCCGGAATTTATCAGCCAGAGGGAAAAAAATAATGTCTATGTTCTTCTTGGCGGGTACAGGACAGTACTCAAAGACCCTCTGCCTGGAGAAGAATATAATGTACATTTGGCTGCAAAGCTTTTAGCCGGTAAAATTATCAAATCGGATGAAGTTTTTTCTCAGAATACGGCAATAGGTCCATATACGGAAGATAAAGGATTCTGGAAAGGGCCTACCTATGTAGGAACAACACTGATTACAACGGTAGGGGGCGGTGTTTGTAAGATAGCTTCAACACTTTATAATGTAGCCGTCCAGTCTAATTTGCAAATTGTTGAAAGACATAACCATACAATGCCTGTGCCCTATGTCCCTTATGGGCAGGATGCTACAGTAGCATATGGGGTTAAGGATTTAAGGTTTAAGAACAACACAGGCTCCGATATTATGATATGGGCCCAGGGCGTAGGCAATATTCTGTATATTGCCTTCTATGGAAGCAGTACCGGGCCAGATGTCCAGTGGTTTCATGAAGTTATTGAACTAAGGAAGGCTCCGGTAAAGTATCAAGCTAATCCCGGACTTGGCATAGGTGAGGAAAAAACCGTACTTGAAGGTATGGATGGGGCAGTAATAAAATCCTGGGTCACAATCAGCAGAGGCGATAATGTAGATGTAAAATATATGGGTATCAGTGATTATAAACCCATGCCCTTTATAATCGAAAGGGGAGGCTGAATTTTCAATATGCATAAATTAACTTGCCGGGAATAACATCATAGTGTAGGCTGACTTTGGGAGTTGATTAATGCAAGACAGGGGCAACAAGGCGTTTATAATATATCTTTTCGGCCAGGGGTTTTCAAATCTGGGTGATTCGCTAAGATTCATAGCAGTTACAATGCAAATTTATAATTTATCCGGTTCCGGAATAAACGCTGCATACGGTATCGCTCTATCGGCACTGGCGAGTATTATTTTCTCAGGGTTAGCAGGCGCTCTGGGGGATAAATTCAACGAGAGAAGACTGCTTCTATTGCTGGATTTTATAAAATTCCTTACAATTCCGTTGTTTTTATCCGCTGACAGTATAATAAAAATATATCTGCTTTTGGTGCTTTTATCCTTGTTTGATGTGTTCTACAGCCCTTCAAGAAAAAAACTGGTGCTTTCGATGACAGGCAGAAGGGGTGCTGTCGAAGCCAATTCACTGCTGACAGGTGTCAGTGGGGCGGCGTACCTTATTGGACCGTTGGTATCGGGAGCACTGACAGATAAATATGGGCCGGCTCCGGCCATATTGGCAGCAAGCCTGTGCTGCTTTGTATCGTGGATTTTGACTGCTGTTACAGCCGTTGTTTGGTCAAATGATACAAGGGGGGTAACTGGTACTTCTTTGCCTTATTGTATTTCTGAAGGCTTGAGATATTGCTACTTTACACCGGACATAAGGCAACTGATAATTTTAGGCATTGTTATGGGATTTTCGACTATCTCGGTAAATCTGGCCTTTTATCCTTTTGCCTTTGATACACTCAATGTGACTGCAAAGGAGTGGGGGCTTATGATTTCAATCTACTATGGGGCTAATATAATTGCAATGCTGATTGTCAAAAACCTACACAGTATATATAAGCGGAAAAGCGTTACACTCATTTACAGTTGCTTGATAATCGTTTCTGTTACCTGGATGCTTTATTCCTTTGGAAGGTGTTATTGGTGCATATTACTGCTGCAGCTTATTGAAGGCATAGCAATTTCATTATTCGGTATTTTTGCTGCCGCGGCTTTTCAAATAAAAACACAAAAATCATTTATGGCAAGAGTCTCAGGAATCAATGATATTTTTTCAAATATAGGAAGGGTTGGAGGAATAATAACCTCTGCATTTTTGATTGGCAGCTTTTCATTTGATGCAATATTTATTTTTAACGCAATATTCCTGTTCCTTTTTGCCTTGACATATTTTTTAAGAATACTGTGGGTCAATTCAAGCAATATGCCTTCCAGATATTGAATATTATAAAGCATATTTATTATACTAGTAGTAACAAATAATAGTATGAAAAAAAGGGAGGCAGTTATGAAAAGAGCAAAAGCTGAAGAACAGGCTGCTAAAATAGCCTCATTTAACGGGATTGATATTTATAGAATCAATGCGGAAAAATTTAAGACAAGCAGTATTAATTTCTTCTTCATAGACAATCTGACAAGGGAATCAGCGACAAAAAATGCTCTGCTTCCAGCGGTCATGAGGCGGGGAAGCACTGAGTATCCGACATTTAAGGATATTTCAATACAGCTTGAGAAGCTTTACGGGGCAAGTTTCGACTGTGGTGTTACCAAAAAGGGAGAATGTCACGTTATTCAATTCTATATAGAATTTTTATCACAGAAGTATATTCCTGACGGCACGGATTCCTTTTCGGCAGCCTTCAAGCAGATATACAATATTATTACCAAGCCAAACTTTACAGACGGCCTTTTCAATGAAAGCTACCTGGCACAAGAGAAGGATAACCTTAGAAAGCGGATTGAAAGCAGGGTAAATGACAAGATGACCTACAGCATGGAAAGATGTCTTGAAGAAATGTGCAGCGATGAGCCTTATGGTATTTATGATTATGGCTTTATAGAGGATATTGAGCCTATTACATCAGAGGAACTGACCAGGCATCACAAGACAGTATTAGAGTCATATCCACTTCAAGTTTATCTGACGGGGAGCATAGATGACACTCAAGTGGAGATGGTGGTTAAACGTCTGTCTAAATTAAAGCGCAGGCAAGTCAAACAGATATATACCGGGTTTTCTGAAAAATACATCGCACAGGTAAAAGAATTGACAGAAAGAATGAATGTTTCTCAAGGCAAGCTTTGCATCGGGTTTAGAACAAATATAGCACCTGATAGCAATCAGTACCAATCTCTTATGGTCTCAAACGGAATACTGGGAGGAGGGATTCACTCAAA
>CAZPMC010000004.1:36856-76416 GCA_964587755.1 uncultured Oscillospiraceae bacterium
AATGTAAGGGAAAAAGCAAGTCTGGCTTACTATGTATTCTCAAGACTTGAAAGATATAAGGGACTGATGGTGGTATCCAGCGGTATTGATTTTAAAAACAGGGACAAGGCATTAGATATTATTTTAAAGCAGGTTGAGCAAATAAAAAACGGGGCGGTATCTATGGAGGAGTTAACCGCAACCGTCAAAAACATGGAGACAGGCTTAAAATCCTTAAGGGACAGCCAAATAAATATTGTGGACTATTATTTGAGTCAGACTATTGCCGGAACAAATGACAGCTTTGAGGATCTTATTGAAAAGCTCAAGGCGGTTACAATTGACGATGTTATAAAGGCAGCATCAAAAATTAATTTAGACACAATTTATTTTCTTTCTGCCCAAGGCAATGAATAAAGAGTTAAAGGAGTTAGACGTATGAATATAATAAAAGAAAATTATGATAAAACCGGTGAAGACCTCGTAAGATATGAGCACAGCAGTGGTATGAAGGCTTTTGTGATACCGAAGAAGGGCTATTCAAAGAAGCATGCAACTTTTTCAACATATTTCGGTTCCATAAATAACGAATTTGTAGTACCGGGTGAGGAACATTCCACTAAGGTGCCCGACGGAATTGCACATTTCCTGGAGCACAAGCTATTTGAGCAAAAGGACGGAAGTGTTATGGATAAATTTTCAGCCTTAGGTTCCAACCCTAATGCTTATACAAGCTTTAACCAAACAGTATATCTCTTCTCCTGCACAGACCGTTTTGACGAAAACATGAGCTTACTGCTGGACTATGTCCAAAACCCCTATATCACAGAGGAAAGCGTAGAGAAGGAAAAGGGTATCATAGGTCAGGAAATTATGATGTATCAGGATGATCCGGGATGGAGAGTATTTTTCAATTTGCTGGGGGCATTTTACAGTAAATTTCCTGTGAGAAACGATATTGCCGGCACGATCGAAAGTATAAGCAAAATAGATAAGGATACCCTGTACAAATGCTACAACACATTTTATCATCCTTCAAACATGATAGTTCTTGTAGTAGGTGATGTGGAGCCTGAAAGTGTTTTTGATAAGATTGAGAAGGCAATTGTAAAAAAGGATAATAGAGTTGCTATTAAAAGAATATTTCCCGAAGAGCCGGAAATGATTAATAAAAGTTATGTGGAGCAGTCCCTGGCGGTTTCCATTCCATTATTCCAAATGGGCTACAGGGACAATTGTAAGACTGATGACGGCTTGGAATTATTGAAAAGAGAGGTAGCAGTGAAGCTAATATTGCATATGTTGGCAGGAAGAAGCTCAAAACTGTACGAAGAGCTGTATGCGGAGGGTTTGATAAATTCATCCTTCGGAGTGGACTTTACCATAGAGAAGGGATATGGTTTTTCTGTACTGGGCGGTGAATCCTCTGATCCTCACGCAGTTAAGGACAGATTTTGCCGTATGGTAGAGTTTACAAAGAAAAACGGTCTTGAACGGGATGCTTATGACAGATTGTTAAAATCAATGTTTGGAAGGTATATGAGGCAATTCAATTCTATTGAGCGGATTTCCCACTCATTTATATCCGTGTACTTTAAAGGAGTGAATCTATTTGATTATCTGGATGTTTATGATAAAATAACGTTTGAATATGTAAACCAAGTGTTCGAAGAGCATTTTAACATTGAAAATATGGCTCTGTCAGTTATAAAACCTTTATAAGGGGGCACGAAGATGAATGTAGAATTTCCGGGTTTGGGCCTAAGCTTTGAGATCAGAACATGGGCTTTTGAGGTGTTTGGTATACCTATTTACTGGTATGGAATAATCATTGCCTTAGCTTTTCTGACAGCTATAGTTTTAGGAATTAAAAGCTGCAGGAAATATAATATTGAGCCTGATACCATCCTTGATTTGGTTTTATACGCAGCACCGGCTGCTATTATTGGAGCCAGACTTTACTATGTAATATTAAACTGGGGTTATTTTGGAGGAGACTTAAAAGCAATATTCGATCTCAGAAGCGGCGGATTGGCTATTTATGGGGCAGTAATCGCTGCGATATTTGTTGCCTGGCTGTATTGCAGGAAAAAGAAGATTAATTTCCTGCATCTTGCCGACTTTGCTGTGCCATATCTTGTACTTGGACAAGGTATTGGCCGCTGGGGGAATTTTGTTAATCAGGAAGCCTTCGGCTATGAAACAACTCTTCCCTGGCGTATGAATGGTGATGTTGTAAATAAAGATATTCTCAGCCGTGTGGGTGATATTGATTTAACGAAGTGGGGAGCCCATCCTACATTCTTGTACGAATCACTTTGGGACATAGGAGTCTTCTTATTTCTTCTTTATTACAGAAAAAAGAAAAAAGTCAATGGTGAGGTTCTTTGCCTGTATTTTATTTTGTACGGAATAGGCAGGTTCTTTATTGAAAGCCTTAGAACAGACAGCTTAATGCTTGGACAGCTTAGAGCTTCACGTTTGTTGTCCCTTGTGCTTGTGGTTGCTTTCATAGGGGTTTTAATCTATTTGAGAACTAAAAAGAACAGACAAAAAGAAGAGTCAGACACACAGGTTAAAAGTGAGTACAGTGATCTTCTTGAGCAAATGAGAAGGGAAGAAGAGGAAATAAAAGCGACTGCTGAAGATGATACTCAGGAAGATCAGCAAGTGCTTGATTGAAAGGACCGCATTTATGCTTTATTGGTTTGGTGGATAAAATGTATTTTGTTGAAAAGACAAAGGATATAAATTATTTTAAGCAATTTGATTATCCGCTTTTTGTGGCAGTCTTAATTTTATCTTTTATTGGGATAGCAGTATTAAAGAGCGCCATAGGCATTCCGGGCATGACTGCGACTCTGTTGAAGCAGATAATGTGCCTTGCCTTAGGAATAGTTGCTGCCATTATTATCAGTGTTATTGATTATAAAGACTTCAAAACTCTTGGGATAGCACTTTACGTGGTCAGTATAGCCTTGCTGGTGCTTGTCCTTATAATAGGAGATGAGCGGCATGGCAGCCAAAGCTGGCTCAAGGTTCCTGTAATAGGTAGCTTCCAGCCCTCGGAGCTTGCGAAAGTAGCATTTGCAGTTGTGGTCCCCATTTTCCTCGAAAGACTTAAGGAAGGCCAGGATGTGGGTAAAAATGTTGTGAAGCTGCTTATATATTCATTTCTGCCCATAGGCCTCGTTTTGATGCAGCCGGATGTCGGTACTGCGATGGTGTTTATATTCGCATTTGTTGTAATGCTTTTTATTTATGGGATACCCTATAGATATTTTTTAATCTCACTGGGTACAATGCTGGCTGCAGCACCGGTTTTATGGTTTTTTATACTGCCAGAGTACTTTCCTCATATAAGGCACAGAATACTGACCTTTATTTTCCCTGAAACAGATCTGCTTGGAGCTGGAATGCAGGTATATCGTTCAAAGATGACCATTGGATCAGGAAAGCTGTTTGGAAAGGGCTTGTTCAACGGGCTCCAAACTCAAAACAGCAGCTCAAGACCCAGTGTTTTTAATGTTCCTGAGAAGCAGACCGATTTTATTTTTTCTGTTATAGGGGAAGAGCTTGGATTTATAGGTTCAATGATAGTGATAACAATTATTTTCTACATCCTGTTTAGGTGTATTTATATCTCAATGAATTCAAGAGATTTTTACGGATCCTTTATGGTAATATGTATTGCATCAATGCTGGGCTTTCACTTTATAGAAAATATCGGTATGTGTATTGGCGTTCTGCCGGTAACAGGAATACCTCTTCCCTTTGTCAGTCAAGGGGGCAGCTCCCTTATTGCAAATTACCTGAATGTAGGAATACTGCTCAGTGTATCAATGAGGCGGAAGAAAACAATTTTCAATACTTCACAATAATATTTAATTAACTATATCATGCATTCTTAAGGGAAATATGATATAATATATATCATGAGATATCTTGCTGTTATAAAACAGCAGATTGTTCTTTAGAAGTGAATAGTGGAATTACATCTCAATTACCACTAAGTGGTTCTATAGCTTGGGTATTCCCGGCTACCCACGATTCAAAGAAAAGCACCATATGAGAGCTTCACCTCTTTTTCCGAATGGATACAGCGAAGATAGGTGTAATCAATATGCTGTGCACACAGTAAGTTTAAAACCAAGCTAAACCGTGTATTATTACGCTTTTACTATTCTTGATGGTGCTTTTGATTAACTAAAAGTACCTCTTATCAACCTGACATCGCCTGTTTTAGGTCGTGATTTGCGGCTTGCGGGCAGAACAGTGGAGCAATTAGAAAAAGAAACTCTGGAAAAGATTTTACAGGAATATAGGAGGGGGAATATGGGGACGAAAATTAATAAAGCCGGAGGTTGGGAAAGATTTTGCCGGACCATTTATCAGAATGTTGATCTTTATATGGAGGCCAGGAAAGCGCGAAATTCTTGCCGGCGTCAGCTAGATTCAGTTCAGGGGGGATGCAAAGGAAGCAATCATCTTTTCCGCTCTCAGGTTCTTTCCTTTTGGGGTAAATACGGTATTAAGCCTAAAAAAATGTGGTTTGACCTTTATTGTTATAAAGACGGGAAGTATGATCCCCGCTATATACCGGAAGATTTATATTGGCAGAAAGTATATCCGGCATTAAACAGACCTGATTTCCGCCATGCATATACTGATAAATGTTTTTACAACAAGCTGTTTCCTAATATAAAACAGCCCCGTACAATTCTTCGAAACAGTAATCAATGCTTTTTTGATGGGTCCGGTAAGATTCTCTGCTTTTCTGAGGCAAGAGCTCTTCTGGAGTCTGAGAAAAGCTTTGTAATTAAACCTGCTGTATATAGTGGTGAAGGGGTAGACATCTTTTTCTATGACAGAGAAGCTAACCAGGACATTGATATTCAAGGCTTGATGAAAGCTTATGGTTCAAACTATATTGTGCAGGGAATCGCAACCCAGCATGAAGTCTTAGCATCTATACATCCTTCATCCCTTAATACCATACGGGTGATTTCATTTCTATTCCAGCGTGAAGTTCATATTTCGTCATCCATTCTGCGCATGGGAGTAGCAGGCTCGCGCCTTGACAACGTTTCTGCTGGTGGCCTTGCCTGCCCGATTCATGCTGATGGAAGACTGGCCAAGGAGGCAATAAACAGTAAATCACAATGGACGACAAGTCATCCCGCCGGTACTGTTTTTGAACAGATAAGAATTCCTTCGTATGAACAGGTGATAGCAGTGATTCACAAAGCCCATAAGGATATTCCCCATTTCCGTATTTTAGGCTGGGATTTTTCTATTGACCAGGAGGGGGACCCGGTGCTAATTGAATACAACGGTGCTCCAGGACTGAATCAGGTAAGCTGCGGTCCGCTCTTTGGGGATTTAACAGAGTCAGTACTGGATGCCATATTTTTAAATAAGAAAGATAGTTATTAAAAGCCAATGCAGATACGATTAATTAAGGGTTATAGGTTACCTTAACCAACCTAAATCTAATATATAAGGAGGATAATATGAACATATCTATTTTAGGAGCAGGCAATGGCGGCACGGCTGTTGCTGCAGAATTGAGCTTGAGAGGTCATAATGTTGCATTAATAAAGACATCTGATGCAATGCATGATCAAAATTTTAAAATCCTTTTGGAGAATGGCGGTGTAGTAAAACTTATCGAGAATGAAAAAACAGTGACTGCCAGAATAAAGCATGTAACCCGAGATCTCTCTTATATTAGTGAAAGCAAGGTTGTGATTATTTATATTCAGACTAACTATCACGAGGCTTTGATTAAGCGTATAAAACCTTATCTTCGAGATGGTCAGATTCTTTTAATAAATCCCGGATATCTCTCTACGGCATATGTGTTAAAGCACTGTCCGGATATTGATCTAACTGTTTGTGAGGCTCAGAGCTCTTTTGTGGACTGTAGAATTAGTGAACCTGGAATCGTAAAGATTGGTTTTCGCAACGTACGCAATCCACTAGGTATATATCCTGCAAGGCATAAGGAAAAAAGCAGAGAGATTCTCAACAGGCTTGGATACCCCTTTGTATACCTGCCTTCTGTAATTGAAGCTGCACTTCACAACCCTAACCTAATTGTCCATACTGTGGGAGGTATTATGAGTATTCCCCGCATCGAAAAGACCAAAGGTGATTACTGCATGTATCATGAAGTCTTTACACCTAGTGTTTGGCGGATTCTTGAAGCACTTGACAAGGAAAAGATGAATGTGATGGAGGAGTTGGGATGCGAACGAATTCCCTATGTTGAGGCATGTAAATATCGCAATACATTAGACGATACCCGGGATGCTAAAGAAGTTTTTTTCTGGTATGCTGACATGCCTACCCGTGCAAAAGGGCCTGTTGTAGTTGATTCCAGATACATTTCAGAGGATGTACCCCAAGGGCTCGTTCTGCTTGAGACTTTGGGTTCTAAGCTTAAGGTCGGGACTCCTGTTTGCACTGCTTTAATAAATATTGCATCAGCGTCGCTAAACCGCGATTTGCGTGCAGAAGGCAGGACTTTGGAACGTTTAGGGGTGGATATACTGGAACATATTATACGCGATAAAGAAGAATATCTTAATGAACCTGAGCTTACGCTGGAATATGCCGGATTGTAAGCAAATACATGGGAAACTGCTGCAAATACAGTATTGCAGCAGTTTTTTTATGCATTTTTTGAAAGAATTGCTTCTTTCAGTATATAGGACTATGTGCCCATATTTTAAAAAATTTACTTATTTGACTTGATTAATGTTTGAAAATGTTCTAAAATAGTAGACAAGTGGTGGAAAGTGGTGCAAAGTGGTTGGAAATTTTAAAATTGTGAGGTGAACTGATTGTTCTACGGTGAATTTCAACACACGATAGATCCGAAGGGCAGGGTTATTATTCCTGCTGCCTTTAGAGCTGAACTCGGTGTTAAATTCATGATAACAAAGGGTCTTGAAGGATGTCTTTTTATTTTCTCAGAGACTCAATGGAACAATCTGGTTAACAAGATTGAGACACTACCGCTTTCAAACACCAATGCCAGAGCATTCAACAGGTTTTTCTTTTCCACTGCTTCGCAATGTGAGTTGGACAAGAATTACCGGATATTGATTCCGCAAGCACTTAGAAGCCACGCAGAGCTTGAAAAGGATATTAACATTATAGGAGTTGGGACAAGGGTTGAAATTTGGAGCAGGGAGAATTGGGAAAAATATTCTCGGGATGAGAGCTTAAGCCCTGACAGCATTGCTGAGACCATGAGTATGCTGGGCATATAGTGCCGGCCGGGTTTAAAGGAGATACAAATGAACTTTGTACACAAACCGGTATTACTTAAAGAATGCTTAGATGGTTTGAATATTAAGAGTGACGGGATATATTTGGATGGTACTTTAGGAGGTGCAGGTCACTCTATTGAGATAATAAAAAGACTGACAGGTGGCACCCTTATAGGCATTGACCAGGATGATACCGCACTTTTAGTGTCGGGGGAAAGACTAGAACAAGTCAAGGGGAAAAACAGAATTATACTAATAAAAGGGAATTTCAGGGACTTGGCAAAGCTTGCCAGGGGAAACGGAATAAAAGGTGTGGATGGGATACTGCTTGACATAGGCGTATCATCTCATCAGCTTGATGAAGCTGAGCGGGGTTTTAGCTACATGCAGGATGCACCTCTAGATATGAGGATGGACAGAACAGCAGTCCTTGACGCTGAAACCATTGTTAATACATATGACGAGAAGACAATAAGAAGTATCATTAAGGATTTTGGTGAAGAAAACTGGGCAGCCCGGATAGCTTCGTTTATTGTACGGGCAAGAGCTGAAAAAAGAATAAGTACAACAGGACAGCTGGTAGACATAATTAAGGCTGCTATACCTGCCAGCGCAAGGCGGGAGGGGCCACATCCGGCAAAAAGGACTTTCCAGGCTCTCAGAATAGCAGTGAATGATGAGCTTGGGGCATTGAAGGAAGCCATAAGTGAAGCTGTTGACATTTTAAAGCCGGGAGGCAGGCTCAATATAATAACCTTTCATTCGCTGGAAGACAGAATCGTAAAAAATGAGTTTTTAAGCAGAGAGAGGCCTTGTACATGTCCACCGTCCTTCCCGGTGTGTGTTTGCAATAAAAAGCCCGAATTAAAGGTATTGACAAAAAAACCAATACTGCCTTTGAAACATGAGATTGAAAATAACCCCAGGGCGCGAAGTGCGAAACTAAGAATAGCGCAAAGAATTTAAAAAAGCACAAAAGATTAATTATTAATAAACATTGGACAAGCACGGCAATATACAAAAGAAAAAAGAGACAAAAGGCACAAAAGACAAAACTTCTAAAGAGTTAAAACAACAAAAGATAAGGCTAAAAAAAGTCAAAGGAACAAAAGACAAAGCACACAAAAGATAAATAATGCCGGAGTCGCCTTCAAGGCGGCTCGCGGCATAACTATCCGTACTGCATAAATCAAAGCCGAGGTGAATACAATTGATACAAAAGGATTATGAGTATATTCAAGGCTCAACTGCAAGACAGCTACACCCCACTGCTGAAGTTGCGAGACAACCACGGTATGATGTTTATGAAGAAAATACGGTTTTAAAAGAGAAAAGACGATATAAAAGCAACAGAAAAGTTAAGTTTAGGCTTGTGCTATCAATTTTGTTGGTCTTTTTTGCGGGTCTTACGGTAATGTACAGGTTTGCCCTCATAACACAGCTAAGCTATGATGTGAGCAGAAAGGAACAGCTTTATAATGCTTTGAGAAATGAAAACTCAATTTTGAGGGTGCAGGTTGAAACTAATACGGATTTGGCTCTAATAAAGGAAATAGCTGAAACAGAGCTTGGAATGCAAAAACCTGACAAAAGCCAAATTGTTTATATAAAGGTGCCTAGAAATGATTATACTGTAGTATTAAACACTCCGGAAAAAGCAGGCGGAGAGGACGATAATATATTTAAGACTTTTACAAAAAGAATTGCCGGCCTGATAAGGCTTTATGAGTAATTTAGCACTAAGGCCGCACAAGGTCCGGTATAAGCCTGACTGTATATGAAGCTCCGCTAAAGACTGTGGATTAGTGTAAAATAATATTTTGCACCGTCCGGAGTCTATTTTATTATTTAACGGTAAATTGGAGGGGTTAACTTGGCTACATCAAGTCTTGCTCTAAAAAAAAGATTGATTATAATTCTTATAGTATTCACTGCTGTTGTTGCGGTATTATTGGTAAGACTTAGCTACATTCAATTTGTTCAGGGAGAAGAACTGCAAAAGAAGGCATTTGTACAGCAAAACTCAAGCAGAACAATCAGCCCCATAAGGGGTACTATCTATGACCGGAATGGTAAAAAGCTTGCTATAAGCGTGCAGGCTGCTACTATATCCTGTAATCCCAATGACATAAAAAACAGCAATACTAAGCTGACAGTTGACGAAATAGCAGACGAGCTTGCACCGATACTAGAAATAGATAGAGACACACTTTATAAAATGATAACGAAAAATGTTAACCATGTCACTTTGAAGAGAAAAGTCAGCAAGGAGACGGAAGACAACGTCAGGAGGTGGGTATCCTCAAATAAAGTAAAAGGCATAAATATCGATGAGGATGCAAAAAGGTATTATCCTAACGGAAATCTTGTATCCCATGTTTTAGGCTTTACAGGCAACGATAACCAGGGCTTGCAAGGCGGTATAGAGGACGTAATGGAAAAGTACCTCAAAGGTGTCCCCGGTAAAATACTTAGTGAAGTGGATTCAAGAAGCAGAGCCATACCCTTTGAGTCAGAAAAACGCATTGATGCTGAAGACGGGCTAAACGTGGTGCTTACAATTGATGAGACAATACAGTATCTTGTATCTAAATCCCTTGACAAAGCCATAGAAGATTACAATGTCAAGCAGGGGGCAGTTGGGATAGTAATGGATCCCAACAATGGAGATATTTTAGCACTTGTTTCAAAGCCAGACTATGATTTAAACAATCCCTATGCATTTCCAGAATCCATAGAGGGACTGGATAAGTCTCAATGGATTGAGAGAAGCAGCGAGTCGGTAAATATACTAAGTAGTACCGTGTGGAGAAATAAGGCGATTTCAGACACATATGAACCCGGTTCTACATTTAAATCATTCACCACTGCAGCAGGTATCGAGGAAGGTGTTATAGGACCTGATACTATTACAGATGATCTTCCCATAAAGGTACCGGGGTGGCCGAACCCTATCTATTGCTGGAGAAGGCCAAGAGTACACGGCTCGGAGACGTTTCGTGAGGCAGTCTATAATTCTTGTAACCCGGCATTTGTTAAAGTGGCACAGAGCTTGGGCATAAACCGCTTTTACAACTATGTTAAGGCTTTTGGCTTCACTGAAAAAACTGGTATAGAGCTAAAAGGTGAAGGAAAATCGATATTTCAGGAAAAACCAAAGGAAATTGACATGGCTGTGGCATCTTTCGGACAAAGGTTTACCATAACTCCCCTACAGCTGGCTTGCGGGTATACGGCAATAGTAAATGGGGGAAAGCTCATGAAGCCCCGTCTTATAAAAGAGCTTACCGATTCTGATGGAAATGTTGTTAAAACATTTGAGCCTGAGGTTGTTAGGACAGTAATATCAAAGAAAACATCAGACACAGTGAAGGATATTTTGGAAGGAGTTGTGTCGACTCCTAACGGAACCGGTAATAATGCTTATGTAAAAGGATACAGAATCGGTGGGAAGACAGGTACATCGCAAACCACCAGGGCAGATGTTCATATTGCATCCTTTTGCGGGTTCGCCCCGGCAGATGACCCCCAAATAATAACTCTTGTAGTGCTGTTCGACCCTAAGGGCGATTCATACATGGGAGGTGTTATTGCAGCTCCCTTAGCAGGTAAGATTATGGAGGATGTCCTTAATTACATGCAGGTTGAGAGGAAGTACACCAAGGAAGATTTGGAGTTAATGACAAAGGAAGTAATGGTACCTGATGTAGAAGGTAAAACAGTTGATGAAGCAGCAGCCAGTCTTAGGAGTGCAAACTTAAGCTACAAAATTGAAGGTAACCAGGATGGCTCCAATAAAGTTGTAGAACAAATGCCAAAGGCTGATGCGGTAATTCCTGAGAAGTCGGTTGTAATACTATATACATATAAGCCAAAGCAACAGCCAACTGTTGAAATGCCTGATCTTAAAAATAAGACAATGTCAGAGGCTATCGAGGCTTTGAAGCGTGTGGGATTAAATATTAAAATAAGTGGCACGGGAGTAGTATTTAAACAGCAGTACGAGCCCGGTACCATTGTAAATAAGGGAGAGGTGATTGAGGTAGATTTCAAGAATATGGATAATATCGAGTAAAGGGTGGTAAATGTGTTATTGGCTGAGCTGGTCAGGAACTTAAACTTCCTCAGTATCAGAGACGACACAAATGTTGACATTACAGGCATAGCATATGATTCCAGAAAAGTTAAAAAGGGTTTTATGTTTGTCTGTATAGACGGTACCTTGACCGACGGACACAGGTTTGCAGCCCAGGCGATGGAGAACGGGGCTTCTGCATTAATTTTAGAAAAGGATTTGCCTGATATAAACTGTGTGCCGGTAGTAAAAGTAAAGAATGCACGTCATGCCCTTGCATGTATTTCAGATAAATTTTATGGACACCCTTCAGGTAAGGTAAGAGTAATCGGGATAACAGGTACAAAGGGGAAAACCACCACCACCTTCATGTTGAAGTCAATACTGGAGGCTTCGGGCAGAAAGGTCGGGATGATTGGAACACTAGGGACAGTAATAGGAGACAGGATATTATATTCGGAGAGAACTACACCTGAGTCTCTTGATCTTCAGGGCATTCTTGCCATGATGGTTTCGGAGGGTGTTGAGGATGTGGTTATGGAGGTTTCTTCACAGGGACTGGCACTTGAGAGAGTAAGCTTTTGTGAATTCGATATAGGGGTGTTCACCAACCTCTCCCGGGATCATATTGGAGACAGAGAGCACAAATCCATGGAGGATTACCTCCTGGCAAAATGCAGGCTTTTTAAAATGTGCAAAAAGGGTATTATTAATATAGATAATAAATACGGACCCAGGGTGCAAAAAGAGGCGGAGTGTGAGGTATTAACCTTTGGGATTGATGAAAAGGCAGACATAATGGCTTCAAATATTGTCAAGCTGCCCCAAAGTGTAGAGTTTAACCTAACCTCTAGGTGGTATGATGGAAAGTTCAGTGTAAGCATACCTGGCAGATTCAGCGTTTATAACTCCCTGGCGGCTATTGGAGTGTGCGGACAGCTTGGGATACAAAAGGAAGCAGTTGTGGCAGGGCTTTCGGATGTACGGGTCCCCGGAAGGGCTGAATTAGTAGACACGGGACGTGATTTTAGCGTTATAATTGATTATGCTCATACACCGGACAGCTTGGAAAACATTCTGTCCTCAGTCAAAGACTATACTACCGGCAATGTAATATGTGTCTTTGGATGCGGAGGTGACAGGGACAAGAAAAAAAGACCTATGATGGGCGAAATATCAGGACGACTCGCAGATTATACTGTAATTACCTCTGATAATCCACGCACTGAGAAGCCTGATGATATAATAAAGGAAATTGAAGAAGGAATAAAGGGGGTCAACGGAAAATATATATGCATCAATGATCGCAGGCAGGCAATCAGACATGCGCTTACAATAGCTCAAAAAGGGGACACTATAGTACTTGCAGGCAAAGGACACGAAACATATCAGACATTTAAGGATAAGACAGTTCATTTTGATGAAAGGGAAATTGTTCGTGAATTGCTGTACGATGATATAAACTAAAGGAGCAAACATAATGGTTCATTTGACTTTGGAAGAGATATTAAAGGCAACTGGCGGAAAGCTTATCGGGGAATGCCTGTGTATTGAGGTTGCCGGCATATCGACGGATTCCAGGAGTATTGAAAAGGGCAACCTTTTTATACCGCTTAAAGGAGAAAACTTCGACGGGCATGATTATATAGGCAGTGCTTTTGAAAGTGGTGCTGTATTATCACTTACTGAAAAAAAGACTGTGCATTTCCCGGGAAAGCCTTTAGTTATCGTTGATAACACGTTAGAGGCATTACAGGATTTAGCGTCCTGTTACAGGAATAAGTTTTCTATTCCATTTGTCGGCATTACGGGAAGTGTAGGAAAAACCAGTACAAAGGAAATGGTATCAAAGGTTCTCAGTCAGAAATTCAATGTACTGCGAAATGAAGGAAATCTCAATAATGAAATAGGAGTTCCACTCACAGTTTTCAGACTTGAAAAAAGTCACGAAGCAGCTGTTCTGGAAATGGGCATGAGTGATTTTGGAGAAATCAGTGTACTGGCTTCTATTGTAAAGCCAAAGGTCGGGATAATAACCAACATAGGCATATCTCATATAGAAAAGCTGGGCTCAAGGCAAAACATTCTAAAGGCTAAACTGGAGCTTTTAGAGGGTATGACTCCCGACGGCTTACTCATTTTAAACGGTGACGATGTTATGCTCAACGGAGTTAAAGGACTGCTGTCACAAAGAACTGTTTCTTATGGACTTGAAGAAGGTGCGGATTATTTAGCGTACAATATTAATTCCTTTGGGGAAGAGGGAATATATTTTGATGTCACGGTAGACGGGCAGGATTACACCATATATATACCATCACCGGGAGTGCATAACGTATACAACGCTTTGGCGGCAGTTGCAACAGGACGTGAGTTGGGCATACCCATGAAAGACATTATAAAGGGCATTTCAATGTTCAGCCCTGAAAAAATGCGTCTTAATATCATCAAGGCAAATGGATTGAAGGTGCTAAATGATACATATAATTCCAGTCCTCAGTCTGTTAGAGCTGCTTTAAGCGTATTAGAGGAAATTGAAGGAAGCAGAAAAATAGCTGTACTGGGCGACATGCTTGAGCTCGGAGAATGGGCAAAGAGCTCACATACAGAGATAGGCAGGTTTGCAGCCGATATGCTCCTGGATTATATTATAACCGTTGGCCCGGCAGCTGCAAATATTGTAAAAGGTGCTATAGAAAGTGGATTTTCTTCCGAGAGGGCAGCTTCATTTGAAAACAATACGGATGCTTTGAATTATTTGCTGGCAATACTACAAAAAGGCGATGCAGTTTTGATTAAAGGCTCAAGAGGCATGAAGATGGAGGAAATTGTAAATTCATTAACTGCTGAGGGCTAAAGATACGGGGGTATTTAGTTGGGAATTAACTTATTTTCGTCAAATCATGTTTTAGCGTTTGTAGGAACTTTTTTACTGGCTCTTATAGCGGGTCCGGTAATTATTCCCTTGCTCAAACGGTTGAAATTCGGTCAAACAGTAAGAGAAGACGGACCGGCTACTCACTTAAAGAAGACGGGTATACCTACTATCGGGGGGTTAATATTTATTATACCCATGACCATAGCGGCATTGTTTTTTGCACCTCAGTATCCTGAGATTATCCCCATGCTTCTTGTAACTATTGGGTTTGCAGCAATCGGCTTTGTTGACGATTTTTTAAAGGTTGTCAAAAAGAATGCAGATGGTTTGAGTCCCAGACAGAAGACCTTCGGCTTAATTTTTGTATCAACTGCCTTTGCTGCATATGTTACATACAGCCCTAATTTAGGAACCGGAATGATTATACCGTTTTTGGGAATTGATGCGGTTGTTGAGCTTCCTATATGGCTGTTTATACCGCTGATTATATTCATTATGAATGCCATTACCAACTCAGTAAATATGACTGACGGTGTTGATGGCCTTGCAGCAGGGGTTACGCTTATAGTCGCAGTGTTTTTTACAATTGTTGCAATGGCAAAGACGGAATGGGAATTTGTAAAGCTGTTTTGCTCTATCACAGCAGGAGGATGTCTGGGTTTTTTAGCCTTCAACATTTATCCTGCTAAGGTTATTATGGGAGACACAGGCTCTTTGGCTCTAGGGGGAGCTTTGGGGGCTGCTGCAGTAGTAATGAAAATGCCATGGATATTAGTTGTAGTCGGGGCAATATATGCTGTAGAAACTCTTTCTGTAATATTGCAGGTAGCTTCTTTTAAGCTGAGAGGCAAAAGAATATTTAAAATGGCCCCTTTACATCATCACTTTGAATTGTCAGGATGGAAAGAAACTAAGGTCACAACGGTCTTTTGGCTAATTACCATAGTGCTTTGCTTCGTAGGATTTGCCACACTGGGGTTTAAATTTATCTAGACACTTGTGCAGCAGGGTTTTTAGGAGGATAAGTATGAATGAAAAAAAACCATTCGATTTCTGGTTATTTATTACGGTATTAATTTTGTTATCGCTGGGCTTGATTATGGTCTTTAGTGCCAGTGCTCCTACTGCTGAAAAGGAATTCAACGACATATACCACATTATAAAAAGGCAGCTTGTATTTGCAGTTCTCGGTGTAGGTGCAATGCTTTTTGCAGCAAACTATGATTACAGAAAAATCGGTAAAAAAACTGTAAACGGGCTTATGGTTGCCTCTGTCATTTTGCTTATACTGGTTTTGATACCCGGTATAGGAGTAGAGAGAAACAAATCATGGAGATGGATAGAGATCGGCGGTATTCAGTTTCAACCTTCTGAAATGGCGAAGCTTGCTCTTATTCTTTTTTTTGCATATTATTTATCAAAACGCAAAAAACCTCTCAAATCGTTTTTTGGTGACCTAATGCCATATCTTTTTGTAACAGGTGTGATTGCAGTGCTCCTACTGCTAGAAACACATCTTAGTGCTACTATCATAATGATTTCTATCGCTGCAATCATGCTGTTTGTAGCAGGTGCGAAAATAAGACATTTTCTCATTTTAGTGGCCCCGGTGACTGCTGCTATTACGGCTGTTATTATGTTTACAGACTATATGACCCCGCGGATAAATGCGTTTATTGACCCATGGAGCAATCCGTTGGGGGAAGGCTGGCAGACGATACAATCTCTTTATGCCATCGGTTCCGGAGGCTTGTTTGGGAGAGGCTTGGGGCAAAGTATGCAGAAGTTTGGTTACATTCCATATGCCCATAATGATTATATTTTCTCCATATTAGCTGAGGAACTGGGTTTTATCGGTGTAGTTTCTGTTCTGCTTTTATACATGATTTTCATTTGGAGGGGCATAAAAATAGCTGTTCACGCTCAGGATACATACGGCAGTCTAATTGCAACAGGAATAACTGCTCTTATCGCCGTACAAAGTCTTTTTAATGTTGCAGTTGTCACCAATACCGTACCGCCTACCGGTGTTTCCCTTCCTTTCTTCAGTTCAGGCGGGACTTCCCTGGTCCTCTTTTTGGTTGAGGTCGGGATATTGCTGAATATATCACGATATTCCAGCTATGAAAGAATCTGAACACATTACTTAAGCCTCGCATAAAATAAACTGTGTGCGAGGTGTTTTTATGAGCAAATTTGTTATAAACGGAGGCGCCAAGCTTGAAGGCGAAATTGTGGTCGAAGGCGCCAAAAACTCTGTCTTGCCGATTCTTGCCGCGTCACTATTAAACGGCGGGGAGAGCATAATTAGAAATTGTCCTGTTTTAAGGGATGTGGAGGTAATGCTTGAAATATTAAAAAGCATAGGATGTAAAGCCAAAATGGAAGGGGATACGATAACAATAAACTCGTCTAACATTACAAAGACAAAAATACCAGTTGAGTTAGCTGCTGAGATGCGCTCCTCCATTATTTTTTTGGGGCCTATGCTGGCAAGATGCGGCAAAGTGACTATTAGCTACCCGGGTGGGTAGCTTACTTTATTGACAGTTGAGAATTATGAAATTGCCGATAGTCATTTAAAGATATCAAAAAATAATGTATAATCTAATTTGTGTATGTCTTTATGTAATCACTTTGGGGGTATAAAATACACAATGAACGATGAAGAGCAGATTCTGATTGGCAGGTCAAAAGCAGGCGATGTTGCTGCTTTTGAAGAACTGATAGCAGTTTATCAAAAAAAAATATTTAATCTGACCTATAGAATGTTGGGCAATCTAAATGATGCAGACGATTTAACACAGGAAACGTTTATTAGAGTCTTTAGATCCATTGCTAACTTTAAAGGAGAGTCATCCTTTTCTACATGGATTTATAGGATTGCTACCAATGTTTGTCTTGACGAGCTCAGAAAAAGAAAAAACAAAAAAGCTATATCCCTGGATGAAGAGATTAAGATGGATGACGGTGAAATAAAACGGCAGATTGAAAGCGATGATCCTCTGCCTGATGAGATCGCCGAAAGAGAAGAGCTGCGTTTATTCGTTACACAGGCTATAGAAAGCCTCCCAGAGGAGCAGCGGCTCATAATCTCCTTAAGAGACATTCAAGGTCTTTCTTATGATGAGATTGCACAGGTTCTTGATTGTCCCTCAGGCACTGTAAAATCAAGAATTAACAGGGCAAGACAAGCTCTAAAAAAGATTCTGCTAAGCAAGAGGGAACTTTTAGATTATGATTTCGTCAAAAATTATGAAAGGAGGATTTGAGGATGAAGAACTGCTCTGATTTCAGAGATAATATATGCGCATATATAGACAATGAATTGGCCGCTGATGAGAGAAATTCCTTTGAAAAGCATCTGGAAATTTGTCCTGAATGCAAAAGGGAAACAGAAGAAATGCGTTGTATTTTCGGACTGTGCGCCGATATTCCCCTTAAGGAGCTTCCTTGCGACTTCTCATCCGAATTGCACACAAAGCTGGTCGCAGTTGCCGAAAGACAGGACAATAAAATCATACCCATTAAAAAGTCCAAGAGCTATAAAATTACCAGTGCAGTTGCATCGATTGCGGCATCCTTGCTTATAATCTTCCTGGCAGGTAACTTTTACAAATACGGAATCAATGCACCAAAGGGAACGAGCAGTGATTCTGCCTATTCGTTAGATCAAAATAACGAAATAAATCCAGCAGCTGGCATGCTTGATCAGGAGACGGCTAAAGAAGATGGCGGATTGTTTTCAAAAGCCATGAGCGAGGAAGCAAACGATACGGTAAGTGCTTTAGATGGCAAACCAGAAGCTGCTTTATTTGCTGACATGTACGAAGAATCTGATCGTTCCTATGCCTTTGAAGAAAGCCGTGAGCTGGCTATTGCCGGAAGAAAACAGATGGCTATGCCTGAGACAGCATCAATAAAATATTCATCAATAACTCTGATGGCAGATGACCCTGCTTCCGAGGTCTCAAAGATCAGGCAAATTGCCCTTTCAAATAATGCTGATGTCATAGAGAACAAATCCTTAGATGATGAATCTTCTGATAGTATAACTGCTTTTTCATTACCACCGGCTTCTGAAGCAGAGCAGAAGACAGAGCTAAATATTAAAATTCAGCATTCCCAATACGACAGGTTTATTGAGGAGCTTAAAGAGATATATGGAATAGCTGATTTGCAGGTAGGAGCATTTGTAGCTGAAGATATGTCAGAAATTTTAAGCACAAATATATCAATCTCCAATGATATTGATAACCAAATACAAGAGTTAAGAAAAAACGACAGTGAGGAAAATACGGAAGAAATAAAAAAACTGCAGTCAGACAAGGAAAGTGTTGACAACCTGATTGAGGAGATCAGATTAGGGTCAGATGAGGTAACTGTAAATATTTATATCAATAAAAAATAGCGTTATCAACCCGGAAATAGACGGCAGCCATTTACGGCAGCCGTTTTTTTGTGTAGAATAATCAAGCGGAGGTTTTTTTATGAATACTGATAAGATTATGATTGTTGATGGTAACAGCATATTAAACAGGGCTTTCTATGGGCTTCAGGGTGCTCAGATGCTGTCAACAAAAGAAGGTTTACACACAAATGCCATATACGGATTTTTAAATATTTTAAACAAGTATATCAATGAACAGAATCCGCAATATTTATGCGTGGCTTTTGATCTTTCGGCACCGACCTTCAGGCATTTGGAGTTCAGCGGTTACAAGGCCAAAAGAAAAGGCATGCCTGCTGAGTTGGCCGAGCAACTTCCGGTAATGAAGCAGATACTTGAAGCTATGAATATAAAGAGCCTCGAGATGGAAGGTTATGAGGCTGACGACTTAATCGGATGCATTTCCCGCAGTGCAGAGGAGCAGGGATTGGAAGTTTTAATTGTGACCGGAGACAGAGACTCTCTTCAGCTTGCCTCAACTAAAACAAAAATCCTACTTCCTGTGACAAAGTACGGGAAGACCGAAACCGAAGAATATGATGAACAGGGTGTAATTGACCGCTATGGGGTGACACCTGCGGAGTTTATTGATGTAAAAGGGCTTATGGGAGATCCGTCCGACAATATTCCCGGAGTACCGGGAATAGGCGAGAAGACTGCTGTTTGGCTGATTAAGGCTTTTGGAAGTATAGAAAATATCTATGACAATATCCATAGGATTGAGAAAAAAAGCGTAAAAGAAAAGCTTGAGGCGAATAAAGAGCTGGCTTTTTTAAGTAAGCGTCTTGCAACTATCACAAGAAATTTGGACAACCTTTGCTCTATTGATGAATTAAAAATAAAGGACTTCAATAGACCGAAGCTTTATGAGATATTTAAACGGCTTGAGTTCAGAAGCTTTATTGAAAAATTTGGCCTTGACGAGGATGGAGGCTTTTCGAAAGTTCAAAATCCGGGACAAAAGCTTGACTTCATTATGGTAGATGATATTCTGGCTCTCGCCCAGCTGGCTTCTACTATAAAGCAAGAGGGCTGGGCATCAATATTTTATCTTTTAGACCGGATAAACAATTTTGAATCCAGACTGGTTGGCTTGGCGCTGTCATGGAGAAATGGAAACGCATATATTAAAATTGGTGACGGAATTAGCGAGGAACAGTTTTTACAACAATTTAAACCGGTCTTTTCCGATTCTGATGTAAAATTTTATGGGCATGATTTAAAGGGTTTGATCGTTTACCTTAAATGGAAGGACATTTCCTTTAACGGGTTGTTCTTTGATACCATGATTGGTGCATATATCCTGAATCCGACCGGGAACACCTACACAGTATCTGAGCTGACGGAAGAATATTTGAATTATGTGATTGAACCGATCGAAAAATTAAGCGGTAAGGGTAAAAACTTTATGCCTTTTTCTGAAATACCCGTCGAATTACTCTCAAAAACAGCAGTTAGACACAGCAGGGCAGTAATGGAGCTGAAAGATGTTATTGGGCAGCATATTGAAGAAAACGGGCAGGAGGATTTGTTTTACGACATTGAGCTGCCGCTGATAGAAGTACTGGCGGATATGGAACACAGGGGATTTAAGGTTAATATTGAGAAGCTTGAAGAGTTTTCGGCACGCCTTGATGAAAAAATTTTGGATGCGGAACAAAAAATATATGAGCTTGCAGGGGAGACCTTTAATATAAATTCTCCTAAGCAATTAGGAATTATCTTATTTGAGAAGCTAGGACTGCCTCCAGTAAAAAAAACCAAAACAGGCTATTCCACCGATGCCGGGGTAATTGAGCAATTGGCACAAAAGCATCCTGCAGTTGCTTTGATTCTATACTACAGACAGTTGGTAAAATTAAAATCCACATATGCACAGGGGCTGTTAAATGTAGTCAATCCGAAAACCGGACGCATTCATTCAAGCTTCAATCAGACTGTGACGGCTACCGGCAGAATCAGCTCAACTGAACCAAACCTTCAGAATATTCCTATTAAGCTTGAAATGGGAAGAGAAATAAGAAAGGTTTTTGTACCGGAAAACAATGAGTTTATTCTGTCGGATGCAGACTATTCACAGATCGAGCTAAGAGTACTTGCCCACATAACAGGTGATGATAATATGATATCTGCATTTAAAAACGATGAAGACATTCATACGGCAACTGCGGCTGCTGTTTTTAAGGTTCCTGCAGGTGAAGTAACACCTCTTCTGCGCTCACGGGCAAAGGCTGTAAACTTTGGAATTGTTTACGGGATAAGTGATTTTAGCTTAGCAAAGGATATAGGAATAACAAGAAAAGAAGCTCGTCTTTATATAGACCAGTATTTAGAAAGATACCCCGGGGTTAAGCGTTATATGCATGACACAGTTGAATATGGTAAGAAATATGGATTTGTAGAAACTATGTTTAAGAGAAGACGTTATTTGCCGGAGCTCAAATCCAGTAATTTCAATATAAGAGCCTTCGGGGAAAGAGTTGCAATGAATATGCCTATCCAGGGTACAGCGGCAGATATTATTAAAATTGCTATGGTTAAGGTATACACAGAACTAACTTCACATAAAATGAAATCAGGAATGATATTACAGGTCCATGACGAGCTGATAATTGAAACTCATGTCAGCGAAAAGGAGCGTGTGGAGGAGATTTTACAGCGGTGTATGCAGGATGCTGTTAAACTGGACATACCTCTTATAGCCGAGGTTAAAACAGGCTCAAACTGGTATGAGACAAATTAAATGCTTCTGGCACAGGTTTAGTCGGAAAGGATGAGTGGTTTGAAAATTATTGGAGTTACTGGAGGTATAGGAAGCGGGAAAAGCACAGCTTCAAGTGCACTTAGGGATCTTGGGGCTGCAGTGCTTGATGCGGATATAATCTCAAGAAATGTTACTGCCCCTGGAGGCAGGGCATTTGATGAGCTGGTAGAATACTTCGGAGAACAGATTGTTAAGGAGGATGGGGAGCTTAATCGTGAGCTGTTGGCAGATTTGGCTTTTAGCGACAAGGTACAGCAGCATGCATTAAATTGTATTACTCATAAATACATTATAGAAAAAATATATGATACCATAGAAATTCTTAAAAATAATAATAAATGTGATATAGCAGTTATTGATGCTCCTATTCCACTTGAAAAGGGCTTTCTCGATCTGGCAGATGAGGTGTGGGTAATAGTTGCCGATCAGGAGACAAGAATTAAAAGGGTGATGGACAGAAGTGGCTATTCATACGAGGAAGTTGTGAAACGTATTGAAGCTCAACCGACAGAAGAGGAATATAAAAAGCTTGCAAATGAAGTAATATATAACAACGGAACACCGGAAGAGCTTGAGCAGGCTATTGTAAGACTATTTTTACAAAAAAAGCAGGAATGGCAGCGATAAAATGAAACGTGTTATTGTAATATTGATTTTGGTCTTTATTGCTCTGATAATGGTTTTTACTGCTGTAAGGTTTATTTATCCTAACAAATACAGCGCTTATATAAAACAGTATTCAGAAAAGTATGATATAGACCCATATCTTGTACAGGCAATTATAAAAGCTGAAAGTAACTTTAGGCCTGACGCCATATCGCGAAAAAACGCCAGAGGTTTAATGCAGATTTCTGAAATTACAGGCGCATGGGGTGCACAAAAGCTTAAAATAGAGAATTATTCAGAGGAAATGTTGTTTGATGTTGAAACAAACATTACTATCGGCTGTTGGTATTTATCAGTTTTATACACCGAATTCGGCGACACTGACCTTGTATTAGCAGCCTACAACGCTGGCAGTGGAAATGTATCCCGTTGGCTTAAGAACAGAAAGCTTAGTTCTGACGGAAGAAAACTTGACAAGATTCCCTTCAAAGAGACGGAGCAATACTTAACCAGAGTAAAAAATAATTACAAAATATACAAAATACTTTACTAAAATGAATAATAATGGTACTTTATACTAAGAGAACTTGAAAAGGCCATAGGAGGAATGGAAATGTTTTCTGAACTACTTTTTGAAAGAGATATTCTTTATCCCACAGACAATAGCAACGATCCAGGAAGTATCCATTTACAAGTTTATTCTCCGAATGATAAAGCCAAAATACCTGTTGTCATAGAATGCAAAACAAATCATTCTGCCATTAAATACATTGACACTATTTTGAGAATCGTTCAAAGCGACATTTTCGACAGAATAGTAATCGATTTGAAAAAGAGTGCCGATGTTTATATAAAGAACAACAACCCGGATATAACAGAATTTGATGGCTATAACCATGTACTTGTCAAGTTTACAGATGGCGGGATTGAATATATTGGTGTCAACATATAACTTTCTAATAAATTTAATTATTTGATAAGGCGCTGATATTATGGGGCAAAATATGTCCGGACAGGAGCAAGACAAGGTTAGAAATAATACGAATAATTATCTTGCCAAGCACAACAATGTTCTTTTACTTTCATATAGATGGCTTATTTTCCTATTTTCTGTGATATCATGCACCGCAGGCATAAAACTAGATTCAAGAGGATATTCAATTCTTGAGTCACTGGCGTTGGTGGCAGTGTATAACGGCGCTGCTACAGTGACCTTTTCAAAGCATGGAAGAAAATATGCGTCATTAATATCATACCTTGATGTAATTGCCATGGCGTTGCTTATATTCTTTTCAGGAGGAATAAATTCTGAGCTGTATGTCTTTTTGTTCTTTATTATAGGCTTTTCATCGACTCATAATGATGTTTCATTGCCCCTTAAGGTGGCATCGGTATCTGTGTTGTTTTATTCTGCTGTTTGCATATATTCTGACAAATTCTTTTCGGTGGGTATGGACTACGTAACTGTTGTCATCAGGGGACTGCTTTTTTTAATGGCAGCATTTGCAATATGCAAGTTTAGTTATGAGGTTAAAAAATATGATGAAATGCGAAAAAGGGAGTTTCGAATTGCCAGGACGGACAAGCTTACCGGTCTTGCAAACAGACATTATTTTGACCAAAAACTAAAAGATGAAGTAGAATATGTTAGAAGGACAGGGTCTGTCCTGAATATACTAATGTTTGATATCGACAATTTTAAAGGGTTTAATGACAGATATGGACATGTTTCAGGGGACAAGCTTCTGGTACTGTTCTCAAACATTATAAAGCAATGTGTAAGAAATTCTGACATACCTGTCCGCTATGGTGGAGAGGAGTTCCTTATATTGATAAGGGATTTGGACATATTTTTAGCCAAAAGTGTTGCTGACAGGATAAGAAAGCAGCTTGAAAAGCAGCGCATCTATATTGAAAGCCAGAATGAAAAGCTGAAATTGACGGTAAGCTGCGGTGTGGCGCAGTTTCCGACCCATTCATCAAATATTAAGGAAGCAATCGAAAAAGCAGATAACGCGCTTTACTATGCAAAAGCTATAGGAAAAAATATTGTCGTATCCTATAATGAATTGGGTCTAAGCCGTGATATAATTGACAATGATCAGGCTAGACGCTAATCCTTTTCCCCTGAAAATTTATCAAGCTCCATTTTTATAATACCGATTTCCTGTGTAAGAGTTTTCACACGATTTGCATACCGTGATACTGCAATTGTCAGGGTAAATATTATTAGAAGCATAAAAAAGATGATTAATAGAAAAAGAGTATTTACAGGTTCAACTATATTCAAAAGCTTTGAGATTTTTTTAATTAAATCCGGGAATACAGCCATAACCAAAAAGAATGTGGCAGTAAGCAGCCATATAAGAGTATATTTTAATTCTATTTTTTTATTACGCAGCATTGCAATAACGTAAATAAGGAAAAGAAGTGAAGCTGCAATCATTATTATCTGAAGTCTAGTGTTCATCATAAGTCTCCTTGCCTTTTTTGTAATAGATTGATGCTATTATGATTGCAAGAGTAACCTTAATCATATAATAAACCGATTTAATATTAGTAATTGAGGATTTACCCTGAGCACGCGGATGCATTATAACAGGAATCTCACTGATTTTCAGATTGTACTTTGCGGCATTGACAAGGGATTCCGGCTCAGGGTAGTCCCTTGGGTAATCAGTAGAGAATAATTTAATTGCTTTCCGGTCACAGGCTCGAAAGCCTGAGGTCGGATCCTTTATTTTCTGGCCGGTAAAAAGGTAAATAAGATTTGAAAAGTACCTTATACCAAGCCTTCGTAACCTTGAGGATTGAAATCCTTCGCCTGATATAAAACGTGAACCGACACAGATATTTGCACCTTTTTTAAGCTCAGAAAAAAGCATTTTAATAAATCTTGGGTCGTGCTGTCCGTCACCGTCAACCTGCACTGCAAAATCGTAACCTTTATAGCGGGCATATATATAGCCTGCCTGAACAGCCCCGCCAATGCCTAAGTTGACAGGCAGGTCGATAACATCTACACTGTGCTCCTTGCATATTTCTAAAGTGTTGTCATCAGAGCTGTCATTTACTACAACGATATCACATTCAGGGCAGTGGATTTTCAGTTCTTTTAATAGCCCCGGCAGGTTATGCTCTTCATTGTAAGCTGGTACAATCACAATCGATTTCATTTGTACATCCTTATTTCTTTATTTAATTTCGCAGCTATATATAAGTATATCCCTTTTTTACTAACCGGACAATATAGGGGCAAATATCTGTGTGGCCTATAATGTTCTTCCCACTGCTTCGCAAACAGGCCTGAGCTCCTTCATAAGCTGGTCGAATTTCTCAGGTCTTAGCGACTGGGGGCCGTCACTCAAAGCGTTAGGGGGGTCAAGATGTACTTCTATGATTAGTCCGTCAGCACCTGTAGCAACTGCACCCTTTGAAAGTGACGGTACATATCTCCAATTACCTGCAGCGTGGCTGGGGTCAACTACAATTGGCAGGTGGGACAATTCCTTAATAACCGGGATTGCACTCATGTCAATGGTGTTTCTGGTAGAAGTCTCATATGTGCGTATTCCTCTTTCGCACAAAATAATATTTTCATTGCCTGACGCCATAATGTATTCTGCCGCCATGAGCCATTCTTCGATTGTGGCAGCCAATCCCCGTTTCAAAAGAATTGGCTTTGAAGTCATCCCCACCTCCTGAAGGAGCCGGAAGTTTTGCATATTTCTGGCGCCTATTTGGATAATATCGGTGTAAGATGCTACAAGCTCAACATCCCGTGTGTCTACCACCTCGGTTACTATTTTCATGCCCGTCTTTTCCCGGGCGCAGGCCAGAATTTTTAAACCGTCTTCCTCCAGACCTTGAAAGGAATAGGGAGAAGAGCGGGGTTTAAAGGCACCGCCCCGTAAAATCTTAGCACCGGAGCGTGACACCTTGTCGGCAGTTTCTAAAAAAGTGCCCTCGCTTTCAATTGCACAAGGACCTGCCATTACAATAATTTCTTTTCCTCCGATTTTAATGCCGTCTGCATCAACAACTGTAGGATTGTGTTTTAATTCCTTACCGGCTAATTTGTAAGGCTTCATAATCGGAACTATGTTTTCGACACCGGGTAATAATAAAATAGTATTGATATTTAAATGTCTTTTGTCACCAATTGCACCTATTACTGTTTTTATCTCCCCGAAAATAGGGTGTGTTTTAAATCCAAGCTCTGCAAGCTTCTGCTCTACGTTGCCGATATCAGCTTTGGTAGCATTGTCCTTCATTACAATAATCATAAGAAAACCTCCCTCAAAGTAAAAATAAAACTCTTCATCTGCTATGAGACGAAGAGTCATCCTCCACGCGGTACCACTCAAATTGGTAAAAAACCCAGCTTAATAACGTACTATCATACGTATATCCCTGTAACGTGGGATTAACGGCACAGCCTACTGTAGATATTCAGCCTGCAGCTCTAAGGGGAACTTCAACCGGTTTACTTCACCAGGCTTCCACCAACCCCGGCTCTCTTTGGAATCACCCGGCATACTTTCCCTTTTCATTGCTTTTCCCAATTATTATAAATAAGAATAGCATGAAGAATTTTTAATGTCAACAATGCTTTTTAATGTTTATTATATGGTATAATAAAATAAATGTTTCATAGGAGGTAAGCAGATGAGCGAACTACAGGTAGTTGTATTCAGTTTAAACAATCAGCTGTTCGGAGTTGAAGCTGCACAAGTATTTCAGATAATAAAATACCAAGAGCTTTCAAAAATGAAAAAAATGCCGCCCTTTATTGATGGGGTTTTAAGCTATATGGATGAACGGACACTCCCTGTAATAAATCTTTCAAAAAGATTCCGTCTTGAGGAGACTGAGCCCACAAGGAAATCAAAAATATTGGTCATAAACCTGGACGAAAAGCTGGCAGGCTTTATCGTAGACGATGTGACTGAAATAGTGAGGTTTGAGGACTCCGATGTTGAACTGGCTCCTGTTACTACCAGCAACGAGGCAAAATCATATATTACAAAGGTAGGCAAGAGGGCAGACAAGCTTATCTCTATTATCGACTTTAATAAGGTTTTAACTCAGGAAGAAATAAATAAACTCTAATATCAAACATTAAATCTGAAAAGAGTAACATCTCCGTCCTGCATGACATAATCCTTGCCTTCTGAACGCACAAGGCCCATTTCCCGTGCTGCATTATAGGAACCACATTTTATGAGATCGTCATAGGATACAATTTCAGCTCTTATGAAGCCTCTCTCCATGTCGCTATGAATTTTGCCTGCTGCTTTTGGGGCTTTTGTACCCTTCACTATGGTCCACGCTCTGACCTCAGGCTTACCTGCAGTCAGGAAACTGATGAGTCCGAGTAATTTATAGCTGACCTTTATCAAACGGTCAAGTCCTGATTCCTTCAAACCAAGCTCTTCAATAAATTCTACTTTTTCTCCCTCATCCAGCTGGGCAATTTCTTCTTCAATTTTTGCGCATATTACAAGCACCTCGGAGCCTTCTGCTCTTGCTATAGATTGAAGCTTTGCAACATAGGGGTTGGCGTCTTGGCTTAATAGGTCATCCTCGGAAACATTAGCGGCATATAGTACAGGCTTTGAGCTCAATAAGAACAGCTGCTCTACTAACAGCTTCTCATGGTCGGTAAATGTCATTGCCCTGACAGGAGTACCGGCTTCAAGTGCTTTTTTTATTCTCTCGTAAAGCTCTAACTCTGCAATAAATTTCTTCTCACCTGATTTGCTCATTTTGCGGGTCTTATCAATACGCTTCTCAAGCATCTCAAGATCAGCAAAAATCAATTCTATATTGATTGTTTCAATGTCACGCTCAGGGTCAACGGAGCCCTCTACATGAACGATATTGCTGTCATCAAAACACCTTACAACGTGGATAATGGCATCAACTTCTCGAATATGTGACAAGAACTTGTTCCCAAGACCTTCACCTCTGCTGGCCCCCTTCACAAGTCCGGCTATATCGACGAATTCGACTGTGGTATTTGTAACTTTATCAGGGTTATACATCTGTGCCAGTTTATTGAGCCGTTCATCGGGTACAGGAACAATTCCGACGTTTGGTTCTATTGTGCAAAAAGGGTAGTTAGCGCTTTCAGCTCCTGCCTTTGTGATAGCATTAAAAAGTGTACTTTTACCAACGTTTGGTAAGCCTACTATACCTAGATTCATGGATGTCAAACCTTCTTTTCTTACTAATTTTACAACGTGTAAATTATATCCGATAGGTTTAATCAATGCAACCTTAACAAATTATTTTATTTTTGTTTACATCTTAAATGTTGTTGCTGTAAATTGTAAATGTTATGATAGTATGGGAATAGCAATGAGGGGAGGATAATAGTATGAATGGGAAAACTAAAATACTGGTCATTGATGATGACGTAAATATATGTGAGCTCATAAGGCTTTATTTGGAGAAGGAAGGCTATGAGGTTAAGACTGTATACAATGGCAAAGGTGGAATTGAGGCTTTTGGGGAGTATACTCCCAGTGTTGTTATTCTGGATATAATGTTGCCTGGTATTGATGGCTGGCAGGTTTGCAGGGAGATAAGAAAGGTGAGTAATATACCCATTATTATGCTCACAGCAAAGGGAGAAACATTTGATAAAGTGCTGGGGCTAGAGCTGGGTGCGGACGACTATATGGTCAAGCCCTTTGAACCTAAAGAATTGGTTGCAAGAGTAAAGGCCGTGCTCAGAAGATATGAGCATAAGGACTATAACGTTGAAGAGATTGTTTTTCCCAATTTAGTCATTAATCGCTCCAACTATGTTGTTAAGCTAAACGGAAAAGAGCTTGAAATGCCACCTAAGGAGCTGGAGCTGCTCTACTTTTTGGCATCAAATCCAAACAAGGTTTTTACCAGGGAGCAGCTTTTAGAACGTGTATGGGGCTTTGATTTTTATGGGGATACCAGAACTGTGGATGTTCATGTAAAAAGACTCAGGGAAAAAATAGACATCCCAAACCAAGTCTGGCAGCTAAAGACTGTATGGGGAGTAGGTTACAAATTTGAGGTAAAATAATGTTTAAAACGATTTTCTCAAAGATGATTTCTGTTTTTATAATCATTTTTATTGTAGCATTTACCATTACCGGGTTTATGCTCAGTTATTTTTTGAACGGATATATAACTGATGAAAGAGCTCAACTGCTCGAATCAACTAGTGTTAAGGTAAATGATGTATTCAATGTGTTTTTGGGGAATATGGATCCTTCAAATGTGTTATACAATCGGATTGTGGAAAAATACTTAACAGATATGCTCACTCTCTTTGGCAATTATACTAATTCACTTATATGGATTGTTGATGATTCTGGGTATATTTTCCGTTCAAATATAGCCATGCCTCAGCAGATAGTTGATAAATACGCAGATAGTACAGGCTATATTAAGATTCCGGAGGAAAAGCAGTTCTCAAAGCTTATTTCAGAAGAGACTTCAGTAAGCAGTATTGGAGATTTCAATGGATTTTTTAAAAATAGTTCTTTTCAGGAAGCAGGTGACCTGTGGCTTACAGTAGGAAGGTCATTTAAATATGAGCACACAAGTGGCGATAATTTCATGGTGATAATCTATCTTCACACACCTGTCAATGAGCTTAAACAAGCACGTTACGCTGTGTTTAAGTATTTTTTAATATCGGCTGGTGCTGCTGTTGTTATAGCATTTGTTTTAGTATACATTTTTTCACTCAGGCTTTCTAATCCACTAAAGCAAATAAAAAATGCTGCAGGGAGGATTGCAAACGGTGAATTTGAGAAAAGGCTTAGTATTAAATCAAAGGATGAAATAGGGGAGCTGGCCAAAACATTTAATCAAATGGCGTTGGCGTTACAAAATATTGAGGAGATGCGAAGAGGCTTTATTGCAAATGTATCCCATGAATTACGCACACCTATGACATCAATCAGGGGATTTATTGAGGGAATTCTTGATGGCACAATACCATCTGAAAATCACAGGCATTATCTTTCAATTGTGCGTGATGAGACTAACCGCTTAAACCGTTTGGTTAATGATTTGCTGGATCTTGCAAAAATGGAGTCGGGAGAAATGGAGCTTAATGTTACCGACTTTAACATTAACGAGCTTGTCAGACAATGTGTCATTAAGCTTGAGACCTTTTTGATTGAAAAGGGACTGACTGTAGATGCGGATTTTGAAGAAGATAGCATTTTAGTAACAGCCGATAGGGATGCTATTGAGCGTGTGCTTTACAACCTTATCCACAATGCCATTAAGTTTACGCCTGAAGGGGGAAATATAAAATTAACTACTCGCAAGCAGAAGGGTGTAGTTAATGTAACTGTTAAGGACAATGGCATTGGTATTGATGTGGATCAAATTGATATGATTTGGGACAGATTTTATAAGACGGACAAGTCAAGGAGCAGGGATAAGACAGGAACCGGACTGGGGCTTGCCATCGTGCGCAATATTATTAATGAGCACGGGCAAAAAATCTGGATTAACAGTAAAGTCGGAGAAGGGACAGCCTTTTGCTTTACATTGCAGGAAGCTGTTAATAAAGCCGGGGAATGAAATGATAATGTTAACAAATTATTCATAGATATTTCAAATAGTTTAATTAGAATATTGATAAATAGGAGGGTTAGAATATGGATGATATGATTAATATGAACAATGAAAATAACGAAAATACGGACGGGGAGTCAAAGGCTGGAACCGAACTACAGCCGAGAACCCAATCGTATTACTCTGAGAACATAAAAAAGACAAAGTCAAGAAAAATAGGAGCAGGTCATTTGATTTTGATTGCATTAATCAGCTCAATTCTAGGAGCGGGGCTGATGTTTTCAGCAACTACTTTTTTAGCGCCTGTTATCCAGCCTGCGGTTAATAATTTACTTGGAATACAACCTCCTGCAACTGAAGTTGCAGTAAATGATAACGGCATATACAAAAAGGTTGAAATAACTAAATCAACATCTCCGGTGGAAGCTATTTCAGAGAAGGTTAGTCCTTCAATCGTAGGAATTCAGGTTACTGCAAAGTACAGGTTATCCAACCCATTTTTCGACATATCAAGAGACGGTGTAGGAGAGGGCTCTGGAATTATTATCAGGGAAGACGGTTATATATTGACTAACAATCACGTTATTGAAAATGCTCTTGAAGCCAATTCCAACAGACTTGGAGAAGGCTCAAAAATTGAAGTTGTCCTGCCAAGTGATATTGAGAAAAAATACATTGCAGAAATTGTTGGAAGAGACGCAAAGACCGATATTGCAGTGCTTAAAATCAATGCTACGAATTTACCTGTAGCAGAGTTTGGAGATTCTGATAAGGTCAAACCGGGAGAGCTTGCAGTTGCAATAGGAAATCCTGGCGGATTGGATTATATGGGCTCAGTAACAGCAGGCATTATTAGTGGAATTAACAGATCAATAGTAATGGACAATGGACAGAGGCTTGAGCTTATTCAGACTGATGCGGCAATAAACCCAGGTAACAGCGGAGGCGCATTAGTTAACTCCCAAGGCTATGTAATAGGGGTCAATACTGTGAAAATAGCAGCATCCGGATATGAGGGGCTTGGCTTTGCAATACCTATTAACAAAGCAAACGAAATAGCTACAAGCTTGATTGAACATAAATATGTAAAGGGCAGACCTCATCTTGGAGTATACATTGATCAGACATTTACACAAGAGGAAGCAAAAAGAGCAGATGTGCCGGCAGGGCTTCTTGTAGACAGTGTTATGCCTTTTAGTGCAGCTTACAAAGCTGGAATACAAAGGGGAGATATTATAACGGAATTTGATGGTAAGCGGGTAACTACTTTTAAGGAGCTGGAGGATCAGAAGAATACTCATAAGCCCGGGGATTCTATAGAAGTAAAGGTTTACAGATACCAGGACAATAAAACACATACACTGACGGTTATTCTCGATGAGGAGAAAAATATCGATTAGTCCAGGATTTCAATATACGTTAATTGGTAAGCTATAAATCCGGTGAATGACTGTAAAAGGTTGTTCACCGAATTTTTATGCTTAACAGGCGGGGTAGCTGCGTAAGAGCAGGCAGTTTCGTGTAACGGTATAATGTGGGACACAGACTATAAGAAGTAAGCCTCGCTAAAATGTAAGCTGATGGATTTGCATGTCCCCGTGGCATATCGCAAGATACATGGAAATAGTATAGTACAGGGGGTATCGGCGATGAAAATAGTATTTATAAAAAGGTCTAAGGCGCTTTTATATTTTTTTGTATTTTTAGTATTAATTGCTTTAATAATTTCTTTTGGAAGAAAGAACACACCATTTTCAGGGGTTTTCTCAGCAAATAGAGAAATACCGATATACAGAGTTGAGGATTTAAATAAAACAGCAGCCATAACGTTTGATTGTGCATGGGGTGCAGATGATATAGAACAGATACTTTCAACCCTTAAGCAGGCAGATGTTAAGGCAACTTTTTTTATTGTCGGGCAATGGGCTGAAAAGTATCCGGAGGCTGTAAAAATGATATCAGAAGATGGCCACGATGTTGGAAATCATTCATATTCCCATTTAAGAATGGGGGTTCTGGGAAATGATAGAATAAACAACGAAATAAAACAATGCAATGATATTTTGGAAAGCCTAACACAAAAGAAGTGTGATCTTTTTAGGGCACCATACGGTGATTATAACAATTCTGTTTTGTCTGAGGCAAAAAAGCAGGGATGCTTTACTATTCAATGGAACGTTGATTCTTTGGATTGGAAGCCCGGTATCAGTGAGGAGAATATAATGGAGAGAATTAGGTCAAGAATAGTCCCAGGATCAATTATACTTTTTCATAACGATACTCCCCATACAGCAAAGCTCTTACCCGGTATTATCTCGGAGTTAAAGAATTCAGGGTATAATTTGGTGCCAGTTTCACAGCTTATATTGAGGGATAACTATTATATTGATCACGATGGTTGTCAGAAAAAAACCACATAAAACAAGTAAAAAAAGCACATCATAGGAATGTGCTTTCAATGGGATTTATATGCGGGAAGAGGATTAGCAGATGATTATTGCTGGAATTATAGGCGGCGAAGGGAAAGTAGAAACTGCTAAAATCATCAATTCAATATTTGCTGCAAAAGGCAAGAAGGTGAATATAATTGATTCATCCAGCTTGTTAAGCCTCGATGGGAAAAGGCTAAAGGGATATATTAATGAACTGGAGAAAAATGATACTGATTTGCTGATATTGAAAGCTACCGCCTCGGATGCAGAAAAGGGACTTTTCGATGGAGTACAATTTGATTTTGTCCTCTACACGGACAGAGCAGAAGTGGCCGCGGATACTGAAATTTTAGCTCGCTCCTCGAATATAGGACGAGTATTTTCACTAATGGATGAAAAGGGAATTGCTATCGTAAATATTGACGATAGCGACATTATTCAGATGCTTACGGATATGAAGTACAGGTTTGTTACTTATGGATTTAATGATAAAGCCAGTATTACAACCTCAAGTATTGGTGATTCTGTTTTTAAAGATGGCTTTATATGCTGTCTCCAACAGGAAATATCAACACAAAACGGGAAAATAATTGAGCCGCAGGAATATAAACTAAAGCTTAAAGAAAGTGAATTTGACAGTAATAGTGTTCTTGCAGCAGCATCATTCGCCATAATAAATGATGTTGATCTGAATAATTTCGGTGAAAATCCTTCTATGTAAGCAAACATATTCCAAAATATTAATTTCAGGGATTTGCAAGTCGAGAAATATGTAATATAATATAAGATAATGTTAGAAAGATAAGTTTATTTAGTATCTAAATATTTGATTTCACGGGTCCTGACGATTATAAGGTACTTTTTATTCTAAAACAGGCCATTCGCGAATAAGATACAGTAGATAAATGTGTTCAATATACAGATGAACCGTGAGAGGAGAGTGGGATCGGATGGTCGGAAATATAATAGAGAACAATATGGTGACTATTTCCGGTAAAGTTAGTTCAGAGGTAGAGTTCAGTCATGAAGTTTACGGTGAGGGCTTTTTCAATTTTATGCTTGATGTACCGAGACTCAGTGAATATTATGACAGAATACCGGTTACCATTTCTGAAAGGCTAGTAAGCAAGGAGAAATTAGAAATAGGGACAATCGTAGAGGTCGAAGGCCAGTTCCGATCTTACAACAGCTATAATAACTCTGGTAACAGGTTATTATTGACTGTATTTGCGCGGGATATTATTTTTCTTGAGGATGAGAAGAAAATCAGAAATCCAAACCAAATTTATCTTAACGGCTTTATTTGTAAGAAGCCCATTTACAGAACAACACCTTTTGGCAGAGAAATCACTGACATACTTCTTGCAGTTAATCGTCCGTATAATAAATCCGATTACATTCCTTGCATAGCATGGGGAAGAAATGCCAGGTTTTCTGAAAATCTGGTTGTAGGTGACAATATCAGGATTTGGGGCAGAATTCAAAGCAGGGCTTATCAAAAGAAGCTTGAAACAGGGGATATAATAACAAAAGTAGCATATGAAGTGTCAATTTCCAAAATGGAAGTTGCCGGTGCAGAGCCAGAAGACAAACCTGAGGATGAAAAGGAAGGTACATACAATGATAAAGGTGATTTATGGACAAAAGGGAATGGGCAAGACGAAGACGTTGATTGATACTGCAAACAAGCTTTCCCAAGAGGCTAGAGGAAATGTTGTATTTGTAGATTACACATCACAACTTATGTATGATTTAAACAGGGAAATTCGCTTTGTAAACACATCTGATTTTCCATTAACAGGATGTGACAGCTTTTTCGGGTTTATTTGCGGTATGATTTCCCAAAATTATGATATACAAGTAATTTTTATTGACGGGTTAAACTACATTACCAAACAAAAACCTGTAGAGCTTGAATCTTTTTTTGACAGTCTGAAGATTCTAGGTCAAAAGTTTGAAGTGGATTTTCATATTACTATCAGCGGCAGCAAAAATGAGATGCCGGATTACCTTAAAGAATTTATATCTTAAGCTAGAATTATTTTAACTTCTCAAACGATTTTTCCAGCTCTTGTATATTGGACAAGACAATCTCGCCTTTTATATATGTTAGCTGTTTATTTTCCTGTTCAATGACTTTATCCAGCTCGTACAAGGAAAAGTCCAGCTTATCACTAATTTCTTTCTGCTGTTCATTGAGTGTATTGCGAAACAGTGCCCAGGACTTCTCTAATTGTTCATTATCTTGCTTTACAATCTCCCAATTCTCATTTTCAGACTCCAATATAATATTGCGGCAATAATATATCATTCGCTTTTCTTCAGAAGACATTTTTGTTTTATATAGTGAATACAAATCTGCAACATGCGAGAATAACTTGTTTGCAGCAGCCATAACCTTTTTGTTGTCTTTGGAAACCACACTGGTAGTAAGAGTGTTTAAGGCATTATCAAAGTTATCGATAATTTTTACATCAGCACCCTTTTTTGACACTTCCGGCATGAATGCGTTCCATTGGTAATGGAGGTTGTTTATGATGTTGTCAATTTCAGACCATCTGCCAGTGTCCTGCTGCTTGGTATCCTGCTGCTTGGTATCCTGCTGTTTAGTATCCTGTTGTTTGCCGTCCTGCTGCTTGGTATCCTGCTGTTTGGTATCCTGCTGCTTGGTATCCTGCTGTTTGCCGTCCTGCTGCTTGGTATCCTGCTGTTTATTGTCTTGCTTATTTGTGACTTGCTGTTCGGTAACTTGCTGCTGTTCATTCTGATCTTGTGTTTTATCCGAACCTCCTTTATTTTTTGTTTCTCCTTTTCCTGTTTTGGCAGCTGGACCTCCAAGCGCTTCAAAAAGCGATTCCAGGTTTTCCTCAATCTCTTTTAACAATTTCGGTGCCTTTTCTTCGGACTTTTGTCCCTGTTCTGATTGCAGTTGTGGTTCATTCTTCTTATTGCCTTTAGAGCATCCCGGCGGAATAAGTATTATTGGAATAATGCATAAAGCCGTGATAGTCTTGATTCTTGTTATACTTTTAAACAAAGAAATACCTCCTGATTTATTCTCATGAATATTATTGGTAGATGGATAAAAATTAATGCGGAAATATTTACATAGAGGTATTTAAATCAAATATGCTTAATATCTATGTGTACTTCATGTATAATTGAGAACAGTGTTTTATAGATAAAAGATATTAAGGAGAATCAAATGAGTATTACGGTAAACTTGTGGTCAAGAAAAAGTGGGGAAATAAAAAGATTTCTTGAATGTTATTATGAAAAGGCATTAGATATGGATAGTGAATTAAAAGCGTGGGAATGTGAATACGACAAGCCTCTGGAGTCTGTAGATATAATAAGTGCAGTAATGGACAATACCGACATCTTTCAGATAAATGTATTAATACAGGTTAATAAAGGACAGTATCATATCATAACCAACGATAATCACAACGAAGTGATTAAGGACATATTCAAACTTTTTTATAATGAGAATACAATGTTGTACAACTGATCAAATATTCCCTTAAGGCCGTTTTCTGTGGTATCAAGCTGCTGTTTAATATATGTCAGGCTTTCCTCCACTATATCGTTGAGGACCTTTTGACCCAGTATCTCCACAGGAGCCAGGTCATCTGTAAATACATAATTAGTCTCATGTACCTCAACATTCTTTTCATAAACATGTTCAGCAATCGGAAGCAAAGGATTGTCTGAATCTAAATGAGAGATGTTGTATTTGTAATCAGTGAGGCAATCTGTGTTGTCAGAAGAAAAAACAATAGTATTGGTGGTGCCAGGAACATTGACCTTATATACTTTTTTCATGTTATTTCTAAGAGTTTGTGTAAGGTAATCAACAATTTCTGTGCTATTTTCCGAGCGCATATTGATATTTATCATTATCACACCGCCAGGCTTAAGATGGTTCTTGATCTCTGAGAAAAATTCGGTGGTTGACATATGAAAGGGTATAGTTATGTCATGGTAGGCATCTACCATGACTATATCATACTGTGCCGCATCGGGGCTTTGCAAAAAAGTCCGGCCATCATTCACATAAACTGTGGCTTCACTGTCCTTAAGCTCAAAGTATTCTTTTGAAAGCTTAACAATTTTCTCATCAATTTCAACACCATCTATTTTGCTATTTGGGAAAAAATATTTACATTCCTTTGCAAAGGTTCCTGTTCCCATTCCTAAAACAAGAACATCGAGAGGTTTGTCTGTTGTAGTACCTTCAACAAAAAAAGCAGACATAAGGGCGTAATCATAATACATATCTGAGAGAATCTGATTCTTCTTATATATTGATTGCACACCGAAGGCGACATTGGTTGATAGAATGACGGAATCCCCTTCCTGAGCCACCTGCAAATAATTGTAGAGGGATTCGTCCTCAAGTACGTCCTTTTTCCAAAAGGCATAGGAGCTATTAAGGGGTGCCAAAAGAAGAGCTGCTGTTATAATTGTAGTTATTACACTTTTAATAAATCCCTTCCTTACGGAAACGAAATAGTATAAACAAATTAAATTAAGCAGAAGTGAAAATACTAAAAAGGATTTATGAGCTCCTATGTAGGGAATTGTAATAAATGTCGGAATAAATGTCCCGATTATACTGCCTATTGTTGATGCAGCATATATTTCACCTGAGGTCTTACCACTGTTTTCCATATCCCTGATTCCCAGTTTTACCAGATAGGGGGATACCATTCCCAGTATCAAAAGAGGCGTTGAGAAGACAAGAAGACAGGAAATAGAGGAACCAGCAACAAGAAGCTGACTTGGTAATATCCACATCATAGCTACAGCAGAAAGAGCAATTACATATTTGCCGACTAAGGGGATAATTGCTATCCATACTGCTGTTATCCAAAGAAGAAAGAAGAGTCTGCCAAGGTTGTTATGTTTATCTGCCGACCTTCCGCCCAATACGTTGCCTATACTCATTGATATCATAATAATCCCGATTACAATGGTGTAAATAATAGATGAAGTACCGAAATAAGGCGCCAGCAATCTGGTTGCCGACAGCTCTACACCCATTACTGTCATTCCGCATAAAAATGAAGTAAGATAAATAAAAAGGTTTTTTTTCATTTACATTTGTCCCCCGATAATGTTATCTCGCAATAATTAATAGTTTATATCAATTATTCCGACTTGTGAACAGTTTGTTTTTGTTATTGCACATATGTTAATATTATTTATGGAAACAATATTACCGGAGGTAATTATGAGACTTAAAAAAGAAGACATTGTATATACCGCCGCTCTTGCCAAGTTGAGCATTACGCAAGCTGAAGCTGGCAAGCTTCAATTGGAGCTTGCCAAAATTATTGCAGAAAGCCACAAGCTAAATGAATTGGATACTTCAAATGTTGAACCCATGGAACACATTGCAGGCTCCTGTAATGTGTTTCGTAAAGACCTTGTCATAGAATCCTTTGATACGGGAAAACTGATGGAGTGCGCTCCCTCTCATGAAAATGGATATTATAATGTACCTATTGTTATGGAGTAATAGATAAAATGAATCCTTCTGATTTGACAGCACATGAACTATCAGCCTTACTGCGCAGCAGGCAGCTGGGAGTCGTGGAATTAACAAAAGCATATCTTAACAGAATAGAAAGAATCGAACCTATTATCGGCAGCTTCATAACTGTCTTATATGAAGATGCTCTTAAGCAAGCCGAATCAATTGAGAAGGAATTCGCCTGTGAAAATAATATGCCGCCTTTGGCTGGCATACCGCAAGCCATAAAGGACAATATATGTACTAAAGGCATCCTGACCACCTGCGGGTCTAATATGCTTAAGAATTTTATTCCTTCCTATGATGCTACCGTAACTAAAAAGCTATATTCTCAAAAGACAGTTCTTCTTGGAAAGTTGAATCTTGACGAATTCGCCATGGGCAGCTCATGCAGTAATTGCCTGTTTAAATTGACGCGAAACCCATGGGATATTAAAAAAGTGCCGGGTGGCTCCAGTGGAGGTTCAGCAGCGGCTGTTGCAGCCGGTGAGGCAGTTTTTACTGTCGGCACCGACACGGGGGGCTCAGTCAGACAGCCGGCGTCATTTTGCGGTGTTGTGGGAATGAAGCCTACATACGGAGCAGTTTCACGAAACGGCCTCGTGGCATTTGCATCATCACTTGATCAGATTGGGCCAGTCACAAAGGACGTTACTGATTGTGCCCTTGTTTTAAATGCAATAACAGGCCATGATAAGGGGGATTCTACCAGTGCACAGGTTGAGCACCCAGATTATATAAAGGCTTTAGTACACGATGTGAAAGGAATAAAAATAGGAATTCCTAAGGAGTATTTTGAGGGCGGACTTGATACTGATGTCAAAGCGGCTGTACTTAAAGCTGCTGATTTGCTTGAGGGGCTGGGTGCCAAGCTTTCGGAATGCTCACTTCCCCTAACGGATCACGGCGTATCTGTCTATGATATTATATCCTCGGCTGAGGCCTGTTCAAACCTGGCTAGATTTGACGGTATC
>CAZPMC010000004.1:76426-94718 GCA_964587755.1 uncultured Oscillospiraceae bacterium
CGGATATAGGGCAGAGGGCTATGAAAATCTCGAAGAGCTATATACGCTCACAAGAAGTGAAGGCTTAGGCTTCGAGGTGAAAAAAAGAATTATCCTTGGCACCTTCGTGTTGAGCTCAGGTAATTATGAGGCTTATTATATAAAAGCGCTCAAGGTACGGCGGCTTATAGTTGAGAGCTTTAAAAAGGCATTCTCCCAATGTGATATCATTCTCGGTCCCACCACCCCGACAACGGCTTATTCAATAGCTGACAGCAAAAATGCCGAACACACATCCCTTCAAGCGGATAAGTACACATTGTCGGTTAATATTGCAGGTCTACCGGCGATTAACGTCCCTTGCGGCTTTGACTCAGAAGGGCTGCCTATTGGAATGCAGTTGATTGGAAAACCCTTTAGCGAAAGCATTTTGCTTCGCACAGCGTATACATTTGAGCAAAATACATCCTTCCACTTAAAAAGAGCAAAAATACAAGAAGGATAATTCAGATAATCAGGAGTAACACATGGTATATGAAACCGTTATAGGCATGGAAGTACATGCGGAACTGTCAACAAAATCAAAAATCTTCTGCGGGTGTTCTACTGAATTCGGCAGCGAGCCAAATAGCCATTGCTGCCCAATATGCACAGCAATGCCGGGGACTCTTCCTGTTTTAAATGAAAAGGTAGCGGAATACGCAGTAAAAGCGGGACTTGCCATGAATTGCAGCATTGCCCGTTTTAGCAAGCTGGACAGGAAAAATTATTTTTATCCCGATTTGCCAAAGGCATACCAGATTTCACAGCATGACCGGCCAATTTGTCAAAATGGTTATATTGAGATAGAAGTATGTGGTGTCAGGAGAAAAATCGGGATAGAAAGAATTCATATTGAGGAAGATGCAGGAAAGCTAATTCATAATGAAAAGAGTAAAAATACGCTTATTGACTATAACAGGAGTGGGGTGCCGCTTATAGAAATTGTTTCCCGGCCGGATATAAGGTCACCCGAGGAGGCTAAAGCGTTTGTTGAAAGCATAAAGGCTATATTGGAATATCTGGGCATATGCGACTGTAAGATGCAGGAGGGCTCTCTCAGAGCGGATATAAACCTGTCTGTAAGGCCTAAAGGAAAAAGCTGTTTAGGAAACAGAACCGAGATAAAGAATCTCAATTCTCTCAGAGCAATTTACCGTGCCATCCTTTATGAATCACAAAGACAAATATGTGAGCTGAAAGAGGGAAGATTAATCACTCAGGAAACAAGACGCTGGGATGAAGTAAACGGCTGTACCGTCCCAATGAGGAGCAAGGAGGAGGCGCCTGACTACCGCTATTTCCCAGAGCCTGATTTGGTACCGGTGATTATTGACGAAGGGTGGGTCAAATCTATTAAAGCAACTCTACCCGAGCTTCCGGCAGCCAGAAAAGACAGGTTTATTCAGGATTATGGTCTCCCTGAATACGATGCTAATCTTTTGACATCCCAAAGAGGTTTGGCTGACTTTTTTGAAGATGGTGTAAGGGCGGCAGGTAATCCAAAGACTTTGAGCAACTGGATTATGGGTGAGTTGATGAGGCTTTTGAAGGAGAAAAAAATGGAGATTTGGGATGTGTCTTTCCCGGGAGCCTTTCTGTCAAAACTCATTTCTTTGATAGATGGTGGAAGGATTAGTGGGACCACAGCAAAAAAAGTGTTTGAAGAAATGCTCGACTCAGGTAAGGACCCCGGCGTAATAGTAATGGAGCAGGGCCTTGAAATTGTCAATGATGAAGATGAGTTGACCAGGACAATCAGAAAAATACTTGAGGACAACCCCAAGTCTGTATCGGATTACAAAAACGGAAAAGAAAAGGCATTTGGTTTTCTTATGGGACAGTTAATGAGAAAAATGGAGGGAAGGGCAGATCCAAAGGAAGTTAAAAAGCTAATGTTAATTGAGATTGATAAAATTCCATTAACGTAAATACTTTTCAATCTCATCTTGTATACAATAAACGTTTTGTATATAATAATATAGGCTGGGAAATGCCTGATATAAGCTGATGTTAGCACCTAGTAATATGAAAGGGGACTTGTAATGAATTTTCTAGACGAAATAAGCAGAAAAGCTAAAGCAGACATTAAAACAATTGTATTACCTGAGGCGTCGGACATCCGAACGATTAAAGCTGCAGCAATGGTACAGGAGCAGGGTTTTGCCAAAATTGTGCTGGTCGGCAAGGAAGACGTGGTTAAAAAGCTGGCAGGAGATCTCGACATATCAAAGGTCTCAATCGTTGATCCGGAAACCTCACCAAAGCTCGAGGAATACGCTAACGCTTTCTATGAGATGAGAAAGGCTAAGGGTATTACTCTTGAGAAGGCTCGGGAAATGGTTGTGGACGAGCTTTACTGGGGTGTTATGATGGTCAAAATGGGAGATGCCGACGGAATGGTTGCAGGAGCAATCCACTCCACTGCAAATACATTAAGACCAGCTTTGCAGATTCTCAAGACTGCACCGGGTACAAAGCTTGTTTCTTCATTTTTCATAATGAAGGTACCTGACTGTGAGTTTGGTAGTAATGGCACTTTTGTGTTCTCTGATTGCGGACTTATTGAAAACCCAAGCGCAGAAGAATTATCTGAAATTGCACTGGCTTCCGCAAAGTCGTTTAGAGGACTTGTGGGAGGAGAACCCAAAGTTGCTATGCTTTCATACTCAAGCTATGGCAGCGCTAAAAGTGAACTTACTGAAAAGGTTGTTGAAGCTACAAGGCTTGCAAAGGAAAAAGCGCCTGAGCTTTTACTGGACGGTGAGCTTCAAGCCGATGCTGCTATCGTACCTTCTATCGGGAAGTCAAAAGCGCCGGGAAGCAATATAGCAGGAAATGCAAATGTACTTATTTTCCCGGATTTAAATAGTGGCAACATTGCTTATAAGCTTGTGCAAAGGCTTGCAAAAGCGGAAGCTTACGGACCAATAACACAGGGAATTGCAAAACCTGTAAACGATTTGTCAAGAGGCTGCTGTGCCGAAGATATTGTAGGTGTAGTTGCAATAACAGCGCTACAAGCTCAACTTTCATAATATATATAGAATGGAGTTATGCAAATGAATATATTAGTTATAAATGCCGGAAGTTCATCACTTAAATTCCAACTGCTTGACATGAAGGAGAAAAAGATCCTGGTTAAGGGTATTTGCGATAGGATAGGAATTAAGAATTCTTGTTTGGAGTATCAGATTCCCGGAAAGGACAAAATAGTAATAGATACAAAGATGAAAAAGCATAAAGATGCTATTGCTGTTGTTCTGAAGACCTTGCTGGATAAGGAGATAGGCGTCATAAAATCCTTATCGGAAATTGCAGGTGTCGGTCACAGGGTGCTCCACGGTGCTGAGAAATTCCATGATCCTGTATTAATAGACGAATGTGTAATGAATGCAATAAAAGAGTGCATTCCTCTTGGGCCGCTGCATAATCCCGCGAATATTATGGGTATTGAGGGCTGTGCAGCTGAGATGCCGGGCATTCCAATGGTAGCTGTTTTTGATACAGGCTTCCATCAAACTATGCCTAAGCATGCTTATATCTATGCTATACCATATGAAGCTTATGAAAAGCATTCCATAAGAAAATACGGTTTCCATGGAACTTCTCACAAATACGTTACTCAAAGGGCTGCACAGCTTATGGGCAAACCAATTGAGGAATTAAAGCTGATTTCTTGTCATCTGGGAAACGGTGCAAGCATCAGTGCTGTTAAATACGGCAAATGTATTGATACAACTATGGGACTCACACCATTAGACGGACTTGTAATGGGGACAAGATGTGGCACTCTGGACCCTGCTGTTGTTACATTTTTAGCTGAAAAAGAAGGTATGAAGGCATCAGAAATTGATACATATCTTAATAAAAAGTCAGGCTTGCTTGGTGTATCAGGTGTAAGCAGTGACATGAGAGACCTTTGGAAGGCTGTTGGGGAAGGAAACGAAAGGGCACGTCTTGCAATTGATCTATTCTGCTACAGGGTAAAAACTTTTGTGGGTTCATACTTTGCAGCAATGAACGGGGCAGATGCAATAATTTTCACCGGCGGTATAGGTGAAAATGACGGAAAAGTCAGAGAAGCTTCATTGAGCGAGTTAGACAGCTTAGGAATAGCTATTGACCCCGAGAAGAACGATGTAAGAGGAAAAGAGGCAGATAAAGATCAGGCCTATACAGAAAGACTTTGCAAGGCAGATATTTCAACAGCAGGTGCAAAAGTTAAGACTTGGATAATTCCTACAAATGAAGAGCTTGCAATTGCACAGGAGACACTAAGGCTAATTAGTAATAAGGCTTAAAAACCGCTCAAAGCAAGGGTTACGGCCATTACTACAGCGGTGCAAATTACCTTGACAAGGATGGTATAAGTTAGTATAATATCATTTGTCTCGAATTGAGGAGAATTGATATGAAGGTTGATGTATCGGATATAATAGGAAATAACGGTGCTTTAATGGAGATTGCCATTGAAGATGAGCCAGTTGAAAAAAAGCCTGTGGAGGGCTATTTTATAGACGGCAAACTATTATTCAAAGGTACAATAACCAATAGAGACGATATATTGCTGTTGGACGGAAGTCTCAAGACGACATACAAAAGTGAATGCTACCGGTGCCTTAAGCCGGTTAGCGGCACTTTGGATATTGTGATAAAGGAAAACTTTATCAATATTGATGATGCTGAGCACAATGACATGTATTATTTTAACGGAAAAATACTTGACATAAGCAAAGCACTTTACGATAATATTATTTTGAACCTTCCAATGAAACAGCTATGCAGCAATAATTGCCAAGGCTTATGCAGCAAATGCGGCGGGAATCAGAATAATGAGAAATGTGATTGCGTAAGTAATGAGATTGATCCCCGCATGGAAGGACTTAAAGATTTTTTTGATAATTAGTGATATGAGCTTAGTCAGGGAGGTGTAGAATATGGCAAACCCAAGGAATAAATGGTCTAAGGCCAGAACTGGAAAAAGAAGGTCTCAGTGGAAACTGTCACAGCCGGGCTTAGTTAGCTGCCCGCAGTGTCATACATTGAAAATGCCCCATATAGTTTGCAAGGAATGCGGATACTATGATGGCAAGGAAGTTGTAAAAGAGGCGTAGGAGAGTTTTATGCTTTTTTAGCCAAATATCGTATAGACGAAACAGACTGTCTTACAAAGGCAGTCTTTTTGCGCTTTAGGTAAATCGGAGGAAGCAGATGGAAAATCGTATAGTTATATATGCCGTGCAAGCTGACAGTGCTGCACATGATGCCGGTATTGAGCCCGGAGATGTACTATTGTCAATTAACGGTCAAAAGATTCAGGATATTTTCGACTATCGTTTTTTAGCAACCGATAGCAATCTTTTTGTTGAGATAGAAAAAATGAATGGAGAGCTGTGGGAAATTGAAGTGGAAAAGGATGAGTATGAGGACTTTGGATTAGAATTTGAAGATCCGCTTATTTCCGGTGCTAAAAGCTGCACAAACAAATGCATATTTTGCTTTATAGACCAGCTGCCTCAAGGAATGCGGGAGAGTGTATATTTTAAGGATGACGATTCCAGACTGTCATTTATTTCAGGCAATTATGTGACTCTTACAAATATAAAGGAAGATGAGCTTGAACGTATTATCAAATATAAAATGTCCCCTGTCAATGTATCGGTTCATACCACAAATCCTGAATTAAGGGTAATGATGCTGGGCAATAGATTTGCCGGCAATGTGATGGAAAAGATTAGAAAGTTGACTGAAGGCGGAATAAAAGTAAACGCACAAATTGTCCTGTGCCGTGGGATAAATGACTCATCTGAGCTTGATAGAACTATTAGGGAGCTGTCTGGATTATTTCCAGGGCTGGTGAGCATATCTGTCGTGCCGGTGGGGCTTACTAAGTGGAGGGAAGGACTTTATAAGCTTAAGCCCTTTGACCAAAAGTCATCTTTTAATGTAGTAGAGCAGGTGACTGCCTGGCAGCAAGAGCTATATAAAAAGTATGGTACCAGAATTGTTTATTTGGCCGATGAGTTTTATATAATGGCTCAAATGGAGCTTCCTTCCTGTGAAGAATATGAAGACTTCCCTCAGATTGAAAATGGAGTAGGGCTTATGTCTCTTTTATTAGAAGGGTTTTATGAGCATATCAGAAATAATGGTGAAATGCTGGATTTTCACATGAAGCAAATTAGAGGAGTAAGAGAGCTGACTATTGCAACGGGAGTTTGTCCCTATAACTATATAAAACAAATGGCACAGTTCCTTGAAAAAAGGTATAATAATTTAAAGATAGCTGTTGTGCCTATAAAAAATAACTTTTTCGGAGAAAATGTCACTGTTACCGGTCTGATTACCGGCTGTGATTTAGTTTCACAGCTTACGGACAAACAACTGGGGGATGAAATTTTAATTTCAAAAAGTATGTTAAGGTCAGGGGAAGAGCTGTTTTTAGATGATTATACCGTAGACATGGTAAGTCAGAAGCTTAAAAAAAGAGTTGTAATTGCTGATAATAACCCACAAGATTTTATAAATAAGATACTCGGAATGTAGAAGAAAAGAGGTGAAGTAGTTGGCAAAACCTGTAGTAGCAATTGTTGGACGACCTAACGTAGGGAAGTCAACATTTTTTAACTACCTTTGTGGTAAAAGAATTTCCATAGTTGAGGATACACCTGGGGTTACCCGGGATAGAATATATGCACAAGCCGAATGGAGAAATAAAGCGTTTACGTTAATTGACACCGGCGGCATTGAGCCCTTTTCTGATGATAAAATACTCAGGCAGATGAGAAGGCAAGCACAAATTGCAATCGAAATGGCTGATGTTATTGTGTTTATGGTGGATGCTAAAGAGGGCGTGACAGCTACAGACAGTGAGGTTGCTACAATTCTCCGAAAATCAAAAAAGCCTGTTGTTCTTGCAATAAATAAGGTAGATCGTGTCGGAGAGCCTCCTGCCGAGGTATATGAGTTTTACAATCTGGCAATGGGAGAAATATTTCCTATTTCTTCAGGTCAAGGCCTCGGGATAGGTGATTTATTGGATGAGATATTTAAGCATTTCCCCAAAGAGCTTGGAGAAGCTGAAGATGATGATACTATCAAAGTTGCTGTAATAGGCAAGCCTAATTCCGGCAAATCCTCTCTTATAAACAGACTGGTCGGTGAGGAGCGTGTTATTGTAAGTGATATTCCCGGCACCACAAGAGATGCAATTGATACCGTTGTAGAGGACGGAGAGGATAAGTATATATTTATCGATACAGCGGGAATACGAAGAAAAAGCAAGATTACCGAAAACATTGAAAGATACAGTACACTCCGTTCCTGGACAGCCGTCGAAAGGTCGGATGTATGCCTTATTATGATAGATGCCCAGGATGGCGTAACAGAGCAGGATACAAAAATAGCAGGTTATGCCCATGAGCAGGGAAAGGCTTCTATAATTGTGATTAATAAGTGGGACCTGGTGGATAAGGAAACAGGTACCTTGGAGGAGTATCGTAAAGCGGTTCAGGAGAAGCTTAGCTTTATGCAATATGCACCTGTGGTCTTTATATCAGCAAAGACAGGACAAAGAGTTAACAGGCTATTGGAGCTGGTGAAGTTTGTATACGGACAGGCCACCCTTAGAATTTCCACCGGAATGCTAAACGACCTTATTAACGAGGCCACTGCAATGGTTCAGCCGCCATCTGATAAGGGAAAGAGGCTTAAGCTATACTATGCGACCCAATCTGCTGTTAAGCCGCCGACATTTGTTATTTTTGTAAATGATATGGAGCTTTTTCACTTTTCATATGAAAGGTATATTGAAAATCAGTTGCGCAGAAGCTTTGGATTTGAGGGAACTCCCATAAGGTTCATACAAAGGGAAAGAGACAGGGATAAATTATATAACGGGTGAGGACATGATAAACATACAATTAATAGCCGCGGCGATAACAGGTTATTTATTAGGGAGCCTTAACAGCTCCTTGTTGGTTGGGAAAGCCTATGGTATTGATATTAGAAAACATGGCAGCGGCAATGCCGGTACTACCAATGCACTTAGAACGCTGGGTAAAAAGGCTGCAGTTTTTGTTCTTTTAGGTGATGCCTTAAAGGGTATTTTAGCATATTTAATCGGATACATAATTTGTTACAGGGCTTGCGGACTAGTTGATCTAGGTGGTATGCTTTCAGGCACGGCAGCAATATTCGGGCATATATGGCCGCTGTATTTTGGCTTTAAGGGCGGAAAAGGAGTGTTGACATCTCTTGCAGTACTCATAATGATTGATTGGCCTATTGCAATTGCCTTGCTGGCTGTTTTTGTAGTTATTGTATTTATTTCAAAGTATGTTTCATTGGGTTCTGTAATAGCGGCTGCTCTTTTTCCATTAATGGCAGTTTTTTTGGGAAGAGATATAAAAACAGTGATTTTCTCTGGCGTTATAGCTTTGCTAATAGTTATAAAGCATCATACAAATATAAAAAGACTTTTAAAGGGTACAGAATCAAAAATATCGTTTAAAAGCAAAAAGTGATTATAAACGGAAGGATGAAATCGGTATGAATTTTTCGGTAATAGGAGCAGGCAGTATGGGTACGGCTGTCTCTATACTTCTTGCAGATAACGGCCATAATGTTAAGATGTGGTCTGTTCTAAAAGAAGAAGTAGACATGATAAATATACATAGAGAACAAAAGGATAAGCTTCCCGGAGCCATTGTTCCACAGAATGTTAATTGTACCTGTGACCTTGAAGAGGCACTATCCTTTTCGGATATTATTGTATTGGCAATACCATCTCAGGCAGTCAGAGACAATATAAAAGAAATGGCAGCAATTATTAAAAAGCCTAAGACAGTCGCATGCTTTTCAAAGGGGCTTGAAAAAGGGACAGGATACCGGATGTCTGAGGTTATAAGGCAGGAGATGCCGGATGCTAAGGTTGTAGCAATGTCAGGGCCATGCCATGCCGAGGAGCTCTCAAAGGGCATTCCTACTGCCTATGTTGCTGCCTCAGAGAGCAGAGCCTGCGCCGAGCTGATTCAGGATTCTTTTATGTCCCAACGCTTTAGAGTTTATACCAATCCGGATATTATTGGTGTGGAGCTTGGAGGTGCGGTTAAGAATGTTATTGCACTTTGCGCAGGTATGGCTGACGGACTGGGATTTGGTGATAATACAAAGGCGGCACTTATGACAAGAGGCCTGGCAGAGATGAAAAGGCTTGGTCGTGCAATTGGAGCAAAACCCCAGACCTTTTCAGGACTTTCGGGAATAGGGGACCTGATTGTTACTTGTACCAGTATGCACAGCCGTAACAGAAGAGCCGGTATTTTAATAGGTCAGGGAATGCCGGTGGATAAAGCGTTAGAAGAGGTTAAGATGGTGGTGGAAGGAGTTTACACCACAGAGCCTGTATATAAACTGGCGAAACGGCTTGATGTCAGCATGCCTATAACCGATGAGGCATATGAAATATTGTTCAACAACAAGGATGCAGCCAAAGCAGTAGATGATTTGATGAGCAGAAGCAAAACCCATGAGCTTGAAGAAGATGACATGGAAGGACAATGGTAAGCTTTGGGAGAACAATTAGCCGCTGTGAAACATAAAATGGTGTATACTGATACGTTTATGGAGGTATACCATGTTTGGAGCATTATGCTATGATCGTAATGCGGTTTTACAGCAGATGCCTTATTTTCCTCACTTTAACAGTGCCTATGCTATTATTAAAGCAGGTCCAGATTATCCGGCTATAACTGGTATAGTAACATTCGAGGATGTCACTGGAGGAGTCAAGGTCTGTGCAAATATTGACGGGCTGCCCCTATACAAACCTGCCACTGACGGAAAGGAGCCTATTGGGCCTTTTGGCATTCATATTCATGAGAAAGGGCACTGTGAGGTGAAAGACCCTGATAAGCCCTTTGAAGCCTGCGGAGGCCACTGGAATCCGTATAATCAGCCCCATGGCAATCATGCTGGTGATTTCCCGGTATTGTTTTCAAATAACGGTCATGCAGGAATGTGTTTCTTTACGGATAAATTTACTGTAAGAGATATTTTAGGAAGGTCTGTAATAATTCATGAAAACCCGGATGACTACCGGACACAGCCTGCAGGCAACTCAGGTAAAAGAATTGCCTGCGGTGTTATAGTTCCGTGGAATGGTTCAAGGATATATAAACCTATCCATTAAAGTATAACCGTTCTCAATGAAAACACCTGTTTTCTCCGGCTCAAATTCATCATAGCACTGTACCGATGAAGGCTTTTTACTACTCTTGGTATAAATAATGTAAGGTACAGGCTCAGAAGTATGAGTCCGTAAAGGCAGAGGTGTCGGGTGATCCGGAAGTATAAGCACTTTGTAATCATCATACTGCTCAAGACCTGTAAGAAGTGTGCCGACTACCTGCTTGTCCAAATACTCTATTGATTTTACCTTGTTTTCAATTTCGTATCTATGACCGCATTCATCCGGAGCTTCTACATGTATATATACAAAATCCTTGCCATTTTCAAGCTCCTTCAATGCTGCTTGCGCCTTTCCTATAAAGTTAGTATGTATGTTACCCGTCGCACCTTCAACGTCAATACAATCAAGCCCTGCGCAAATACCAATCCCCTTGATTAGGTCCACAGCCGAGACAACCGAGCCGGTAATCCCATACTTGTGTGAAAATTTAGGAATATCGGGCTTTCTGCCTTCTCCCCATAGCCATATGGAATTAGCGGGACGAAGCCCTCTTTTTATTCTATTTAAATTTACAGGATGATTTTTAAGAATATCATAGCTTTTTTCCATCATGGACAAAAACAATTCACTATTATCACCAACCGGTAGATATTCGGATATTTTTCTTTCCAATATGTCATGGGGCGGTGTTAATTTCATGCTGCCTTTTCCGTTTTTCAAAACCATACAGTGCCTGTAGCTGATGCCTGGATAAAAAGATATATCCTTAGTGGAAAGGTTTTTATTAATCTCATGAATTAATTGGGTAGACTCCTGTGTTGTAATCTCGTCTGAACTGTAGTCCAGCATTGTAGCGGTTTTATAATCCTCCTGTGCTGAGAGGGTGACAAGGTTACACCTGAAGGTAAGGTCGGTGGCAGAAAGTTTGATGCCCATACTTATAGCTTCAAAAGGAGATCTGCCGCTATAATATTTTTTTGGATCATAGCCCATAACAGAGAGATTGGCTACATCACTTCCAGGAGGAATACCTTCCGGGACAGTTTTTACCATACCGGTCTCTCCGTTTGAAGCAAGATAGTCAATGTTGGGTTTCCTGGCACATTGCAAAGGGGTGCGGTTTCCCAGTTGAGGCATGGGATAGTCTGCCATCCCGTCGCCTAAAACGACAACATATTTCATAATAGAAGATTACTCCATTCGATATGTATTTTTATTCACATAAATCAACTCCATTTATTATAGCAAATGAAGAAATTATTGGAAAGGTGAAAATTGCTCATGCATAAATCTTCATATATAATATAAAGATAGAGTATGAGGACAGCTTAGGCTGATTGAAACATATCTTAACCGGGAAGGTACAGGGTGATTGCTGTGAATAAAAAGAAGCTTATATTTGTTATTACAGGGGCGGTTCTGATTTTTGCCGCAGCTTTACTAATCTTTGATTCGATTTTAATAAATAGAGCTAAACAAACTTCACAGCTACCAAATAGCTTTGAAAGCACATCAGATGAAATAATTCATGAAAATAGCAGCTTGGGCACTGAGGAGCACTCAGATGCCATGAATGAATCCAGCCAGCAGCAAGAGCAGCTTCTTTACAGTGAACAGATAAATGTAGCATATAACACTCCTGAATATGATATGGAGCTTTTATTATGTGTAAACAATGACAAAAATAATTTCATAAGGCTCAGATACTATAAGGATGGTGCCAGCACTGAAGAAGAACTGAGGGAAAATGATATTCCTGAGCTTTCGGAAGAATATTTTAAAATCAGTCAGGCATTGCTTAATCCGGTTTATTCTCAAATGTATTTACTTATTCAGGATGATTCCAAACAGCCCTATTCTAAAAGCTCTTTATACAGGATTAGTCTTGAAGATTTGTCAGTTAAGCAGCTTTCATCATATAACGCAGATTTCAGTGAGCTTTTATTTAATTACAATTTTAAGCTGATGGCATATAGCTTTGAAGACCCGAAATATCTTAGCAGTCAAAAGGAGAATAATCTGCTGGAGGTATATGATTGCCTTAAAGACGAATATATTATCAAAGCTAGCAAAGACAAAAACAATAACATTATCGGGGAAAACAGCATCGAAGACCTTTTATATGACTATGAGCTTGAAGGCTGGGAGACTTCCTCCGTATTGAGGCTGATACAAGCTGTACGCAGCAGAACTGAGCTTAAAACAGAGCCAATCAAATCACAGGTGCTTTATGATATAGACAGAAATTTATTGCTTGACAAATACGGTAATGAGCTGAAATTTGTTTTGACCGGTGAAACAGAATCAGGGGACGGTTCTTCAGAAAACAGTGAAGTGGACGGCTCTTCAGAAAAGGATGGAAGCCCTGAATCTTACGAAAATCCTGATAGCGAGCCAAGGGATACAGAACCGGCAGCTGTACTAAAGGAATTTTATAATTGTTTGAGCTCGCCGGAGGATTACTCAAGGGGCATGGAGATTTTAGACAGTGATTTCAGGCTAAAAATGAGCATGCTAAAGCAGTTTGGTGTGGAAGAGATTAGCAAGAACGATATCGATAGCGAAAGCGCTTCCTTATATAGTGAATTGTTAAGGGGAGCTAAATTTGATATAATAGCCGGTGAAGTGCAAAACGGCGATATTTATGTAATCACTTATTATCATAAATTGAGCTTTGGTGCTCAGTCAGATGTAAGACAGCTTATGTCGGCTCATCTAAAAAAGCATGACAAGCACTGGAAAATTATTTTAATAGAGGACGGGATTTTGTAATGCTTAATGCATTCTCTCGGTTTGAGATGCTTGTAGGGCGTGAAGCGATAGAAAAGCTTTCTCGTTCAAAAGTTGCCGTGTTCGGAGTTGGAGGAGTTGGAAGCTTCGTTGTCGAGGGATTAGCCCGCAGCGGAGTAGGCAAATTCTTACTGGTGGATAATGATCTTGTCTGTCTGACCAATATTAACAGACAGCTTCATGCCACTACAAGAACAATAGGCAAGCCTAAGGTTGAAGTAGTAAAAGAGAGAATCCTGGAAATAAACCCAAAGGCTCAGGTTGAAACCCATCAGCTTTTCTTCCTGCCTGAAACTTCTGGAGAGCTGATAAATGGTGAAATTGACTATATTGTTGACGCAATTGATACGGTAACTGCTAAGATTGAGCTTGTTATACAGTCAAAGGAAAAGGGTATACCTATAATTAGCAGTATGGGGGCAGGAAACAGATTTGACCCGACGAAGCTTGAGATAACCGATATTAGTAAAACACACCTAGACCCTTTGTCAAAGGTGATGCGAAGGGAGCTTAGACAAAGGGGTATTACCTCTCTTAAAGTCCTTTTTTCGAAAGAAGCTCCCGCCACACCTCATGAAAACGAGGGGACAAGCTGCAAAGAAGGGTGTGTTTGTCCTGAGGGTTCGGACAGAAAATGTATCACGAGACGTAGTGTTCCGGGTAGCACAGCGTTTGTGCCGCCTGCTGCAGGTTTGATAATAGCAAGTGAGGTAATAAAAGACTTAATAGGGGGATACGGCAGTGTTTAATAAAAGAATAGCGATTTTTACAGGTCATTTTGGCAGCGGGAAGACGGAAGTGTCTGTAAATTATGCTCATCAAATGGCGTTATCGGGAAAAAAGGTAGCCATTGTTGACTTTGATATAGTAAACCCTTTTTTTCGCACTGCTGATGTCAAGCATTTGCTTGAATCAAAGGGGATTAAGGTAGTTACACCTGTGTATGCCAACACCAATGTAGATGTACCGTCCCTGCCTGCAGAGATAAGCACTCTGTTTGACGATAAAAGCTATAATGTTGTTCTTGACGTGGGGGGAGACGATTTAGGCGCCCGGGTTTTATCAAGGTATTATGATGAGATTGTAAATGATGATTATCTTCACTGCTTTGTAGTTAATACAAATCGTCCCATGACAAAAAATGCTGATGAAATCGAAACTATGATAATGGAAATTCAAAAGAGTTCAAAAATAAAAATTGACATTCTTGTAAATAATACGAATTTACTAGGTGCAACAACTCCTGATGTTATTGGCGAGGGCTCTTTGATTATTAAAGATGTTTCTAAAAGGATTTCCGTCCCCCTTAAGTTGATTTGCGGTATGAAGGACGTATTGGAATCTTATAAAGGGGATCCCGGTATCAAGAGGCTGTATATGGAAAAATTCATAAAGCTTCCTTGGGAATTGCAGGGATAATGTATTAATATACACAATTAGCAAGGTTTTTACTTGCAATTATACCGGTTGAGATTTATAATAGAAAAAATCGTTTACAAAATATAAAGTTATTTATATAAAATTTGCGTAGAATGTGAGGTCATATAATGGCTAAGGTTACTTTCAAAGAAGAGCTTTGCAAGGGCTGCAAGCTTTGCGTATCTGTATGCCCAAAAAAAATAATTGAAATGGATACTGAAAAGCTTAATCTAAAAGGCTTTCATCCGGCAACTGTTAAAGAAATGGATAAATGTATTGGTTGTGCTTTCTGCGCCATTATTTGTCCTGACTGCGTTATTGAAGTAGAGAAGTGATAGGAGGATTATATAATGGGTGAAAAAATTCTGATGAAAGGCAACGAGGTTATTGCTGAGGCTGCATTAAGAGCAGGCTGCAAGCATTACTTCGGTTATCCGATAACACCTCAGACAGAGATAGCTCACTATTTTGCAAAGAAAATGCCGAAGTATGGGGGAACCTTTATTCAGGCAGAGAGTGAAGTAGCAGCAATGAATATGGTTTACGGTGCTGCCAGTGCCGGCGCAAGAGTCATGACATCGTCATCCAGCCCGGGAATCAGCTTAAAGCAGGAGGCTATTTCCTATGCCGCCTGTGCCGAATTACCTGCTGTGGTTGTCAATATTGTGCGAGCAGGGCCTGGCCTGGGTGGTATATTGGCTGCACAGGGTGACTATTTCCAAGCTACAAAGGGTGGCGGACATGGTGACTATAAAATGGTGGTTGTGGCACCAAGCAGTGTACAGGAATTGTATGAGCTGGTAGTTGAATCCTTTAACATTGCGGATAAATATAGAACCCTTTGCATGGTTATGGGTGACGGGATGCTCGGTCAAATGATGGAGGCTGTAGAATTCAAGGATAAAGAGGACATCTATCCGGCTGACAAAAGCTGGGCGGCTACTGGAACAAAAATGGAGAGAGACCATAATATTATAACTTCTATTTATATTGAACCTGAGGTTTTAGAAAACCATAACCTTAAACTGCAGGAAAAATATAAAAAGATTGCCGAAAATGAAACAAGGGTAGAGGTTTTCAACTGTGACGACGCTGATATTATCATTCCTGCATACGGTACTGTAGCCAGGATTATAAAAAATGTTATAAAGCTGGCTGAAAAAGAAGGAATTAAGGTTGGTCTTATCAGACCGATAACACTTTGGCCTTTCCCAACAGCTGCGTTTGAAAAATATGCAGAAGTTCCGAAGGCGTTTTTAACCGTTGAGCTTAGTGCAGGCCAAATGGTAGAGGATGTAAGGCTTTCCGTAAACGGGAAGCGTCCGGTCTACTTCCATGGAAGAATGGGCGGTATGATCCCGACTCAGAAAGAGATTTTGGATAAAGTAAAGGAAATTTTAAGTAAAGGGGAATAACTATGGCTATAGTATTTCAAAGACCTCATGCATTGAGGGATACACCTATGCATTATTGCCCGGGATGTACACATGGGATAGTACACAGGCTTGTTGCAGAGGCTATTGATGAATTAGGAATAGAAGGCAGCACTGTCGGTGTATCACCGGTTGGATGCGCTTATAATAACTATTTGTATTTTAATTGTGACATGGTGCAAGCAGCCCATGGAAGGGCTCCTGCTGTAGCAACCGGAATAAAGCGTGTTAACCCTAAAAATGCTGTTTTCACATATCAAGGTGACGGGGATCTTGCATCAATCGGCACTGCTGAAATAGTACATGCTGCCAACAGAGGCGAGAATATAACAACAATATTTATAAATAATGCTATATACGGCATGACTGGCGGCCAAATGGCTCCAACCACATTAATCGGACAAGTAACCACAACTTCTCCCTACGGCAGGAATTCTGAAATTGAAGGCTACCCGATTAATATCAGTGAAATGCTTGCAACACTTAGGGGCGCTGCATTTGTGGAGCGTGTTTCACTCCACGACATAAAAAATATCAGGAATGCTAAAAAGGCTATTACAAAAGCATTTAAGGTACAACAGGCAGGGCTTGGGTTTTCTATTGTTGAGATTTTATCCAGTTGTCCGACAAACTGGGGACTTGATCCTATCAAATCACTAAAAATCATAGAAGAAAAAATGATACCTCAGTACCCATTGGGCAACTTTAAGGGGAAGGATTTGGAGGTGTGATAAATGGCACAGACAGATATTGTTTTTTCGGGTTTCGGCGGTCAGGGTGTACAAGCGGCAGGTAAGCTGATTGCATACGCAGGAATGCTTGAAAATAAATATGTTTCTTTTCTTCCATCCTATGGCCCTGAAATGAGGGGCGGTACATCAAACTGCCATGTAATTGTTTCCGATGAGCCTGTCGGTTCGCCGATTCTCAATAGCGCGACTGCGCTAATAGCAATGAACAGGCCATCCTTGGATAAGTTTGAAAACTTTGTTGTTCCCGGAGGGGTTATTATTATAGACAGCTCTCTTGTAAACAGAAGTCCTGTTAGGACTGATGTGCGAGTGTTTGAGATACCTGCTACTAAGATCGCATCTGAGATGGGGAATATGGCATTTGCAAACATTGTTATGCTTGGAAAGCTTTTAAAGGAAACAGGCGTAGTTTCTAGGGAGTTTTTTGAAATGGGGTTACAAAAGGTTTTACCCCCTAAGAAGCACTACTTGATACCTGAAGAAATGGAAGCACTTGAGATTGGGATGAATTATCAGCATACTAAATAATAATATATCTCTTAGCGGACTAAACCGACAGCGTCCCCTGATGAGATATAAGAAATTTCTTCAAAGGTATAGCCATCATAAATGTGAAAATGGAAGTTGTTAGTCTCAAGCACACCGTTCATTTTATGGACGTGGCCATTTTCAGTTTTAATCGGCATGCTTGTTATTCCATAGAAGTAGTGGGTATGCGAATTGTACGAAGAAACACCGTAATAAACGTGAAAATGAAGGAAACTAACACCGAGCATATTTCCTGCGTAGCCTAGAAGCTTGTGGGAATGACCGCCGGTGTTATTACATTCTATCTTGTATTTGTGTATGTGAAATCCCATAAAAGCCTCCGGTTATCATTATGCATTTATTTTATGTATATAGCACTTTTTTATCGGTTGAATATTTTGTAAAATTACTTTAATATGTTAGAAATTAATAATTGGTGGTAATAATAAATTTAACATAAGAAAATAAATGGGAGGGTAATTATGAAAAGTTTAAAAGGTACAAAAACATTAGAAAATCTAATGAAGTCTTTCGCAGGGGAATCACAGGCAAGAAATAGATACAATTTTTATGCTTCTATTGCTGGTAAAGAAGGTTATAAGCAGATAGAAGCTATTTTTGCAGAAACTGCTGATAATGAAAAAGAGCATGCCAAGAGATTTTTCAAACTTGCTTTGGCAGGATTGGAAGGAGAAATTCCTGCTGATGTTGATATTGCGGCGACATATCCTGTTGCCATGGGGAACACTCTTGAGAACCTGAAATACGCCGCAGCCGGTGAAAATGAGGAGTGGTCCAAATTGTACCCTGAATTTGCAAAGGTCGCTGAAATAGAAGGCTTTGCTGAAATAGCAAATGCATTTAGAATGATTGCTTCTGTTGAGAAGCATCATGAGGAGAGATACAGAAAGCTTGTAAAAAATATGGAAGAAGGAAAAGTGTTCAAGAAGGATAGTTCAACATTCTGGATTTGCAGAAATTGCGGATATATTCACGAGGGAACAAACGCTCCCGATTTATGTCCTTCATGCGTCCATCCCCAGTCTTATTTCGAAGTGCTAAAAGAGAATTATTAATTAATTCCATTAAGTCACCAAAGCTGCTTTAAGGGCTCTATGTCAATTGTTGGGGTGGGGCTCAAGCAAAATGAAGTTTAG
>CAZPMC010000005.1:0-565 GCA_964587755.1 uncultured Oscillospiraceae bacterium
CTTCAGACTTTCCTTGTAATGCCAACACCCCTGCTAAGCCAAGAATCATACCCGGCTTATTCGGATAGGTCCGTAATGCATCACGATAAATTTTCTCTGCTGATTGATAATCACCGATTCGCTGAAACTCATTTGCGGTTTTGTGAATATTGTACCGTGTTTTCTCTGCACGGATAGTATCCATTCCAACAAGCACATCAATACTTGTTTCAAATATGTTTGCTAATGCCGGCAGAAAAGCAATATCTGGATAAGATTCATTTCTCTCCCATTTTGACACGCTCTGCGGAGTAATGTTTAGATATTCAGCAACATCTTCTTGCGTTAAGCCTTTTAAAGTGCGATATCTCTTTAAATTTTCAGATAAATACAACATATCTCTTCTCCTCTACGGTTTAGTATATTTATATTTTATAACAAATAAGTATAATTTCAATGGCGCATTAGTTGTTAAAATTTCAACTCATTAAAATAGAGTTAAAGTTTACCGTTGAAGGTATCTTTGCCGAATGAGTAGAATCCACAATTATCAATTTTCGATCGCATCACCCGACAAACGATGCAT
>CAZPMC010000005.1:575-81789 GCA_964587755.1 uncultured Oscillospiraceae bacterium
GCAACAATTAACTCCATAAACGGCAAATAAACAGTGTGTTCACTCCTACACACGGAACAAACGGGAAACGCATGGGGTGTTCACCCAACAAACGGGAACAGGGCTACTGGGTGCATTTTGTATCAAACTCGTGTTCTCCACCACAAAAGAACCTGATTTTGCCTAGAAATGGGTAAAGTCAGGTTCTTTTTTACTTAATAATTTGAAAAACACTAGAACCTAGACACCTCCAAGTCAGTTGGCTTTTTTCTTTTATATGGACTTAATAATGTTGAACCTTTTATTTATAATGGAACTACATATTTGCCGGTAAGAGCAGTTGGAGAAGCTTTAGGGAAAAAAGTAGATTGGGATGGAGCGACACAAACTGTTTATGTAGGGCAAAAACCAGGCGAAGTGAATTATATGACTGAAGCTATTGAACCGTATAAAGTTTTTAATGCTTCTGTTTATACATTAAGTAATCCAGAGAAATTTAGCATGGCTGGAGTAGGTTATAATACCGGATATGTATTTGGTGACTTTACAACCTCATATTTATTATTTAATCTGGACGGACAGTATTCAGAGATAAGTGGTACTCTAGGAGCAGTTAATTGGACGTATACCACAAAAAGGGATCTGAATATATACCTGGATGGGGAATTATATAAAACAGTAACAGTTGATCCACTTGGCATGCCAGCAGATATAACTATACCGGTCGAAGGTGTTATGCAGCTTAGACTAGAGTCTCCTTATGTTAGTATCGGCGGAAGCAATGGAAACACTTATATCGGGCTTGGCGATGTTGAGATTAAATAGAAATATAAAATAATGTTATTAACTCATGTTGTTTTAAATGAGGCTTGTAGGTCAGTTAGTGGCTTACAAGCTTCTTGCTTCTAGGTCTATGTACCTAAATTTCATAGTCTAAAAGTTGAGTTATAGCAATATTTGTTGTACAATGTTTGCACAGGATAATTTGTAGAAATTTGTAGTTACTTAGAGTATTTGGGGGATTTTACATTGGAAGGCTATAAACTCAAGTACAGATTAATAACATATTTAAGCTGTGAAAACAACAATAATCCTTCTGCTTTGTATGCTGGAAAATATGAAATCACATTATTTATCACTCCGAGTGCAAAGAAATTTATGCGATTCGATGAGATTGAGTCGATTATCGCCAGTATTATGGAGCCCTATTCCGGCAAGTGCTTAGAGCAGATCCCTCCCTTTGATGAGATAGATTCCAACATAAAAAATTTAGGGGATACCTTCTATCTGCTATTAAAAGATGCCTTCATCAAACATGATTTGATTTTAAATATGTTGGAAATTAGCGAAAGCCCGCTTTACACATATATTGTCAATGATGCAAGAGCTGATGAGCAGATTCTGGTTGGCGATAAGAAAATAAAAATATCCAGCTTGATTATGGATAACATCACCGCCCAATCAACCTCCCATTTGCTTGCAGGACACGAAAGGGAGGAGCCTGCGCCAGCACCTTTGGTTGACGCACCACCCGGGACAGAAGCTGATGAAAAGCCGCAAGCGCTAACGCCTGAGCCGGAAAAACAAAATACCTTTCATCCATTACCCCAAAAAAAGGCTCCGGCTTACAGGTTTGTTCTTGGACTTCTTTTTTTAATAGCAGGCGGGGCGCTGCTTACCGTTTACTTGGGAAATACCGGTGCATACCCATCCGGTTCTGATATTTACGGTCATCTGTTTAAATCCGACCTTCTGTACAAAAGCATACGCTCAGGGGATTTTTACCCCCTTTATACGGATCTTTGGTATAACGGCATGCAGCCTTTTCGCTACTGGGCACCGCTGCCTTATTATTTGCTGGCAGCACTTCAGTTTATTGCCGGCGGTGATGTGATTTCTTCCTATTTGCTGTTTGTCTTTGTTGCTTTTGTCTTAGGTGGATGCGGTTGGCTGTTATGGGGCTGGACCTATAACAGAATGCTCTTAGCTACGTTCTTTGGTACAATGTGGTTTTTCCTGCCTGATAACATTAGAGTTTTCTTTGTGGAAGGGAACTTCCCGCGAATGGTTATTGCAATTTTTCTGCCCTATTTATTTTACTTTATATGGAGATTTGTTGACCATCAAAAAAAATGGGCGCTTTTTCCGGTAATTTTCATAATGTGCTGTATAATCATGTCCCATGTTATGATTGCTGCCATGACAGGCATAGCTTCATTCCTTTTTTTGCTCATATACTGTATAATTCAAAGACAATGGCAAAGGTCAGTTCAGGTGATAATAGCTATGCTCATTTCATTTGCTCTGTGCGGGGCTTGGCTATATCCTGCTCTTCAGGGGGGGCTTGTTGCCATGGATGCAGGAGCAACTGCTGAGGTTATGCAATCATTAAGTACTCCCATATCAATATCTTTAAATCCATTGGTGCGCACTAAGGGGATATTTGACTATTATTATTTTGGATTAGCCATCATGGTAGTTTGTATTCTTGGACTTATTCTGGCCAATAAAAAAAGTCTGCCTGGTTTTATTACGGCTATAATCATTTTTCTGGGAACAACCACAATTGCCGTTCCTCTGCTTGAAATGCTACCCTTAAATCAGTTACTTTGGATGATGCGTTTTACGCCAATTGTGTATGCTCTGTTTATTCTCTCGGCCTTTGAATGGTCAAATTGCAGGCGCTATGTAGTGATTATTTTTGCAATGTTTCTTATTTTTGACAGCATACCTTCTGCCCAGTTGGAAAGGTATTTTTCTCAAAACCCTACTAAATTGTTTGATTCTCTATCAACTGCTAAGGAAATCACTAATCAAAGAGTTTCGCTGCTGGATCTTAGTGTATTTGATTCTTACCCCTCGTATTATTTTCCAGGTGAAGAACCAAAAACCCAATATACTTTTGGCTGGGCCTGGCAGGGTTCTACAACAGCCCAAAATATTGTAATGCTCAATACGGCAGCTGAGAAAGGTTATTACTACTATCTTTTCGACCGCAGTTTGGAACTGGGTGATGATACGGTTATGTTGCAAAAGGAACTGATGAAAAAGGCTAAAAAATCTCTGCCTCAGCTGCTTAAAGCGGCTCATGCATCAGGCTACCAGCTTTATAAAGAAACAAATTATACTTATATTTTTCACAGGGATACGCCTGAACGCTTTGGTGTTGCTACAGAATATGAGGGGCTTGCCATTGGGAGCTCTGCTAATGGTATAGCTTTGAAATATCCATCCTTTGCAGAAGGAACCTCTGATAATTTGACTGATTACAGCTTTGAAGAGTTAAGCAAGCACAAGGTGATTTACCTGTCCGATTTCAGATATGATGATAAAAAGGCTGCCGAAGAACTGCTGACCCGCACGGCTAAAGCAGGCGTAAAAATTGTTATCGATATGAGCCGAATACCTGTCGATCCAGTAACCAGCCGTATGACCTTTTTCGGAGTGACGGCTCAGCCCATTAGCTTCTCAAACCGGTATCCGGAGCTGATGTACCGCGACCGGATTTATGAAGCGCTGCCCTTTAAGGAGAAATATTCCACATGGAATACCATTTATCTTGACAATGTTAAGGAGATTATTGGCTTCTCCTGGTTTAATAATAAAGAATTGCCGTTCCTGGGGACGGCAGTTAATCCAAATATTTTGTTTATGGGTTACAACATCTTGTTTCATGCTTTGGAAACCGGAGATGAGGCAATAATAGAGATGATAAATGATTTCCTGGGGGTTTTCCCAACCCGGCTTCCAAAACGCGAGGTAGTGCCCATTACCGTTGAGATGCAGAAAAACCGATTAGTCATTGATACTTCAGGCGGAGAAATTAATACAACTATTGCTTATCAAGATAATTTCCGGAGCAATCAAAAGATATTAAACAAAAACAATCTTTTGATAGTACAAGAACCACATACTCAGATAGAAATCACCTATGCTTACTTGATTCCCGGTCTGATATTGAGCGGGACAGGTTTACTTGCAGAAGGCATTTTACTATATTTTATCAACAGGAAGAAGAGGTGCGCACTATGAAAAAAACATTCCCGGCTTTTCTTACATTGATATTGCTTTTACTGTTAGTCCCGTTGCATGGCTATGCCGATTATGGTGCTATTGAGATTGATGGTTATTATGATGATTGGGAGGACAAGCCTCATACACAGGTTTACTATGATCAGTCGAATATTCACCGGGTTTCTGTATTCCGGGATGAGAGCACGGTGTATGTTCACATTAAAATGTCCGAAAATGGATTTCGCCATATGGATAATTATTATTTTGAAATGGGTACTAACCAGGGTACAAAAGCCTTCACTCTTGAACTGGAACCTATAAAGGAAAAAATGTCTGGAACAGCAGGAATAAAAGTACACAACACCAGCAACTGGCAGAATGTGATTGGTTCGGGATATTACACACGGGAAGAGGGAGAGTCAGATGAAGCGGAGTTTAACATCCTGCTTTCATCAATTACAGATGACCCTCAAGGGATATATGATATTTCAATAATGTGCTCGAACCTGGGACCTCAAATAATTATATGTGTCGGTGCCGGCACAGGACCATATATGGGAATTGCCATTGGTGCCGCCATCGTTCTAATCTCGCTTGCTTATTTTTACTACAGGAAAAGGCGCCCGGTCATTAACCAATAAATATTGATAAAAGGATGAGCAAAAATGCTGACTTTGCAAATAATTGGGTTTATAGTTTGGCTTTATGCCATATGGGTTCTCAGCCGTACAGAGATTCATTTTTTCAAGTTCTGTCTGGGCAGTGTCGGGCTTTTTTTCTTTTTGATGCTCTGGGTTCAACCTCTAATCACCCGGCCGTTAACTATGGCAGTTACTGCTGCGGCAGGAGTGCTGGGGGATGTAAGCGAAATGTACGACTCGTTTTATCAATACTCAATATTATTTATACCCAAGGGTACAGCCGCGGTGTCCCTTACCATAGATTATGAATGCTCCGGAGTAATTGAGATTATGGCTTTTAGCTGTATGCTGTGGTTCTTTCCACTGTATAATACCATCGAAAAGCTGATTATCACCTGCATAGGATTGGTAATGATTTTTGTGGCTAATGTCCTACGAATTTTTGTAATTTGCACTCTGATTTACTTTTTTGGTAATGAGATATTTTATTTCGCCCATACTATTTTCGGCCGAATAATATTTTACTTTATTTCGATTGCTCTCTATTTCTATGTATTTACACGGCCACATATAATCCGGCAGAAGGTAGGTAAATTTAGTTATGAAAATTGAGATTTTGTTAAGTAGAATAACAAGAGAGGTTATTTTCTGGATGGCATGGGTAATCATTCCTTTGATAATGGAGATTATCCCGGCATTCGGCGGATTTGTTATCCTGCTTAAAAAGAGATTTAGACGCCAACGCAAAATTGATCTCTATATGCTTCCTGAAATTACGCTGATTATTCCTATTTATAATTCGGCACGAACCTTATGGGATTGTCTGGTCTCAGTCTATAATTCGAGCTATCCCAATCATTTAACTAGCATCCTGCTGGTCAATAACGGCAGTACTGACAATAGCTATGAGGTTTATCTTAAGTTTCAGTATGAGTATAAGGACCTGCCCCTTAGCTGGTTAGATGCCGACCAGGGGAAATCCAAGGCTCTGAACATGGCGCTTTTTAACAGTCACGGCAAATATATTATCCATATTGATAGTGATGGCAGGCTTCATCGGGATGCCATAAGAAATATGGTAATACGTTTTGAACAGGAGCCTCACATTGATTGTCTCACAGGTGTAATATTGACAGATATGAAGGCCATTGAAGAGACTAAGAGCTCTATGATGAAAATGGTCCGCCGCTGTGAATTCTTTGAATACTGTCAGTCCTTTTTGGCAGGAAGAAATTTTGAGTCAGAATTAGACAGTGTATATACATTATCCGGGGCATTTTCAGCTTTTCGCAGATCTGTTATTCTCAAATCCCAGCTTTATAATACAGCTACCATAAGTGAGGATACCCAGATAACTTTCCAAATCCGTCAGCTTCAGAAGAAAAATATTCGTCTGTGCGAAAATGCATTCTTCTTTGTCGCGCCTATTGAGAGCTACAATAAGCTATACACCCAGCGCCAACGATGGCAAAGGGGGGAGATAGAAGTGTCTCATATGTTTTTACGAAATAAGCTGTTTATTTTAAAAGGTTTTACCAGCAATTTCATGGTGCGCACCCTGTTTTTTGACCATACCTTTGCATTCCCGCGCATGATTTGGTATTTTGCCCTTATTTATCTGACTTTTTTAAACTACCCGGTTTCTTTGGTACTAGGTTCTATAGTCATAATATATCTACTTTATGCCTTTTCTATGTTCCTGTTTTATATAAATGTGCTTATGTACTTGGACAAGGTTAAGGATATTAAGAGGTATTACCGCTCAAAATGGTATCTGCCATTCATAATGCCGGCGTTTAATTTTGTGATTTTCTGGATCCGTTTTGCAGGCATTATTAACAGTATTAAAGGAACAGGAAGCTGGAAAACAACAACTCTGACAGAGGAATGGAAAAAGATAAAGACTGCTGTCAATGATGACTTTCACCTCCCAAAAAGGATAGTCAGAGTGTTGAGAAGGAAGGTGAACTTATGAATACACTGACGGTGGTATTACCTGCTTATAATGAAGAGCAGGATATTAAAGCTTTGGTAAGCCGGTGGCAGCAATTCAGGCTGGAGCTTAAAGACAGATATGGATTAGAATTGGAGATTGTTGCAGTTAATGACGGAAGCAAGGATAAAACAAGAGAAATTGCAGAAGGTCTGGAGAGAGAATATACGAACTTCACCCTTATCAATCATCCTTATAATAAGGGGTTAGGAGAAGCTGTAAAGACCGGGATTAGCCATTTCCTCCAGAACTGTCCCCAAAGTCAATATATGTGTCTTATGGATTGTGATAACACCCATGATCCGTGCTATATAACGGATATGCTGAACTGCTCAAGAGAGGATAGAGCCGATGTGGTTATTGCTTCCCGATACTGGACCAGTGCTAAGGTTGAAGGTTTATCAAGGCTTCGGCTGCTGATGAGCCAGGGAGCAAGATATATTTTTAAATTGCTTCTTAATGTTCCCGGGGTCAGGGATTATACTTGTGGCTACCGAGTTTACAGGCGGGAAATTATACAAAGAGCTTTCCATAGATTTGGTGACGGACTGGTTTCTGAGAGCGGCTTTACCTGTATGGCGGAGCTTTTGTATAAACTCTACACCTGCGGAGCTGTCTTTGGTGAGATTCCCTTTGTGCTGCGATATGATTTTAAAAAGGGGGCAAGTAAAATGGCAGTCTTAAAAACTGCCGCCAACAGTATCCGCCTGGCATTTAAGCTAAAGAAAATCAAGATACTTAAAGGGACAGCCTCAGGAGTAAAAATATGAAAATTAAAAACATAGAGGGTAAGTCATGCCAATTTTATATAGAATTATCCTTTGCTCTGATAATAACAGGCATCGCTTGCGCTGCCGGTTTTTCGAATTTATTGGGCATTTCAAACGATATTTATCCTTACACATCAGATGCTATGGGCCATATGGCAAAGGTCAGATATTTGGCGGATTGCTTATCAAACGGCGACTTTCCTTCTTGGTTTCCTTATTGGTATAACGGGGCTACATTTACACAGTATTATCCCCCGCTTTCTTACTGGATTATGACTTTGATTTATATTCCTGTTCAGAATGTGATGTTGACCTTTAAAATTTACTGTTATGCAATGTTTTTTATTGGCGGCATGGGAGTATGGTACTTTTGCAGGTTTTTCATCGGTAAATGGTGCGGGATTTTCGGTGCAGTGGTTTTTTGTCTCCAACCATATATTTTGAGAGCATTATTATCAGCGGGTACTGTAGCGCAAGGACCTGTAATTGCCTTGTCCTCATGGTATTTGTTATTACTTCTCTCATATGTGTATAAGCCAAATGCTAAAAAATTCTTACTATGTGTATTAATCTGTGCTTTTATAATATTAGGTCACCCCAATACCGCTTTTATGATGTGCCTATGCATCATGGCAGTTTTCTTTGCACTCCTTGTGATAAAGAGGATTACATTTTTAAATTTCATAAGTGCTTCTCTCACAATAGTATTAGCTGGAATCATAACCGCATTTTGGTCAGTATCCGGTGTTCTGGGATTGGAAACACCTGGAGTACCAACTCTTCTTGTTGAGGCAGCCTTAAATTATACTGCCAATATAAATTGGTTTATAACATCATCAGGGACCTTTTTCTACTTTGCTATTCCTGTCACAATAGGAAGCTTGATTTCCTTGTTTGTCTATGCATACAGAGCATCAAGAAAGACTGCGGAAAGGTGGGAAAAGGATTATATTCTGTTTTGCATCCTAATAACGCTTTTCACTATAGTATTTTCTTTTGGGATGAATTTACCGTTATTTGAATATTTACCATTGGCAGAGAGCTATGTACCGGGGCGTATATTGGTATTGACTTCAGTATCAGGAGCTATTTTATGTGCGTATATGGTTTATATGATTCAAAGATCAACCAGAGGTAGAAGGATGAGTACAAAAGTCGGATATTACATTATTTCTGTAGCGATCATCGCAGCAGCTTTGTATTATATGAATCCGTTTGCCACAAATTATAGTTCAATTACTTCTAATGATTTTGATGAAATGGTTTCAAAAGTAAATGTCGAAGGCAGTAGTTTTGAGAAGGGGCGTTATGCATATCTAAGTGTAGTCGATTCCAGTGAGACTTTTTTTTCTATAACTTATGACTTGAATTTAACTGATGGCTGGAATATTGAAGGCACTCCTCATAATCGAGCAATTTGGAATCATAATATTGCCTACCAAACTGGTTGTTTTTCTTATATTGCTAAAAATCTAGCTTTTTGGAACACAAGATATTTTCTTTTTGATGAGAAATACCAAAAGATAGCGGAAGAATTAAATAAAGAATACTCTTTTCAATATATCAGCGACAGGGGTCTTGGTAAATTCTATGTCAGTAAAGAGCCGTCATCATATTTCCTTACTGACAAGCGCAATGGGCTGATTTTAGGCATTGGAGCACCGGGAGTAGCAATGGAGTTTCCTTACCTTGTCCATGAGCAGCGTGAGGATATATCAGATTATTCACGGTCGGAACTTTTGAAATACAAGCTCATCTATTTATGTGAGCCGGAGGTTGACACCCTGCGGCAGAAAAAAAACATTGAAGAAACAGTTGAGTATTTGGTGAATAACGGGGTAAAGGTTGTGATAGAGCCGACGGTCACAAAAGGACACAAGTTATTCGGTGTAGGGGTCTCAGATGTGCTTTTTGAAGATTCACCGGTACTAAAGAAGCAGTCAATATCCCAAATAGAGAGCTCCGTTGATAAAATTGAGTTAAATGATAAGCCTATCTATGCCCGGGTGTTGTTTGGCCTTGATAAGGCATATTACAAATTGGAGCAAAACGTTGGACAGCTTCAAAATGATGTGATTGGCACAAAGAAGGTTGGAGACGGAGAAGTGCTTTTTCTCGGCTTGCATCTAAGCCAGTACCTGAAAGCGGTGTATGCTCGGAACTGGGGTATCCCTGAAGATGAAAAAGGATATCCGAATTGCTCTAATGAGGTTAAAACTTTGATAGGAGACATATTTAAAACCTTTGGAGTGGAGCAAAATTTCTGGCCGGATCCATTCCCTGTCCAAAGTGCTAAATGGGATTACAAAGGTGTGGATTTCGATTATTCGGTCAAAGAGGCCAGGGAGATCACCTTAAGTGTTACATATACACCTTGTTGGCAGGCAACTCTTGACGGGCAGTCGATAAATGTCGGACAGCGTGAGAACCTTGTAACGCTGAATCTTCCTGCCGGAGAGCATCATGTCAGGTTGATGTGGACTGACAAATATGGTATCATAGGATACATAATTACTTTAGCTGGTTTGACATTTTTCGCCTTATTGCTCATAAAATTTGACAAACATATTAATTATTTAAAAAAAATAGGGGCTCTTATTAAGAAGAGCTTGCATTTTTAGCATAGAAAGATTGTAAAGCTGGAGGCAGAATGCTGAAAAAAAGTAAAATAAATTACAAAGTAAAGCTTTTTGGTATCTCTTTATTGGCCATATCTTTTATTTTGCTTATTTGGGGGTATATACTTCAAGAAACGAATAATTATAAATATAGCGCCATTCAAAGCTTTAGCCGCAATCAGGAAATTTTAGTTGACCAGGTTTCAAAAAGTGTCAAGGAAAGGCTTGCGACTCTTACCGGGGAGGGTTATTCCATTGAACAGGCTGAAGCTGATGTTGTCACTAACATAATAAGTAGAGCCGAAGCATCGGGAAGCAAATATTGGTTTTTGTATTCAACAAGGGAAGTAGTATTCGAAAAAAACCATGAAGAGACTAGAAATCTCAAAGGTAAAAGCACTTCGGATCTGGTGCGGTATTGGAAGCTTAAGGGTGGTACTGCTATTGATGAGTTTGAGATGTTACTTGCAAAGCAGCAAAGCGGCTCTTCTGTTTTTATAAAAAATGCTGATTATGGGGAAGAGATTGTTTCAGTAAGTTATTTTATGGTCGATGAAACCGGCTACTTTCTTGGAATGTCAACAAAAAAGCAGTATGTTTGGTCTGTTGGCAGAATCAGCGAGCATATTCTCTATCTATATATTTTTGCCGGTGCTGTCAGCCTGGCTATACTGATACTGACTCTGTTGGTGTGCATAGCCTATCTAAAGGGTCATAAGGATAATGAAAAGAGCAGCAAAGACATAGCTGACAAAAATCTTTATATTGAAGAGCTTACTAATAAGCTTCAATTGAAAACAGAGACAGCGAATAATGCCAGTATCTGTGATGTTCTGACCAAGCTTTATAATCAGAGGTTCTTTTATACCATGCTATCCAAAATAAATATTGGTTATTTTCAGCCGATTTGCATAGTTGTTGTGGATATAAACGGGTTGGACGGTCTAAACCAGACCGCCGGTTACAGGGCGGGAGACGACCTTTTGATAAATACAGCAAGAATATTACAGCGGCTGTGTCTTGATACTGATGTAGTGGCAAGAACGGGCAACAGCGAATTTAGTATTTTGATGGTATCAACTGATGAATCTCAAGCTTATGGAATAACCGACAACATCAGACGCCAATTCGCCGACCTTGATTATACCGACTTAACCTTATCTATTGGAGTTGCCCAAATGAATATTGAGGATAGCGATATCTACAGCGTTCTGGAGCGGGCTCGTAAAAATTCGGACCTGGAAAAATTGAATGACCCTAATAGCAGCAGTTATAATGTGGTTGCTATGCTGATGAAAATGCTAAATGCTTATTCTCCTGAAGCAGTTGCCCATTGTAACCGTATAAAGAAAAAGGCAGTTGAGCTTGGAAAGGCCCTCGGGTTGTCCAACCTGGAGCTTATGCGCCTGTCAATAGCAGCTCAACTCCATGATGTAGGAAAAATCGGCATTTCCGATACGATTTTAAATAAAAAAGAAATGCTTACTATAAGTGAAAAAAACTTAATACGTAAGCACCCGCAAATCGGCTATGAAATTGTGAAACTGATTCCGTCTTTGGATGAGGTTGCCATTGATATTCTGCAGCATCACGAATATTATAATGGCACTGGTTATCCTTCAGGCCTTGGGGGTGAGGATATTACTCTAAATGCCAGAATTATAAATATAATCGACAGCTACGATGCAATGACAAACAGCAGGGTATATTCCAGGGTGAAAACACCGGAGGAAGCCATAAAGGAGCTTCGTGACAAAAGTAATATTCAGTACGATCCTGATATTGTAAACACTTTTATAGAAGCAGTAGAAATTATTTGAATGGAGATCTTTCATTAACAAAAGGAGCTAATAACGGTGCAATACGATCAATTCCGGTTTAAGTTTTATTTTAATGCCAGTCATGCCATATATCTTAGGGGACGATTAGGCGAGAAACATCCCCACACCTGGGAGCTTATTTTGCATACGGCAAAGATAAGTGACAATTTCGTACCTTTTAATGAGATTGAGAAGATGATTGAGGATTTCCTTTCCCAATATCAAGACGTATTCATAAATACAATCCAGCCGTTTACAACAATAAACCCTACTCTGGAGAATATTTGTACTTTTTTTAAGGGTAAGATTCAGCAGATGCTTTATGACAAAGGGTGGCTGCTGCTTTCTATAGAGCTGAGTGAGACACCTACCAGAGCCTATGTAATCAGTATGGCTGATGAGGCTCAGTTAAATAAACAGTATAACAGAGAAAATAATAGAGAAATTGACGAAATAAAAATGCAGGATATTATCGACCAGTTGGCTGCTGCGAAATTGGATCTGTTGCTCACAAACCTGGAGGTGGCTGCTACCAGAGAATCCGATGAGAAAGAAGAATGAATATAGAGGGACGGTTTGAAGAACCGTCCCTTATTTATTGCTTGACATTAACGTTACGTCATGGTTTATATTCTAATTAAGGGCATCAACAAAAGTCTGTTGAGAAAAGGAGATGAGTATGGAGTACACTATTAACAAGCTGGCGAAGCTTGCGGGAATCAGTACCCGTACACTGCGTTACTATGATGAAATCGGGCTCTTGTCACCGAAACGGATAAGCAGTAACGGTTACCGTGTGTACGGTAAAAAGGAAGTTAACCTTCTCCAGCAGATTTTATTTTACCGTGAGCTCTCAGTACCGTTAGATGAAATCAAAAATATACTATTGTCGAAAGATTATGATGCTATAGCGGCACTAGAGGGTCATCTGTCTGCTCTGAAAATGAAAAGAGAACAGATTGAGTTGCTGATTAGAAATGTGGAAAAAACCATAGCTGAGTCGAAAGGGGAGATAATAATGAGTGACAAGGAGAAATTTGAAGGCTTCAAGCAGAAGTTGATTGATGAAAACGAAAAGCAGTATGGGAAGGAAATCCGTGAAAAGTATGGAGATGATGTTGTAAATGCAAGCAATGCAAAAATGATGAATATGACAGCAGAGCAATATAAGAAGGTACAAGAATTGTCTGAGCAAATAAATGAAGCTTTAAAAGCGGCTTATGAACAGGGTGACCCTTCCAGTGAACTTGCTCAAAAGCTATGCGCCTTGCATAAGGAGTGGCTGTGCTATTTTTGGAGCAGTTACTCAAAGGAATCGCATATGGGTTTGGCACAAACTTATGTTGATGACCCTCGTTTCAAAAAATACTATGACGATATAGTAATGGGAGGTGCTGAATTTTTGCGCGACGCCATAAAGATTTATTGCCAGTAAGTAATGATATTAATGACGCAAGGGGACGGTTCTTTCTGTATTTTTTGAAAAAGCAGAAAGAACCGTCCCTTCTTGATTTGAAAGAAATGTACCCTTTTGTCCAGAAACGCCAAAGTGCTTGTAAATAATTGGTGAAAGTGTTATTATGTTAATAGTAAAAAGGCATATCTGTTTTAAACCCTATGGAAAAGCAATTTCTAAAATAAGAATATGAATTAGAGGCTAAATATGAAATATTTTATTATGAGAGGACTGATATTATGAAAAAGTTTTTTGTCTTGTTGCTTACCCTGACTATAGTTACTACTTGTTTTTCAGGGTGTGGTGGTAAAAACTATTCAAATAAAGGAAGAGAAATCTCCCCATCGGTTTCTTCCGATTCCTCAAACTCGGGGAAAGTGGCACAGACAGACACCGATCAGAATCCTGCAAATGATGTAGAGATTCTTGACGAAGGAACAATAGCTTCTCTTGATGAAATTAAACAAAAGTTGCTTGCATCAGATTATGAGATTTCTGATTTGATAGAGCTTCAAAAAGAATTTGCAGTAAACCTTGTAGACGGATTTAATTTCTCAAAAGACGGTAAGCAAAGCATAATCTTGGAATTTGCTACACCATATGATTCGAAAGCTTATGCTGACATGGTAAATGAATCCGGGTATAATGTCCCGATACTCAATGGAAGGTTTGTAACCTTCGTGGAAGCTACAAAGGGGATTGTTACTGATCCGGAGATGCAAGCCGAGCTTGAGGAGCTAATGGATGCCAAAGCTTTAATTCCGGAGCAATGGTCCGACACGATAGATGTATCAACCAGCACCACAGATTATAAAGGTGCTTTCGAGCTTATGCAAAATATAGCAAAATCAATGAATACCTTGCTTGATCAAGCGGTGGCAAAAAACAATAACGAACATCCGGAAGGAGACCCTCAAAGCACACATAGTGTTTTTGCTCTCATGTTTGGCTCTGTTTCAATAGCTTTAACCTCTCAGTTCTGTGAAGATGAAGCATACCTTGCAGCAATAGAATCGGTAGCGGGAATGATGGGCTTATCGGACGCAAAGGCAACCCGTAATGCTGCACATGATTATACCCTTACCGCAATAAAAACCCGGAACCAGCAGCCGTTTGAGATAAATGCCGTATACGACCCGACGAGTGGGGGACTGCGGATGGTTGAGAAGACAGACGGAAAGGTGACTGAATTTTTTGAGTTTATACCTTTAGGCTCCGACCAATATGCTTTTCAGACAGATACAGAACGAGGCATAGTTAATTATAAGAACGGCAAAGCTTTATCCTTCGTATATTCAAAGACAGCCAGGAAGGACAGTACATACAGCAGTGAATCAGACAGCATTTATCCCTCCGGGGCAGGTGCAGATATTGAGTGGGTAGCACCCAAGGGAGAGGACGGATACGAGCAATATTTCCACTTTGATGGGGAAAACATCAAGCTCAGTGTGGATGCTTTCGGCGAGAGGATAAAAACACAGATACCTTCCTAGTCTCAAATCTGTTGTTAAATCTTTTCTTTGAGGGGGATTTAAAATGAGGAAAATAATTGCCGTAATACTCATTTGTTTTATTGTTGCAGCATTTAGCGGCTGCGTCGGTAAACAGAATGATTATATTAAGATTATCGATGCTTTTATTGATGGTTTTTCAAAGCTATATGATCAAGGAAATGAATATACAGAGCTTGGTTTGCAGCTTCAGGCTGATTATGCCTATGGCTGGGCAGCTGCTTCAGTATCTTCCATGCGCTACTGTATAGACTGTCTGCTTTATTTGAAAGGTGAGGGGGATACTCTTGAGGATGTGGTAGGAGAACGGCCAGGCAACTGGGATGAGATTGCCGAAATGAATTTTGCTTCTCCCTATCCGTATTTTTTTGAGGGCTTAGTTTATAATTCTCAGGGTAAAAACGAGGATGCCGAAAAATGCTACCAGAAAGCGCTGGTAAATCCTAAATTTTCTGCTGAGAATGATAAATCATTGTTGATATTGGATATACTGTCTGTCAGTGAATTAAAGTCAGTAAAGAAAAAGCTGACGATGCTGGAGGATAAGATTTATGAGGTTTACAGTCCCATCAAATCAACATATCCACGCAGTCATTTGAATTATAGCGATAAATACCTCAGGACTCTGGCGAAGGAGTGTCTTACTGTAAATGAAAACGATTATCGTGGTGCACTTCGCCACTATGAGGCTGCCCTTGCTGTTAACCCCTTTGAGGGAGACAATTTTGTTGGGTGTGCTTTAATGCATATGTATCTTGGAGACATAGATCAAACATTCTTTTATGTTAATGAAGGTCTGTTTGTTGATCCTGAGCATGAAGGCTTGAACAAAATTGCAGAATTGCTGAACCAGGAGGTAGGCGAATGATGAAAAAATTATGGGTGCTTTTGCTCATTCTTGTCATAGTGATACAGCCGCTTAATACTTTTGCAGCATCATATATAGACCTGTCCCGGGTAAAATTCAGTTCAGGCTCAGAACCGGTGGTTTTCACATTTGGCGACTTGAGTGTAGACGGTGTACTGGAGCAAATATTTCCCTTTACAGAAGAAGAGATAGACAAGCTTGTCAAAGAAACATTAAAGTCGAAGAACTTAACACAGCTTGATATCAAGGAAGCCAATGAAAAGGTCCAAAAAGCAAAGCGTGCTTCAGAGTTCACAAAGGAAGACCTGGAAAGGGTAAAAAATAACATGCTTACAACACTTTCGGCTGTTCCTGCCGGCCAAGTGACGTCTGCTCTTGCTGCTGTGACAGGCTACATGGGCAGCAGCAGCTGGGATGATATCGGCACAGCTTCCGCTGATTTGCTTGAAAACACTACGACAGACTGGGTTAAGGATACTGCAGGCGGATTTGTCAATGAGGCAGGCGAATTAGGTAAAAATCTCAATAAAATAAATGCGGTGACAAGCCAACTGTTAGCAATAGAGAAGTTCTGTGTAATGATGGCGGATGAGCATGCAAGGACAAAACAGAAGTGGAAGGATATAGCTGACGGTGCCAATGCGAAGCGTATGCTGAATGAGTTTTATTATGCTCTGCAAAGAAAAATTGACAGCTATAAGTACAAAAGTGACGATGCGGGGTGGCGAATAAATTTCGACTATGCATCAGTAGGACGCAATTTCACTTTTTTCGGTGTGGATTCCAATTACCAAACATGGTCTCTCGACATGAGGTTGGAACAGAAGGCAACAAACGAAATCGGAAATGTCGTAGGAATCTATATTGGAAGTTTTACTATTGCTGCTGAACATGAAATGTCAAGCTTTAAATCAAGAGCTCACGAGGCTATTGTTAATATGGGCGAGGTGGGAGCTGCAATTAAAAAAATGCAAGCAACTCCCGGCTATACAGTGGACTTAAGAACTGTATCGCCAGGTGAAGCAATCATATACCGTGTTATTTCAGGAACATGTCAAGCAGAAGTCAAAGAAAACGGAGAAATAATACTATCTATGAAAGAGGAGAATGATCATACTCACGTATATATTTCGGGAATGGAAGTAGAGATGGACTACTCTTTAGCCGGCAGCAAATTGATTAAGAGCGGAGGAAAAATAAAATTTCAAATTTCAGCTGATAAAGAAGAAATTATAATAGGGGGTATATCTGCTGATATATTGGTCAAATCACCTGATGTCAACTTTTCTCATGAAATAAGCGGATCAGGAACAGTAAATGCCGGCTGGGATAAAGGTATCTGGAAGCACTGGGATGATACCAAAAAGACATTGAAGCATGCAAGAAGATAAAATGAAGTAATAGGAACGGTTGAAGCAAGAGGGGCGGTTCTTGCTTCAACCTCAAAAACCGTAAAAATGTTTACGCTTTATTACCCAGCTGCCTTACACCCATTGATATAGGCGTTAACATAATATATTATTTTGCATAAATTGATTATGAACAAATTTTCTAGGAGAATCAATATGAACCAAAATAGTAATTATGTTAACAAATTAAGCCGTTTAATGCCTTTGGCAGCAGGGATTCTGATCCAAATGTGCTGTGGTACAGCTTATATCTGGGGAATATTTCAAGCATTTCTCATTATTACTCCGAACACACCAAATGCACTATTCAACTGGTCACCGACCTATGGAACAGTGGCCTATGCGTTGCTTTTAAGCATGCTAACAGTCGGCAGCATTATAGGCGGAAAAACACAGCAATCAGGAAAGGTTCAGCCGGGCGCTGTTATAATAGTTGCAGGTTTAATAATGGGAGGAGGCTTTTTACTCGTACAGTTTACCACCGAATTAACTCCCTGGCTTCTTTGGTTGTCCTATGGCATATTAGGTGGAATTGGTATGGGAATGGTTTATACTACTACAATAGCTGTTTGCCAGAAATGGTTCCCGGATCACAGAGGACTGGTGACAGGAGTAATTGTTTCAGCACTTGGAGCGGGAACGGTCATCTTCTCGAAAATTTCCGAATCGGTTATCCCAAATATAGGTGTATTACAGACCTTTGCCTTGCTAGGGGCAGTTTTTATAGTAGTATGCTTCCTATGTTCCTTTTTCGTAAAAAATCCACCTGAGAATTTTAAGCCTGCAGGATGGAATCCACCAGCTCCTAAGGATGGAGTTATTCACCAGCACTTTATGCCGGGTGAGGCTTTAAGAACACCTCAGCTTTATCTTGTAGGCTTAGGTCTTATGTTTGCCACCTTTGCAGGTTCAATGGTCATTCCTATGGCAAAGGTATTCGGACTTTCCAACGGATTATCCGAATCAGCGGCTGCAATGGGTGTTTTAGTTGTTGGCGGGTGCAACTCTTTAGGAAGACTTGTTTGGGGATTTATATCAGATAAGTTTGGCAGAAGAAACACTCTTATTCTTCTCTTAGTAATGACAGCAGCTTCTATACTAGCACTGTCAGTAGTTCCAAGCACAGCAATACTTATTGTGTTTTCACTGGTCGGGTTCTCTTACGGCGGCTTTCTTGGGGTATTCCCGGCTCTCACGGCAGACTTTTTCGGAACCAGGTATGTTGCCACCATATACGGAATGGTACTGCTTGGATTTGGAGCAGGTGCTGTTGTGTCGGCCTTCATCGTTGGTGAGCTCAGTAAGATAAAGGCCTTTTCAACAGCATTTACAATCGCGGCAATTGCAGCAGGCGTTGCATTCATTATAGTTTTATTGATGAAAGCACCAAAAGAGAAAAGAACAGCTTAACCAACTAATTTAACCGGTTAGTGATTATGTTTTTCGGCTGCCTCAGCGGCTGCTTTTGTGGCATGAACTGTGCCGTGCGGATGCTGAGGCGGTGCATATATTGAGTATAGCTTAAGTGGCTTTTTCCCTGTGTTTATAATGTTGTGCCATTTGCCGGCAGGTATGATGATTATATATCCGTAACATACGCTTTCTTGAAAATCCATCTTATTCTTCCCATCACCCATCATAACAATCCCCTGACCATCTTCGATGCGAATGAACTGGTCAACGTCGTAATGGATCTCTAAACCTATATCTTCTCCTACATCTATGCTCATAAGGGTTAGCTGTAAATACTTACCTGTCCATAAAGCAGTACGGAAAGTGTCATTTTGCTTTGTTGCCTGCTCAATATCTACTACAAATGGGTTTGGACCATAATCCTTAATAATAATTGGAGAACCGTCCCCGAATTTTGAAGAACCGTCCCCGAAATAATAATTAGATAGGTAAGGACAGTGATAGTATCCGCAAGGGTATACTCTGGGAATATTACACATATGGTTCACTCCTCTCATAGACCTACAACATATCATATGCTTTTTGCACAGGTTCGGTGAAAAAAGCCTTGACCGTAGCAAGTTATCAGATTATAAAGCTATCGGGCTTTAGAATAAAAAATCAAATGCCAGGAGGGGTGAAATTCTAGATAAAAAGCAGACTACCTGCTTTATAAAATATAAACGCTACGAGCCAGGCAATAGAGCATTGCATAATGACGATAACGACTGTCTGAAGCCTGGAGTTAAGTTCTCTTCTTATAGCTGCAACTGCCGCAACACAAGGGGTATAAAGCAGTGAAAACACCAGAAAGCTGACTGCTGACAGGGGTGTGAATAAACTGCTGAGAGTACTGCTTAATTCGGCTACACTTGTTCCGGATAACACGCTCAATGTGCTCACAACTGCTTCCTTTGCAGAAAATCCTGCTATAAGTGATGTGGCGATTCTCCAGTCGGTAAACCCAAGAGGAGTAAACAAAGGTGCAATTATCTTTCCTAATGCGGCCAGTAAGCTGTGTTCGCTGTCTGAGACTACATTTAGCTGAGCATCAAAGGTCTGCAAGAACCAAATGATTATTGTGGCTATAAAAATTATTGTAAATGCTCTTTGTAAAAAGTCCTTTGCCTTATCCCATAATAATATTAATACGCTTTTAAAGGATGGCAGACGATAGTTGGGAAGCTCCATTACAAAGGGAACGGGCTTACCCGTAAAAGCGGTTTTTTTCAGAAGCAATGCGCTCAATACGGCTATTATTATTCCTGTTACGTATAGACCAATCATTACAAGGGCTTGATATTCTGTGAAAAATGCAGCAGCAAAAACTGCGTATATCGGGATTTTAGCAGAGCAGCTCATAAACGGCACCAATAGAATGGTAAGTTTTCTGTCCCGGTGAGATGCCAGTGTCCGGGTTGACATAACAGCCGGAACGGTACAGCCAAAACCAAGGAGCATTGGTACAAAGCTCCGTCCGGAAAGTCCAATTTTTCGAAACAAGCTGTCCATAACAAAGGCGACACGAGCCATATAACCCGTATCCTCCAAAATGGAAAGGAAAAAAAACAGAACCACAATAATAGGCAGGAAGCTTAAAACACTGCCTACACCAGTGAATACACCGTCAATAACCAAGCTGTGTACAACTGGATTAATGCCGTATGCACTCAAAGCAGAATCGACTGCTTCTGATATAAAGGTGATGCCCAAAGTTAAAAGGTCACTTAAAAAAGTTCCCAAAAAGCCAAAGGTCACCCAGAAAATAAAAAACATTATCCCAAAGAAGATGGGAATTGCCAGGTATTTATTTGTCAGAACGCTGTCAATTTTGATGCTCCTTATATGCTCCTTGCTCTCACCGCTTTTTTTGACGGTTTGGGAACAGACTCCCTCAATGAAGTTGTACCTCATATCTGCAAGTGCTGCATTCCTGTCCATTCCAAGCTCGTTTTCCATCTCCACTATCGAGTGATCTATCATTTCTATTTCATTTTGGCTAAGATTCAGAAGCTTTGTAAAGGATTCGTCACCTTCGATCAGCTTCGTTGCAGAAAAACGTGAAGAAACACCAATAGCGTGGGCATGGTCTTCAATTAAATGAGATACCGCATGTATGCAGCGGTGAACGGGGCCGCTTGGGCAAAAATCATATACTTTCGGAAGTATTCTCTTCTTTGAAACTTCAATAACTTTATTAACAACTTCTGATACACCTTCATTTTTTGCTGCGCTGATGGGGATAACGGGAATTCCGAGAAGCTGCGACATTTTGGCTATATCTATTGAGCCTCTGTTGTTTCTGACCTCATCCATCATGTTTAGTGCTAATACCATGGGTATCTGTAGTTCAATTAACTGCAAAGTCAGATAAAGGTTGCGCTCAATATTTGTCGCATCCACTATATTAATGATGCCGTCTGGCTTTTGGTTTATGATAAAATCACGGGTGATCAGCTCTTCACTTGTGTACGGGCGAAGGGAATATATGCCGGGCAAATCAACAAGTGATACATTTTTGGTACTTTTTATATTACCTATCTTTTGTTCAACTGTCACACCGGGGAAATTTCCCACATGTTGATTTGAACCGGTTAAACAATTAAATAATGTTGTCTTTCCACAGTTTTGGTTGCCAACGAGTGCGAGTATCATCTTATTGCCCAACCTCCACAACCTCGATTTTTGTAGCATCTTCTTTTCGAATAGTCAAAGCATAACCGCGAATACTCAGTTCTAATGGGTCGCCCATTGGAGCAGTTTTACGAACAATCACCTTTGTGTTCGGAATTATTCCCATGTCAAGAAATCTTACGCGTAGTTCGCCTTGACCGCCTACTTTTGTTATAATCGCTTGTTTTCCAATCGGTAGTTTGTCTAATGTCATTCCAGAATCCCCCCAAAAAATACGAAAAAGTTAGGTATGGCTAACTAAAGTTAGCATAGCATAACTAAAGTGTTCTGTCAACCACTCATTGACGAATATCATTTTATTTGTTATTGTGATTAGAGGATTTATACGATGGGAGAGTCAAAATGAACGAAATAGGCTTTGCAAATGATCAATATTTACGGCTTCAATCACAGAAAATTCTTGATCGTATCGGACAGTTTGGCGGAAAGCTGTATCTCGAATTTGGCGGAAAGCTTTTTGACGACTTCCACGCCTCCAGAGTGCTGCCGGGCTTTAAGCCTGATGGTAAGGTTAAGCTTCTTTTGCAGATGAAGGAACAAGTCGAGATAGTTATTACAATCAATGCAGATGATATAGAAAAGAACAAACGCAGAGGAGATCTTGGCATAACATATGATTTGGAAGTACTTCGCTTGATTGATGCGTTTCGTGAAATTGGTTTATATGTAGGTAGCGTTGTAATAACCCATTATCGAAGCCAGCATGCAGCAGGAACATTTATTAAGCGTCTGACAAACCTTGGGATAAAAGTATTTAAGCATTACCCAATTCATGATTACCCGTCAAATATTCCTCTTATAGTCAGTGATGACGGATTTGGTAAAAATGAATATATTGAAACAAGCCGATCCCTTGTTGTTGTTACTGCACCAGGACCAGGTAGCGGTAAAATGGCAACTTGTCTTTCACAGCTTTACCATGATTATAAGCGGGGAAAGAAAGCAGGATATGCTAAGTTTGAAACCTTTCCCTTATGGAATTTACCATTGAAGCACCCGGTAAATTTAGCTTATGAAGCAGCCACAACCGACTTAAACGATGTCAATATGATTGATCCCTTCCACTTGGAAGCATATGGTATTACTGCGGTGAACTACAACAGGGACATTGAAATTTTTCCCGTATTGAATGCTATTTTGGAGAAAATTCTTGGAAAATCTCCTTATAAGAGCCCCACAGATATGGGTGTAAATATGGCAGGCTTTTGCATCACAAACGATGAGCTTGTATGCAAGGCATCCGAGCAAGAAATAATCCGAAGATACTATAATACAAGCTGCTCCCAAAGACAGGGAATGGCAGAAAAAGCGGAAGTATATAGACTTGAGCTTCTTATGAATCAATTGGGCATATCGTCGAAAGACCGTCCCGTAGTGCAAGCGGCATTAGACCGTTCTGAGCAGACAGATGGTCCTGCAGTATCCCTTCAGTTGCATGACGGACGAATTGTCACAGGAAAAACGACACCACTATTGGGTGCTTCTGCGGCGCTTTTATTGAATGCCCTAAAAGAGCTGGGCGGCATTCACCATGATATTCATTTGATTTCACCGATTGTAATTGAGCCTATTCAATCCCTTAAAGTTAAGCATATGGGCAATAATAATCCGCGTCTTCACACAGACGAAATACTGATTGCTCTTTGTATTTGTGCAGCCACAAATCCTACGGCAGCACTTGCAATGCAGCAGCTTAGCAAACTAAGGGGATGCGAAGCCCACTCTACCGTCATACTGTCACGAGTTGATGAAAATGTTTTTCACAGGCTTGGAATCAATATTACATGTGAGCCGAAATATCAATCGAAAAAGCTGTATCATAAATAAGAGGCTTTTGGGAGGGTGACGTGTTGAAAAAACCCTGCATTACCTATGGAAGACTGCTAAGATATTGTGCCGTATTATTGTTTTTTATCTTTGTCGCCGTATTATTACCGGCGGAGTCTTTTGCAGAATATTCTGATACAATTGTAATAAAGATCGGAAGCCGTTTTATGACTGTAAACGGTATAGACAAAGAGATCGACCCGGGCAGGGGGACTGTCAGTGTTCTCGAAAGCGGCAGAACGTTGGTGCCCATAAGAGCTATAGCTGAAGAAATGGGCGGAATTGTTAGCTGGGACCCAAAGTATTCTCGTGTTGACATTATGCTTGACGATATTCATTTAAAACTTTGGATAAATCAGACCCTTACAATGGTAAACGGCAATGTGGAAATTATGGATGTTGCTGCAAGGATGGAGAACTTCAGGACATTAGTGCCTTTGAGATTTGTTGCAGAAAATATGGGGGCGCAAGTTAGTTGGAACGGCAAAACATCCGAGGCTGTAATTAAATTCAACAAAAAGCCGATACCTGTACCCAATCAGCCTCAATTTAGTATCATTGATAGATTTGATGAGCTAGAAGGAAACGCCGGCAGAGTAGCGTTTGAAATTGATTCTTCTCAGATGATCGGAGAATATTCAGGATTTAAGCTGTATTTTACCAATGACCAGGGGCAGCAGGACTGTTTGTTTATTGATACTACTGATGGTACCAACGGATTTTATTGTTCGGATACCATAGGAAAAACTGTTGATATAGCTGTGACGGCTGTAAACAGAACGGTTGAAAGCCCTCCGCAGCAAATTAAATTTGCAATGCTTGGGAAAGTTAATTTTGATAAGATATGGTCTGAAAGGAAGATATATAATCTGGAGGGTGCGCCGAGCTGGTATGGAATATCATGGCTGCCTGTACCCGGTGCGGCAAAATACAAGGTATACATATCCAATAATGCATCGGATTGGCAGGATTTTAAAAGCACGGGGAACCTTTCTAAATTTCATGATATTATAGTCTCTGACACATATATCAGCACCAAGGAGAATTTAGACTTGCCTCAGGAGTTGATAACAACCGCTTTAGGAGAGTATAGATATATAGTAATATTCCCGGTGAATGATGAGGGAATACCTGGATTGATACCTGCTTCTTATGAGATGCTTATTTCAGGAGAGACAATTAAGGTGGAAAATTAATACAAAATAACTTAAGGTACTTATATGCAAATAACAATAGGAAAAATACTAACGATAACAGTTCTGACTTTCATAGCAGGGTTTGTGGATTCAATCGCAGGTGGAGGCGGACTAATATCCCTGCCCTCTTATCTGCTCGTTGGGCTTCCTTCTCATGCAGCACTGGGGACTAATAAATTTTCTTCAGCCGTGGGAACATTTACTGCCACAGTAAGGTTCGTAAAAAACAGGCAAATACACGTAAGGTCTGCTGTAATTGCTGCTCTGGCTGCTCTTGCAGGTTCATTTTGCGGTGCCAGGCTGGCATTGTCCTTTGATGAGAAGTTTTTAAAATGGATGTTGATAATTTTACTTCCGCTTATAGCTCTGTTTATATTAACAAGGAAAAATTTTGGAGAGGAGAATAGGGTTTCTTCCATTCCGATAAAGAAATTAGTGGTTCTTGCTGCAATAATCGGCTTTGTCATCGGAGCCTATGATGGTTTTTTCGGCCCGGGGACAGGCTCTTTTTTAATTCTTGGGTTTACAGGAATTTTAGGTCTGGATCTGGCTACTGCATCAGGAAATACGAAGATTGTAAATCTGGCTTCTAACATTGCTGCTGTGGCAACGTTTCTTTCGAGCGGAGCCGTTGTTCTTGCCTTAGGTATACCGGCAGCTATAGGAGGAATGCTGGGCAATTGGCTTGGTTCGGGGCTTGCGATTAAAAACGGGGCTAAGATAATAAGACCCATGTTTATTGTTGTGTTGGCGCTGCTTTTCGGTAAAGTGCTATGGGACTTATTAAGGGTGTAAAGTGCTAAATAACAGTATTTATATGTTTATTTTTGTGGTATTATAAAATTTAACAGCATACACAACAAAATAAGTTACAAGGAGAGAGAAAAGAATGGACTACAGAAAAGAATCATTGAGACTCCATGGTGAATGGAAAGGTAAAATCGAAGTTGTCAGCGCAGTTGAGGTGAAAGACAAGCAGGATCTTTCTTTAGCGTATACACCTGGTGTTGCAGAACCTTGTCTTGCTATTCAAAAGGATATAAATCGATCCTACGAGCTAACAAGAAGATGGAACCTTGTAGCAGTTGTTACAGATGGATCTGCGGTACTCGGACTGGGAGATATTGGCCCCGAAGCGGGAATGCCTGTAATGGAAGGCAAATGTGTATTGTTTAAAACGTTTGGTGATGTGGATGCGTTTCCCCTATGTATCAGATCAAAAAATGTTGATGAAATTGTGAATACAATAAAGCTTCTGGCAGGAAGCTTTGGCGGTATAAATCTAGAGGATATTTCAGCGCCAAGATGCTTTGAAATCGAAAGACGCCTTAAGGAAGAATGTGATATTCCTATTTTCCACGATGACCAGCATGGAACGGCAATCGTGACCCTGGCTGCTATGCTCAATGCATTAAAGCTTACAGGCAAGGACATACATAAAATTGAGGTTGTTGTAAACGGCTCTGGTGCAGCAGGTATTGCTATTACAAAGCTGCTTATGGCAATGGGACTTGAAAAAGTAATCCTTTGTGACACTAAGGGTGCCATTTACGTGGGAAGAGAAAACCTCAATGCTGAAAAGCAGGAAATGGCTAAGATATCAAATCTCCACAAAAAGAAGGGCACATTGAAGGATGTTATTGCAGGCGCAGACGTATTCATCGGAGTATCCGCTGCAGGAATGCTTACTCAGGAAATGGTTAAGTCAATGGCAAAGGACCCTATAATTTTCGCAATGGCAAATCCAACGCCTGAAATCATGCCGGATGAAGCAAAAGAGGCAGGTGCCAGTGTTGTGGGAACAGGGCGCTCCGATTTCCCAAATCAGATTAATAATGTGCTGGCATTTCCGGGACTTTTCAGAGGCGCTCTTGATGTGAGAGCCAGTGATATAAACGATGAAATGAAGATAGCGGCTGCTAAGGCAATTGCCGAGCTTATTTCTGACGAAGAACTATCTGCGGACTATGTTATTCCAGCTCCCTTTGATCAGAGAGTTGCGAAAAATGTTGCAAAGTGGGTTGCGGAGGCGGCTATTAAGTCGGGTGTTAACCGGATATAAGAAAATAAAGCATTGAACTGAATCCAGTGAATGACCGTGAAGTTGTTCGCTGGATTTCTTTATGTAGGGAGGTGCTGAGGTATAGACTGTCAGTGCCATTTATTCCGGTTATGTTTCAAAGCACCTACTGTAGTGCCCCAACTATACCGAATATTTGTTACAACTGAGAAGTCCTGTCTCACGGGTATTGCAGTCGTGTTGACCCATCCTGCTTAGAAGCCTAGCTTTTTACAGTCTGTAATTGCTCCGTTACACGTTGCCTGAGTCTGCCTGCCCTCAGCAGCTACAAAGCGGTGGTGCTTCGGAGCAGGAAACAGTAACCTTATCAAATAAAGAGATAATAAACATTGTTATGGAATGAAACAATATAGATGGACAATCGTATATAATAGTGAGTATGAAAACAAGGAGACAGTTGATATGAATAACGAGGAGTTGTGGGAACTAAAAAAAAGACTTGCTGATTTACCAGTCCTGCAAATGCGTCTAGACAAGCTGCAAAGCCGGATAAAAGAATCTGAAGAAGAAATAAAATCACTTCTTGCAAAATATGAATCTGAAGCTTTTGATGTAGAAAGGCTTAGAAATGAATCATTATCTGTGTTTATTTTGAAAACCATAGGAAGGTTTGATAGGAAGCTAGACAAAGAGACACAGGAGATGTTGAAGGCAAAAGCAGAATACGATAAGGCAGAAGAGAACTTAAGACAGTTAAAAATAAAAAAAGATGAGCTAATCAAGAGGCTTGGTGAACTAAATTATGACAGCATGAGGTTTGCAAACGAGTTAGAAAGAAGAGAGGAAGAAATCAGAAGGGACCTGTCAAGTGAAAAGTCAATTAAATACAGGGAGCTTACGAATGAAGAGGATTTGCTTTCAGCTCAGCTTGTCGAAACCCGAGAGGCTTTGCGTGCAGCTAATGTTGTACTTAAAACAATAGATGATGCAGCTAAATACCTGGAAAGTGCAGAAAACTGGGCTACCTACGATATTTGGTTTAAAAGCGGTATATTAAGCCACATGGCAAAATACGATAAAATTGATAAAGCGGAGGAGGCCTTCAATAGATTATCTTCTCAAATAAAAGAGTTGAATAGAGAGCTGTCAGATATAAGCACAATACAAAATCTTTCTTTCTCAGGTGTCGATTCCACAACAAGAGCAATTGATTTTTGGTTTGATAATATATTTACCGATTTAAATGTCCGGGACAGGATACGAAACGATGCACAACAGCTTAAAAAGCTTCGCAGCCAAATTAACGGCGTTATTTCAAGACTTAAGCGGAACATATCAAGCATTGAAGGAAGAAAAAAAGGAATCGGACAGGAAAAGACTAATCTTATTATAAAATAGAGGGAACGGTATGAACGTCCCCTCTATATTATAGATGTGAAATTTTAGCGAAGAATCTTAAGGGCTATATACGCAAGATCTTCAATGTTAATTATTCCGTCATTGTTGAAATCCATAGCTTGGACTTCCGGCCAGCATTCGTCAGATGATGTTTTACCATAGTTGTAAGCTACCATTGCAAGATCACCGATATCTATGCGACCGCTATTGTTTACATCTCCGACTTCGTGGGTACGAACCTTTTCTATGAAGGCTGCTAAAGCGTCATTTAATTCAGATAAGGCCTGGTCAACCTGTACCTGGGTAGCACTCTCGTCATCATAGACTGCAATTGCTGCGTCTATGGCTGTCTGAAGAACAGCCTTTGAGCCAGTTGGGTACTGTCCGGCTTTATCGCCCTCTACAGCTTCATCATGGACATTCTGCGCTTCGGTAATCGCAGCAGATAAAGCAGTTTTGTCAGCCGGAGGAAGTCCGATACTTATCTCCTTGGTGTCATTGCCGATTGCCACAACTGTCCCGTCTCTGGTGCCAAGCAAGGCAGAAGTCACACTGACAATACCTGATGTATCATAAACCCCATCAACAGCTTTGAAGTCCAGTAAAAGCAGCGGAGTATTTTCTCCTGTTAGCCCTTCGGTTGTAGCGCTGATTACCCGTACAGCTCCTGTTTCCGATGTGTCAACCTCCAGTACCATTACAGCATCTGTGTCTTTTGCATTAACGCCTATGAGCTCAAACTTCTCATCATCAAAACCTATGATAATATCTTGAGCGTAAATATCCTGTGCTATATTTGCTAAGTCAATACCTAATGAAAATGTATCCGATGGTTTTACTGAAGACGCACCTGTAATGACTGCTGTGGCTTCTACCCCTTGTATTTTTAGAGTGTAGGAATCTGTTGCAAGAATATCACCATCGCTGTTCTTCATATTGACTGTAACTATAGCCTCGCCGCTACCTGTAGCTTTGACGGTGGCGGTGCTGTTGATACGCTCATAGGAGATGCCGCCAATCTTACCGGGTCCTGTGTTATCTGTTTTTCCATCAGTAATATTAATAATTTCAGCCGGGCCTTGGACACTCCATTCATACGAAGCCGGAGCAGACCTGTCAGTAAAGTTAACATGGGGTTCGGCTGTAAGACTGGTTGTCTGGCCGACAGAAATTTTATCTTTCTGCCCCCTAATCTGTACAGTATGATTCAATGCGTTAATCCAGACTCTGAATGAATTACAGTTATTGGCTGACCCGGTCATGCCCATATTTGATGGATTATTGCCTCTGTTGTTGCGGGTGTAATACGGAGTAAGCTGGATAGTCTGTGGAGTTAATCCGGCTCCATACAACGCCGTTCCTGTGATTTCGACTACCCCTCTTAAAAGGTCCGGCCTCCAGGTCGCAGTAAGCTCCATGTCTCTTGGAATAACGACTTGTCTTGCGTCCTTGCCGGAGGTCTCTGTGTCAGGAACTCCGGGAGTCTCCAGATTGTAAACTATAGGTCCTCTTTCGATGACAATCTTATTCCTCTGGCCGTAATCTGGATACTGAGAACCGTAATCTACATTATCATCGGCTTCAGTCAATCTAATTTCCATGGGCATATTGATATGGATGACACTGCCATCTTGAGGCCAGTTCCGGGTAATAGGAACATATCCCTTATCGTTTGGAGTAGCGTCAATTTCTTCGCCATCCACACTTATGGTAACCTGTTGGTACTTCTGAGCTTTGATCCAGCCGGGAATGCGTATATTTAACGTAAAGTCCTTTGCAGCAGCGGGTGTAACTGTCATTTTTACGTCCCCGTCCCAAGGATAGTTGGTTTCCTGTACAATCTCAACGTTAGATCCCTGTACATTTATATTGGCGGTGCTTCCGGCATACATATTAACAAAAATATTATCTTTATTGACCGTATACATATAACCGCCTATATTGGCAATTGTCCTCATAACGTTAGGCGGGCAGCAAGCACAGCCAAACCATGAGGAACGTGTCTTTGAACCTGAATCAAGTCCGCAGGAGTAGTAGAATAGTCCGCCGCTTAAGTTTACACCCACCAGCACTCCGTTATATAAAGCTCTTTCGTAGGAATCCACGTATTTGGCATCCTCATAGTAGAGGTTCAACCTTTGATACCAGTTGGCGCCTGCTATAGCTGCACAGGTCTCGGTATAAGCGTTTGTGTTGCGAATTCTGTAGTCAGCACCGAAGCCTTCACTTGATTCACCGGAGCCTAAACCACCGGTAATATATGTGTTGCGTTCGGAAGCCCTGTCATATATACCTGATATAGCTTTAAGATAAGCTGCTTTGTCCGGGTTTGTATCATCGAGCCAAATCGCCACATCGGTTGCACCTGTGTAGTAATACATGGCCCTTACAGCATGGCCGACAGCATTAGTCTCGTTTACCAGAGGAGTCGCATCCTGTGAATAACTGCTTCCGTTGTAGCCGCTCTCTCTTTCGTATTCGCCGGTTCTTCTGCCGCGCCTGTCAACAAGTACATAAGCTGTGTCTCTATATTTGTCACCGGTGCCGATGCCCTCGATTTCTTCAGTTAGATCAGCCCATTTCATGAGGGCAAGCTCGATTTCCTGGTGTCCTGGGACCTCAGTACGGTATCCATTGCGGCCAAATGTATTTACAATATGATCCGCTGCTCTTTTGCCGACTTCGTAAATTCTGTAATCATATTGTTTGGTACCTATGGTGTAACGTGTGTAAGCAACCGCGGCCTCAAGGAAGTGGCCTATATTGTACATTTCGTGCCTGGCCATATATCTCCAGCGCCAGTCACCGGTGCCGGAGCCGCCGCTGCTGGTAGTCGAACGGTTAGAAAAACAAGAATTGATGTAACCATCTGCGTATTGGATTGCCTCTATATAACCGATCCATTCGTCGCATTTATTTTGAAGCTCTATTTTCCTGTCACTCATTGTCGGGTCATCCCAAATAGCTGCTAAGTTGTAGGCAAATGCCTCGAATGTTTTATATATATCGGTATCCTGGAAGACATAACCACTGTAAGCACCTCTAGGTGGATTCATGTTGCCTGAATGGACTTGAGATAACCTGTTTGCAGCGTTTACGAAGTTCCTCTCGGCATAGGAGGCGGAACTGGCAAGCTGTGTCATTGCAGCGTCAAAGGTAGCACCTGCGTTAACTAACTGCTTTGGTTTCCAAAACACATCGTTAAATACAACATTCTCAGATGTAACGGAATGGTTATAGTCAAGGGCTTCTAATGGTGGATTAACCGTGATAATTGCCTTAACCGGCAAACCGGGAGCTCTGCTGCCATCGGCTGTGACCCCCGTTACTTCAAAGGAGGTGCCGATTTTATCATGGGCATAATCCGCTTCAGTGAAGCTGTCTGTATCCCATACAACCGGAACAAGACTTGATTCAAATACTTCTGCGAAGTTGTAGCTTCCTGCCGTATCTGGCGTGGGGGTATCAAACACAAGACCATCGACCACAACCCTCTTTGGCAGGATAGGCGGTTTGCCCGCTGCGGTGCCTGTAACGTAATCTTGTGCCTTTCTGAGCTTTATAATCAAGTCAAAGTAATTGGTTGCCTCAAGGCCTTTGCCGGGAGAGCTAATCTTTACAGAAAGCCTTGCCGAACCTTTTGTCACACCTTCTATAGTAACGGTACTGTCTGTGTCGGTTCCGACAATATTGGCGTTTTCGTTGTCAAGGCTCCATTCATAGGTTATGTCCGTCAAAGTGCCGGCGGTGACAGTTGTTGTATAAACCTGCTGTGTACCAACAGCAACCATGGATTCGCCTGCTATGCTCACGGAAATATTTTGCACATTTATATCCATGGTAGCCACTGCTTCCTGAACTCCGGAGTCATGTCTTGCGGTTACAGAAAGCTTTGCATCGCCTACGCTAACAGCCTCCACATCGACGGTTTTACCAGTATTATCGCCTACGATCCTGATATTTTCGTTATCGACATTCCATTCATATGTAACGCCTTCGATATTCGGGTAAAGGACATATGCAGTATAAGTATTAGTCTCACTAACAACAGGCTGTGCCTTACCTCCAATACTCACTGAATGTAGGACTGGATCCCCGGTAGCGCCAAATATTTCCCATTCGCCTATACCGGCACCGGTAGAACCGGAAGGTTTTGTGATACTTAAGCGTAATTGTGTGGTGACTATAGGATCGAAAGTCACACCGTTCCAAATCCTGTTAGTGCCGTTGGTGCCGCTGCCTTCAATACCTACAGACGTCACAGGTGTGCCTGAAGCATCCTTCATATTGGTAACGTTGACAAATGAAGAGCCGTCCCAATACTGAACTACTGCACTCTCAGGAAGTCTGACACCACCACCGTCATACCACCACATAACCCTTGTGGCGTCAATTGCCTGGGGCTGCTCCCAAGTACATTGCACCCAGACCGGGTTTTGGCTTGTGTTCCATGAGTTCCAGCCTTGACTCGGCGAGCTACCTGTAGCCAGAGAGCCGTTAATCATTCGGGCGCACTGTACATCAGGCGCGCCGTTTGTGTCATTGGAATAGCTGGCTGTTGCTGTAGCAGCCCGGGCGATATTGCCTTCTTCAAGACTAACTACATCCGTGCCTGTAGGAAGGCCTGCATAAGCAAACTGGGCTGACAACACACTAAACAGCAATACCAAGACCAGAGCCATTGATAGAGTTCTTTTTTTCATTACTCTTATGACCATAAAATTTACACCTCCTGGTATGATTATGAGCATCCACGGGTAGTTAATATAAATAGTGGAAAAATATGGAATGGTACTCAAAATTTATTATATGCAATTACATATAATTAAACAAGATTATTGCCCGAAAACAGGAAAAATCAAAGGTTTAATAATATTTTCCATGATATTACATGATTCCCTTCTTTACAAAATTTATCGGATATATTAATATGGTTGTAAAAATGAGTAATATTTGATAATGTGGGTATATTTTTAAGCAGCGGCTTTGCTGACAGAGAGGGGAAAAGCATGAGTGATATGACGCTACCGCATTTAATGGGTTGCGATGCTGCCTTTGAAGAGGCTGAAATTATCATTTTCGGCGCTGGATTTGACGGAACGGCATCTTTCAGACCTGGCTCCCGTTTTGGTCCACAGGCTGTTCGTTCTGAGTTCTACGGATTGGAGACATATTCGCCTGTATTGGACAGAGACATAACACAGCTTGATATATGTGATGCAGGTGATTTGGAGCTGACCTTTGGGGATACACACAAAGCACTGGAGCTTATCGGAAAAGCTGTCGGTGAAATAATCAATGCAGGTAAAAAACCGTTTATGATAGGCGGAGAGCACCTTATCACATTGCCGGCTTTTAAAGCTGCGTTTCAAAGGTATCCTGACATACATTTGATACATATTGATGCTCATACAGATCTTAGAGACGAGTATTCAGGGCAGCAGCTATCACATGCAAGCGTGGTTCGCAGGATTTGGGAGATTACAGGTGACAGATGCATTTGGCAGCTGGGCATACGAAGCGGACTAAAGGAGGAATTTGACTGGGCGAAGGAAGGTCATACATATATGAGGCCCTTTGATCTGTCGCAGGCAAAGGAAGCTGCCCAATCAATCGGCGATAAGCCGGTATACCTTACGGTGGACCTGGATATACTGGATCCTTCAGTTCTGCCGGGTACAGGAACTCCTGAACCCGGGGGTGTTTCATTTACTGAACTGATGGCAGCTCTTTATTGCTTCAGAGGAATGAACATAGTTGCGGCAGATATGGTGGAGCTATCTCCTATGCTGGATTATTCGGGGATTTCTACAGCAGCGGCATGTAAGACTATGAGGGAAATGCTGCTTTTAATAGGAACTATCAAAAAACAGGAGGATTATAAAGAATGGTAAGCAAAACAAAAAGTGCTGATTTGAAAAAAGTGAGGATTTACGATGGCATATGGAAGAAATATACGGATTTGGTGCGGAACACAGTAATACCGTACCAGTGGGAAGCACTTAACGACAGGGTTGACGATGCAGAACCAAGCCATTCCATAAAGAATTTCCGCATTGCAGCAGGCGAGGAAAAAGGAGAGTTCGGCGGTTGGGTATTTCAGGATAGTGACCCTGCAAAGTGGCTTGAAGCAGTGGGGTACTCCCTGGCTGTTTCCCCGGATCCTGAACTTATGAAAAATGCCGATGAGCTTATTGATTTAATAGGAAGAGCCCAGCAGCCTGATGGGTATTTGAATACATATTTTATAATAAAAGAGCCTGATAAGAGATGGAGTAACCTTACGGACTGCCATGAGCTTTATTCCGCAGGGCACCTGATTGAAGCTGCAGTAGCTTATTATGAGGGGACAGGTAAAAGAAAATTCCTTGATATAATGTGCCGCTATGCTGATTATATTGACACAGTATTCGGCCGCGAACCTGGTAAGCTTAAAGGATACGGCGGTCATGAGGAAATTGAACTGGCACTGGTCAGACTATATAAAGCTACGAATAATGAGAAATACTTGAAGCTTGCTTCTTACTTTGTAGATGAACGCGGACAGGAGCCTAATTATTTTCGTAAGGAATGGGAAAGTAGGGGCAAAACATCATTTTGGCAGCCAAAACAGGAAACAAAGCTGGATCTTGAGTACTGTCAGGCTCATGTCCCGGTCCGCCAGCAAAAAGAGGCGGTGGGACATGCAGTAAGAGCTGTATATCTTTACTCTGCAATGGCGGATCTTGCGGCTGAAAATAATGATGCCCAGCTTTTTTCTGTGTGCAAGACTCTTTGGGAAAACATTGCAACTAAGCAGATGTATATAACCGGGGGAATTGGCTCCACCCGGCACGGAGAGGCGTTTTCTTATAATTATAATTTGCCTAACGATACTGCATACCAGGAAACTTGCGCATCTATAGGATTGATATTTTTTGCGCACAGGATGCTTAAATTGGAAGTTGATAGCTGCTACGCAGATGTAATGGAGAGGTCCTTGTACAATTCAACAATAAGCGGGATGTCACAAGACGGAAAGAGCTTTTTCTATGTAAATCCTTTGGAGGCAGATCCTGTGGCATCGGTAAAGGAGCCTGGTAAAACACACGTTAAGGTTCAAAGACAGAAATGGTATGGCTGTGCCTGCTGTCCGCCGAACCTTGCCAGATTGATTATGTCTTTGGGCAGCTATATTTATACAAGTGATGACAAAAATGTATACACTCATCTGTACATTGACGGGGAGGCTGAGCTTGAGGTACGCTCAGGCAAGGTCGTAATTGAGCAGAAAACAAATTATCCTTGGACAGAAGACATATTACTTAAGTTTAAAGAGGTACCGGAAGGAGAATTCGGGCTTGGCTTAAGGATTCCCGGCTGGTGCCGTAAGGCCGAGATTAAGGTGAATGGAGAAAATATTGATATAAGCAAGATAGTGAATAAAGGCTATGCCGTTATTAAAAGGGCATGGAAGGTGGATGATTTAGTAGAGCTGAACCTTGAAATGCCTGTAGAGCTGATTGATGCCAATCCCAATGTCCATTATAATGCAGGAAAAGTAGCTATACAGAGAGGACCTGTAGTATATTGCCTTGAAGAGGAGGATAACGGCAAAAACCTGTCATCTATTGAAATAGACAGCACTAGCCGGTTTGATACAGAGTATGATAACAACTTCTTCGGAGGTGCTGTTATAATAAAGGGTACTGCATTTCGTGATAGCGTATCCGGTTGGGATGGACAGTTGTACCGGCCTCATAAAAGAAAGACAGACTCTTTTACCTTCAAAGCCATACCCTATTATTTATGGGCAAACAGGGGGCCTGGTGAAATGCAGGTTTGGACAAGATGCAAATAAGTGACGGGAATAAGTAGTGTATAGTTGTTAAATTGGATAATGCGTAATGTAATCACTTGTGTTACAATTATATAAGGATATTCCTAAGGAGCTTTTTTAGGAATGTCCTTTTAATTAATGCAGCAATATTTAAAATTAATATTTGGAATTGAAAGGCGGAAAATAAATGCCCATTAAAATACCTGACACTTTACCGGCCGCGGAAGTGCTAACTAAAGAAAATATATTTATAATGACTGAGGAAAGAGCTGAGAGGCAGGATATAAGACCTCTTAATATAGCTATACTCAATCTTATGCCTACAAAGATAATTACTGAGACTCAGTTGCTCAGGCTAATCGGTAACACCCCGATTCAGGTGGATGTTACATTTCTACACCCTGAGTCCCATAAATCAAAAAATACACCCATAACGCATCTCATGAAGTTCTACAACACATTTAGTGAAATTAAGGACAAGAAATTTGACGGTCTTATAATTACCGGCGCACCTGTTGAGCTGCTGGAATTTGAGGAAGTCAACTACTGGAATGAGCTTCAGGAAATAATGGATTGGAGCATCCGGAATGTATACTCTACCTTCCATATATGTTGGGGAGCTCAAGCCGCACTATACCATCATTATGGGATAAAGAAGTATCCTTTGAAAGATAAGATGTCCGGTGTTTTTAAGCATAAGATTATCGGACCACATATTAAGCTTTTAAGGGGATTTGATGAAATCTTTTATGCTCCTCATTCAAGACATACAGAAATCAGACGTGAAGATATAGAGAAGGTGGAGGAGCTTCAAATTATATCAGAATCTGATGAAGCCGGCGTTTATATTGTTACTGCACTCAATGGAAGGCAAATATTTGTTACAGGCCACTCGGAATATGATGCCGGGACATTAAAGGATGAATACGAAAGAGATCTTTTAAAGGGTATGAACCCAATAGTTCCAAAGAACTATTTTCCTGAGGATAACCCTGAAAAAGCCCCGATAGTCAGGTGGAGAGCTCATGCAAATCTGCTTTTTGCCAACTGGCTCAACTATTATGTATACCAAGAGACTCCTTATGATTTGACAGAACTGAAATAACTTGTATAGGAGATGTGATTATGAGGTACGGGTATTTTGATGATGCAGCCCGCGAGTATGTAATTACACGACCTGATACACCGACACCTTGGATTAATTATATAGGCAGCGGGAATTACGGAGGCATTGTATCAAATACTGGGGGTGGCTATAGCTTTTATAAGGATCCCCGAAACAAACGAATCACAAGATACAGGTACAACAGTTTACCTATGGATAGACCGGGCAGGTATATCTACATTAGAAACACATCCACAGGCGAGTATTGGAATCCCGGCGTGGCACCGACAGGAGTGAAGCTCGACAGCTATTGTGCAAGACACGGGATGGGCTATACAGTTTTGGAGGGTGAGTATAAGGGAGTAGCCGCAACACTGACATATTTTGTTCCAGATGACATGGATTTTGAGATATGGCTATTAAAAGTTACCAATAAACGGGGTGCTGTACAAAACCTTCAGATATTCAGCTATGCGGAGTTTTGCTTTTGGGATGCAGTTAAGGATCAGCAAAATGTGGATTGGGTGCAGCAAATAAACCAAGGGCGTTATAATGACGGGATTATAACATGGCATCCCCATGGCAGTAAGGACACGTCTTTTTTTGCCACAGGAGAGAGTGTAAAAAGCTTTGACACGAATTTAGAAGCATTTATCGGCAGATACCGCTCAGAGGCAAACCCTGTTGCTGTAGAACAGGGAGCTTGTTCTAATTCTATCTCCTACAGGACAAATGGAGTGGGCTCATTCTGTAATGAAATAGAACTTGCTCCAGGAGAAGAGAAGGAGATTGTATTCATACTCGGCTATTCTGAAGATAAGGATAAAGTCAGAGGTAAGATAGAAGGCTACCTCAAGCCGGCTCAGGCACATGCTGCACTGGAGAGGCTTAATCAAAAATGGGGAGATTTTATAAGCAGGCTACGGGTAGAAACTCCGGATGCAGATATGAACCGCTTTATAAATATCTGGAACCAATACCAATGCAATACTACGTTTAACTGGTCCAGGTTTGTGTCCCTTTACCAGCTCGGGCTGGGCAGGGGAATGGGAATCAGGGACAGTGCTCAGGATGTTCTTGGAGTCATGCATACTATTCCCGAAAGAGCAAAAGAAACAATAATCAAGCTGCTTCGGTGCCAATATCCGGACGGCAGAGCGTACCACTTATTTTTCCCCCTTACAGGTGAGGGCGGTGAGGGAGATGCGCCCATAAAGAAATTTGACTGGTATTCCGATGACCACCTATGGCTTATACTGGCTGTAAATGCGTATCTTAAAGAAACAGGCGATTTTGAATATTTGGATCTAGAGGTCGCCTTCAACGACAATAAAACTAAAGCTACTGTTTGGGAACACCTTGACAGGGCATTGGAGTTTACAAGCAGGCATTTAGGGCCTCATTCCATTGCTCTGGCAGGCCGTGCCGATTGGAATGATACATTAAACCTTGATACCGGAAAAGGTGTGGCTGAGAGTGTGTTTACCTCCATGCTGTACTGCAGGGCGGCATTGGAAATGGCCGGGCTTTCCGAATATCTTGGAGATATAAAACGCAACAAAAAATATTTACTTATGCATGAGAGGATGAAAACGGCGATAAATGAGAGCTGCTGGGATGGAGAATGGTATAAGAGGGCTTTTGATGATGACGGGAAGCCCCTCGGCTCGAAGGAAAATGACTTTGGAAAGATATTCATTAATTCCCAATCCTGGGCGGTGCTCGGAGGCGTTGCCGGAAGCGAGCGGGCTAAAAGTTGTCTTGAGGCTGTGTATACCTACCTTAATACAAAATACGGTATTGTGTCCATGTATCCTGCTTATCGGGAATTAGATGAGACAAAGGGTGGTATAACAACTTATCCGCCGGGAGCAAAGGAAAACGGCGGCATATTCCTTCATACCAATCCTTGGGTTATGATTGCCGAGGTAATATGCGGCAACGGCAACAGAGCGTTTGATTACTACAAGCAGATTCTGCCCTCCAAGCGTAACGATGAAGCTGACAAGCTGGAAGTAGAGCCCTATGTTTACCCTCAAAACATCCTCGGGAAAGAGCATCCTCAATTTGGAATTGGCAGGAACTCATGGCTAAGTGGTACCGCATCGTGGAGCATGGTGGCAGCAGCCCAGTATATATTAGGCATTAGACCAGACTATGACGGTATTGTTATTGACCCGTGTATTCCGGCCTGTTGGAGTGGGTTTAAAGCTAAAAGGATATTCAGAGGGGCAACCTACAATATAGAAGTCAAAAATCCCGATAATGTCAATTCAGGAGTTAAGCGTATTATTCTTGACGGAGAGGAAGTAAACAAAATTGGAGTTCAACCTGAAAATTCTTCTGTAAATGTTGTTGTTGAATTGGGCTGATTATGAAAAATGTACAAATTTCAGCCTAAAAAGGCTCAAAAATTTGTTGAAACAGCTTGATAAGTTAGGAACCGTGTAATATAATGTAAACGTTGAACAAATGAAGGGAAGCTCTTTGTCAACAAATTTGCAGTAGACATTAAACTACTAATCTTTCTAAAGCGAGGGGTCAATAAATGTTTGAGGACAAGACATTGGTATGTAAGGATTGTGGTCGGGAATTTGATTTTACTTCAGGTGAGCAAGAGTTTTACGCATCGAGAGGTTTCCAGAATGAACCCGGAAGATGTAAAGAATGCAGAGCAGCAAGGAAATCCCAGTTTGGCAGAGACGGCTCTGCAAGAAGAGAAAGAGAGATGTACAGTGCTGTTTGTGCAGAGTGTGGCAAAGAGGCACAGGTTCCTTTTAAACCCCGTTTAGAGAAACCGGTATATTGCAGTGAATGCTATGCTAATCGCTAGATCATTTCCAAGCTGATTTAAACCTTATAGGCAGATAAAGCCCTGTGTATAACTTATACAGGGCTATATGTGTTTGTGTATCTAACCTAGGGCCGCAAGGATTTCACGGCATCTGGAATTCTAATTCAAAAAAATATTCCACAGTGGAGCAGCCGCTGTTTATGGTTATTCACAGCTTTATCCACAAAATCCACAAGCATTTACCCACAAAACATGTGTTTTGTGGTGGTGAAAACTTTTTTATTTGAGGAAGGGATTTAACAATTTAATATTGAATTAAAAAGCATATTTATCGAATAAATATGGTTATGGAACAACCCATAAGGGTAATAATTTAATATCAGAAGTCCTTATTCTGTGTAGTACACTTCCAATACAAGTAAGAAAGGGGCAATGACTATGAAATTCATAATTAGCGGAAAAGGTTTCGATGTGTCGGAAGCTTTAAGGGACAGGGTTATCAAAAAGCTGGGCAAGCTTGATAAGTTCTTTAACGCAGACACCGAAGCCCATGTTACTATGAGCGTGCAAAAGAGCAGGCACATATTGGAAGTAACAATACCATATAACGGTATAACATTCAGGGCAGAAGTGGCATGTGATGACATGTATTCATCAATTGACAAAGCAGAGGAAATACTTGAAAGGCAGATAAGAAAGAACAGGACACGTTTGGAGAAAAGACTGCGGACAGGGGCTTTCAAGCCTGAGAACTTCAGAAAGGATATTGCTATTGAAGAGGAAGAGGAGTTTGAAGTAGTCCGGACAAAAAGGTTTGCAATTAAGCCAATGCCTGTGGAAGAGGCCATTTTGCAAATGAATCTGCTCGGACACGCGTTTTTTGTCTTCTCAAATGCCGAGACAAATGATATAAATGTGGTATACAGACGTAAGGACGGAGATTACGGCTTAATTGAGCCTGATTATTAATAACGGACAGTAAAGATTAATATTAAGTAATACTGGCAGCAGCGGCATAATATTGCCGCTGTTGCTTGCTTAAGTGTATTTTATTGTGTTAAGCTAGTTTATATATTTGTTACATTGGAGGAAAGTAATGGACTGCAAAAATACTCGGACAATATCTGCCTTCTTGTTAATTATTTTGATTGTTTTCATACTCACAGGCTGCGGACATAACGCAGGAAACGGTACGGGGAATGACGGGCAGTTTACCATAGTGACCTCCTTTTACCCTGTTTATATTGCCACAATAAACGTGGCAAGGAACATATCCGGCGTTGATGTTATAAATATGACGAGACCTCAGACAGGCTGTCTGCATGACTATTCCCTTAAGCCTGAGGATTTGAAAACACTTGAGAAAGCTGATGTATTTGTCATTAACGGCGCCGGTATGGAGTCATTTCTAGATGACGTTATCAAGCAGTACAAAGATCTTATAGTTATTGAAGCAAGCAGGGGAATTCAATTGCTGGAAGACGAAAACGGAGAGGCAAATCCTCATGTATGGATAAGCATAGAGAATTCCATTGCTTATGTAAATAATATTGCAGCAGGGCTTTCCGGAATAGATATAGAAAATAGTGATAAATATACGGAAAATGCAGCTGAGTATGTAAAAAAGCTTACAGCCTTGAGAAAAGAAATGCATGATGCACTTGACGGCTTGAAAAACAGGGACATTGTTACATTCCATGAGGCATTTCCATACTTTGCCCATGAATTTGACTTAACCATTGCAGCAGTAATAAACCGGGAGCCAGGCACAGAGCCAGCGCCAAAAGAGCTGGCAGAGATAATTGAGACGGTTTCAGGTCTGGGAGTCAAAGCACTCTTTGCAGAGCCGCAGTACTCCTCAAAGTCAGCTGATGCTATAGCCAGAGAAACAGGTGCAAAGGTCTACACATTAGACCCGGTAGTTACAGGTGAGGCTGATGCTGATGCATATGATGCTTATATTGAGGCTATGAAGAGAAATAAAGAGGTACTACTGGAAGCCTTGAGGTGACATATGGAGAATATAAAGCATAAAAAATGTGTTAATAATTGCTGTGGCCTTTGCTGCACTAAAATCGAGAATTTCGGTGTTTCTATCGGGCAGGTGCCAATTCTGGAAAATGTAAATATTCACATACATTGTGGCGAGCTTACTGCCATCATAGGCCCCAATGGTGCTGGAAAAACTACACTTCTGAGAGCTTTGCTGGGGGAGTTGGCACACACAGGGGAATTGAAATATCTTGATGCCTCAGGAAGAAAAACAAACACCCCCCTTATCGGTTATGTACCCCAGCAGATAAGCTTTGATCCCGACACTCCCACAAGTGTTTTCGACCTATTTATAGCTTGCGGATCAAAAAAGCCTGCCTGGCTGTTCAAGCCGGCTAATGTAAGAAAAAGGGCTGTTGAAGGTCTGGCGAAGGTTAAGGCCGATCATCTTATAGACCGGCGCCTTGGAGCCCTGTCAGGCGGAGAGCTTCAGAGAGTTTTGCTGGCACTTGCTCTTGACCCGGTGCCCAATCTGTTACTTCTTGACGAACCAGCTTCCGGTATTGATCAAGGGGGACTGGAGATGTTCTACAACACGGTTTCTGAGCTAAGAAAAAACTTTGATTTGTCAATTATTTTAATATCCCATGATTTAGAGCTGGTTGCAAAATACGCAGACCGGGTAATAATGCTAAACAAGACTGTTATAAGCAGTGGGACTCCAAACCAGGTATTCAGTGATGAGCGCGTAATGAGAGCATTTGGCATTTCCGGCTTCTTCTCTGGTTCTGATATGAAGGATAATAAAGAGGAGGAATAAAGTAATGGAGCTTTGGTATCACATAGTAGATTTTCTGCTTCCATTTCAATGGGCAAGTCATGTTTTCATGAAGAATGCACTGCTTGCTGTCCTTCTTCTAACACCTTTGTTTGGCCTTCTTGGAACTATGGTAGTCAGTAATAAGATGGCATTTTTCTCTGATTCCATAGGGCACGGCGCTTTTACAGGAGTTGCTTTAGGTGCATTGCTAGCCGGAATAAGGCCGATTTGGGGAGCAATTATTTTTTCGATTATCTTTGCAATAGTTATTACGCTAATAAAAAACAAAACAGGCTCTTCCACAGATACTATAATAGGTGTTTTTTCATCCACTGCGGTTGCAATAGGCTTGGTGCTTATGTCTGCAAGCGGCAGTTTCAGCCGATACTCCTCCTATTTGGTGGGAGACCTGCTGAGCATCTCCCCCTTCGAGATAATGCTTCTTGTCATAGCTTTTATTGCAGTGATTATTATGTGGTTTCTGATATTCAACAAAGTCCTAATTGTAAGTATTAATCAATCCTTGGCAGCAAGTCGCGGGGTTAATACACTTTTAGTGGAAATGATTTTTACGGTAGCTATTGCTGTAGTGGTGACTATATCAATTCAATGGGTGGGACTGCTTATTATCAATTCCCTGCTCGTGCTTCCGGCGGCAGCCTCGCGAAATGTTACCCGCAATGCAAGGCAATATCATGCTGTATCTGTAGGCATTTCTATTTTCTCGGGAGTTTTTGGGTTGATTATGTCGTATTATTTGAATACTGCAACAGGTGCTACAATAGTTATTGTTGCAGCCTCTGTTTTCTTCACTCTCTTTTTCCTAAGGAAAAGGTTCGCAAGGTAAATCAGATAATAATTGTCACAGGTTCTGTTGCCAGGATTATGGTTAACATTGGACATGGGTGCTGAATAAAATGAAACAGAGGTGACACTTATTATGGCAAATGTTTATGTATATAATAATCAAACTGACAGTATGGAGTACTACACCTTAGCTGAGACCGATGCAATGCCTTATAATATCGGCAGGACTCTTACTGTCGGAGAGTTCCGCGGCAGTTCCCGGGCAGGAACCCTTTGGACATCCAGGCGGGCCATGGAAGCTTTCAATATTACAAGAAACCTCTGGGGCAGGCCAATATATGTGGGCTATGCCTTTAAGCGCATTTGGGAGGGCGGGCACGCCGCTATGTCTCAGCATTATGCGGGGGTTTCTTTTGATGTAGGGCAAAATCTTGATAACTTCACCAGGGATCAGCTTCGCAATACAGCAATACAGTCGGGCGTATGGACATATGTTGAGCCCGCATATCTGACACCTACATGGGTGCATTTTGATGCCCGGCAAACACCCCCGGCGTGTGCAGCAGGCGGATATCCACTAGTCAGGACAGGAAGCGCCGGAGTATATGTGCTTACGCTTCAGGACGCCTTAAATGCACTTGGTTACACAGGCTCAGGCTTAGATGGATATTTTGGAAGCGGAACCCGCAATGCAGTAATAAGATATCAACAAGACAACGGCCTTGATGCTGATGGTATAGTCGGTTGTTTAACTTGGGAAGCCCTTACGGAAGCTGCCGTGAGTATAGGGCGTACGCCCACAGTAGTTAATCCGTAGCAAGTTTAACTAAGGCTTATTAACAATAGAGGTTGGTGCATATTTAGGGGATTTGCCTTTGATAACTCTATGGTAGTAATCATAAGTAAGAGGCTCATCCTCTGAGGTTATTTTTCCGCTTAAAGCCTCGGCAAGGAATATTGTATGTGTACCCGCGTCCATGGTTTCAATTACTTTTCCCTCAAAGGTGGCAACAGAATTATTCGGCAGCAACGGGACCCCTGTAATACCGGGTTCATATATGAGACCTTTAAACTTATCAATATCACGGCCTGATCTAAACCCGAATTTAGCTATAAAATTGAACTCTGTGTCCTTCCTTAAGGCGTTAATACCAAAAAGGCCGGTTTTTTGAATTATTTCGTGAGTAAGGCTCTCTTTATTTATTCCAATCATGAGCTGCACCGGCTCTGCCGTGACCTGACAGACTGTTGTTGCAGTCATTCCGTTAAGCTTATCTTTGAATTTGGCTGTAATAATATACAGCCCATAGGTGATTTTGAAAAATGAATTAAGATCCATTTGTATCCATCTCCTTTTTGTTGTGTAATAGTATAATACCCACATTTTAGTATTGTAAAATAATTAATAATCTTTTCCGGTGTCTGATATAAGCTTGACCTAAGGTCAATGAATGTGTAATTATTATATAAAACTAATATAAACAATTATTTAAGGAGCTATGATGATTAGAAAAGTACCAAAAAGTGAGCTGGAGAAAAGACTAAAGCAATTTAGAAAAAGGCTGGATGAAAAAGAACCTCGATGGGAGCTTGCCCTGATAATCAGTAAGATTAACCAGTATTATTTTACAGGTACTATGCAGGAGGGCTTGCTTTTTATATACAGGGAAAAGGAGCCTGTGTTATTTGTACGCCGGAGTTACCAGCGGGCGGTAGACGAATCACTGTTTGAAAACATTAAGCCTATGAATACTTACCGTGATGCTGCGGCATCTGTTGGAAAGCTTCCGGAAACTGTATATTTAGAGACTGAACTGGTTCCGTTGGCTATGTATGAGAGACTGAAAAAATACTTCGGGTTTAATTCTTTTAAATCCCTGGATTCTTATATAATGGATATCAGGGCGGTTAAAAGCCCCTACGAACTGGACTTGATGAAAAAAGCCGGTGAGATTCACGCAAAGGTAACAGAAGAAAGGGTCCCTCCATTGCTAAGAGAAGGCATGTCAGAAGGGGAGCTTATGACAGAGATGTTTAAAGTACTGCAACAGGAAGGCCATCATGGTGTGGTCCGGTTTAACATGTTTGATTCAGAAATTCTTATGGGACACATTGCATTTGGCGTCAGCTCTATTTATCCCACATATTTTAACGGCCCGGGCGGAAATTACGGGCTAAGCCCTGCTTCACCCTTTATGGGGAGTAGTCAGACGAAACTAAAAAAGGGTGATTTGGTGTTTATCGATACCGGCTGCTGCTTTGAGGGGTACAATTCTGACAAGACGTTTACTTATGTATTCGGCGGAGAGCTACCAAAGCATGCACAACTACAGCATCAAAAATGTGTAGATATTCAAAATAGAATAGCCGAGATGCTAAGGCCAGGTGTGAAGCCCTCACATATTTACAACACCATAATGGAAAGCCTCGATGAGGAATTCCTTAAAAATTTTATGGGATACGATAAGAGAACTGTTAAGTTTTTAGGACACGGTATAGGACTTCATGTCAATGAGCTGCCGGTCCTGGCTAAGGGATTCGATGACCCGATACAAGAGGGAATGGTATTTGCTGTTGAGCCTAAGGTTGGCATTAAGGGTGTCGGAATGGTAGGTATCGAAAATACTTTTGTCGTAACATCCGAGGGCGGTGTATGCATAACAGGAAATCATCCCGGCTTAATGAAGGTATAGGAAAAGATGAAAAATAATGAATAATCCTGTCTCTTTCGCAAAAGACTAAACATAAACGAAAGAGAGGGTGGTAATATTGCCGAAGAAAGCAAAGAAAGACTACAATTTGGGCGTTCCTGTGGAAAAGCACGATACTGCTGCGTGGGCTAATATTGAATGCAAGGTATCCCATTCGCAGGTTACAGTACCATCGCTTGAGCAGGTGCTAAACGCAAAGGAGCATGTTGACGAGAACGAGAAATAAATAGTTGCAAAAGGCAGGTTGATAGGCAGATTCAATATCCAGATGCTTGCCCTCAGCGCCTTGCACAAAAAAGAAGGACCAGCAGGGCCGGTCCATAGTTTTTAATCTGCCAGTCGCTTGTAAGCCTCGTATCTTTCATTAGCATGCTTTTCGGCTGCATCAAACAGCTCGTCGGCCAATTTGGGAAAGACTGTTTTAAGCTGGGTGTAACGCACCTCGCCCATCAGGAAATCCTTGAAGGGTGCAGAAGGCTCTTTTGAATCCAGCACAAACGGATTTTTGCCTGCATCACGAAGCTCGGGATTGAAACGATAGAGATGCCAGTATCCGCTTTCTACTGCCTTTTTTTCCTCTGCTATACTTGTGCCCATTCCGGTTCTGATTCCGTGGGATATACATGGAGCATAGGCTATAATTAATGAGGGACCCTTATAGCTTTCTGCCTCTGCAATAGCCTTTATGGTCTGATTCATGTTGGCGCCCATGGCAATCTGGGCAACATAGACATATCCATAGCTCATTGCCATCATTCCCAGATCCTTTTTCCTGATTTTCTTTCCTGAAGCGGCGAATTTTGCCACGGCTGCTGTGGGTGTAGCTTTTGAGGATTGTCCCCCTGTGTTGGAGTAAATTTCAGTATCCATTACAAAAAGGTTTACATCATCACCTGATGCCAGTACATGATCAAGACCGCCGAATCCTATATCATAAGCCCAACCATCGCCTCCTAAAATCCAGAAGGATTTTTTGACAAGGAAATCCTTCTTTTCAAGTATCTCAAGAAGATATTTGTTGTCTTTAATGTCAGCCTCGTTCAGTGCTTTAACTACTTCAGCCGACGATATCTTAGATTCTTCGCCGTCATCACGGGTGCCCAGCCACCGGCAGAAGGCTTCTTCCACGGACTTTGGTACACCTTCTGCAATAGCCTGATTCATCAGATCCACAATTTTCTCCCTGATTTGTCGCACTCCAAGATACATTCCGTAGCCGTATTCAGCATTGTCCTCAAACAATGAATTTGCCCATGCTGGTCCTTTGCCATCTTTATTTGTAGTATAGGCAATCGAAGGAGAACTGGCACTCCAAATAGATGAGCAGCCTGTGGCATTGGCAATCATCATTCTTTCACCGAAAAGCTGTGTCAGAAGTCTTACATAAGGAGTTTCACCGCAGCCCGGACAAGCGCCGTTGAATTCAAGCAGAGGTTTTGCAAACTGGCTGCCCTTTAATGATTTTCTGTCCAAAATATCATCTTTTGTTGAAAGGGTTAATGCAAATTCCCAATTGTCCTTCTGACTGTCAATTTCATCTTCGGCAGGCTTCATAACTAATGCTTTTACCTTAGTGGGACAAACATCGGCACAATTTCCACACCCTGTACAATCAAGAGGACTTATCTGAACACGGAAGCGTAGATCCTCCATGCCTTTTCCTGTAGCTTTCAAAGTAGTAAAGCCTGAGGGTGCCCTTTCAGATTCTTCTTTAGAAAGAAGGAACAGTCTTATTGTGGCATGGGGACATACATAAGAGCAACGCCCGCATTGTATACAGTTTTCAGGCTGCCATTGAGGAAGCATGACTGCAATTCCTCGTTTTTCATAAGCTGTAGTACCCAAAGGATGAGTACCGTCCTCAATACCACTAAAAGCACTGACGGGAAGCTCGTCGCCCTCGTGACGGGCCATAGGTCTTTGGATATTCCTGATAAAGTCAGGCACATCCTCAGGTGTTTGTTCTTTCTCGGGTATATCTGACCAGGCTTTTGGTATAGTGACCTTATGGAGTGCATCAAGGGACTTGTCCACTGCCTTATAATTCATTTCTACAATTTTTGGCCCCTTTTTACCGTATGCTCTGTTAATAGAATCCTTCAGATAGTTTATGGCATCCTCTACAGGAATAATATTTGCAAGCTTAAAGAAGACTGTCTGCATTATCATGTTAATTCTGTTGCCCAAGCCTACTTCGCCTGCAATTTTGATGGCATCAATTGTATAAAAATCAATTGAGTTTTTGGCAATATATTTTTTTATTGAGTCGGGTAGATTGACTTCAATACCCTCCATATCCCATGGACAGTTTAAAACAAATACTCCCTTTTCCTTTAGTCCTGCTAATATGTCATAGTTGTACAGAAAGGATTTGTTGTGACAGGCAATATAGTCGGCATTGTAAACAAGATACGGGCTTCTGATGGGCTTGGGACCAAACCTTAGATGAGAAACTGTGGTACCTCCTGACTTCTTGCTGTCGTATGAAAAGTATCCCTGCACATAGAGGTCTGTGTTGTCACCGATAATTTTTATGGCCTCTTTATTTGCCCCTACGGTCCCGTCAGAGCCCAAGCCCCAGAACTTGCAGCTTATTGTCCCCTTTGGGGTGGTTTCAACTATAGGCCCCTCAGCTAACGAGGTGTTTGTTACATCATCTACAATTCCTATTGTAAAGCCATCCTTTGGGGTTTCGCTCTTAAGATTGCCAAAGACCGAAATAATTTGGGACGGGCGTACATCCTTAGAACCAAGGCCATATCTTCCACCGACTATCAGTGGCTTTTGACCTTCTGCACTATAAAAGGCTTTGCACACATCAAGGTATAGAGGTTCTCCGGGAGAGCCTGGCTCCTTGGTCCTATCCAATACCGCAATCTTCTTAACACTTTCAGGAATTGCGCCAAGGAAGCTTTTTTCGCAGAAAGGCCTGTACAGTCTTACCTTAAGAGCACCGGTTTTTTCGCCTGAAGCATTTAAGAAATCAACTGTCTCATAAATAGTATCGCAGGCAGAACCCATTGCAATAATGACAAGCTCCGCATCCTTTGCACCATAGTACTCAAAGAGACTGTAGCTGCGGCCTGTGATGCTTTTAAAATCCTTCATACAGCCCTCTACAATAGAGGGTACAGCATTGTAGAAGGGGTTTCCCGCCTCCCTGCCCTGAAAGTAAATGTCGGGATTCTGAGCCGTGCCTCTGACAACCGGATGCTCCGGATTTAAAGCCCTTCCCCTAAAATCCTTAATATCATCCATGCTCACGATTTTAGCCAGATCATCGTATTCTACTGTACTGATTTTTTGGTATTCGTGGGATGTCCTAAATCCATCAAAGAAGTGGATAAAAGGGATCCGGGATTTTATTGCAGCTAAATGAGCAATACAGCCCAAGTCCATAGACTCCTGTACACTTGCTGAGGCTAATAATGCTGCTCCTGTTTGCCTGCATGCCATGACGTCCTGGTGGTCTCCGAAAATAGACAATGCATGCACAGCAATTGCTCTTGCAGAAACGTGGAGCACACCCGGCAGCAATTCGCCTGCCATTTTGTACAAGTTGGGTATCATTAAAAGAAGTCCCTGTGATGCTGTGTAAGTGGTTGTCAATGCCCCTGCCTGTAATGAGCCGTGCATGGCTCCGGCGGCACCTGCTTCTGACTGCATCTCCACTACTTTGACTGTTTGACCGAAAATATTTTTCATCCCGTGAGCCGACCATTCATCGACCGCTTCTGCCATCGGCGACGAAGGGGTTATTGGGAATATTGCCGCTACCTCCGTAAAGGCGTAGGATGCATATGCGGCAGCTTGGTTTCCATCCATTGTTGACATTTTCATATGAAACTCTCCTCTTTTCTGCTACTTAATAAGTATTATTTCAAGAAAAGACAATAAAATGTATACGAAATTATTAACGTACGCTGAAGGATATGCCTCCTAATCCAAACACTGTAGAAAAGCATGCTAAAATAATGACTAGTGCTCTTATAACAGGTGCAATACCGATTAAAATACTGTTTAGTGTTATGGCTATAAGATATGCAGCGACACCTGTAAGCAGCAGAGTTATAATGTCTTGAATCTCAAAATTGAATTCACATATTTTTTTTATTTCTCTTATGTTTATAATAAGTGCAGTGACAGATGTGATTATAATCGACAGACCATATCCATAAATATTTAGCCTTGGAATGGAAGCAAATATAAAAGTGAGAAAAAGGCCCTCCAGAGATATTATGGTTGAATTTCTAAGTAATATATTTTGTTTACCCAAGGCATTTAGTATACCAAAGGTCGGAGAAGAAACAAAGGAAAAGAGGCATATTAAAGAGGAAAATCTAATCATATTTCCTAAGTCATTTCTTTGATAAAACAGGTATCCTAATGTTTCAGGCAATGACAGACATATAGCGGCAGTGGCAATACCAACAGCAAAGGAAAGCTTAAGAACCTGTGCAATTCTCTCTTCCGCTGACCAGAAGTCCTTCCTGCTCATATTCAGTGATAGCTCGGGAACCAGCACAGTGAGCATTGAGCCAATTATTATTGAGGGAAGATATGATATATTTAGAGCCATTCCGCTGAATTTTCCTATGGCAGACAAGGCTCCACTATATGTAAGGCCGGCCGCAACAAGTCTTCTGGGAAGCATAAGTGCTGACACGGCAGATAGTATTGAGGACAGAATTCCATTTAGACCGAGAGGGACGGATATAACAAGCACATCAAATAAAAGCTGGATTCTTGATTTGCTTTTCCCAGTGACGGGTTTTATTTTTGACCGTTGGATTTTATAGCTGGCAAACAGCATTGTCATGCTTACAAGCTCACCCACTGCCAGAGCCAGATATGCAATAGCTACAGTTTTATCAACATTGACAGGTTTACATATCGAGATCACGCTAAGCAGGATAACTACCCGCAGAAGCTTTTCAACTATGTCTATGGAAGATGTAACCATATATTTGCCAAGTCCGTAAAAATACCCTTTAATGACCGCCGATAACGGCACAAAAAGCACAGCGGGACATAAACATTTTATTGCGGTTTCGGCCCTTAAATCCCTGACAAGATAGGCAGCTATACCTTTGCGAAGTAAAAGTGCAATAAGAGCAACATTGAAGGCTGAAAAAAACACGAATACAAGTACTGTATGGAGAGTTCTGTTAAGATTTTTAATATCCCTCCTACTGAAATATAGGGCTGTTATTTTGGAAACAGCTGTTATCAGGCCGTCGCTTGTGATACATAAAAGAAGGCTGTAGATAGGCATTATAAGGCCATAGAGGCCAAGCCCCTCAGCTCCCAGCTTTCGTGAGAGCACAATTGAGAAGATAAAAGAGATAATCCCTGTTACCATGTTTGACAGAGTAAGTGTGAAGGAATCTTTATAAAATTTATCAATAGCCACAGCAAAAACCTCGGTATAAAAGGGAGCCTGATGAATTCTATTTAAAGTTATTCATAAGGCTCCTCATTTATGTTTGCACCGAGGCTGCCTTGTGTCTGTACAAGCCTGATAAATCGGGACGGGTTGCTGTATCCATGAGATATGCCGATGTTTCGGAGCCCTCTGCTCTATTTGCATTAAGAGCTGCTATAATTCTATCCGCATCGGTAATACCTATACCATGACCGTAATACTTGCCGCCACTAAGGTCAATGGCATTTTCGCCCTGCCATTCTGGTGTAAGCGGATTGACATCAGGATTTCTAAAGTATCTACAGTCTCCGGGCAGATAATCAGAAAGGGCGCGGTATGTTCTGATGCCCAAGAGATTGTCAATTTGTTGCCAGTTCATCAATACAATTTTTCTAAATGAAGAATTGAATAAGCTATCACCGTAAATATCCAGTACAGCCTTGTAATATATAATAACAATTGCTGTGGCACATTCGGTTCCGTATTTTCTTGTGTTTATAAAAATATCGTTTATTGCATCTGAAGGTAGTACTCCATCCTTTAAGACAAATCCTCCATCATCTCTCAGATTCCAAAAGTCTTCATTGCATTTTGCTTCCTGAAAGATACGAAAAGCAAGTCTGCTTCTGTACAAGGCATAAGAGGCATCAATTATTTTCCTGCGCAAATCTATTTCAAAGGTCAATTCATCCAAAGAAGAGTACCTATAAATTCTTTCGCTTTTTGAAAGAATATCGACTATTATATATTCCACACTGCCTGTAGAATACTGATTTAAAAGAGAGCTAGAATCGAATGGAGTGCCGGAAATATATATCATGTCAATCCCCCCTTCAAGCGAAATGCTAATGCCAGTTGTTCGTTGACATCAAGGCGCAGGAAGGTGTGCCATTGGTATATATTTCTTCTGTAAAGCATATAGGAAAAGTCAGCAAGAAGCTGTTGCTGGCTATCGGGTAGATTTTTAAAGCTATCGGCAAGCCTTTTTTCAAATTCATTGAAAGGGAAGAGTGGCTCAGCCGTATCAACCGATATTGGCCGGCACAGATATTTTGCAATCCGTGATACTTTAAAGTGGATTGGTGAGCTGCTTTGGTGTAAGCTCTCGCCGGTGTAATATACAAATGGTTTATTTTCCTGAAGCCATACAAGAGCACGTGTATACCCGTAGGGGTCTGGTATATTTAAAGGGCTTAAGGCAGGGATAAAGCTTAAAAGCTTATAGGCAAGTTCTCTATCTTTAATATTATAAGAATTCAGCCATTTAGCAATAATTAAAATACTATCGACACTTCTGCCCTCGAAAAATGCCCAAACCAGGTCGTGAATATACTTACCCTTTCTATGCCTTGAGAAGAACATTTCGGCTATTTGCGCCAATACAGAAATATCTTTAAAGCGCTTTATCAACAGGGCAGCAGAAAACTCCATAAGTCTATCGTACTGCTTGCCAAGGTCATCCTCAAGGCCTCCGGTTTCTATCATCCATCTGAGAACGGATGCTGTATGATCATCATCTGAACGAAAATTACTGTTAAGCCTCCGGGCTTTATTACCTGTCAGGTCCTCCGCTATTTTCAAAGCTTTTTGGTACTTTACATCAAGCTCTCTGGTCACAGCGTACTGTGAAAGCTCATGCCTGATTGCAAACAGGGTTCCAAAGCTCAATTGCTGATTATTTATCATATCCAGAGCTTTACTTCTGTCTTTTTTTAAAAGCCCGGAATAATAGCTTCTCAATCCCTCGGTGCCATTGGCTGCTCTAAGATTATCCAGCACACTCCGGAAATTTGTATTAATTGCTTCCACCTCCTAAAACAGGTCATAAGAGCTGACCCCGCAGTGTATTAAACCTTTCGTTGAGCATAGTATCCTGACTACGTGCAAGACCCAGGTCTACAGCTCTTAATGCATGAGCTGGATTGCCCGCCTTTGCCATACAGTTTGCAAGGTTATACCAGCTTGCTGCATCATCGGGATTGATTCTGAGCTTTCTGATATAGTAGGGTATTACTTTGTTGGATAAGTAACGATTACCGTTTAATTGCGTAAGCTCAAAGCCATTCCAATTTATTAGCTCGATATCATAAACGTCTGGGGCTTCCTCATGCCATAGTGCAAGCACAGCTCTTCCCGGTGCTGATGTGCTGCTGCGGGATGTCTGAAGATCAATTTTACTGTAGTCTTTGCTGAATATTTTCCTGGCGCTTCCGCCCTCGAGGGAGTATGCAATAAGTGTCCTTTTGTTGGCTGCTGACTCCATTCCGAGGAGTAAAAAGGGTTTACCGTCACTTGAAACTATTGCGCTGTTTCTGTAATGCATTAATTTGAAGTCAGGTGTGCTTAATTCTGCAATCTTGTACCACTGGACGGCATCTTTTTTCAGAACAAGAGTTTTTATTCCCTCATTTGTTGTATATGAGGTAACCAATTCTCTGCGGCCGTCTCCATCAAGATCAGCAAATTGAATTTCATTTGAATTTTCCGGGTATTGTGGCCTTATAAGACTTGCACCCGGAGGCAGGAAGGTACTTACTACCGCTTTGTAATCTATGGTTTCCCGCGGCCTTGACACAAACTGTGAAACGGCGTTGCTAAGGCCCTTCGACAATTCTTCCAGAGGTCTTCTTATAGAATTTAAATCCGGGAGCTTTATTGTCGGGCTTTGATTTATTACACTTTGCAAGTTTTGCCTGATTGAATCAAAATTGAAAGTGTCGGAGTAATATTTAAGGCTGCTGCGAATCACCTTCTCAAGTGGCTCAAGCCCAGTGCCTCTGAATATTAGCATGGTCCTCTCTCCTTTGATGATAGGTATTACTCCTATATACTATGCGGTGCTTTGTAAAATTGTTAAATGCTTGAATCAGTAAGATGTGCATATCGAATTGATAACACGAATATCATATCATAGGAAATCAAGGGTAATAAATGTTAGGTTTTATGTATAGAAGCACCGAATCAGGCAGAAAGCTGCTTAAACTTGTTGAGACTTTCAACAGTGATGGCTTTGAGGTTACCAAAATTGTTACTTTTAACGGAAAGCGCGGTATTGCTGCTCAAAGTAAGACCGCATTTAATTATGATACCGGCAACCCAAAAAAGGTATACTATCTGGAAGGGGATCCCTATGAGATGGGATTTTTAATGGGAAGCCTTGCAGAAGATGTGGTATCCCGGATGACAAGTGTTTATGCCCACAAGGTAGTATTTTCTTTTATAGGCAGCAACACACTGGAGAAAGCTACAAAGATACAGAAAGCCTTTCTTAAAATTGTTTATGAATTTTCAAAGAAAGCCTGGAAAAGTATCCCCAATGAAATAAAGGATGAAATTCAAGGTATATATGACGGCTGCAGAAGCAGAAACGCCAAAACGAAGGTGGATATTGAGCATCTGATTGTATTAAACATAGGGATTGATATATTATGCTCCAGAATTTATACCGGCAGTTTTTTAAAGAGAGATATACCAGAGGTTTCACCCAAAGACTTTGAATTGCCAATGATGTGTAATGCTTTTTCAATTTGCGGTGAAAGTGCGGCAGGAGGTTGCTACTTCGGCAGAGATTTCATGTTTCCCACAGCAGATGTCTTTCAGGATACGGCCACCATGGTAATTTACAACCCAGTCACAAAAGGGAGTAAACAGTCAATTCCCTTTGTAAGCATAACAGCCCCCGGAATAGTGGGAAGCATATCTGCCATGAACACTGAGGGGATAGCAATGGGTGTAAATATGTCTCCGGGAGCTAACTGTGATCCCCAAAATATCGGTACTAATTCACTTCTTCTGGTAAGGCTCTGCACTCAGCACAGCAGCAGTGCAAAGGAAGCTGTGGAGCTTATTACCGGTATCCCAAAAGGTGTATCCTGGAATTATATAATAGTAGACGGAAAAAATGAGCGCTCCTGTGTTGTAGAGGCGGGGGCATCGGGGCCAGCGCCTGATTTCACTGTCTTTGCTCCCAAAGAATATACAAAGCTATTGCCTGATAATGAGTTTTTAAAAAACCATTGCGGCACATCTTTTACAAACGGTATTATGGTCAGATGGAATGATTATAAATACCCTAAGGAGTTCTTAGATTTTAACCCAACCCTGTGGGAATATTACAACAAAAAGCATAAGACTGAAAAGGTGATTAGGGAAGGAGCGTTCTCAAAGACGGGTTTTATAAACAATTCTCCAAAAGAAAGCAACTGTCCTTCATCATATTATTTTGCGCCTCAAAGAGAGGAAGGCAGTGAAATTCTTATAGGCGGAAACAGCTTTTTAATACCGGCAATGCGCTATTTTACAATGCACCGATGGACTGCACGAATAGTTAACAGGAAGGTGGATGATTTGCAGTGGAGGTATGATGAGCTGAACAGTCAGATTAATGAGATGCTTTTAAAACGCAGGTCAATAGGGATGGAAGAGGCAAAGGAGCTTGTATCATTTCTTACACCCCGGGGGAAAAATCCCGACTATTATAAAGACAATCCCACAAGCAGCGACGGAAAACAGATACGAATAGAAGGTTGCGATAGTGTTTTTGATTTAAAAAATATGGTTGTAGAAAGCCATTACGGATACTATTGCGACAAGTGGGTGAAGCTTTCACTTAGAAAATATTTTAGTTAGTTTTACCTATTAGGTGGGTATAATAGCTTATAATGCACATAGGTCTATTTTACTATATAATAAGTAGAGGAATTATAAAGAATAAGCACTAAGGAGCGGATTAAATGAGCAAGAACCCAGTAGTAACTATTGAAATGGAAAATGGAAAGAAAATTAAGTTCGAACTTTATCCTGAGGTTGCACCAAATACGGTGAAGAATTTCATTTCCCTGGCAAACAGCGGGTTTTACAACGGACTGATATTCCATCGGGTTATTCCCGGATTTATGATACAGGGAGGATGCCCAAACGGCAATGGTATGGGCGGACCCGGTTATCATATTAAGGGGGAATTTGCCAAAAACGGATTCAACAATATATTGGTGCATGACAGGGGCGTTATCTCTATGGCCAGGTCCTCCAGCCTTAACTCTGCAGGTTCTCAATTTTTTATAATGGTTGAGAAAGCACCTCACCTGGACGGGCAATATGCAGCCTTCGGAAAGGTCATAGAGGGAATGGAAGAGGCCGATAGAATTGCATCTGTAAAAAGAGATTACAATGATAAGCCAAGAGAAGATCAGCGCATGAAGAGTGTCAGCGTTGAAACCTTTGGTGTTGAGTACGAACAGCCTGAAGTCTTAAAATAACTACCCTAAGTAAGCCATTTTTCTTTGATATCAGGTGGAATATAGTTATCTATATGATCAAGAGCTTTTGATACATCATCGGTTACATAATAGAGCAATCTGCTTTCGGATTTAGCAAAGCGTTGCCCGATGATGTAATCAAACTGTTTAAGCAAAAAATCAAAAAAACCATTTGCATTTAAAATAACAATAGGTTTATTGTGATATTTCAGCTGCCTAAGGGTTATAATTTCCAACAGCTCCTCACAGGTGCCAAAGCCTCCGGGTAGCGCAATAAATGCATCTGAACGCTCGTCCATGATTGCCTTTCTGGAGCGTAGATCCTTTGTAATCACCAATTCATCACAGGCTTCATACACCACGCCATCTATATTGAGCACCTCAGGGATTACTCCAATAACCTTTCCGTGATGCTCATGAACAGCCCGTGCAGTAGCTCCCATAAGCCCTCTCATACCGCCGCCGAAAAGCATTATATCTTTTCTTAAGGCTATGCCATTGCCAAGTTCCCGGGCTTTTTCAAAATAATGTTCATCTATCAAATTGCTTGATGAGCTGTAAACGCAAATTACCTTGTTCATCCGTACCTCCATCTATTGCTGTCTATAATGCAGTCCCTTTCTTAGGAATAAATAAGCCGCTCATATTTACTCCTTCATGTTCCAAAAGCTTTATCTTTCTTTTTAGCCCACTCGCATAACCGGTGAGATTTCCGTTGGCGCCGACCACACGGTGGCAAGGAATAATTATGGTTATTGGATTGTGCCCGACAGCACCACCTACAGCTAGTGCAGACATTCTGGCTTTCCCCATACGTCTTGCAGCCTCCTTTGCAATTTGTCCGTATGTTGTCAGCTCACCATAAGGTATCTCAGTAAGAATTCTCCACACCACCTGTTTAAACTCTCCGCCTGTAGGAGCAAGTGGAAGAGAGGAGATTTCAGGCTTTTTTCCGGCAAAATAATCATTCAGCCATGAAATACCTTCTTGTAATATTGGGACATTGTCTTTTTCAATGACATCCTCTGGCATTGTGCTTCCAAAATACCTCTGCCCTTCAATCCACAGTCCGATAATATTATTCTCATCACTTACAAGCAATATTTCACCAATCGGCGATTTGTAGTGTGTTGAATAATACATTTTCTTCACCTCCTGTTTATTTAGTCGTACCATACCAATATCTATGATACACCCATAAATAAAATAATGCAGCATTAATAGTGACTAACCTGCCGAATATTTTACAATGACTCGGACATACTCTAAGGCATTAAGGAATCTCCTTTTGAAAAGTCAGGCTCGAAGCCGGCTGCTTTAATTCTTCCGACAAGCTCGGCAAGACCTTCGCAAGCTTCAGCGCCGGAAGATAGCTTGTTGTCATAAATAGCGTAATCCTTACGGTGAGAGACGGGAGTAAGATTTGGCATAACAACATTGGCACCGGCACGGAAACCTTTTTCACGCCCCATGGAGTCGATTGTGCCAAGTGCAGTTGTCGCAGGCAGCAATACCTTAGGTAGCATAATGCGGATAAGAGCCAGCATAACAAGTGTAAGATCTGCATCTGACGACTTGTTTTTTGCAAAAGCAGTGTCCTTATGGGGGATAAATGGCCCCACCCCTACCATATGGGGTTTTAACTCCCTTAGGAAAATTAAATCGGCTGCCAGATTTTCAAAGGTCTGGTAAGGGGATTCTATCATAAAGCCAGCACCTACCTGAAAGCCTGTTTCCTTCAATGTTTTTAGGCAATGAATACGGTTGGCAAGACTCATTTCCTTTGGATGGATGAGATTATAGTGAGATTCGGTTGCCGTTTCGTGTCTGAGAAGATACCTGTCGGCACCGGCATTATAAAGCTTCCTGTAGCTTTCATCTGTTCTTTCCCCAAGGGACAGCGTTACAGCGCATTCAGGGTAACGGTGCTTAATTTCAGATATAAGATCGCACATCAGCTCATCAGTAAAGAAAGGATCCTCTCCACCTTGCAGCACAAAGGTGCGAAAACCAAGTTTATAGCCCACGGCGCAGCAGTCTAAAATCTCTCCATGTGATAACCTGTATCGTCTGGCATTTTGGTTGCTTCTTCTTATGCCACAGTACAAGCAATCATTTTTGCAATAATTGCTTATTTCTATCAACCCTCTGAAGAATATTTTATCACCGTAATATTTGCGTTTTTTCTCTAAGGCAGAAGCAAATAGTGCTTCCTGCTCGTCTTGAGAGGATGAAGCGAAATGTGAAATAACTGCTTCTATTTCGTCCTTGCTGCCTAGGGCTAGCATATTAACAATGTCTTCCATTTTCATCATAATAAATAATTCCTTTGGTAAATCCTGTGTTCATGATTGTATTAACGTATGAACATAATATAACAGTAAAATATAATTATCAAGAAAAGAAGCATTTAAGAAGGAACGTGATAGAAAATAATAAAGATAATAGTGATATGTGTTAAACAATGTGGTAGTATAGTTTACATGAAGCTTTAATAATAGTATGGAGTGAATATTAAAATGAAACAAAAGCCCCTGTATGATGTAAAGCATATTAAGGATTTTAAAGATCTTCTTGAACAAAGTGCATCTTCTTTCGGAGAAAAGGCAGCTTTTTGGATTAAAGACGAGAATAAAACATTAAAAAGCATTACTTACAATCATTTTAAAAATGATGTAGATGCTCTTGGGGCAGCTTTAGTTTCCCTGGGGCTGAGAGACAGCTTTATTGCCGTTTTGGGAGAGAACCGGTATGAATGGTGTGTTTCTTATCTTGCCGTGACCAATCATACAGGTGTTGTATTACCTCTTGATAAAGAGCTGCCCGTGGCGGAGAAGGGTAACCTTTTGCAGAGAGGTGAGGCATCAGCTCTTATTTTTTCCGGTCGTTACCAAAAGGATATTTTATCTGTAAAGAATAGCATAAGCTCGGTTAAGTATTTTATTGATATGGACTTAGATTACGACACAGAGGATTTTTTATCCTTGAAGGGACTTATTAAGATGGGAAGACAGCTTATTGCGGAGGGGAAAGCAGACCTTGACGGGTATAAGATAGACAATGAAGCAATGGGTGTTCTTCTGTTTACTTCAGGCACAACTGACCTGGCAAAGGGTGTTATGCTATCACAAAAAAATATTTGCTCAAATATAATGGCTGTATTAAAAACAGTTCATGTTGACAGTGAGGATATTTCTCTTTCAATTCTACCGTTGCATCACACTTATGAGTGTACCCTCGGATTTTTAGCAATTATCAACTGTGGTGGTACTATAGCCTTCAATGAAGGACTTAAGCACATACAAAAAAATCTTCTTGAGGTAAAGCCCACTATTCTTATATCAGTGCCTCTTTTGCTAGAAAACATGTACAAAAAAATCTGGGATAAGGCTGCTAAAACAAAAGGCTTGACTACGCTGCTCAAGATAATGATTATGGTGGCTAAGGGGCTTAGGAGAGCAGGAATTGATATAAGTCGTACTATGTTTAACAGTATCCACGAAAATTTTGGAGGAAGTCTGAGATTGATTATCACAGGCGCAGCAGCCATCAGCCCTGAGGTTTCAAACGGATTTATCAATATGGGATTTAAAGTGCTTCAAGGGTATGGTTTGACAGAATGTTCGCCGCTTGTCATCGGCGAGAGAGACAATTTTTACGGCAATGCATCCATAGGACTGCCTTTACCAGGAGTAGAAGTAAAGCTTGAAAATAAAGATGATAATGGTATTGGTGAAATTGTTGTCAAGGGCGAAAATGTTATGCTTGGTTATTATAAAAATGAGGAAGCAACAAAAAATTGTCTCAAGGACGGATGGTTCTATACAGGTGATTTAGGTAGGGTTGATGAAAGAGGCGCTTATTATGTAGCCGGCAGACTTAAAAATGTAATTGTCACCAAGAACGGAAAAAATATTTTCCCTGAGGAAGTCGAATCATATATTAACAGAAGCCCTTATGTGCTTGAATCCATGGTTGAAGGGTACGAAGATGAAAAATCAGGTGAGACTATGGTAGGCGCACATATACGGCCAAACCTTGAAGCGATTAAGGAGAAGCTTAAGCTTAAGACTCCGTCGGCTGAGGATATAAGAAAAATAATATCAGATGCTATTAAAAATGCGAACAAAGATATGCCTCTATATAAGCGCATTAGCAAATTTACAATAAGAGACAGCGAGTTTATAAAAACTACCACCTTAAAGATTAAAAGATATGCTGAAAAGGCTAAGATGAAGCTTAAACATGAGTAGAAGCCTTAAGTTTTATTATTATTAAGCTAAACTACTGCACCAAGCAATAATACACCGAGATTTTCATTGTAAATACCGGGTAGCTGTCCAACGGGTATTGGGTTTACACCTAATCCAACTTCGATAGTGTAGCCCGGTCTTCTGAATTCCTGTAAAAACCAATCCTTGTATCCGGCATATGCAGCCTCGGGTGTACCTGCTTCAACAGCATAACCGTTTATTGCGGCAAACTGGTTTGCAATAGTCAGGGCACGGGGTGGTGCATAGTCCATAAATTGCCAGTATATGACTCTGCCTTGAGTGTGGAAAGCGATGACTATTCTGAAATTATGGGAGGAAGTAAATTCTACCATAGCTCTTGATTCCGGCTCGGACAAAGGTGCATCTCCACCGAAATCTCTGGGGCCGGGACTTGTTATCCCTGCCTCAATCTCCTCTTCCTTTTCTCTTTCCCATTCTGCCGGGTAGTTCAAGTTCAAATCAACACCACGGATATTCGCCTTCCACACACTCGGAAGGGGAAGCCCCGTTGTATTAAGTCTTGCAGCCTGCATAAACTCGGGGTCACTGTATGTGGGCCAATATGCCACCAGGTCTACTCCGTCGGGGTTTACCAAAGGGATAATGTATATGCTCGTCAGATCGAATAACTCCCTGATATTGTAGCCTAAAATATTTCTGCCCTCTGAATATGCCTTCCCGTAATCTTCAACAAATTTCATAAGAACCGGTGTAGTAATAGACTCATTTGCATGGTGTGAAGCATTATATGAAACCTCATTGCTGCCCCTTCCAAGCCGTATGTAGAAAAGCTCCCTTCCCATGACACTTTGACCGATAGATCCTGTTTCCAAAAAAGGATACCGTGCGGAAAGACCGCGTATCTGCCGCTCCACAATTTCATAAGTCGGCATTACGTCCAGTGTAACAACATCAATTCCGTAAGGCACTATAAGTCTCTGTCCAATCATAAGCATATTCGGATTGACAGAGGGGTTTGCGGTAATTATTGCATTTACTGTGGTTCTATAAGCCCTGGCAATGTTATATATTGTATCACCTGCCTGTACGGTGTATGTATCATATCCTGTTAGAAGCCTGTCAAGGACGCGCCATGTGGCAGGTCCTACCACCCCGTCAGGCGTTAAGCCGTTATTGCGCTGAAAATCTGTTACTGCCTGAAAGGTCATGCTTCCAAATATTCCGTCTACAGCTCCTAAGCTGTAGCCTATTCTGTTTAGCAGGCTCTGAATTAGCCGTACGTCAGGGCCCGTTGAACCAAGGGATAATACTTGCATATCATTGCTCCAGTCTAATATGTAAAATACTTCTTGTATATTCTATTAGCTTTGACAGGGAATTGTGAATTGGGATACAATTAAAAAAACTGTGTTGAAAATCTAATAGTGAGGGATTATGAAAAACAAAGCTCATTCAGGAGAAATTAAGCACAACGCAAAGCTTCTGACAACATTGCTTGACGTGTCAAACCTCGTTTCCTCAACGATGGAGATTAGACCATTGCTGGAAGCGATTTTAGATAAGTTAAGCAATATAATAGGATATGACGCTGCCGGTATATATACATTGTCAGGCACGCAAATGAAAGCTATCGCGTATAGGTCTAGGCTTAATATGCCGCTAAGTGAAATAGCACTTCCTGTATCTGCAATAAATACGCTGGTTTCGGGTAAAAAGCCCGTCCTGATTGACGGCAGCATAATGGCCCTGCCGATGATCTCAAAGAATAATGTAATAGGCTTATTGGTACTAAATCATAATCAGGCGGGTTATTACAAGGAGTATCATATTGAGCCAGGGTTGGCATTTGCAAATCAGGCTGCCATAGAATATGAAAATGCCAAACTGTACAATGAAACTGTTAAGAAGGCGGATGAGATTAGGACTTTGTTTAACATCCAGCAGGCTATCACCAGCAGGCTGGAGCTGGATGTGGTGTTAAAGCTTATTGCAGATGAGGCAAGACGATTGACAAATGCCCACTATACTGCAGTTTTTCTTGTAGATGGTGAGAACCTGGTGCTGTCGGTTTTCTCAGGAGAACAGCATGACGGTCTTTTAGGCCTTAAGCTGCCTGTTGACGGTTCGCAGATTGGCGGCAGCCTAAAGCAAAACGAATCGGTTATAATTGATTATTCACAAGCAGATAAAAAGCCAGAGGGTAAAATTATCAGCATTACCGGTATGCATAACTGCATCTGTGTGCCACTTCTGGCAGGAACAAAACCTGTGGGTGCTATTGCAGCCTTCAGCAGAAACAAGAATGAGTTTGACTCGGAGGACGAAAGAATATTTAATATGTTTGCCCCAAGCGCTGTTATTGGCATAGAGAATGCCCGTCTTTACAAGGAGGAAAAGCGCAGGCATCTGGAGGACGAACAGAGAAGACATGTGGCAGAAGCCTTAAGGGACATACTTGCAGTTTTAAATTCCAACCATTCCCTTGAAGAAATTCTTGACTTCATAACAAAAGAGGCTGCCAGGATATTAAGTGCTGATTCTGCGGCAATATATAAATTAAGCGCCGACAGAAAGACCCTTGTGGTTGAGGCTGCATCAAATTTGCCAAGACTTGTTCCAAAGGCAGCCATTCTCGATGCTAAAAAAAGCTTCCACGGAAAGGCTTTTTTGGGAAGGAAGCCTGTTGTCGCCAATGACGACCCGGATGGGATGTGTCTTAATTGCGAAGGAATAATAGCAGTACCGCTTATATGCATCGGGGAGATTTATGGCGGCATAGCCCTTTACATGAAAGGAGAAGAGGGAAAGGAAGCAAGAAGTATAACTAAGGACGATATTGATTTAGCAATAACCTTTGCAGATCAAGCGGCACTTGCTATTGAGAATGCAAAGCTTAGAAAGCAAGCGGCGGAGATGGCGGTAGCAGAAGAAAGAAGCCGGATTGCCAGGGATCTACACGATTCCGTGACACAAACGCTGTTTTCAGCAAGCCTCATCGCCGAGGTTCTGCCGAAGATATGGGAGAAAAGTCCGGAGAATGGATTAAAAAGGCTTGATGAAATAAAGCAGTTAACCAGGGGAGCTCTTGCAGAAATGAGAACGCTTCTGTTTGAGCTTAGACCGGCCACCCTTGTGGAAGCACAGTTAGGAGAGCTTCTAAGGCAGCTTTCCGAGGCCGTTACCGGAAGGGCAAGAATACCGGTGACACTCAGCATAAACGCATCTTACGAGCTGCCGGTAGAGATTAAAATATCTTTTTACAGAATCGCCCAGGAGGCATTAAACAATATTGCAAAGCATTCCAATGCAAAGTCTGCTCAGGTTGAGCTAAATGTCAGTAAGGGCGGAGGTAATATTGAGGCAAGATTGTGCATAACAGATGACGGAAAGGGCTTTGATCAGTCCAAGGTTACCTCTGAGCACCTTGGTATCAGTATTATGAACGAGAGGGCAGAGGATATCGGGGCTGCTCTTACGCTGGTTTCGAAAGAAGGTGAAGGAACCACTGTTTGCTTAATCTGGTCTGATAAAAATAATAAGGAATAGTTATTTATGAATGGGGGATTTAAGAATATGGCGGCTGATAAGATTAAAATTCTAATTGTTGACGACCATAGTGTTGTTAGAAGCGGCCTTGGAGCATTTTTACAGGTATTTGACGAATTCGAGCTGGTCGGAGAGGCGTCAAACGGGAGGGAAGCTGTGGAAGCATGCGCTGTTAGTCAGCCTGACATTGTTTTGATGGACCTTGTAATGCCTCAAATGGATGGAGCGAAGGCGACAAAAATTATAAGGGAGAAATTCCCTGATATCAGGGTCATAGTACTGACCAGCTTCAAAGAGGATAATCTTGTTGAGGATGCTCTTTCGGCGGGAGCAATCGGATACCTTTTAAAAAATGTATCTGCAGATCAGCTTGCCGATGCAATTCATTCGGCTATGTTAGGCCGCCCCACTCTTGCACCGGAGGCTACCCAGGCATTAATAAATGCGTCGGGGCGCAGAAACAGCCCCTCTATAGATTTAACTGACAGGGAGAAGGAAGTTCTGCTTTTGATGATAGATGGACTCAGCAATGCTGAAATAGCAGAAAAGATGATAATAAGCAAATCAACTGTTAAATTTCATGTTAGCAATATTTTGTCAAAGCTTGGTGTATCAAGACGGACTGAGGCTATTGCCATGGCAATACAAGAGAAGCTGGTGTAATTGAACCTTTGTGAACTTAATCCCAACCTGCCTGGTCAATCGGACAGTATAAAAACAGGCCATCAGGCCATAAAAAATCCCCCCATATGGCGGAAGCGTATGGAGGGATTTTCTATTAGAATTAACTTACAACATAAAGAAAGGGAGGTTGTGAATAAGTGAAAAAAACTGACCGGGAGCTGGTGACTGAATGCCTGGAGGGCAATGAAAATTCATTTTCCGAGTTGATAGAAAGATATAAAAGACTCATTTTTAAGATTGCTTACAGGTATACCCAGGATAGTGATGAGGTAAATGATCTTGTGCAGGAAACATACATAAAAATATTTAAATCCTTGTCTAAATACGATAGTAAGTATATGTTCTCTACTTGGTGCTCTAAGGTCACCGCAAATATCTGCCTGGACTATTTAAGGCGCAAACGGGTTCATTCAGTTCCTCTTGAAGAAGTAGAAAACTTTGTGGGCAGCGGTGTTTCGCCTGAAGAATATTATCTGAACAAGGAGCTAGGTCAAAAGCTTATTGATGCAATAAATGAGCTGCCTGAGATATATAGGCTGCCAATAGTTATGTATCATCAGAAGGGTATGTCTTATAAGCAGATAGCGGAGTTTCTAGATAAGCCCATGTCAATTGTTAAAAACAGGCTATTCAGGGGCAGGCTTACTTTAAGGCAGAATCTTAGTAATGTTGCATAACAGGGATGACATAACTATAGCCGGATATAATTATGCATCCCTGTGCATGAATTTCGGAAATGAATGATTATTACTTGGCTGCCAGCTCAGAAATTTTTACAATTACCTCAACAGCCTTTGCCATTTCGGTGGCAGAGGCATATTCATATCTTCCGTGGAAATTGCCGCCTCCTGTAAAGAGGTTTGGTGTAGGAAGTCCCATATATGTCAGTCTTGCACCGTCTGTACCACCTCTGATGGGCTTTATAACAGGAGCAATGTTGCTTTGGGTTATAGCAGTCACAGCCAGCTCCACTACATGCCGGTTGGCAGGGAATATTTTTTCCTTCATGTTGTAGTACGTATCTTTTATTGATAGTACAACAGTACCCTCACCGTACTTTTCATTAAGATATCCGGCAATTGCTGAAAGCCTGTCTTTCTTAGCGTTAAACTTATCAAGGTCGTGGTCTCTAATAATATATTTCATTACAGTTTTTTCAACATTCCCGGCTATGTCAGTTAGATGGTAAAATCCCTCGTAGCCCTCTGTATGCGCAGGAGCTTCGACAGCCGGAAGCATACCGTTCAGCTCTGATGCGATCAAAATGGAGTTCAACATTTTTCCCTTTGCACTTCCAGGATGGATATTTATGCCGTTAATTGTAACCGTTGCGGATGCTCCGTTAAAGCATTCATACTCAAATGTTCCCATGGCATCACCGTCAACAGTATAAGCAAAATCTGCTCCGAAGCCTTCAATATCAAAATAATCAGCACCTTCGCCGATTTCCTCGTCGGGAGTGAAGCATATGCGGATTTTACCGTGCTTTATCTCAGGATGTGCTATAAGATATTCCATTGCAGTTATGATTTCGGCAATACCTGCCTTATCGTCGGCGCCAAGAAGAGTGGTGCCGTCTGTGACAATAAGATCGTGCCCCACGCACTTTAACAAGGACGGATACTCTTTTACCCGCATAACAATTTGCTTTTCTTCATTAAGTAAAATATCTTTCCCGTCATACTTTTTGATTATTCTTGGTTTCACATTTTTGGCTGTCATCTCAGGACTTGTGTCCATGTGGGCTATAAAGCCTATGACCGGCGATGGGTGGTCAATATTGGAAGGGAGAGTCGCGGTGACGTATGAGTATTCGCTTACATTAACATCAACTAAACCGATCTCTTTTAATTCTGCTGCAAGTATTTGTGCAAACTCATGCTGAGAGCCGGTACTCGGATGGGTACCGGCATCAAAGCATGATTGAGTATCAATCTTCACATATTTTATAAACCTGTCTATCAGCTTTTCCATGGTTATGCCTCCCATTTGAACATAGTATCATTTACTAATACTATATTACAGGCAATAGCCATTTTCAACTGACTTGACTAATAAACATAAACCATTCGTCCTATTCTGGCTGTTATCGGTTTTGACCATAGCCATTTGTTTGTGGCACTGTCATCAAAGTAGAACAGGGCACCATTACTCGGATCGCTACCATTTAACGCCTCCAGTGCAGCCTTTTTCGCCTGAGCTGTAGCTGGTTTATTAATCCAGCCGTTTTCCACAGGCGTAAACTGGTAGTAACCATTGCTTACTTCATATATTACCGACGAAATGGTATCAGGGAATTGGTTGCTTTTAATTCTGTTTACAACAACAGAAGCAACAGCTACCTGAGCGGCATAGGGCTCACTTTCAGCCTCTGCTCTGATCAGTCTTGCGAGCAAGTCCAGTTCTGCCTGGGTATAGGATACCACCGGCTTGCCCTGTGAAGATGCTCCCCCGCCGGAGCTGTTATTTGATGGGATAACAAGCTTTTGGCCGGGATATATCATATTGTCCCATTTGTTGTTTGCCTTTCTAAGGGCATCAACCGTGATTCCGTGGCGCATAGCTATTAAATACAGCGAATCGCCTGATTTGACGGTATAAGCTCCGGTATTGATGCTGAGCACCTGTCCGGGATAGATGGTATCACCCTTCAGATTGTTTTCGGCTTTTATTGCTGCTACAGAAGTGTTGAATTTTAACCCGATTTTATATAGAGAGTCATTTTTTTGCACTGTATAGCTGGCGCCAAAAGCCGTATTAGCAAATAACATGGTTGACAGCAGTGCGATTGAAATAAACGCAGCTGCCTTTTTACGCAAATACATTTTCTTTTCCCCCTTATAGCCTCCGAGGTTAGTTGTCGGGTTCGGATTAAGGTACCCCTACTCATTACGAGATTCACCCATAAGGAAGCCAAAATGTATTGTGCCTCCTGAAATTTCATCCCCCGTACTCCTTTTGGAGATTCGGCTTATTTACCGCTATTTTAACAGACGCCTCCCCCCAATTCCATGTAATATTTGTGGTAACCAAGGAAGTGGGGGGCTTAAATGAAAAATTTATACAATGACCTTTAAAATTTGATCTGTTATTTTAAAGAAACCATATGGGATTATTTGGACTGTATTATGAATATCAGCTAATTAGGGTATCATATAAAGCGCAACAAAATTTCACGAAAATGGTGATACTTTTTAATGAGTTTGTTAATTGTAGCATCCTATGCTGTATTAGTGGGCTTTATAGCCTATCTGTTGATGGTTATTGCATCGCAAAAGGCAGAGCATATAACTAAGGAGAAAGGAAGCATTCTAGCACCAGAAGAGCTCAAGAGATATGCAGAGCAAATAGCAAGAAACCATCCGGTTGGGAAATCGGCCAGGAGCTTTCACTGGTTAATACGAAAGCTTAATGAAAACTATGCTTCCATAACAGCTGTATACAAAACTCACAATCAAGACATCAGGGACGGTTCTCCAGTGGCTCCTGCTGCGGAATGGCTGCTTGACAATTTTTATATTATTGAAGAACAGGTCAAGCTGATACGCAAAAATCTTTCAAGAGGCCAATTCACAAGACTTCCAGTATTAAAAGGAGGGTATCTGAAGGGTTATCCCAGGATATATGCAATAGCACTTGAGCTGGTAGCTCATTCTGATGGGCGTATAGACACAAAGAGGATTACGGATTTTATAAATGCTTATCAGTCCCAAACACTGCTATCAATGGGAGAGCTGTGGGCTTTTCCACTGATGCTGCGCATCGCACTTATTGACAGCATTAGAAACGTATGCGGTTTAGTTGGTTCATCCCGTAACGAATGGCGCAGAGCAGAGAGTATAGCTGCGTATTTGTCCTCTCATGAGCTGGACGAGCAGCAAATCAACTCAATGCTGATGGAAGTTTTGAATAAAATGGAAGTAATTTCTCCGTCCTTTGTGGAGCACCTTTTACAAAAGCTAAGAAAAAGCGGAAAGGGCTGGTTTACAGTTACAGCTTTGCTTGATAAAAAGCTTAAGGAAAACAATACGTCCACAGAAGCAATTACGGATCTTGAGCACAGGCTGCAGGCTGAAATGCAAGTATCCATAGGAAATTCAGTTACAGCCTTAAGACTCATATCGGAAATAGATTGGGCTGACATTTTTGAAGAACTGTGTAAAGTAGAAGAAATATTAGCTCAAGACCCTTGCGGGATTTATAGACAGATGGACTTTGAATCAAGAGACTACTACAGGCACGAGGTTGAAAAGCTTGCAAGGGCTTACAGGATCAGCGAAATAAATGTTGCAAATAAAGTTATAGATTGTTGCCTGGCAGGTGACGCAAGCTTACCTAAAAGCCACGTTGGCTATTATTTGTTGGGAAAAGGGCGCAGGATACTATTGGGTAAACTTGAGAGTCTGGTGAGAAGTCAGTGGAAAAACCCTTTCGCTTCTTTTAGTAAGCCGAGATTTTTATATGCAGCCCTGATTGTATTTTTAACTGCCTTTCTTGTTACCTTTTTAATGTATTATGCCTATACCCACAGCCAAGCTGCGCCAATTTTTTATTGTATTCTTGCAGGTATTTTAGTCATCATTCCCAGCAGTGAGCTAGCCATTAATTTAGTAAATACGCTTTTTTGCAATATTTTCAGGGCGACAAAACTACCTAAGCTGGAGCTTAACCAAGGAATACCCCCTGAGTTGTCGACTTTTGTGATTGTCCCGACTTTATTGACAAGTCCTTCGCGAGTGAAAGAACTGCTACTTCAGCTTGAGGTTTACTACCTTGCAAACAAAGATGAAAATCTTTTCTTTGCCCTTGTGGGAGATTTTAAGGACTCGGATCAAGAGGTAAGAGATGATGATGATGCTATAATAAAAGCAGCAGTTGAGGGAGTAGCCCATCTTAACAAAAAGTATTCACCCAGTGAGCATCATATATTTTACTATATGCACCGAAAAAGAACTTACAATGAGTCTCAGAACAGGTGGATGGGCTGGGAGAGGAAAAGGGGTGCCATAGTTGAGTTCAACATGCTCTTAAGAGGTGCTGATGATACAGGCTTTAGCATTATAACAGGAGATATTTCAAAACTGCCTGAAATAAAGTATGTTATCACTCTTGATGCTGACACAAATCTTCCCATGGGAGCTGCAAGAAGGCTTATAGGCACAATTGCCCACCCTTTGAACAAGGCTGTACTTAACGAAAAAACAGGGCTGGTGGCGGAGGGGTTTGGATTGCTGCAGCCAAGAATTAGTGTATCAATAACAGAGGCGAATCGCTCCCCATTTACAAAAATTTTTGCAGGCCAGGGTGGTATTGACCCCTATACTACTGCCGTATCTGATATATATCAGGATATTTTTGATGAAGGTATTTTTACGGGAAAAGGAATATATGAAGTTGATATATTTATAAAGGTACTTAACGAAAGAATACCTGAAAACTCGGTATTAAGTCATGATTTATTGGAGGGGTGCCACCTGCGTGCAGGCCTGGTAAGTGACATTGAGCTGGTGGATGGCTACCCCTCAAGATACAATTCTTATTCAGCAAGGCAGCACAGATGGGTACGGGGCGACTGGCAGCTCTTACCATGGCTTGGGAGCATCGTAACTGATGCAAGCGGAAAACGTGTCGTAAATAATCTTTCATTTTTATCCAAGTGGAAAATTTTTGACAATCTTAGAAGAAGCCTTCTTTATCCCTCACTGTTGATGCTTATTTTTACCGGAATAGCCTTGCTTCCAGGAAGTGTACTTGTATGGGCAGGTTATGGGGCATTTGTAACCATTTTACCCATTACTGTCGGTTTTTTAAATTCACTGCTTTCAGGGAATCTGGGATTTAGGCAGTCACACAATAATTCGACCATTATTACCGGAGTTAAAGCCGCGGTTTATCAGTCCTTGCTGCTTTTTATGTTTATGCCGTATCAGGCTTATTTAATGCTGGATGCTATTATCAGAACTATTATCAGGGTGACAATAACCCGTAGAAATATGCTGGAGTGGGTGACCGCAGCGGATGTTGAGGCAGGCACAAAAAATAATTTAAGAAGTTTTTTACGAAAGATGTGGATTAACTTTCCGGCATCTTTTGCAATTGTTTTGCTTTCATTGCAAATCTCAACCATTAGCGCTTATATATCGCTACTCATAGCTATTTTATGGTTTACCGGACCCTTTGCTACATACTTGATTAGTAAGCCCTGTGTAAAGAAACAACATAAGCTTAATGAAGATGACATTGCAATGCTCAGAAGCATATCAAGAAAGACCTGGAGATATTTTGAAGATTTTGCGGTGGAGCAAGAAAATTATTTGCCTCCTGATAATTATCAGGAGGACCCGCCAAAAGGACTGGCTCACAGGACATCCCCCACAAATATCGGTCTACTTTTACTATCGGTATTATGTGCCTGTGACTTAGGCTATATAGGTATTTTGGAAATGGTAAGCCGCTTTGAAAATATAATTTCTACTCTTGAAAAAATGGAGAAATGGAAGGGGCATTTCTACAATTGGTACAATACGATTACCCTTGAAATATTAAAGCCAATGTATATATCTACAGTGGACAGCGGCAATCTTGTCGGATATATGATGGTGGTTAAAGCAGGGCTTATAGAGTATATGAATAAACCGGTGCTGAATCCTGCATTGGCTTCAGGTCTTAATGATACAATTATACTGCTGTGTAAGGAAAATAGCCTTGAGCTTCCTGAAGGTTTGGTGGGGAGGCTAAATAAGCTATCACAGGATGAAAATACTGTTCCTTCAGTATGGGCTTCGACAATAAAGGAAGCTGAAATGTGGCTTGCATCTACAGGTGTCTGTGAAAAAAATGACTGGGGCGGTTGGAGTTCTAAGCTGACGAATATGCTTAATATGCTGTCTGTGCAAATCGCTGCGCTTTATCCATATATTGGAGACAGTGATTTAGCAAATACTATGGCAGGTAAATCCCCGGATTTGTTTAAGCAGATAGATAAGCCTGGTTCAATTAAGGAGCTGGCTTATCGCTACAAATTATTTTTACGGGCATGGTCAGAAATGCCGGCAGGAGAAAAAAGGGGAAATCTTCAAAATGCACAAGTGAGGCTACAGTCGGCTTGTGAGTACATTGAAGGCTACGTGGAAAGATTTAACCAACTGATACAAAGAATCACAAGCTTAATTGACAATACTGATTTCTCACCTCTTTTTGACAAAAAGAGAATGCTTTTTGCAATCGGATACAATGTTGAAGACGGACAGATAAGCAAATCATATTACGATTTGCTGGCTTCGGAATCCAGGCAGGCAAGCTATATTGCCATAGCCCGTGGGGAAGTTGACAGAAGAAATTGGATCAGGCTGGGGAGAAAGATGACGTTGGTTGACGGAGGAAAGGCACTTATTTCATGGACCGGTACAATGTTTGAATACATGATGCCTCTTCTAATCATGCGAAATTATGAAAATACCATTCTTGATGAAACTTATTCCCATGCCGTCAAATTACAAAAGAGGTATGGAAAGCTTAGACGCATACCTTGGGGAATTTCCGAATCGGGCTACAGCGCTTTTGACTTTAACCTTAACTACCAATACAAAGCATTTGGGGTCCCCGAACTGGGTCTTAAAAGGGGCTTAGCCTGCGATATGGTGGTAGCACCCTATGCTACACTGCTCGCACTGTGTGTCGAGCCGGTAGATGCTGTAGAAAACTTAAAGGCACTGGCCCATTTGGGAATGGATGCAAAGTGGGGGTATTATGAGGCTATAGATTTCACTCCCTCAAGGCTTGAGAGAAACGTGCAATACCGTATAGTCAAGAGCTTTATGGCTCATCACCAGGGGATGAATTTAGCTGCCCTTAACAACTTTTTCAACTCTGACATATTGCAGAAGCGATTTCATTCCGACCCCGTTATAAAATCTGCAGAACTGCTTTTGCAGGAAAGAAGCTATGCGAAAGCAATCTATACGATGGAGCATAAAGAAGAGTATACTTTGCCGGAAAGAAAAATGGAGCAAGGCCATACAGAGGCAATCAGAACCTTTGGTGTACCAGACACATTGCCGCCAAATGCACATATACTCTCTAACGGTCAGTATTCCGTAATGCTTACTGACGGAGGTTCGGGCTACAGTGTTGTGGAGGATATCTCAATAAACCGCTGGCATGGAGACTATCTTAAAAAAGACGGGACTTATATTTTCATAGAGAACATAAATTCAAACACAGCATGGTCTGCAACATACGAACCGAATCTCAAGGAGCCTGAAAAGTACAAGGCTGTTTTCTCTCCCGATAAAGCTGAATTTAACAGAAGGGACGGAAATATTGAGACATATACGGAGGTTACGGTATCACCTGAGGATGATGCAGAGATTCGAAGAGTATCTATTACTAATCATAGCCAGCATGTGAGAATTGTTGAGGTGACAAGCTTCTTTGAGGCTGTACTCACTCGTGCTAATGAAGACGCTGCTCATCCTGCGTTTAGTAAGCTGTTTGTAAAGACTGAGTATGTAAATAAATACAAGTGTCTTCTTGCCACAAGACGGCACAGAAGTAAAGGTGCAAAAACATTGTGGCTATTACACACGATGGCAGTTGAAGAGGAAAATGCCATTGGTGGTTTGCAGTATGAGACAGACAGGATGAAGTTCATTGGAAGAAACCGTGATATTTCAAACCCTGTAGCCCTTGATCCGGATCAACCTGTCAGCAATAGTGCAGGAGCCGTTCTTGACCCGGTGATGTGTTTGCGGAGGCGTGTCAGGATAGAGCCGGGTAAAACCGTTAAAATATCATTTACAACAGCAGTTGCTCAAACAAGGAAATATGCTTTGGAGCTTGCTGAAAAGTACATGGATATGAAAACGGCAGAGAGAATGTTTGAACTGTCCTGGACGAGAAGCCAGGTGGAGGCAAGATATTTGGGGCTTGATGCCCATGAGACGGAAAGTTACCTAGAGCTTTTACCTTTTATTCTCTTCACAAGTTCATTTAAGAGAAATTATGAAAAATATATTATCGAAAACACCGGCTCTCAATCAGACTTGTGGTCCTTCGGTATTTCAGGTGACCTTCCGATTATTTTAGTTGAGGTCAATGAAATGGAGGATATAGAAACTGTCAGGTGGGCTCTTAAGGGGCATGAGTACTGGCGGGTGAAGGGGATTTTCGTTGATTTGGTTATTCTGATTAATAAAAAAGAGGGATATTTTAAGCCTCTCAATGATCAAGTATTAAATACAATAGCCCAGAGCCATGCAAGGGAGCTAGCGGATACCAAAGGCGGAGTGTTTATTAGGAACAGCTCATCCCTAGATGAATCCCAAATAGCTCTTTTTTATACTGCTGCCAGACTGGTTGTAAAAGAAAGTGTTGAAAGGTTTAGAAGTCAGATAAAAGCTGCGAAGCGGTCAATAACCCTGGATACTTCAATATCAATCAGAAAAGCGGAAAGTAATGAGCTGACTGCCCCCATACGAAACCGTGACATTTACAAAAAGCTCAGGTTTTTTAACGGAATCGGCGGATTTACTGAGGATGGTAAAGAATATGTGATTTTGCTTGAGAATGGGATGCGTACTCCGGCGCCATGGTCAAATATTGTAGCCGGAAAAAACTTTGGCTTTCTTGTTACCGAAAGCGGCGGCGGGTATACATGGGCTGAAAACAGCCGTGAGTATAAGCTTACTCCCTGGGCTAACGACCCGGTTACAGATACTCAGGGAGAGGTGTTTTATATATCCGATTCGGATGAAGGAAATTTATGGAGTATAACACCAATGCCAGCGGGTGATACAGGGCTGTATACCATAACATACGGTCACGGCTACAGCAGGTTCGAGCATACCTGCTTCGGGCTTGAGCAGGCATTGACTATGTTTGTGCCCTTGGATTCTCAGGTTAAAGTATGTATTATTTCGATTGCTAACCTCACTGATAAAAAAAGAAACTTATCTATAACCTATTATACCAGGCCTGTCCTGGGAACCGATGAAAATTTGACTTCTCCGTATATAGTGACCCGTAAGGGCAATAACGGCTTGCTTTTCATAGAAAATAAATTTTCCCGTGATTTTAAAGAAAGGATAAGCTTTATAGGGACGAGTATAGAAGAAAAATCCTTCTGCGGGGACAGAGATTTATTTTTAGGAGCAGGAGGCAAGCCTTCGGGGACAGTAGGGGCAGGGGTTAATCCCTGTGCGGCAGTAAGCGGCAGAATAGTACTTGAGCCTCAGCAGAAAACCACAGTTGTATTTATACTCGGAAATACTTCATCTGAACAGCAGGCATATAAGCAGGCAGAAAAATTTATAAACCCTGATTATGCAACAAGTGAGCTTGAGCGTGTCAAGGAGTATTGGAGAAAAAGACTTGGGGTTATCCAAATACACACTCCGGACGACTCCTACGATACCATTATCAATAGCTGGCTTATGTACCAGGTTGTTGCATGCAGGATGTTATCAAGAACGGCATATTATCAAGCTGGCGGGGCATATGGCTTCAGGGACCAGCTTCAGGACAGTATGGCCCTTTTGAATACGTGGCCTGCCCTTACGAGAAGGCAGATATTACTCCATGCCTCAAGGCAATTTAAAGAAGGAGATGTGCAGCATTGGTGGCATGCAGAAAAGGGACGGGGAATCCGCACCAGGTATTCGGATGACTTGCTTTGGCTGGCATTTGTCACGTGTGAGTATGTAGAGAAAACTGCTGACATTTCCATTCTGAATGAGCAGGTTCCTTTCTTAGAAGGAAGACTCTTGGAAGAGGGTGAGGATGAAAGGTATGAGGAGCCTGTACAAAGTAATGACCATGCAAGCCTGTATGAGCATTGTGCATTGGCAATTGACAGATCACTTAAAACAGGCCCCCACGGTCTGCCGCTCATTGGAAGCGGTGACTGGAATGACGGAATGAATACTGTGGGGAACAAGGGTAAGGGAGAAAGCGTATGGCTTGGCTGGTTCCTGTTGAGTATATTAAATAAATTCATACACGTATGCAGGATGATGAAGGATGAGGAAAGAGAAAGAAGGTATTTTGAGGCAGCTTCTAAACTGTTGGACAATATTGAAAAGGAGGCTTGGGATGGAAGCTGGTACAGACGCGCCTATTTCGATGACGGTACACCCTTAGGTTCAGTACAAAATACGGAATGCAGGATTGATTCAATATCCCAGTCCTGGTCTGTAATTTCAGAAGTAGCAAAACAAACCCGTATGACAGAGGCAATGGGTGCAGTTGAGAAATACCTAATAAACAGGCATGAGGGTGTCATAAAGCTTTTAACACCGCCCTTCAGTGACGGGGACCTTCAGCCGGGATATATAAAGAGCTATGTGCCGGGTGTAAGGGAGAACGGGGGGCAATACACTCATGCTGCAGCATGGGTAGTCCTCGCATTTACGAAGCTTGGGATGGGTGACACAGCAAGTGAGCTGTTTCACATGATAAATCCAATAAACCATACTAGAACACAAATAGAATACTCAAGATATAAAGGGGAGCCCTATGCAATTGCCGCAGATGTATATGGGGAGCAGCCCCATGTGGGCAGGGGAGGATGGACATGGTACACTGGAGCAGCAGGATGGCTTTATAAAATTGGGGTTGAATATATTGCAGGGTTTAGAAAGAAAGGAAATATGCTATATATCGAGCCATGTATACCTCGAAACTGGGACCGGTTTGAAATAGATTATAATTTTGAAAACAGCAGCTATCATATTGAGATAAAAAACCCCGACGGAGTATCAACAGGTGTTGTTTATATGGCAGTAGATAATAAACCTTGTACTGATGGGTATATAAAACTTGAAGATGATGGAGCAAAACATTCTGTAGAGGTGGTTATGGGAAGGGCTAAAAATAAGAATTAATGTATAATATTGTTGTAAATTTCATTAATATGTAATATAATGTATTTAGTTCAAAACATTTATAATTATGTGTTTGTAAGAGGTTTCCTATTTCGTAAGAAGTGTTATTGAGATCAAACCAACCCGTTTTATTGTACAGGGAGGTGTATAGCCTTGAGAAGCATGAAGCCCCACGATGTCGAACACATCGACGAACTCCGTATTGAACTTCACAAATTAATTGAGCAAAAGGAATTAAGCTCAAAAGCCGTCCAGAAATTGAGCAGGCAGTTGGATCAACTGATTTTAAAGTATTATGAGACGGAAGGATCGGATGTAAAAAAAGGATAAAAATTAATATATATTTTTTTATATAAAAATTGAATAAACTGTGCTAATATATATTCATGTCGGTATTCTATTGAAACCGAACAAAAAAGTATTATTAAATGACGACTTATATCCCTTTGGGAATAAGAGCGGGAGGTTGATTGTATTGGAAAAGGTCTTTGGAAAGAGAAGGTTTGGAACAAGGCAGATTGCTGTAATTGGTATGCTGTCTGCAATAACGGTTGTGCTTGGTGCTACGGGATTTGGATTTATTCCGCTGCCCATGGCTAAAGCCACCATCATGCAAATCCCTGTGGTTATCGGTGCCATATTGGAGGGGCCTATCGTTGGTGCTACGGTTGGTCTGATTTTTGGAGTATTCAGCATCATTCAAAATATTTTAAATCCAACATCAATACTGTCATTTGCATTTATCAATCCCTTGGTATCAGTACTTCCGAGAGTGTTGATTGGTATTACCGCCTATTACAGCTATAGGATCTCTTTTGTTAAGAATGATATTGTAAAGACAGGGATTGGTGCTGCTATTGGTTCACTTACAAATACTGTCGGCGTTTTAGGCATGATATATATCCTTTATGCTGCCGAATATGCCGAGAAAATGGGTATTGAGGTTAGCGCTGCGGCAGGAGCAATTTTTGGGGTTGCACTGACAAATGGTATTTTGGAGGCTATTGTGGCTGTTGTTATAACGATACCGATAGTATTGGCTGTAAAGAAAATCTTTAAAAAATAAAATAATATTTGCAGCAAATGATGTGGTTTGTTGATTGAAATTCGGATTATAATATTATATAATCTGTTGGTGAGTTCGGCGCTCGGTAATTACCTAGGGATTAGATGAGTTAAGAACAAAAAACAAAAAAATACATTACAACTCCGATTTCGGAAAACCTAAGGCGTAGAGGCTATGGTTTCTGAAACGATAGGGCAAGCTGAGGAAACTTTCTTGCCTTCCGTGTTTGAAAAGGAGGAATTTTCATGTCAAGGGACACAAAAAGCAGTCTTAGTTTTAGCACGTTCTTTAAAGCAATTCTTTTAGGTACAATTGTAACAATTCTATTTATGTCATTTGCAGCCTGCGGTGCTGCGGACAAAGAGGTAGTTCTTGCAACTACTACTTCCGTCAACGATTCAGGTCTGATGGATGCTCTTAAGCCGGTCTTTGAAAAGGATACAGGCTTGACACTCAGCATTATTTCTCAGGGAACAGGTCAGGCAATCAAGACTGGAGAAGCCGGTGATGCAGATGTGCTTTTCATTCACTCTAAAGCCGCAGAGGAAAAGTTTGTTGAGGAAGGATACGGCCTGGAGCGTATCGAGTTGGCATACAATTACTTTGTTGTAGTAGGACCGAAGGACGATCCTGCAGGTATTAAAGATCAAAATCTTAGCGCAGGCGAGGCATTTAAGAAAATTGAACAGAGTCAATCGCCCTTTGTCTCCAGAGGTGACGACTCAGGAACTCATAAAAAGGAAGTATCCATATGGCAATCAGAAAATATTGAGCCTGAAGGTGATTGGTATATTTCTGCAGGAAAGGGCATGGGAGCGGTGCTGTCCATGGCTGATGAAAAAATGGCTTATGCTCTTACAGATAAGGCAACATATTTGTCCATGAAGGACCAGCTGGATATTGAAATTGTCGTAGATGCTGCACCGGATTTATTGAACCAATACACTATTATCGCTGTTAATCCTGACAAGCATAAAGGCATCAACAAAAAAGGCGCTGAGAAATTTATTGAATGGATTACATCGGAGAAAGCACTTGAAATAATTGATGAATTTGGTAAGGACCAGTACGGCGATAGCTTATTTAAGGTAAACTACAAGAAATAATTAAGGCTGGTGACGGTCACTATGACACAGATATATAACAGCTTTATTGAAGCTTTTAAGCTGATAACATCATTCGATGCTGAGATATATGGTATAATAGCACTTTCTTTAGTGGTGACCATTATCAGTACTATGATTGCAAGTATATTGGCTATACCTTCCGGTATTATTATCGGAAGCAGTGAATTTACAGGTAAACGCTTAATTACAAGGCTTATTAGTACATTTATGGGCTTGCCGCCTGTGGTGGCAGGCCTATTAGTGTATCTTTTCCTGTCCAGAAAAGGTCCCCTAGGTGCCTTCGAATTATTGTTTACACCTACGGCAATGGTAATTGCACAGGTTCTAATCATTTTTCCCATTGTGACAGGATTAACTATCGGAGCAGTTAAGCTTAAACTTAAGCCTGTAAATGAAACATGCCAAGGCTTGGGACTTGGACGAGTAAAGACTCTTGTCCTGCTTTTCCATGAATGCAGATATCCTATAATATCTGCATTCGTGGCAGGATACGGAAGAGCAATATCTGAAGTGGGAGCTGTTATGCTGGTTGGAGGTAATATTCAATATAAAACCCGCATTATGACAACGGCAATTGTACTTGAGACAGGCAAGGGCAATTATGACAAGGCACTTGCTATCGGAATTGTATTACTTTTACTTTCCTTTTTTGTAAATTGGCTGCTACAGCATCTACAGGAGGACTTATGAGGGTAGAACTTTATGAAATCCAGAGAATATATAATGGCAGAAAGGTTGTGGACGTAGAATCCCTTACCTTTGAAAGCGGTAAAATTTACGCTGTCGTAGGTCCTAACGGTTCAGGGAAAACAACGATGCTTCGGATTATGGCAGGTCAGGACAATGAATATAAGGGCAAAATTCTATACAATGGAGATAGTGCAATAGCTAGCACTGATATTGCATATATGCCTCAAAGCTCATATATGTTTGATTATTCTGTAATAAACAATGTAATGCTTGGTCTTGAAAAAACTGATACTAATAGAAGGAAAAAGGCTGAACAAGCACTGAAAAATGTGGGAATGGGCGGATTTTTAAATGTAAACGCCCAGACATTATCCGGAGGAGAAGCACAAAGGGTGGCCCTGGCTAGAACCCTTGTGTTGGAAACAGAGCTAGTGCTTTTGGATGAGCCTGCATCGGCAACGGACCTGTCAGGTGTTGAGCTGGTTGAAAGCTATATAAAAAGGGTAAATATAAATCGTGGCTCAACTATTGTTTTTACAACCCATAGCCCTTCACAAGCGGCTCATATAGCTGATGAGGTTATTATGATGTACGAAGGGAAGGCTATTGAAAGGGGTAGCCCCTCCGAAATTTTTGAAGCACCTAAACGTGACGAAACAAGGAGATTTTTGCGAAACTGGAGGATATAAGCGGAATGCTTGATGTTAAAAGTGTTCAGGAGACAAAAAGCATAATAAGAGAACATTTTTCCAACTATTACCTGGAAAATGAAAGTATCAAAATTGAAGACGCAATAGGACGAACAGTAGCAATTGATATAAAGTCTTCAGAGGATATACCAGGGTTTAACCGCTCATCTGTTGACGGATATGCCTGTTTAGCTTCTGACACTTTCGGTGCTTCAGAATCTTTACCTGCCCAGTTAAAATTGACCGGTGAGGTAATAATGGGAGAGAAGCCGGCAATGAAGCTTTCTAAGGCTGAGGCGGTATATGTTCCTACAGGTGGGGAGCTTCCTGGGAATGCTGATGCCATGGTGATGATAGAATATACGGAAAACCTTAACGACGGGTTTATTTATATAAATAAGGCCAGTGCGCCAGGAAACCATGTAATATTCAAAGGTGATGATGTAAAAGCAGGAGAGACAGTAATAAAAGCCGGAACGAATTTGCGGCCTCAGGAAATAGGAGCTTTGGCAGCAATAGGAATAGAGTCGGTACAGGTCAGAAGGAAGCTTCGCGTAGGAATAATTTCCACGGGAGATGAAATTATAAGCATAGATAAGAAGCCTTCCGGAGCACAGGTGAGAGATATAAATTCCTACATGCTCCATGCCGGTGTTTTGCGCCTCGGGGCATTATCTAAGCAGTATGGTATTGTTTCAGATGATTTTGACAGTATAAAGGCCGTGACGGAGCAAGCGTTAGAAGAATCTGATATTGTATTGATCTCAGGCGGAAGCTCGGCGGGGATGAAGGATGAGACCAGCAAGGTTATAGATGCACTGGGGGAGCCGGGTGTCCTAATTCACGGAATTGCTGTAAAGCCGGGTAAGCCTACAATTTTGGGCAGGGTAAGTAAGAA